>JAGRJY010000109.1 GCA_020442465.1 Lysobacterales bacterium
GCGAAGAGAGACAGGTTGTACGCGGCCCGATCATCCTCGGGGTACATGTCGGCGTACACGCTCCACGCGGAGATCATCTCGTTGGTGGGTTTGGCCATGCTTCGGGTGGCCTCCAGCATGAGCCGCTCGCGGTGATTGAGCCGATTCGACAGTTGCGCTGCACGTTCGAGATCCGCATCGACCGCAGCGTAGTCATCCTCGATCATTGACAGCGAAGCGCGGGCCAGGAAGGCCATACCGAACTCAGGATCGAGTTCGATCGCCTGATCAAGCAGCTTGCGTGAATCGAGGAAGCGCTGTTCCCGTTTGGCCTTGAGGGACAACGAGTAGGCGCGTAGCGCCTCGTTGCTGGGCGTCGTGACCATGTCGAGAGGCAGGGTCGACTTCTCGATGCTGGCGAGCGACTCGCCCAGGTTGCCGCGGACCTTACGCAGCACTGCGTCCACTGCCGGGAGCATATGGTCGGGATTGCCGACCTCCGACGAGTCGGCATACACCGTGACGCCAGAATACGGATCGACCAGCTCTGCCGAGAACCGGACCCGACCATTGAGCTGGGCCAAGGTTGGTAACAGCACCGCGCGGGCCCCGATGCGCTGGGCAATCAGACTCCCCGTCTCTCGATCGACCACGGTCTCTGCCGTTCGCTGCATCCACTTCAACGCATCCCGCGTGCGCAGGGGTGAGACCAGGTTGACGTAGCGGGACTGCTCCAGGCCGATGCGCACGGCGGTATCCAGTCCGAGATCGAAACGCGAGTCGCCGGTGAGGTTGCGCACGTCGCCGACCACGATCCAGTCGCGCTCGGTGAAGGCGATCGCGGGACGCGGGCGCAGGCCGACGTAGACGACCGGCACGGTGATGGCGAGCAACAGCACAGTCAGCGCCAGCCGCGAGCGCCACCAGGGCACCAGCCGGCGCACCTTCTGCTTGCTCGGCGGCACCTTGAGCGGCCCGACACCGAGCCTGCCCACTTCGAACACGCCCATCGGTGCGGCCAGGCCCTGCAGCCGGTAGCGTCCATGCTGCAGCCAGCGCAGCGAGCCGGGGGCGGGCAGCTCATTGCGCGCGCGCAGCGCCATCGCATGGGCGGTTTCGGACAGCAGCACCTGGCCCGGCAGGGCGAGATACATCAGCCGCGCCGCGACCGCCTTGGCGAGACCCTCGACCTCGATCGGTTTGGCGCCTTCGGCGATGTCCTCGTCGCGGTTGTGCCAGGTCAGCGCCTCGCCAACGTGGATGCCGACCCGCGCACGCAACGGCAGGTTGCGCTCGCGTCCGAGGTCATCGAGGGCCGCCTGGTAGGCCAGGGCGAATCCGACCGCCTCGATCGCGCGTTCGAACAGCACGAGATAGCCATCGGTCTTGTCGATCTCGCGGCCACGGTACTGCTGGATGAGGTGCCGCACCACGCCGTCGAGATGACGCATCAGGTCGGCGGCGGCCTGGTCGCCCAGGCGGTCGATCAGACCGGTCGAATCGACGAGATCGGCCACCAACAGGCAGCGGATTCGCGGAGCGGAGGATTCGGGATCGATTTGGGCTGCGCTGTCCATACCGGATGCTGTGTCGGATCCAGACTGCCCGGCGACGGAGCGGTGCGCGCCGCACGCCGGCCATCGGTCCCGCCGGCGTGGCCGTCCTCCCGTCCCGTTCGGGAAGCGTCCACGTCGCATGTCGGCGATGGCGGGACCATCGTCCGGGCATTGTGGCCCGCCCGGCCCGACCATGCCAACTCCAGACCGATCTCGGCTCCATGGCGGGGAGTACCTTGGGCTTGGCCTATGCTTGTTTCCCGCCATTCCGGAGTTGCACCAGGTGCAGCAAGCGCCGCATTCCCCTTCCCGGCAGCCGGTCCGGCCCGACGAGTCGGCAAGGCCCGAGACCGCCCTGCTGCCCGACGTCGATCGGGCGGCGTTCGCCGCCGAGGTGCGGGCGCTGCGCGCCACGCTGCAGGCCGAGCTGGGTGAGATTGACCTGATCCATCTGCGACGGATGCAGCGCTGGGGGCGTACCGCCACCGTGCTCGGACTCGCCACCGCCTGGATGGGAGTGAATCCGCTCGCGGCGCTGGCCCTGGCGCTCGGGCAGTCCGCGCGCTGGACGATGGTGGCGCACCACGTACTGCACCGGGGCTACGATCGCGTGCCCGGCGTGCCGGAACGTTTCCGCAGCGCCGTGTTCGCGCGAGGCTGGCGGCGCTGGATCGACTGGCCCGACTGGATCCATCCCAGCGCCTGGTCGCACGAGCACAACGTATTGCATCACTTCTATACCGGCGAGATCGATGATCCCGACCTGGTCGAGCACAACGCTTGGCTGCTGCGCCTGCGCGCGGTACCGCGTCCGCTGAAGTGGCTGCTGATCGGCGTGCTGATGCTGAGCTGGAAGCTGATCTACTACGCGCCGAATACCTTCTGGGCCTGGCGCGAGCACCTGCGTGGGCGGCGCGTGGATGGGCGCGCCAAACAGCCCGGGGCTGCACCCCGCGCGCGCGGGGCCGCCGGCTTCGGCGCCGCGCGGCGCCTGCTCTACCCCGGCGAGCGTCTGCTGCTGCCGGTCACGCCGCGCGCGTGGCACTTCTGGCTGCGCAGTGCGGTGCCCTACGCCGTGTTCCGCTTTGGCCTGTTGCCGGCGCTGTTCCTGCCCCTCGGTGAGGCGGCATGTTGGGCCGTGCTGACCAACCTGTTGATCGCCGAGCTGCTGTCCCAGCTGCATACGTTCTTCATCATCGTGCCGAACCACGCCGGCGACGATGTCTACCGCTTCGACGACCACTTCGCCGATGGCGACGAGTTCATCCTGCGTCAGGTGGTCGGGTCGGTGAACTATCCCGGCGGCAGCGACCTGCGCGATTTCCTGCAGGGCTACCTGAACTACCAGATCGAGCATCACGTCTGGCCCGACCTGCCGATGCTCAAGTACCGCCAGGCGGCGCCGCAGCTGAAAGCCTTGTGCGCGCGTCACGGCGTGCCCTACATCGAGCAGTCGGTGTTCCGGCGCTTCGGCAAGCTGTGGGCGATCCTCAACGGCGATGCCGCGATGCTCAGAGCGGCGCCGCGTGCCGGGGCCATCGCGGCGGCGAGCTGAACCGGATGCGGGATCGGCGCGTCCGACTGTTGCGCCGGCAGCGCATCGCTAGGACGACTGCGCGTGCCGGCGCGCGCGCATGGCCGCGACGGTGTCGCGGAATTCGGCCGACTGCAGCTGATCGAGAAACAGCGCCGCTTCTTCGGCGATGCGGGCGCGCACCGCCTGGCGGTCGCCGCGCAGCAGCTTCTTGCTGCGACCCATGGCCTGCGGCGGCATGGCCGCGACGGCGTCGATGACGTGCCGGGCTTCGGGCAGCAGCATGCCGTGCGGCAGTACCCGTGAGACCAGCCCCACTTTCAGCGCCTCGGTGGCGCTCAGCTCGCGGCCGGCGAGCAGCACGTCGGCGGCCCAGGCCATGCCGACCGTGGACGGCAGCAGCAGGGAGGAAGCCGCCTCGGGAATCAGCCCGACTTCGGCGAACGGTGCCTTGAAGTGCGCGGTGCTGCACGCGAAGACCAGATCGCAATGCAGCAGCATGGTCAGGCCGATGCCGACCGCCAACCCGTTCACCGCGGCCAGCAGTGGCTTGTCGAAGTCGACCAGCGCATGCAGGAAGCGCAGCACCGGCGGCGTGCCTTCCGGCATCGGGCGCAGGAAGTCGTCGAGATCGTTGCCGGCGGTGAAGGCGTCGCCAAAACCGGTCAGCATCACCGCACGCAGCTCGGGGTCGCGATTGGCCAGCTGCAGGGCGTCGGCGAGCTTGGCGTACATCGAGTGGGTCAGCGCGTTGCGCTTTTCCGGTCGATGGAAGGTCAGTTCGAGCACCGCACCGCGGCGTTCGACGAGCACGTCGAAGGCGGTTGCCGGGTCCAGAGCCTCGCTCATCGGTGTCTCCGTCGATGCCTGGGTGGGAACCACGAGCTTAGCGGGATCCCCGGCCCGGCGCGCGCTCTGCGGCGCGACGCCCGGCGGACGATGCGCCGGCCATGCGAACATATCGTCATGAGC
>JAGRJY010000110.1 GCA_020442465.1 Lysobacterales bacterium
CGCTGGAAACCCTGGCCAGCGTAGGCGACACTGCGCTCGTCAGCGTGCCCGCCGTGGCGCACTGACCGAACACCGACGCCCTGCGTCGCGATGACCGCTTGCTACACCACGGCTTGGGACACGATCGCGGCTGTTAAAGGACTGGCCGTCCTCAACGCGTACGGCAATCAACAGATTTGACATGGATTTTCCCTAGCAAGAATGGTGGTAAGTGCCGGACTCCTGCGCGCGGTCGCGCGAGCGCTGGGAGGTCCAGGCGCGTTAGCTGAAGATCAAGGCGAGAGGGACATCGGGCGCAGCTAGTGCGCAGGTGTGGCGTCTCGCGGCGCCGAGAAATGAGCGTGTCCGTCGATCAGACACGGCACATGGCAACGCTGGCCTGTGTCCCGCGACGGACGTCAGAGCGTTGGCATGAGCGAAAATGATGGGCACCAAACCCCAGGCGCAACTTGCCTGTGGGTGCTACCGGTGAACCAACAGAAAACTGTTGGTAGTGATGAGGTAGGTGTCTTCAGGACGCCTACCTCAGCGCGCACCAGTGTGCTGGCGCCAGAAACTTACGAGGGCCTCGCGTGAGACCAACGCCGCGGGACTTAACCCGCGTTCCATATGCGAACCAATCCGAGGATCGCTTCGGCTCGCCAATCACCGCGGCGAGGACGGAGCCAGAGGCTGGGAAGGATCGAACCACATCAGCCTGCGCCGCGCAAGTGGTCACAATTCATTTCGCGGCGCGGAGACTCACTACGCCATTGACAGGAGAAGCTCGGATCCCAGCCCGGCGAGCGCCAGCCCGGCAATCTGTCGCCGGGTGCTGGTCTTGCGCTCCACCGCGACACCGGCCAACGACCAGCCATTGGGCACACGTATCGATTGGCTGTGGACTCGGCAGCCGCTGCTTCGCGTGCCGGTGCTAATCTCTGCCAGAAACGCCAATTCGGAAGCTCCCAGCGAAGTGTCTGCGATCACCGCCAATTGATACGGATCGCTTGCCGTGTTGCCGATGGCGATCGGCAGCTCGTTGAGCAGGAAGATGAACTCTTGATCGCTGCGTACCGCAATCACTCCGGTCTTGGTGTCCAGGCCACGCAGGACGATCTTCCAGACCTTCTCCAACTGGGGGCGTTCGACTCGTCGAGCAAGGCATCCTGCCACCCATGTCTCGTCGAGCCTTGCGTAGGACAAGGGAGCGGATCGGGCAGGGCAATGCCGAGGAACGCCCGTCTTCGTCCCGGGCTCACCGCAACGCGCGAGACCCAGGTTCAAACCATGGACATTTGCCTCCATGACTTCGGCCAGTCGATCGTCAAGTCGCCGAGCCAAGGGTTCGGTGAGGCAAAGCGACCGGGCTAGGGGTCCCAAGTCGCCCCGTCTGGCTGATCTGGTCAGTGCTTGGCAGAACTGTGCCGGGTCTACACTGAGACCAGTTGCTGAAGTGATTGGACCGCGCTGCACCTCTGACGCTGGAATCCGCTCGGGAACTGGCGGCAACGCCTGCTGGATCAGGTGCCGTACGGTCGAGCGACCGGCCGCACCACTGACGCCGGATCTGCATAGCCGTTGCCTCAGAGCGGCTGGCTTCACGTCCAGCACCAAGGCGAGAGCCGTAGTGGATAGTCGATCGGAGGCTGTCCGACAGGGCCAAGGCTCCACCAGTCCGGCGGTGTGCGTATAGGTGGTCCAGGGGGTGTGCATTGAGGCGTGGCCGCGTCGGGCGCGAAAGCTGGCCGCGTGGGCCGGGCCAAGAGGAAGCTCATTGCCAAGAGCACTGCGTATTCGATCTGCTTCCGGAAGCCACGGTCTGCCGATGCGGGTCGTCGCGTCTTCGATTGCGAGGAGCAGCTCATCGGTGGCGAACAGCATCAGCACCTCATTAGATACCGCCGTATGCCTCCACCAGTAGACACGCGCATCTGGACGCCCGGTGCTTCGTCTGAGCACAGCGCCGAGGCCGCGCATGAGCCGAGATGGCTCAAGGGACACGCTGCCGTCGACTGTCCGCGCAAACAGCGCCGCTCGTTTCGTTTCGGGTTGCGACATCAGGGACCCTGAGTCGCTCCGCCAAGCCTCCAGAATCTCCCAGCCGAGCGCTGGAAGGGAGTGTTCCAGATCGATCAGCCGATTGCTGTGGTAGGTCTTGATCGAACCCAGTCGGTTGCGGCGGACCATCAGAGCCCGTCGTCCTGCATTGCTGATCAGTTCCCGCGACTCCCGAAGCACTGTCTCGGTGGTCCGCGTCCCAGCGCCGAAGCCGAGGCACAGGACGGCGATCGCGGCCCGCTGTTCGCTTAAAGCAGCCTGGTTGGATGCAATGCGCTCGAGCTCGTCGCGGAGAATCTCCAAGCTTGCTCCCATCTCGTTGGGGCTGAGATAGCCGACGGTGGGGAGGCTGACGAAGCGGCAGGCCGTTCCCCCAACCGCAACCTTTGGGGCGAGGCGCTGCTCGACCAGAAATCCGTGGAAGTAGGCAAGGAATGCCGCCAGCTCTTCCTGATAGCCCGCAGGCGCCTCGGCAATGCAGGCCTCGTATATGTCTGCGAAGTCCTCCTCATCGAGGCTCGGCAGGTGGAGTTCGGGGTCTGTCTCAATCAGCGGTGTTCCTGCCCCGAGCACGTACTTGTAGAGAGTTGTAGGGGCGATTCTTGACGACCAGGGCGTGCCTGCTGTCAGGCGGTCGAGCGCGTAGCTTGTGAGCGCGCGCGCGAGCGATCCGTCCTCAGGCCATTCTGATAGCTGCTCTCTGAGCAGACGGCTGACCTCTTCGCGCCGCTGGGATTCCCTGACGGGGCCGGGCTGGACAGATTGTGTCGTCGCTGCCGGAACGGAACTTCGCCCATACAACGAACGCGGCACCGCTGCGTTGCGGTTCTTCAATGCACGAAGTGCGGATTTCAGCCAGGCGTAGCGGGACCGCCCCTCGTTCGGCCTGACGCTGCTGGCCTCTGTAGCGGCCTGGCGATCCATCGGCGAACCATTGGATGTGTCACTGCCCGGCGACACCGTCCCGAAGAGTGCCTGTATTCGATCCGGTGCTGCATTCACCGACAAGATCTGTTCCGACCAGACCATCCGCAGCGGGGGTGGCGACTCGAATCGATGGGCGATCCTCGCCAAGGCGAACAGAAGCTCGAGGCCGGTCGTGGGCGCTGCCTTGGCCATCTCTGCTGGGAGCCAGGCCGAGATGGCTGCTTCGATGTCAGGCTTTTCGATGTCATCGACGCAGCGCATTGCTGAGATGCCAGTCAGCGCCACTGGCCCCATCAGGACCTCACTGGAGGGCTCCGGGTTCGGGTCGCCTGCATAGCGAGTGAGGTGAATGGGTATGACGATTCCCTCGCCATTGGAACCGAGGGGGCTCGCATGTCGGAGGCTGCGCAGTATCCGCTCCATCCGTTCCCAGGAGGCGACTCCGTGCCACAGTACGAGTGCAAGCACGCAGATCATCGCCGAGCGGTTCAGCGGCGGCGTGATCGGAAACGCGCCACTGTTAAGTTGTGAGACAAAATGCGCTCGCAGGCGCTCGATCGTCAGGTGACCCTGGACGAAGCTCGGGTGATGGATGCTCGGTACCGGAGGCACGGCGAAGAATCTGGGAATCCGTTTGATCCTCCAGCCATTGGTTTTTCGCTGGTCCATGAGCATCGATCCGAGTGCCTTGATGCGTAGCTCGGCCATGGCTGCGCTGTCGGCGCCGGCGGAGACGGCCTCCCGCAGCTCGGTAATGGCCCGAGAGTTCAACTCATGCGGCTGGCTGGGGTCGCTGACCAAGGCCGGCTGGATCTGCCTGACGGTTTCGAGCACGTCTTGCTTGATGGCGCTGCTCTGCTCTCTCCAGAGACGATCCACTTCCTCGCGGGCGACGCGGAAGCGCTGGTGAACTGATCGCTCATAGGCAGCTACAACACCTCGCGTGGACGCTTCTGCCGGTGGTGCATGGCCCAAGAACGTCTGGCATGGATCGCTGCCGCCCAGCAACGGCTTCCACCCATCCTCACGCAATATGCGGTCCACCGCGTCCCGGGTGACCGAAAGGTAGTCGCTCGGGAGCATGAAGCTTTCCGCTCCGAAAGGCTGGATGCCCTGCTCGATATGCCCAAGCAGGGCTTGGGTGTAGGGGACTGGGCAATCAACCTCACGGAGCCGAGTGGCGATGCGGTGGCGCAGAAAGTTGGCAGGAAGGGGCCACGCCGTCGGCAAGCGGGACAGTGCCTGTTGCGGGGTGAGGGGCTGGGCACGTCCAGTTTGGTCGAACACATAAAGGAGAGGGCCTTCTCCAGTCAGCGCCTTCTTGGCTGCAAGCCTGGCAGCCGCACTCACCTCTTTCGACGCGATCATCCGAGCGAGGTTCTCGCCGTAGGCGCCAAAGGAGCGCATCACGATGTCGCAAAGCGGTACAAGTCGGCCTTCGTGGGCGGAGTCCGTTTCCTTGTCGGAGATCACCGCATAGCCGGAGATCCAGTTGATGTGAGTCGAACGGATCTCGCCAAGCCTGAACGTCGGACGAAAGCCGGTGCCCGCCATGAAGATGGTGGCCATGCCACGGACCAGATCGTCATGGAGGCTCATGAGGCGGCGTCCCGCAAGACGATCGGAACGCGGTCTGTTGATCAGTCCGGTGCAGACCGAAGCAATTGCCTCGTCGAGGGTCCGATCTGAAAGGTGCAGCCTGCTGCCAACGAGGGCGACAGGAGCGGTGTCCTGCTCGGCGGGAGTCAAACCATGGCGGATGATCGCCTGATCGTAGATGCTCTGCAGCCGTGTCGTAGTTGCGGTGTAGTAGGACAAGCCGACCGGAGGGGTTCCGAGGGACTGCCCGCAGATCATCTGAGAGGCGGCGACATCGCCGCATTGGGAGAGCACCTCCAGCTGATGTGCCCGGCACATCCTCGCGGCCGTAGTTCGAGGTTCTGCCTCACGATCCGCCTCGAACATTTCATCAAGCAGTCGCTCTAGTTCAGCAAGATCGCTGCTGAATAGGTAGCCATCCGGTGAGGGCGAAAGCTGTCGAAGTGCCGCTGTCACCTCCCTGGAGAGGTAGATGGCCACCGAGTCTCCAACGGACTCGAGGTAAAGCGCTTGCTGCGACGAGGGGGTGAATCGCTCTTCACGTGCCACCAGCGGCAGCCTGAGAAGGCCGCGCTGGGGATCAATCGAGTCCTGGGCCTGATGAGAATCGCTCGACCGCTTGATTGGGAGCGCATGGCAGCGGCGACGTGGAAGCCCGGTCGATCCGGACAACAAGGCGAGGACCAGCGCCTCGAATCGCTTTGGGTGGGCTTCCTGATCTGTTGCCTCCAGGCGTTGTCGGAGGCGTTCCAGCGTCGCCCGCATCTCTCCGACTGACAGAGCGTCCCACTGCGTTCTGGCCCAGAAGCCTTGCCGGACGTCAGAGAGTATCCGCCTCGCGGTTCTGAAGCGCTCCACCTTTCGCATCGAAGGCGGGCAGTCCAAGGCCACGGCCGCGGCAATAGATGCGCGATCCTCCGGGTCTTCGGCCGCCATGGCCAACTCCATCCGCTGCTCCTCGGACATGGGGAGGAGGGGGCCGTAGAGCAGGGCGGCGGGGGTGGCGTCGTCCTGGAGTGGCGAATAGGAGAGAGCGCCAAGCCTCTCCCGCGGCTCGCTCCTTCTATCGGATCGAGGGCCCTTGTCGCCCGATTTGGTGGGTGCCGGCCTAGCGGACGGCGGTACCGCGCCGGTGTGGTCAGTCCCATCGAAGAGCAGGTGGGAAGACTTGACGAGAGTCTCAACCGCTTTGGAGATCTCCTTCAGTCGCGGCGCGAGAGGGTTTTCCTGGGTGCTTGCTCGCTCATGATTGGCTGCGCGCAGCACTAGGCTTGGCGTGAAGGTTGCCGGCAGCGAGGCAAGAAAGCGCGCCCGTGCCAGCTCGTGGTCGATGTGGACATCGGCGCTTGCCATGCGCACGAATCGTGTGACCTCATCGATAGTTCGGAGGCTGCAGGCAGACTGGTTTCTGGCTCGGATCAGAAGCAGGCCCAACAGCAGTCCCTTCAGACACGCATATCCAGCAGCGGTGGCTGGGGTGGAGCGTTGCGCGAACGACCGATAGGCAGATGGCCCTTGTCCGTGGAGGTTGTCCTGGGTCCACTGCGCCGGGATGCCGCTGGGCGTGTCGGGTAGCGTCTGTCTGAGTTCGGCGATCAACGCAGCAAGGGGATGTCCCCGAAAGATCACTTCCCGGCCATGGCTAAGTGCCCGCTGTGCGCTGTCGACCCCCGAGACGAAGTCTGCGAATCCGAGCGGCTGCTGGGGTGGGTCACAGAGCTCGACGAAACCGCGAGCTGCCGCCGACAGCGCTACCGTTTTCAGCCAAGCAGGAAGCGGACGAGAAGCCCCCATTACGATCCGTTGCCGAGGCTGCGGGTGACGCTGGATCCTCGCACTGCAGACTCTCTCCGGCGTCACTTGGGGGTCGGAAAGATGGTAGCAGACCTGTGACAGTTCGAGGTGATTTCAGTGCCGTACGTGGTGACAGCCAGTCTGAAATGTCACTAACGTACCCCATGAAAATGGCCCTAAGTGTCTGACGAAGAATAACTAATAGTATTTAGTGTCAGTATATGTAAGAAAAGATAGTCAAAGTAAGGCCAGCTGTAACAGGCTACGAACTTGGTGGAGTTCGAATCTCTCCGGGCGCGCCATATTGCAAAGACAAGAGGGTCGGCGAATCGCATTCGCCGGCCCTTTTTCTTGGTCCGTGCGGCGGCACGCGTCCCGTCCGGTTTGTCACGGAACCGAGTTTTCGTCAGCCGCGTACTGTGGGGCCTGCGTGGAGCATGCGATCCGGAGCAGCCCTCATGGGGCTTTGGCCTGGAATGGCGTGGGCGCTCGAGACGCCGACGGTCAGCGCCAACCGAATCGGGCCAGATCGAACGACAGCGGTTGGTCGCACACCCATTGCGCCATCAGTTCGCCGATGACCGGTGCGAATTTGAATCCGTGTCCCGAGCAGGCGCTGACGACCCACACGCCCGGATGCTCGGGAGCAGGCGCGAGCAGGAAGTGTCCGTCGGCCGTATTGGTGTACAGGCACACGGTGCTGCGGAGATACGCGCCGACCGCGTCCGGCAGGTAGCGTGCCGCCCATTGATGCATGGCGTCGATCTCGGCTTGGTGTACCGTGCGGTCGACCGTATCCGCTGAACATGCCAGTCCACCGTGGTGGCGGGCCAGCTTGATGCCCGCGCCCAGGTCCGGGAAGCCATACGGGTAGCCGCCGTCGACTGCCTGCCACAAGTGCACGGGGCCGCCGCGCGCTTCCCGCGGCGAAGCCGGCGCAAACCAGTGCAGGACCTGACGCTCGACGCCGAGTCGCCCGGCAAGGCTGGGAAGCAACCCGCTCGCCCAGGCGCCCGCGCACAGCACGACCCTGCGGCAACGAACCGTCTGGCCGTCAATCTGCAGCTGCGGATTCTCGCCGTCGAGACTCAGGTGCTGGACCGTGCTGCGAAGCCGGAGCTCGGCGCCGGCGTGCCGCGCCGCGGCGAGCATCGCATCAAGACAGGCCTCGGCACGCAGCACCCCCGCCCGCGGCTCGAACACGCCGATCATGTCGGCGTCCGGACGCAGGGCTGGAAACCGGGCACGCACGGCAGCGGCGTCGAGCACTTCGTGCTGCAGTCCATGCGTTCGCGCACTGTGCAGGCCACCGGCAACGAGATCGCTGTCGGGTCGTCCGAGCATCACGCCGCCGGTGCGAAGATACAGCGACGCGCCTGCGCCCTGTTCCAGTTCCGACCAGAGCGTGTAGGCACGCTGCACCAGCGGCACGTAACATGGGTCTTCGAAGTAGGCCTCGCGAATGATTCGCGACTCGCCGTGCGAGGAGCCGAATCCGTGCGGGATGTCGAAGCGGTCGACGGCGAGCACCCTTCGGCCGCGCACGGCCAGCTGATGGGCCACCGCGCCGCCCATGATGCCCAGGCCCACCACGACACAGTCATAGCCGTGCATGCTTGCGTCTCATCGCAGCGGTGTCGGCGTGCTGGGCCTGAGAAACCTTGCTGAGCACGGGGTTCCCGCTAGGTGTGCAGGCTGGCGGCGCGCATGCGCTCGTAGGCCGGCATGCATCGCGCCGCCACCGACTCCGCGTGCGCGTCGAGTTCAGGCGGGTGCTCACGCGCCGGCTCGAATCCGGTCGATGCCCATACCGACGCGTACCAGTGCGGCGCCCAGACACCGTCGGTGTCGCGCGGACCCTGCGGCCAGCGCAGCATGCGCGGGTCGAAGTCGAGGCCGAGGCGCTCGCACAGTTGACGCAGGTGGGCTTCGGGTGCGGCAAGAAATGCCCCCGAGTCGATCACGATCGGGTCGTCTCCCGTGCGTGCGCGGAGATGCTCGAACAGCGCTTCCTGCTGCGGTACGCCGATGTCCTCGGGCGTGACGGTTTCGCGCGCTCGCAGGTACGACGCGACGACCTGGCGTGGATCGCGGACAAGCAGGATGTTGTCCAGCGCATCGATCCAGTCGATAGCCATGCCAGGCAGCAAATGGTGGCACATGTGCTTCTGATACCAGAGCGGCTTGCCGCCGGGCACCGGGCCGAGCAGGGTGGAAACGACCGTTCGCCAGTCGGTCTCGCCGGCTGCGATGACTTCGTCCCGCCCGGGATGGTCCGCACCCGTTGCCGCGAGATAGTGCGCGTACAGCGGTTCGTCGATCACGGTGCAATCCGGCCGGTTCTCCCATGCCCGCATCATCGCGGTGGAGATATTGCGCGGCCCCGACCACATCGCGATGCGGCGTGTGGTCATTCGTCGGAGCTTCGATTCGCCACGTCGCGCTCAACCAGGGCGCGATACGCGGCGCGCAACCGATTGGTCAGCGCACGGGCGGCAGGGTCGGCCGAGCCCAGCCTCCTGCCGTCGACCTCGCGCACGGGAACGAGTCCGGCGAACGTGCCGGTGACGAAGGCTTCCTGCGCGCCGTAGACATCGGTCAGGCTGAAGTTCCTCTCGCGCGCCGCGACGCCGATCTCCGCGCAGGCTTCGAGCACCTTGGATCGAGTGATGCCTCCGAGACAGAAGTCCCCGGTCGAGGTCCACACTTCGCCGCGGCGAACGATGAAGAAATGGGTGGAGTTGCAGGTGGCGACGAAGCCATGCGGATCGAGCATCAGCGCCTCGTCGGCGCCGGCCGTGTACGCCTGGATGCAGGCGGTGATGCAGTTCAGCTTGCTGTGGCTGTTGAGCTTGGGGTCCTGTACGTCCGGGTAGCCGCGTCGCACGTGCACGGTGAACAGCTTCAGTCCGCGTTCGGCGACGTCGGGCAGTGGGGTCTTGTACTCGGCCAGGATCACCACCGTCGCCGGTCCGATGCACACCCTCGGGTCCTGGTAAGGCGTGCGCTTGAGTCCGCGCGTCACCATCAGGCGGATGTGCACGCCATCCAGCATGTCGTTGGCGCGCAGCGTGGCGTAGAGGGCTCGGGTCAGCTCTGCGCGGTCCATGCCGACGTCGAGCATCAGGGCTTTCGCGCCTTCGTAAAGGCGATCGAGATGGGCGTCGAGAAACACCGGATGGCCGCGCACAACGCGCAGGCCCTCCCAGACGCCATCGCCCAGGACGAAGCCCGAGTCGAGGACGGAGACCGTGGCATCCTCCCGTGGCTTCAGATGGCCATTGATCCACACCTGGATCGTGGCATTGCGCGGATCATCGACGAAGTCGTGCGTGCCGTGGGTCATGCTGCAAGTCCTGCCTAGGAACGGTGGCCGTGTGCTGCGCGGAGGGAGAAACGATTCGCTTCGTCGATCGTCTCGACGGAGCTACACGACATGCAGGTCGTGAAGCGTTGTCCTGAATGGTCACCAGTGTGCCGGCACAGTCGTGGGCTCAGCAAGGCGGCCGGCGACCTGCTGTGGCGCGTTGTTCGAAGCGGGGATGTTGTCGATAGAATCGCGCTTTCCCCGAGGAGCCGCCCCATGCCGAACCGGCCGTTCGCCGCCTACCGAACCGCGCTGCTGCAGCCAGCACGGTGTTCTGCCATCGCCATCGCGCTTGCCCTGGTGGCGTGTTCGCCGCAGGAGTCTTCCGAGGCACAGGCGCCGGCTGCCGCCGCCGAGTCGGCGAAAGTGAGTCTGCCGAGCCGGCAGTACACGGTGGAGGAGTTCATCGCCTCGACCGGCTTCCGCGACAACGCCTTCAGTGCCGACGAACAGCGCATCCTGTTCTCGTCGAACAGCAATGGTGTCTGGAACGTCTACAGCATGCCGGTTTCCGGCGGCGAGCCGACTGCAGTCACCGCGTCGGACTCCGACAACCACTACGCGGTGGCGTACTTTCCGGATGACGACCGGGTCCTGTTCACCCGAGACCAGGGCGGCAACGAGCTGAATCACCTCTACGTGCGCGAGATCGACGGCAGCGAGCGCGACCTGACGCCGGGAGACAACCTCAAGGCCCAGTTCGCCGGATTCGACAGCGCCGGCAAGGTGTTCTACGTCTACAGCAACGAGCGCGATCCGCGCTTCTTCGATCTCTATCGGTATGCGGCATCCGACTACGCGCGAACGCTGGTGTACAAGAACGAGACCGGGCTGCAACCCGGACCGGTCTCGGGCGATGGCGCCTGGGTCGCCCTGGGCAAGGCCAACACCACGAACGACTCCGACCTGTTCGTGGTCGAGCTGGCTACGGGCAGTCAGACTGCTGTCTCCGAGCACCAAGGGCAGGCCAATTTCTCGGCCGAGACCTTCAGCCCCGACGGGCATTGGTTCTACTACACCGCGAACGATCAAGGCGAGTTCGCCGCCCTGCGCCGAGTCAATCTGCAGACGTTCGAACACGAGGCCGTGCTGAGCGAACCCTGGGACATCACCTCGGCGACGCTGTCGCACGCCGGCACCTTCCTCAGCGTGTCGGTCAACGTGGACGGTGCCACCAAGATCAAGCTTTTCGATGCGGCGTCGATGACCGAGCGTGCGCTCCCCGAGCTTCCGGCGGGCGAGATCCGCAGTCTGCAGCTGTCGCGTTCGGAGAAGCTCGCCTCGTTCTATCTGAACGGTGATCGCCAGCCGAGCGACCTCTACACCATGGTGCTGGACGCGGCCGAACCCCGTGCGCTGACCTCGTCACTCAACAAGGCGATCGAACCGGCCGACCTCGTCGACTCGCAGGTCGTGCGCTTTGCCAGCTTCGACGCCATGGAGATTCCCAACATTCTCTGGAAGCCGCATCAGGCCAGCGCCGCGTCGAAGGCGCCGGCACTGGTTTGGGTGCATGGCGGGCCGGGCGGGCAAACCACGCGTGCGCACAACCCGCTGGTGCAGTACCTGGCCAACCATGGCTACGTGATCCTCGGTATCAACAACCGCGGCAGCTCGGGCTACGGCAAGACCTTCTTCGCCGCCGACGACGGCAAGCACGGCCGCGAGCCGTTGTGGGACTGCGTGGAGGCGAAGAAGTACCTGCAGACCCTGGACTTCGTCGACGCCGATCGCATCGGCATCATCGGCGGCAGCTACGGCGGCTACATGACCTTGTCCGCGCTGGCGTTCAAGCCGGGCGAGTTCAAAGTCGGCGTCGACATCTTCGGCGTGGCCAACTGGGTGCGTACCCTGGAGAGCATTCCGCCCTACTGGGAGGCATTCCGTCTGGCGCTGTACGAGGAGATCGGCAACCCCGAGACCCAGCATGACTTCCTGGTCGAAACCTCACCGCTGTTCCACGCCGACAAGATCAACGTTCCGCTGATGGTGCTGCAGGGCGCCAACGACCCGCGTGTGATCAAGCCAGAATCGGACGATATCGTCGCTGCGGTGAAGAAGAACGGCGTGCCGGTCGAATACGTCGTGTTCGACGACGAAGGGCATGGCTTCAGCAAGAAGAAGAACCAGATCGAGGGCTACGGAAAAATCCTCGCCTTTCTCGATCAGCACCTGAAAGCAGCCCACTGATCCACACGCCGCCGGGGCCGCGAGGCCCCGGCGGCGGCATCAGGCGGGAAGGGCGCCGAAGCGTCCGGCGTTGAAGTCTTCGATGGCCTGGACGATCTCGTCACGGGTGTTCATCACGAACGGGCCGTGGCCGAAGATCGGCTCGTCGATCGGCTCGCCGCCCAGAACCAGCAGTTTCGCTGCCTTGTCTGCCTCGACGCGTACCGACGCGGCATCGCGAGCGAAGCGCACCAGTCGCTCGCCCTCGACGCGCTTGCCGTTGACGGCCAGCGTCCCCGAGAGCAACACCAGGGTGAGCGTGTGTGAGGCCGGATAGTCGAAGGCCCAGGAAGCGCCTTCGTCCAGTCGGATGTCCCAGACATCGATCGGCGTGTGCGTTCGGGCTGGTCCCTGCGCACCCGCGTATTCGCCGGCGATCACGCGCAGGCTGCCGCCCGATTCGATCGGCACGACGGGGATGTCCCGGTTGAGCAGCGTCTGGTAGCCCGGCCGGCCCATCTTGTCCTTGGCCGGCAGGTTGACCCAGAGCTGCACCATTTCCATGGTGCCGCCCGTTCGGGTGAAGGCATGCGAATGGAACTCCTGGTGCACGATGCCCGCCGCGGCGGTCATCCACTGCACGTCTCCCGGGCCGATCACGCCACCTGCGCCGGTCGAGTCGAGGTGTTCGACCTCACCGCTGTAGACGATGGTGACGGTCTCGAATCCCCGGTGCGGGTGGGTGCCAACGCCGCGCGGCTGTGCGGCCGGCGCAAACTGCGCCGGACCCGCGTGGTCGAGCAGCAGGAAGGGGCTCACCGAAGCACCGTGCTGGCCGTAGAAGATCATTGACTTCACCGGGAACCCGTCTCCGACCCAATGGCCGGTCGGGGGCGGTTCGATGGCCTGGATGGTGCGCATGCTGGAGTCCTCCTCGAAAAGGGGCGGATGGCGCGAAGTCGCCTCCGTCATGACCGCAAAGGTAGGGGCGTACGGGTCCGGGTTCGAGTGCCGGTCGCGGGACAGTGCGTTGCAGGGCTGTCACCGGCGCCGGGTTGATCGCGCAGAATCCGCATCGCCGACATCGCTCAGCGCGCCCTGCCTTCGCTCGCCGGCGTGCTGAGTTGGCGTCGAGTCAGCCGAGGCTGACTGGTTCGTCGGGCGGGCAGACGGGTCAGGCGAACAGCGATACCCGGGAAAGCGTACCGCGCTCATCGGCCACCAGTGCTTCGCCGTGGCCGCGCCAGTCGGACAGCACCCATCGGCGCGCCATGCTGCCGCCCAGGTCATGCTGGTGACAGGCCGGACGGTGCGTGTGACCGTGGATCAGCGTGTCGATGCCGAACAGGCGCAGCTCGCCTTCGACTGTCGCCGCGTTCACGTCGGAAATACCGGCCGACAGGTCCTTCTGGTGCTCCGCGCTGGCAGCGCGCGCGCGCTCGGCGAAGGCCTTGCGTGCCGCCAGCGGTTGACCAAGGAAACCGCTCTGCCAGTCGCGGTCGCGCATCTGTGCGCGCCATCGCATGTATTCCCGATCGTCCGTGCAGTAGCGATCACCGTGGCTGAGCAACACGGGTTTGCCTGCCAGGTCGATCACGCAAGGGTCGGGCAACAACAGCATGTTTGCGCGGTCCGCGAATGCCTTGCCGAGCAGGAAGTCGCGGTTGCCATGGACGAAGGCGATTTCGACATCCATCGCAGCGAGCGCATGCAGCGCGTCTGCCACCACGGCGAGCAAAGGGTCGCCGTCGTCGTCGCCGACGTAAGCCTCGAACAGGTCGCCGAGCACGAACAGACGACCGGCACCTGGCGCTTCCTCGCGGAGGAAGCGCAGCAGGATTCGTGTGTGCACGTCGTCTTCCGACTTGAGATGCAAGTCGGAGATGAACATCGCCGGGCTGCGCAAGGCGACCATGGGCCGGATCAAAGGCTGCGTGAGGGCAGGCGACCTCAGCCCGCCGGAGCCGGCTCGCTGGCGGTCGCGGCGTCGGCAGGCAGGATCTCGGCGCGCTCGATGATGACCGCCTGCACCGGTACGTCGCGTCCGAACGGACCCTGCGGGCCGGTCTCCAGGGCGCGAATCTTGTCGACCACGTCCATGCCTTCCACGACCTTGCCGAACACCGCATAGCCCCAGGTCAGGCCGCTCTCTTCGCTGCGGAAGTCGAGCCTCGAATTGTCGACCACGTTGATGAAGAACTGCGCCTGTGCCGTGTGCGGTTCGCCGGTGCGCGCCATGGCCAACGTGCCGCGCAGGTTCGACAGCCCGTTCTTGGCCTCGTTCTGGATCGCGGAGCGGGTCGGCTTCGGCTGCAGGTCGGCGGTGTAGCCACCGCCCTGGATCATGAATCCATCGATCACGCGGTGGAACACCGTGCCGTTGTAGTGCCCATCCTTCACGTACTGGAGAAAGTTCTCCACCGAAATCGGCGCCTTGGCGGCATCCAGTTCGGCCACGATGCGTCCCTGGTTGGTGATCAGCGCCACGCGCGGATTGGCCGGCGCAGGCGCCGCGGCCTCGGTGGCGGCCTCCTGGGCCTGGGCGGAGACGGACAGAAGCAGGGCAGCTGCCAGCGAGAACAGGTATTTCATCGGACGCTCCTGAAACGGTAGAGGGTGCGCAGAGTCGAACGCGCATCATAGGGCGACCCCCGAATCGGGGCAAAGACGGGATGCAGCCTTGTCCGCGGTCATGTTCCGCGAGACGCGGCGCGCGGCCGACAGTAGACGCAGTCGCCGAGTACCGGAGCTCGCCGATGGCGTCCGCATCGACGCGGTGCCTGCGTGATCGGATGGCCGTGAACCGCTGGTCCAACGGCTCGCGCTACCATGCTGCAACCCATCGAGGAGCTGCGACGATGCCTACCCGACTTGCTTCGACCCTGAGCCTGATGCTCGCCACGATCATTGCCGCGCCGGCCCTGCATGCCGCTGAACGCACGCCCGCGCCCGAAGGGGCGGCCGTCTACTTCATCGCGCCCGCGGCGGGATCGCAGCTGAAGAGCTCGGTGACCGTGCGCTTCGGCCTGCGCGGCATGGGCGTGGCACCGGCAGGCATCCAGCTCGCCGACACCGGGCATCATCACTTGCTGGTGGATGTCGATGCGCTGCCGGCGCTGGATCAGCCGATTCCTGCCGACCCGCATCACGTGCACTTCGGCAAGGGGCAGACCGAGACCACCATCGAGCTGTCGCCGGGCAAGCACACGCTGCAGCTGCTGCTGGGAGACTTCCTGCACACGCCGCACCAGCCGCCGGTGATGTCGGAGCGCATCGAGATCGACGTGTTGCCCTGATCCGGGACGGCCTGGAGCCGTGCTGCTTTTCGAGGGTCGCGGCAGCACCTCGCGCGGGTGCGCCCCGCACGCCGCACTGGCTGAGTTCCTGAACCTGCGAACAGGGGCAGGTTCGCCACCCTGCTAGAATCGCCGCCCCCGTCAGCTTGCCACCCAACGATTAATGACCTGCCGAACCCGTTTTGCCCCCAGCCCGACCGGCTTCCTCCACATCGGCGGCGCACGCACTGCGCTCTACGCCTGGCTCGAGGCGCGCCGCAACGGCGGTCAGTTCGTTCTGCGCATCGAAGACACCGATCGCGAGCGCAGCACGGACGAAGCGGTGCAGGCCATCTTGCAGGGCATGAGCTGGCTCGGACTCGAGCACGACGAAGGCCCGTTCTACCAGACACTGCGCATCGATCGATACCGCGAAGTCGCCGAGCAACTGGTGCGCGCGGGCAAGGCCTACTACGCCTACGAGAGCAAGGAAGAGATCGAGGCCATGCGCGCCCAGGCCATGGCCGAGGGTCGCAAGCCGCGCTACAACGGCTACTACCGGGATCGCAACGAACCGCTGCGCGACGATCCGAATCGCGTGCTTCGGTTCAAGAACCCCGACTTCGGCAGCGTCGTGTGGCACGACGCGGTGAAGGGCAAGATCGAGATCAGCAACGAAGAACTCGATGACCTGGTACTGATTCGCTCGGACAACTGGCCGACCTACAACTTCGCGGTGGTCATCGACGATGTCGACATGGGGATCACCGAGGTGATCCGCGGTGACGACCACGTCAACAATACGCCGCGGCAGATCAACATCTATGAAGCGATCGGCGCGGCGGTGCCACGTTTTGCCCACCTGCCGATGATCCTGGGGCCCGACGGGGCTAAGCTGAGCAAGCGGCACGGCGCGGTCAGTGTGATGCAGTACCGCGACGACGGGTTCCTGCCGCACGCGATCCTGAACTACCTCGCCCGTCTGGGCTGGTCGCATGGCGACCAGGAGATCTTCTCGCGCGAAGAGCTCATCGAGCTGTTCCGCATCGAGAACGTCAACCACTCGGCGTCGCGATTCGACGTCGACAAGCTGAGCTGGCTCAACCAGCACTATCTCAAGAGCTGGGATCCCGAACTCATCGTGCCGCACCTCGAGTGGCACCTTCACCATGCAGGCTATGACCTGAGCGCGGGGCCCAACCCGGTTGACGTGGTGATCGCCCTGCGTGAACGGGCGAAGACGCTGAAGGAAATGGCCGAGAAGGCAGCGGTCTGGTACCGGCCGATCGAGGGATTCGACGAGGCAGCGGTCGCCAAGCACATGCAGGGCGCCGGTGCGGTGCTCGATGCAGTGCGCGTGCGCCTCGCCGCGCTGACCTCCTGGTCGCCCGCCGACATCGACGCGGCCTTGCGCGAGACCGCCGAATCACTGGGCGTGGGCATGGGCAAGGTGGCGCAGCCGCTGCGCGTGGCGATCACCGGCACCGCGGTGTCGCCGTCCATCGACTACACCGTCTTCCTGACCGGGCAACACGCCGCGCTGGAACGCCTTGATGCGGCGCTGAAGCGCTGCTGAGCCGCGCGAAGGCCCGGTCATGGCGCACACCGGCCCGGTGCTATGATCCGCCGTCATGCCGCTTCGCCGCACCCAGACCTGCACCGCGCCGCATCATCATGTTGATGACGCCGACGCGTACCTGGACGAGGTCGCCACCATCTGCGCCGAGCGCGGGCTGCGGCTGACCGAGCAGCGCGCGCGCGTCCTGCGCCTGGTCGCTGATGCAGGTCGACCGGTCAAGGCTTACGAACTGATCGATCTGATGCGTGCCGGTGCGACCGGGCCGGTTGCGCCACCGACGGTGTATCGCGCCCTCGACTTTCTGCTCGAGGGTGGATTCATTCATCGGCTCGAATCGATCAATGCTTTTGTCGGCTGCCATCACCCGCGTGTGCAGCACTCGGTGCCTTTCCTCATCTGCGACAAGTGCCACAGCGCGATCGAACTCGAGGATGAGCAGATTTCCGGAGTGCTGCAGGCGCGTGCCCGCGCACTGGGCTTCGAGCCCTCCGCGCAGTCGCTGGAAGTGCACGGGCTCTGCGCCGAGTGCCGTGTCGATGCCTGAGCGGCTGTCCGAACCGGATCGGCGCGCGCAGACAACGCATGTGACTGCCCGGATCGGCATCCGATGTATTCGAGTTGTATGCGCCTTGGTGTTGCTGGTGGGTGCGGTCGGTGCTTCGTGGGCCCAGGGGCCGTCGCAGGGCTGGAGCGAGGCCTTTCGCGAAGCGCAGGAGGCCTCGGCCAAGGCGAGGCGCGCCCGACAATCGTCAAAGCCGGCGACCGAAGCGCGGCTCGGTGAAGATGGTTTCGGGCCGCCCGCACTCGTGCGCGTGGCGAGCAAGACAGGTACTGCCCGGTCCGATTCCGATGCCGCGACGGCAAAGACCCAAGCGAACGCGCAACTCGAGGTGACCGCGGTACCGCCCCAGGCCTGGGGGCCGCCAGCGCTCGATCCGGCGGGCAATCCCGGTTTTTCCGAATTCGTGGGCCCGCCGCTGGTGTCGCCGCTGCAGATTCTGGATGCGGTGATCCTGGCCGGTACCAAGCAGCAGCTCTCGTGGAGCGTGGGACAGGGTCTGTCGGGGGGCGATGCGGTGGCGCCGGTGCACGTGGCGCACGGCGATCGGCCCGGTCCGGTGCTTTGTCTCGCCGCCGCCATCCACGGCGACGAGATCAATGGTGTGGAGATCGTCCGTCGCGTGATCAACGACGCGGATCCGAGCCGCCTGTCGGGCACGCTGATCGGCGTGCCCATCGTCAACCTGTTCGGATTCGCCCGTGGCTCCCGCTACCTGCCGGACCGTCGCGACCTGAACCGGTTCTTCCCCGGCAGTGCGCGTGGCAGCATCGCTTCGCGGATGGCCTACAGTTTCTTCCAGAACGTCATCCGCCATTGCGATGCGCTGGTGGATTTCCATACCGGTTCGTTCGATCGCAGCAACCTGCCGCAGATCCGTGCCGACCTACGACTGCCCGAGGTGCTGCGCTTCGCGCGCGGCATCGGTGCGATGCCGGTGCTGCACAGCAACGGCAGCCGCGGCATGTTGCGTGTGGCTGCGACCGCGGCCGGCATTCCTGCGGTGACGTTCGAGGTCGGCGCGCCGGGCGTGCTAGAGAAGCAGGAGATCAACCAGGCGCACGAAGCGCTGGATGCCCTGATGCATCACATGGGCATGAACCCGGAAGCCCCGGACCCGCTCGAGCCGCAGCCTTTCTTCTACGAATCGCGCTGGATTCGCGCCGACTCGGGCGGCCTGCTGCTGTCCGACGTGGCGCTCGGTGACCGCGTGGTCGAGGGGCAGACCCTGGGCGTGGTGGTCGACCCGATTCGCAACGTCGAGCGCAAGGTCGTCGCCCCCTTCGTGGGCAGCGTCATCGGTCTGGCCAAGAATCAGGTGGTGTTGCCGGGCTTTGCGATTTTCCACATCGGCAGGGAGACCAGCGCCGAAGCCGCATCCGATGCCGCCGCCACGTCGCGGGCCGAGCCGGAGATGGAGGAAGACCCGGATCCCGAACCACGCGACCCCGAGTACTGACGGGCTGATCCGGCGCGTTTCGATCGTCGGCAGGGCTGCTGCTATACTGCGCCGTTCGATCTACCACCCGGCCTGCAGAGGCCACAGCAGGAGCAAGCAGTTTATGGGCAAGGGCGACAAGCGCACCCTCAAGGGCAAGACCTTTTCCGGCAGCTACGGCAACGTCCGTCCGCACAAGGCGGCGGCCAAGCCCGCCGTGATGCCGAAGGCCACGCCGACGGCTCGCAAGGCGCCGGCCAAGAAGGCGGCCGCCAAGAAGGCCTGAGTCGACATCGACTCGCAGCGAAAAGCCCCGATTTCGGGGCTTTTCCGCTTCTGAAGATCGAGTTCCTGAAGGTCGAGTGTCTGAAGGTCGAGTTGCTGAAGGTCGAATTCCTGCAGGTCGAACCGTGTGCGTGTCCGGCTTGTCGGAGACTGCGCTGGCACGATTCAGCGGGACACCACCGTGCGGCCCGCTGCAATCACGCAGTCGGGCTGCATCCCGCCGATCCAGTACGAGAGCTCGGCGGGCGTGGAGAACGGCCAGAGCGCCAGGTCAGCGGCCCAGCCCGGTGCGATCCTGCCCACCCGGTCCAGGCCCAGCGCGCGCGCCGCGTGCACTGTCGAGCCGAGCAGACATTCCAGCGGCGTGAGTCGGAACAGGGTGCAGGCCATGTTCATCGCCAGCCGTAGCGAGAGGATCGGGGAGGTGCCCGGGTTGAGGTCGCTGGCCACCGCCATCGGCACACCGGCCGCGCGGAAGGCTTCGATCGGCGGCAGGCGGGTCTCGCGCAAGGCGTAGAAGGCCGCCGGCAGCAGTACGGCCACGGTGCCCGCTGTCGCCATCGCCTGAACGTCCTGGTCGCTGCAGAATTCCACGTGGTCGGCCGACAGCCCGCCGAACTCGGCCACCAGACTGCTTCCGGCCGAGGCGCTGAGCTGCTCTGCATGCAGTTTCACCGGCACGCCGGCTGCGCGCGCGGATTCGAACACCCGGCGCGTCTCGTCGAGCGAGAATCCGATGCGCTCGCAGAATGCATCGACTGCATCGACCAGGCCGCGCTCGACCGCCTGCGCGAGCATCGGGCCGCACACGAGGTCGAGGTAGGCGGACCGATCGTCCGCATACTCGGGCGGCAGTGCATGGGCGCCGAGCAGGGTGGTACGCACGCGAATCCCGTGGCTTCGACCCAGCGCGCGCGCCACCTCGAGCATGCGCAGCTCGGTGGCCACATCGAGGCCGTATCCGGATTTGATTTCGATCGTGGTCACGCCGTCGGCGACCAGCTGCATGAAGCGCGCTTCGGATGCCCGGTAGAGCGCGTCGAAGTCAGCCGCGCGGGTGGCGCGAACACTGGACAGGATGCCGCCGCCGGCGCGCGCGATGGCTTCGTAGCTGGCGCCCTCCAGGCGCATCTCGAATTCGGCCGCACGATCCCCGGCGAACACCAGGTGGGTATGGCAGTCGATCAGCCCGGGCGTGAGCAGCCGGCCGCGCGCATCGATCACTTCGAGCGCCGTCGGTGGCGTCTCTGTGCTGTTGCCCAGCGCGATGATGCGGTCGCCTGACCATGCCACCCAGCCGTCCTCGATCAGTCCGTAGCTTCCGTTGTCCGCCAGCGTTGCGACGTTGGCGTGCCGGACGAGCCGTTCCACAGTGGCGTTCTCAGTCATGGTCCTTGGCTTCCATTCGAGGAAACAGCTCGGCCAGCACCGATGCGTGATCCGCATCCAGCACCGGTGGCGCAGTGCGATAGCGAACCGGATCCCGATCGAGCCGGAGCGGACTGCCGATCATCGGCACCCCGTCCACCTCGATGCGCATGCCGCGTTCCATGGTGAGCGGGTGTTCGAGCACGGCATCGACCCCGCGGATGGGCGCGCAGGGAACTTCGGCTGCCTCCAGTCGGCCGAGCCAATCCTGGCTCCCGCGGCCGCTGAAGACGTGTTGCAGCATCGGTATGAGGGCATCGCGGTGGTGCACGCGCGCTGCATTGTCCCGGAAGCGCGGATCGGTCTCCAACTCGGTCAGGCCCAGCGCGGCGCAAAACCTGGCCCACAGGCGCTGGCTGGCCACCGCCACGGCGATCGGTTCGTCAGCCGTGTCGAACGATTGATAGGGCACGATCGAGGCATGCGTGTTGCCATGGCGCCGGGTGGGCTCGCCACTGAACAGATAGTTCGATCCCACGTTCGCGAGCATCTGCAGCTGGCTGTCATAGAGCGACACAGCCACGCGCTGGCCGAGCCCGCTTCGCTCGCGGGCGAGCAGGGCGGCGAGAATGCCCTGCGTCAGGTTCTGCGCGGCGAACAGATCCGCCACGGCGACGCCCACCTTGAACGGCGCGCCCTCGGCGGGGCCGGTGATCGACATCAAGCCGGCTTCGGCCTGGACCACGAAATCGTACCCCGCCCGATGCGCCGCGGATCCCTCGCGGCCGTAGCCGGACACCGTGGCATAGATCAGCCTCGGGTTGATCTCGGCGGCACGTGCATAGCCCAGTCCGAGGTCGTCGGCGACTCCGGTGCGAAAGTTCTCCACCAGCACATCGGCCCAGCGCAGGATCCGGTCGCGCACCGCTGCCGACGCCGGGTCGCGAAGATCCAGCACGAAGGAGCGCTTGTTGCGGTTCGCGCAGGCGAAGTAGGCAGAAAGCGCGCCGCGAAACGGCGGGCCGAGCGCACGAGTGTCGTCACCCCCAGGCGGTTCCACCTTGATCACGTCGGCGCCGAAATCGCCGAGCGTCATCGCCGCCCACGGCCCGGCGAGCACGCGAGAGAAGTCCGCGACCCGGATTCCGCCCAGTGCGCCCTCGTGCATGTCGCTGCTCCCTGCTCGCGCACCGCTTCGTATCGCAGTCGGCGCTCGTTTCATGTTGACGTGGTCGAATCCGTCGCGTGCAGTGACGTGCCGCCCCTGACTGCTGCATCCGGCGTGGCGCATTGTGCCGCACGCGCGGCACAGAAGCCTGTGGCAGCCACCTGAACTGTTCGCTGCGTGCGCAAACCGCCACAATGGGGCGATGAGCGATGCTTCATCAAGCCAGGTGTGGTCCCCGAGCGGTTGGAAGGACGGTCAGGCCTTCGATCCGATGTCGATTGCAGAGGCTGACGCGGGGGAGGCCTCTTCGATCAGTGCTGCCCGCCGATTCATCCTGCCCGGTGTGCCCAATGCGCATTCGCATGCCTTCCAGCGTGCCATGGCCGGCATGGCCGAGCGTCTGGGCGATCCCGACGACAGCTTCTGGACCTGGCGCGAGCGGATGTATGCCTTCGCCGCGCTGATCGAGCCCGACGATCTGTACGCCATCGCCAGTCAGCTGTACCTGGAAATGCTCGAGGCTGGGTATACCCAGGTCTGTGAGTTCCAATATCTGCATCACGCGCCGGACGGCAGTCGCTACGACGACCCGGCGGCCATGTCCCGGGCCTTGCTCCAGGCTGCCGCGGATGTGGGCATCGGCATCACCCTGTTGCCCGTGCTCTACCAGACCGGCGGATTCGATGCCCGACCGCTGAGTGCGCGCCAGCGCCGGTTCGGCTGCGCGACCGACGAGTATCTCGGCATGCTGCAGGGGCTTCGGGAACACCTGGCAGCGAATCAGCGCCTCGGACTGTGCCTGCACAGCCTGCGCGCCGTACCGGAGTCGGCGATGCGCGAAGTACTCTTCGGTCGCGAGACCGGCATGCCCGTGCACATCCACATTGCAGAGCAGATTGCCGAAGTTGAAGAATGCCAGGCGGTGCGTGGCCAGCGACCGGTCGCCTGGCTGCTCGACCATGCTGAGGTCGACGCCGATTGGTCCCTGGTGCACGCGACCCATCTGGACGAGCTCGAAGTCATCAGGCTCGCCCGGTCTGGCGCCACCGTGGCGCTGTGCCCCACGACCGAAGCCAACCTCGGCGACGGCCTGTTTCCGCTGAGTGCCTACCAGAGTGCCGGCGGCACCTGGTCGATCGGCTCCGACAGCCACATCTCGGTGTCACCGGTGGAGGAGCTGCGCTGGCTGGAGTACGGACAACGCCTGACGCAACGGCGCCGCAACCTCGCTTCGCGGCCAGATCGCCCCAGCACCGGCGAAGCCCTGTTTGCGGCAGCCTGGTCCGGGGGGCGACGGTCGTGCGGCCTTTCCGACGACTTCGACAGTGCAGGCGGCGACTGGCTCGTGCTGGACCACGATGCGCCGCCGCTCGTCGGTGCGAAGGCCGACGATGTGCTCGATCGCTGGATCTTCTCCGGCAATCGCCCGCTCGTGCGCGAGGTCTGGACTCAGGCTCAGCCTCGCGTCATTTCCGGTCGGCACATCCACCGGGAAGCCGTCGAAGCGCGCTTCGCCCTGCACATGAACCGGCTGCTTCAGCGCATGTAGGAGCGGGCGATCTTCCGGGCGCCATGCTCGGTACGCCTGCCGAGGTCAAACGCAGGCCGGACTGGCCGGCCTGCGTTCGTCAACGCCTCGGCAGCCGCCGCATACGGTTCAGGCGTTGTCGAAGCGCATCGAGAAATCGACCGCGCGGACGTGTTTGGTCAGCGCGCCCACCGAGACAAAGTCGACGCCGGTTCTGGCGATTGCGGGCAAGCGCTCAAGGGTGACACTGCCTGATACTTCCAGCGGCAGCTTGCCTGCGCACAGCTCGGCGGCGGCGTGCATGTCCTCGAGTCTGAAGTCGTCGATCAGGGCACGGGTGGCCCCGCCGCAGTCCAGCACTGCCTGCAATTGCTCGAGCGATTCGACTTCCACGATCAGCGGCAGATCGGGGTGGCGCGTGCGCGCCGCGCGCATGGCCGCCGCAATGGAACCGGCTGCCGCGATGTGGTTCTCCTTCAGCATCACGGCGTCGAACAGACCGATCCGGTGATTGACCCCGCCGCCGCAGCGCACCGCGTACTTCTGTGCAAGCCGCAGTCCAGGCAGGGTCTTGCGCGTATCCAGGACGCGCGTCTGACTGCCCGCCAGGGCGTCGGCATATCGGCGCGTGACGGTGGCCGTGCCGGACAGCGCCTGCAGGAAATTCAGCGCTGTGCGCTCGGCGCTCAGCAGCGCGCGCGTCCTGCCCGAAATGCGCGCGACGGTCTGATCGGGCCGCAGGCTGTCGCCATCCGTGGCCTCCCAGATCACCTCGACGCTCGGATCGAGTCGATGAAATGCCGCCTCGACCCACGCCGTGCCGCAGAGCACGGCCTCTTCGCGACACACGATGCGCGCCTTCGCCGGCCCGTCTTCGACCAGTGCCGCGGAGACGTCGCCGTCGCCCAGATCCTCGATCAGCGCGCGCTCGACCATGGCCTGGATGTCATCGTCGGCGATCGTGGCCGGCGGCACGTCGGTCCAGGTGGTCATCGCGCGTTCTCGAAGCCCTCGATCTGGGCGGTCGAAATCGCCTGGTCGACCAGCATCACCGGAATGCCATCCTCGACCGGGTAGACGCGCCGTCCGTCCGCGGTCAGCAGTCCGGCGTCGAGGCGCTTGGCCACCGCACTGCCATCGAGGTGATTGAGCGCGCCGGCGTGCTGTGCCCGGTTGATGCGGTCGAGCTGCTGGGCGTCGAGCAGATGGACTGGCTGCTTGGATTCCGGGCAGCACAGTATTTCGAGCAGTCGCTTGTCGAGTGACATCCGTATTCCATGTTCGCGTGCGGGGATGCGGGCATTTTGTCGTTCCCGCCGAGGCCCTACAATACGGTTTTGGTTCGAGGCATGCGGATGAACGCAGAAGCCGGGGCTGCCCGTGTCGCCATCGTGATGGGTTCGCGGTCCGACTGGGACACCATGCGCGCGGCGGCAGAACGGCTGGAGCAGCTGGGCGTGGCCCATCATGTGCAGGTCGTCTCGGCCCACCGCACGCCCGACTTGCTGTTCGAGTTCGCCGAGCAAGCCTCGGCGCGCGGCTTTCGCGCCATCATCGCGGGCGCCGGCGGCGCCGCGCACTTGCCCGGCATGCTGGCGGCCAAGACCGCGGTCCCGGTGCTCGGCGTGCCAGTGCAGTCCAAGGCGCTGAGCGGGCTGGACTCGCTGCTCTCCATCGTGCAGATGCCCGCAGGCGTGCCGGTGGCGACGTTCGCGATCGGCGCGGCGGGAGCGGCCAACGCGGCCTTGTTCGCCGCCGCCATGCTCGCGGCCGATGATCCGGCGGTGGCCGCCGCATTGGAGCGTTTCCGCCACAAGCAGACGGCCGACGTGCTCGCGCACGCCGATCCGCGCGTCGCGTGACCGGCACGCCATGACGCGGGTAGGCATTCTCGGCGGCGGACAGCTGGCGCGCATGATGGCCTTTGCCGGGGCGCCGCTCGGGCTGCGGTTTCTGGTGATGGACACTGCGGCCGACGCCTGCGCGGCACAGTTCGTGCCGTTGCTCGAAGCGGACTATCGCGATGAGCAGGCCCTGGCCGAGTTTGCCGGGCGCGTCGATGTGGTGACGTTCGATTTCGAGAACGTGCCCGCGGAAAGCGCGCAGTGGCTGTCGCAGCGCGTGGCGGTGTTTCCCAATCCGCGTGCGCTGGCGGTGGCGCAGGACCGCCTGGCCGAGAAGTCCCTGTTCAACGAGCTGGGAATCGGTACGCCGCGCTTCTCGGCGGTGGAGTCGCGATCCGATCTCGAGCGTGCTCTCGCGGAAGTGGGCGCGCCGGCGATCCTGAAGACCCGGCGCCTCGGCTATGACGGCAAGGGGCAGTTTCGACTGCGCACCGAAGCCGATGCCGATGCAGCGTGGGAGGCGTTGGGCAGCCAGGCAGGCTCGGTGGGATTGATCCTCGAGGCCTTTGTGCCGTTCGAGCGCGAACTGTCGGTGGTGGCGGTGCGCGGGCGCAACGGCGAGTTCAGAACCTGGCCGCTCACGCGCAACTGGCACCACGACGGCATCCTGTCGGCGAGCCTCGCACCGGCGCGGGTCGATCCAGCCGTCGAGGCGGCGGCGGTCGACGCGGCACGGGCAGTGGCCGAGTCACTCGGCTATGTCGGGGTGTTCGCGCTGGAGCTGTTCGATGTGGGAGACCGTCTGCTTGCCAACGAGATGGCGCCGCGGGTGCACAACTCCGGGCATTGGACGATTGAAGGGGCGGTCTGCTCGCAGTTCGAGAATCACCTGCGCGCCGTGCTCGGGCTGCCATTGGGCAGCACGGCCGCGCGCGGTCACGCCTGCATGCTGAACTGGGTGGGCGAGATGCCGCCGGCTTCGCATGCGCTCGACATCGCCGGTTTGCACTGGCACGACTACGGCAAGCAGCCGCGGGAAGGGCGCAAGGTGGGGCACGCCACGTGCGTGTCGGCCGCCGCGGCCGATCTTGCGGTGCAGCTCGAGGCCGTCGGCCGGGCACTGGATCGCGAAGCGCAGGTGGCCGACGTCGTGACGACGCTGCGCGCAGGCTGAGTCGTCGGGACCACTGCGCGTGGCGTCGGTACTCGGCGGTCGCTTCCTCTCTGGGCGGCCTGATTCGTCGAATCTTCCCCGCGCTTGAGGGCGCCGTGTGCGGCAGGTCGTCGAGTGTGCCGGGTGTCAGTGGCCCGAACGCGGAACGAGGCGGCACAGCGCGGCCCCGCAGCGCACAGTCCACTGGCGCACGGACCGAGCGCCTTTCGGGCCGAACCACACGCTCGTGCCGAATCGAATGATGGGTCGGACAACATGCGGCCGGAGCCTGGTTGCCTCGACGGATGTGCCGGTCGGTGGAGAAACAGGGCGGGGCTCACACCCACTGCAAGACAGACGGGTCTTGCAGGCCGTGGAGTCCAAGAAAAACGGGCCGGAAATCTCCGGCCCGTCATGAAGCGTTGCGGTGATCCGGCAGCGCTCGACCGGCGTGCAGCAGCGGTCGCCGGGCCGCCGTCCTCGCGCGGAGTCGATCAGCGCATCTGACTGGCGACGAAGTCCCAGTTGACCAGGCTCCAGAACGCTTCCAGGTATTTCGGGCGCGCGTTGCGGTAGTCGATGTAGTACGCGTGCTCCCACACGTCGCAGGTCATCAGCGCCTTGTCGGGGCCGGTCAGTGGGGTGGCGGCGTTCGACGTCGACGCCAGACCCAGCGAGCCGTCTTCGCGCTGCACCAGCCACGCCCAGCCCGAGCCGAACGTGCCGACTGCGGTCTTGGTGAACTCTTCCTTGAACGCCGCGAACGAGCCGAAAGCCGCATTGATGGCGTCCGCCAGCTTGCCGGTCGGCTCGCCGCCACCGTTCGGCTTGAGGCAGTTCCAGTAGAACGTGTGGTTCCAGACCTGCGCGGCATTGTTGAACATGCCGCCGCTCGAATTGCGCACGATGGACTCGAGGTCGGCGTTCTCGTGCTCCGTGCCCTTGATCATGTTGTTGAGGTTGGTGACGTAGGTCTGATGGTGCTTGCCGTAGTGGAAGTCGATCGTTTCCGGCGAAATGTGCGGCTGCAGCGCGTCGCGGGCGTAGGGCAGGGCGGGCAATTCGATGGCCATGGCGAATAATCCTTTGCGTCAGGGTAGATACCGCGGACGGTGGCGATTCGCCGTTCCGGCTGCGGACGTGGGAAAATGGTACCAAGCCTGAAGTGCGGATCGTGTGTTCGGCCGGCATCAGCGTCGCCTGGCCGACCGGCCCAACCCGCATGCGGCGGCGACGAATACGCATTGACCCGGCTTGGCGCAAGGCGTCCGAAGGCTCGGAACGCATCAGCCGCGCCGATGCCAACATGATGAAATGCGTCGCCTCCCGCCTGTGCCAGGCGCATTTGCCCAGACTCCGCATTACCGAGAACAACCGATGAACATCAACGAACGCATCCAGTCCCTGCTCGACCAGCACGCCATCGTGCTGTTCATGAAGGGGACCCCGCAATTTCCCATGTGCGGATTCTCCAGCCGTGCTGCGGAGGCCTTGAAGGCCTGCGGCGCAGGATTCCACAGCGTCAACGTGCTCGCCGACCCGGAAGTGCGCGCGCACCTGCCGCGGTTCTCCGACTGGCCCACCTTCCCGCAGCTGTTCATCAACGGTGAGCTCATCGGCGGCTGCGACATCATGGTCGAGCTGCATCAGCAAGGTGAGCTGCAGCGCATGGTGGCCGAGTCGAGCAAGGCGGCCTGAGTGCAGGGCCCCGTCGCCGAAGGGCTGGCCGGGCGCACCGTGCTGGTAGTGGGCGCGCACGGCGCGCTCGGCAGCGTGCTGTGCAAGCGCCTGGGCGAGGCGGGTGTCACCGTCGTGCTCCTGGGGCGTCGCCTGCCCAAGCTCAACCGGCTGTATGACGCGTTGGTCGCCTCCGGCGCGCCCACTCCGGCGATCTATCCGCTCGACCTCGAAGGCGCCGGGCCGAGCGACTACGATCAGCTCGCTGCGGCGATCGAGCAGGGCTGTGGCGGGCTCGACGGCATTGTTCACGTGGTCGCGGAGTTCAAGGGACTGATGGCGGTGGACTCGACGCCGGCCGAAGACTGGATTCGCAGCCTGCACGTCAATCTCACGGCGCCGGTGCTGCTGACCCAGGCCTGCCTGCCGCTGCTGCGCAAGTCCTCGCGGGCCGATGTGCTGGTTGCGCTGGACGACCCGGAGCGTGTCGAGCGCGCCTTCTGGGGCGGGTACGCCCTGGCTCAGGCGGGTAGGGCAGCCTGGGTGCGCAGCCTTGGCGACGAGTTGGAGAACTCCGCCGTCCGGGTCACGGGCTTCCGTTTGCCGCCCATGCGCAGTCCCCTGCGCACCCGAGCGTTCTTTACCGAAGACGCGGCGCACCTGGCCACGCCCGAGCAGCTGGCTCCCTCGGTGCTGGCCCTGATGCAGCAAGTTGACCGCCCCACCGGGCAGGTGATGGCGCTTGAGCCGGAACGCCGGGCCGCGTGAGTCGATGACCACCCTCTCGGCCGCCATTGTTCTGTTCCTGATCCTGGATCCACTCGGAAACATCCCGATCTTCCTGAGTCAGCTCAAGGAACTGGCGCCCCGGCGCAGGCGCTGGGTGATGGTGCGCGAGCTGCTGATCGCGCTCGGGGTGTTGTTCGTGTTCCTGCTCTGTGGCCAACAGCTGCTCGATTTGATGCACTTGCGTCAGGAGTCGGTGTCGATCGGTGGCGGCATCATCCTGTTTCTCATCGGTATCAAGATGATCTTCCCGGGGCGCGAGCCGATGTTCGGCGATTCGCCCGAGGGTGAGCCGTTCATCGTGCCGCTGGCGATTCCGTGCGTCGCTGGGCCGAGCGGGGTCGCCGCCGTCATGCTGCTGGCGAATTCCAACCCGGCCCGAACGGCCGACTGGAGCCTGGCGTTGCTGATCGCCTGGGCCGCCGCTGCGGCGATCATCCTGTCATCGACCCTGCTGTTCCGCGTGCTCGGCATGCGCACATTGATTGCCGCGGAGCGTCTGATGGGCATGCTGCTGGTCGCCCTGTCGGTGCAGATGCTGCTCGACGGATTTGCGGTCTACTTGGGCATGCCCCCGGCCGCATCCTGACCGCCCCCGTTCGGCAGGGGAGAGGGTGGGCCACAGCCCAAGTCCTGCCCTGACCGCGGGTGTGGCACTTCAGCCGTCAACGGCCCTCCAGATACTTGACGCAGGGTCTTGCGTCATCATTCTGAAAAGTTCGGCAAGTTATTGTTCTGTAAGGAGCGCCCGAACCCAATGGCTGCGGGGCTCCGGGGCCTGCCGAGTCCGTCCGGATGACGAAACAAGACTGTCATCTGAACTCCCTACCATGTTAACCTGTCGTTAACCCGGACGAAGTCCTGTGGGCGCGCCGGGATGCTGAAGTTGCTCGAAACAGGGCCGCCGAACGGTGTGCTCTGGCGGGCAGACGGCTGGACGCCGCCAATCTAATCGTTTTGTACCCATGTTCAACCAAGGAAACCCCATGAGCAAACGCAGCATGCTCCCGCGCTCGCGCCTTGCGCTCGGCCTGGCGATCGCCCTGGCCGCCGCTCCGGCATTCGCCCAGCAGACCTCGTCGGCCGTGTCCGGCATCGTGCTCGGCAACGACGGCGCGCCGATCTCCGGCGCCGAGATCATCATCACGCACACCGAGTCGGGCACGACCAAGCGCGTGACGACAGACTCGGCCGGTCGCTACAACTCGCGCGGCCTGCGCGTCGGCGGCCCGTACACGATCATGGTGGTGAAGGACGGCTTTCAGTCGAAGTCGGCCGAGAACGTCTACCTGAGCCTGGCCGAGACGGCCAACGTCAGCGTTTCGCTGGAGACGGCGGCGCCGTCTCTCGAAGCGGTGGAAGTCATCGCGAACAACCTGTCCAGCGTGTTCTCGCCGGACTCGATGGGTTCGGGCACGCAGATCTCCGGTGAGACGATCAACGCGCTGCCGTCGATCCGTCGCGACCTGCAGGATTACGCCCGCCTCGACCCGCGTATCTCGCAGACCGACAAGGAGCGTTCGGAGATCTCGGCCCTCGGCCAGAACTCGCGCTTCAACTCGATCACCATCGACTCGGTGACGACCAACGACACCTTCGGCCTTGAGTCGAACAATCTGCCGACCCTGCGTCAGCCGATCTCGCTCGACGCCATCGAAGAAGTGCAGATCAACGTCGTCAACTACGACGTCACCCAGCGCGGCTACACCGGCGCCAACATCAACGCGGTGACCAAGACCGGCAAGAACGAGTTCTTCGGTTCGGTGTACGGCACCTACCGCGACATCGACATGGTGCGCGACACCGACGACCGCGGCGTCGACTTCAATGGTTTCGACGAAGACAAGAGCTACGGCTTCACCTTCGGCGGTCCGCTGATGCGCGACACCCTGTTCTTCTTCATCAACTACGACAAGACCGAAATCTCGTCGCCGGGTCCGGACCTGGGCAGCGGCCCCTTCGGTACCCGCATCACTCAGGATCAGGTAGATGAGGTCGTCAGCATTGCGCAGGGCTATGGCCTGACTGCCGGCAATCTCAATGCCGGCGCGCTCGACACCGAGGTCGAGACCTGGCTGGCCCGCTTCGACTGGAACATCAACGACGACCACCGCGCCGCGTTCCGTTTCAGCACCACCGATCAGTCCGAAGCGATCCTGCCCGGTTTCGGCAGCGGCTTCTTCTCGCTGTCCTCGTACTGGTACAGCCAGGACAAGGAGTTCGACAACTACTCGTTTGAACTGTTCAGCGACTGGACCGACACTTTTTCGACCGAATTCCGCGCCAGCTATCGCGACTACTTCAGCGCACCCTCGGTGTTCGCCCGTCAGCCGCAGGTGCAGGTCGATTTCGGCAACGACAACTTCCGTTTCGGCACCGAGCAGTTCCGTCACGCCAATGTGCTCGAGACCGAAACCTACAACTTCTACCTCGCCGGCAACCTGTTCCTCGGTGACCACGACGTGAAGTTCGGTGTCGACTACGAGTCGAACGACATCTTCAACCTGTTCCTGGAGTCGAGCCTCGGCAACTATCGCTTCTCGAACACGGCGAACTTCGCGAACGGCGTCTACCGTCAGTACCTGTTCCGCACCTCGCCGACCGGCAATGTGAACGATGCGGCCGCGAATTTCACCCTCAACAACACCGGCCTGTTCATCCAGGACGTGTGGTCGGTGAACTACAACCTGACCCTGAACTTCGGCCTGCGTTACGACGTGCCCGACGTGGCCGACGACGTGCCGTTCAACCAGGATTTCCTGAACGCGTTCGGCATTCGCAACGACGGTACGATCGACGGCAACGAGCTGCTGCAGCCGCGTTTCGGCTTCAACTACACCTTCGATACCGACCGTCCGACCCAGCTGCGTGGTGGTTACGGCCTGTTCCAGGGTGCGGCGGCCAATGTGTGGTTGTCCAACCCGTTCACCAACAACGGTCTGACGATCGTGTCGTATGGCTGCGGCACCGGTGGTTTCGGCAACTGCCCGACCGATGGTTCGGCACCGCTGTTCAGCCCGGATCCGAACAACCAGCCGCTTTACGCTGAAGGTGCCGGCCCGCGCGCCGACGTCGACCTGGTGTCGCCGAACCTCGAGCAGCCGTCGGTGTGGAAGGCCAACCTGGCCATCGACCACGAACTGCCGTGGTGGGGCGCCGTGGCCACCGCCGAAGTCATCTTCACCGAGGTCGAAAGCGCGATCTACTACGAGCACCTCAACCTCGGCAACGTGCAGTCGGTGGGTCCGGATGGGCGTAACTTCTACTGGGGTTCGACCGCCACTTCGAACTACAACGCCTCGCAGAACCGCTTCAATGGCGGCACCCGCACCGGCAACCGCGCCGGCTTCAACGACGTGCTGCTGGCGAAGGAAACCGGCAAGGGCGACGGCCAGCAGCTGACCCTGTCGGTGCAGAAGCCGTACAGCGCGGACAGCAACATCAGCTGGACCTTGGCCTACGCGTTCACCGAGGCTGACGAAGTCAATCCGCTGACCTCGTCGCGCGCCATCTCCAACTGGCGCAGCCACGCAGCGCTGAATCCGGGCGAGAACGTCGCCTCGCGTTCGGCCTACACCACCAAGGACCGCTTCGCCGGTCAGCTGAGCTATCGCCACTTCTTCTTCGGCGACTACAAGACCGAATTCTCGGTGTTCTACGAAGGCCGTCGCGGCAAGCCGTACAGCTGGGTGTTCAACAACGATGCCAACGGTGACAACCAGGCCGGCAACGACCTGATGTTCATCCCGAACCAGGGTCAGGTCTCCTTCACCGATCCGGCCGAAGAGGCGCAGTTCTGGCAGCTGGTCAGCGACCTGGGCCTGTCGGGCTACGAGGGTCGGGTGATCCCGCGCAACGCCAAGTTCGCCCCGTGGGTGAACAACTTCGACGTGCGTGTGTCGCAGGAACTGCCGGGCTTCATGGACGGCCACTCCGCCGAGATCTGGTTCGACATCCAGAACTTCGGCAACCTGCTGAACAAGGACTGGGGCCACATCGACGAGATCTTCTTCCAGTCGGATGGTGGTTCGGCGCGTAGCTTCGTGAACTTCGCCGGCATCGACGACAACGGCAACTACCGTTTCGATCTGGTCAATGTCGAGCAGTTCGGTCGCCGCGATCGCAACGCCGAGTCCCGCTGGGCGCTGCAGCTGGGCTTCCGCTACAACTTCTGATTTCCCTGAAATCAGCGGTACCTGCAACGGCCGGCTTCTTGCCGGCCGTTGCGTTTTTGCGGATAGTCGCGGCTACGTGTGCGCGGGATGGCAGCATGATCGACCCGTCTGTGTTCAAGAACCTGGTGCCGGTGGGCGCGCTAAGCGCCTCCGACAAGGCCGAGCTGGCGAAGTCGGCGCGCGTGCTTACCTATGAGCGTGGGCAGACTCTGTTCCGGCGCGGCACGGCGACGTCGAATGCGGTCTACCTGCTCAGCGGCGAGGTGGAACTGGAAGGAGAGCGCGGTCACCGGGTGATCGTGTCGGGGACCGATGGAGCGCGCTACGCGCTGGCGAATGCCGCGGTCTTCGCCGATACGGCGATGTGCAACGGTCGTTCGGAGCTGCTGTTCGTCGATCGCATGGTGCTTGATCGGTTGCTGACCTGGAGCCAGGCGGGCGTGGTGGAAGTGCGCGACATCCACGAGGATGAATCCGGCGACTGGATGGCCGCGATGCTGCACAGTCCGGTGATGCAGCAAATTCCTCCAGCCAACATCGTGCGCGTCATTGCTGCGGTGGAGCGGGTCGAATTCGCCGCGCAGGAGTGGGTCATCCGCGAGGGCGCCGTGGGCGACTACTACTACCTGGTGGTCGAGGGTGAGTGCGTCGTCATGCGCAGTCCGACGCCTGGCGCCGAGCCGGTGGAGGTCGATCGCGTATTGCCGGGGCAGGGATTCGGCGAGGAGGCTCTCGTCTCCGGCGCGCCGCGCAACGCGTCGGTGCAGACCGTCGTGCCGAGTGTGCTGGTTCGACTGGCGCGTGCCGACTTTGAGCGATTTCTCAAGGAGCCCATGGTGCAAGGGCTCGATTTCGGCGAGCTGGATTCGGACGCGCAGATCGTCGATGTCAGAATGCCGGATGAGTTTGCGGGCGGACATCTCCCCGGGGCGGTGAACATCCCGCTGCGCGCAATCCGGGAGCGTTGCGGTGAACTGGATGCATCGCGCCCGGTAGCGGCGTATTGTGACGGGGGAGGGCGGAGCGCCTCGGCGACGTTCCTGCTCAACGAGCGCGGATTCCGCGCGCGTTGGCTGCGGGGCGGCGTGGCGTCTGCCAGTCTGACAGCTCGCGACGAGCACTGAACACTCGGGTCGTTGGCCGTGGCGCGCGAAAGCGTGTCGAGGTCAGGTCGTCCCTTTCAATCGTGTGGAGATACATGGACAAGGCAAGAAGTTTTCCTGAGGTGGTGAGCGCGCGGGTCTCGCCGCGTGGTGGGCTGGACGTGCTGTCCCGCGAGGAAGTCGGCACGCTGCGCGATGCGACTACAGGGGGGCTGCACGATCTTCTGCGTCGCTGCGCGCTCGCCGTACTGACGTCGGGAAGCGAGTCGGACGATCCGCGTGCGGCGCAGGAGCGCTATCCGACGTTCGACATCCAGGTCCACCAGCAGGACCGCGGCATCAAACTGGAACTCAAGGACGCGCCCGCCACGGCCTTCGTCGATGGCCGCATCATCAGCGGCGTGGCGGAACTGCTGTTCTCCGTCGTGCGCGACATCGCCTACGTGGCGACCGACGTGACGACAGCGGGAGGTTTCGATCTCGAAGACTCGAGCGGCATCACCAACGCGGTGTTCGAGATTCTGCGCAATGCGCGGGTGCTGATTCCGCAGGTCGAGCCCAACCTGGTGGTGTGCTGGGGCGGCCACTCGATCAAGCGCAACGAGTACGACTACACCAAGTCGGTGGGCTACCAGCTCGGCCTGCGCGGGCTCGATATCTGCACCGGATGCGGACCGGGAGCGATGAAGGGGCCGATGAAGGGCGCCACCATTGCGCACGCCAAACAGCGTCGCTACCGCAACCGCTACATCGGTATCACCGAGCCGGGCATCATCGCTGCCGAATCGCCGAACCCGATCGTCAACAATCTGGTGATCATGCCCGACATCGAGAAGCGCCTCGAAGCGTTCGTGCGTGTGGGTCACGGCATCATCGTGTTCCCGGGCGGCGTCGGCACGGCCGAGGAGATTCTCTATCTGCTCGGCATCTTGCTCCACCCCGACAACGCCAAGCTTCCGTTTCCACTGGTTTTCACCGGGCCCGCCGAGTCGGCCGCCTACTTCGAGCAGATCGATCAGTTTCTGCGGCTCACCCTGGGGGATGATGCGGCGGCGCGCTACCAGATCATCGTCGACGACCCGATGGCGGTGGCCCGTGCGATGGACCGCGGCATCGACAAGGTGCGCGAGTGCCGGCTCGACACCCAGGATGCGTTCTTCTTCAACTGGTCGCTGAAAGTGCCGTTCGCGTTCCAGCAACCGTTTGCACCGACGCACGAGAACATGGCGCGCCTGCACTTGCGTCGCGACGTGCCGGTGCACGAGCTGGCGGCCGACTTGCGCCGCGCGTTTTCGGGCATCGTTGCAGGTAACGTCAAGGAAGACGGCATGCGCGCCATCGAGAAGCATGGCGTGTTCCGCATCGATGGCGAGCCCGAGATCATGCGCGCGCTGGACAGCCTGCTGCGTGCGTTCGTCGCGCAAGGCCGCATGAAGATGTCGGGTGCGTATCGCCCGTGCTACGAAGTGGTCGCCGCAGACTGAGCTTGCCGTTCCGATATGGCTGCCGCGGTGCTCGTCGCGCGCGGCAGCCACAGGGTTGCGACGAACTCGCCGTGGCTTTCCGCGGTCTGCAGGCGGCCGGGTGTTCCTTCCATGTTGCGCAGCCGCTCACGCAGGGCTTCCAGGCCGATACCGTGACCTTGGTGCCGCCCGGTGGGTGCCGACGCCATGGGATTGCGCACCGAGACTTCCCACCCCTGGTCGACCGGTTTCAGGTCAATCGAGACGGTTCCCCCCGCGGCTTGTTGCTGGATGCCATGCAGCACGGCGTTCTCGACCAGCGACTGCACCGCCAGCAGCGGCACCATCACCTGCGGCAACACGTCGGGCACTTCCCAGTGCACGTGAAGGCGTGGGCCGAAACGCAAGGTCTCGATATCCAGGTATTTTCTGGCCAGATCCAGTTCTTCGCCGAGTTCGACTGTCTGCTTGCCGGCGATGGCCGCGCGAAACAGGTCGGCAAGGTTCAACAGCAGTGTTTCGACCTGTTCGGGTTGCTGCTTGACCAGGATCACAGCGGTATTGAGCGTGTTGAACAGAAAGTGCGGAGAGGTGCGCGCCTGCAATGCGGCAGCCTCCGATCGTCGCGCGCGCTCCTGCAGTTCACGTCGCTCCCACATGGCCTGGAATCCTGCCACACCGAGCAAGCCGACCGTCAGCGCCACGGACGCGCTGCGCCACTGCAGCTCGCCGAGGCTGAAAGTCCCGAGCAGGGGCGAGGCGATGAAGTACGCAGTGCTCGACACCAACAATGCGGACGCCACCAGCGCGGCCAGGCTGCACCAGGCAATGCCGAGCGGACCCAGCCGCTCGAGAAAGGGGCGGAGCACGTAGAGGATGGCAAGGCACAGCATCGCGATCCACATGCCGACCAGCGCAAGCAAACCGAAATGCACCGAAAGGCTGACCAAGCCGGTGGTGCCGGACGTCGGCGTGAGCGCCATGACCAGGGCCAGACCCAGGGTGACCGCCACCGCCCAGATCAGCGACTCGGGCTGCCAGATCGCGCGTATCATGGCGCCGCGGTCCGGCTGGCGGTGAGTGCGTTCGGAGTATCGCATCGGGCCCCGTGCTGACTGCTCTGGCTGACGATGCATGCTCGCCGGGCGCGCACGGGAACGCCAGCGTCGGCCGCTGAAAGGCTCCAAACCGCCGCCAGTCGCTCCTGAAAGTCCTTACCGCATCACAGTTTGGGCCGCTCAGCGGTCGAGTTCTCGCGCCGGTCGGCTGTGATCTTGCACGACCCGAGTCATGCTCTACTCTGGTACCCGTTCCAGAAGGATACCGTGCCCGCATGTCCGCGCAGCCAGACCATCGATTCCCCCTACGCTCCGGCGCACCGCCGCGGGCGCGAGCGGGCGGCTTCACCCTGATCGAGATCATGATCGCCATGGCCATGCTCGCCGTGTTGGCGAGTTTCGCCATTCCGGCATTCACCTCGGTGATCAACAACAACCGGCTCTCGGGCGTCAGCAACGAGATCGCCGCGATGCTGCAGTCGGCGCGCATCGAAGCGGTGCGCCGGGCGCAGCGCGTGATCGTCTGTCCGACCAGCGATGGCTCGACCTGTGCCACGGGGATCCAGTGGAACGGTTGGTTGTCGTTCGCTGACGCGAACGGCGACGGAGCGCCGGCAGCCGCGGAGATTCTGCGCGTTGATCGCGTGCTGGCGCCTCTCGAATTGCGCGTCAGCCCGGCGATCAGTGGCTCCGGCAGCCGCATCGTGTTCCGCCCCGACGGCTTTGCCTACGCGAACAGCGGCAACCTGCTGGCGGCCAACATGAGCACCTGCATCGTCACCGTGCGCCCGCCGCAGAACCTCCGCAACATCGAGATCACGGCGTCCGGCGCCGTGACGGTGACCCGGGGCAGCGGTTCCGGCGCCTGCGCAGCACCTTCCAACCCTTGATCGGCGGACTGAACATGATGTCGAACCCACCATCCGTGCCGTCCACCATGCGCCACGCACACGCTGCAATCCGGTCGACCCGCAGCCGTGGATTCAGCCTGATTGAGATCCTGATCGCAATTCTGGTCATGGCGCTCGGCATGCTGGGCATCGCCGCGCTGCAGGCCACTTCGCTGCGCAATGCGCAAAGCGCCTACGAAAGCAGTCAGGGCGTGATGCTGACCTATTCGATCATTGAAGCCATGCGGGCCAATCGCTCCGCGGCCATCATCGGAAACTACGACCTGACCTCCTACACCTGCGCTGCGCCAGCTGGCGGTGGCGTGGTCGAGAACGACCTGCGTGACTGGATCACCAACCTGCAATCGAGCCTGGGTAGCTCTGCGTGTGGTCGGATCGAGTGCAATAGCGATGAGTGCGAGGTTCGCATTCGTTGGGATGACTCGCGAGGCACGGGAGGTTCCTCCACTCCACGCGAAGTGATCACGAGTACCTTGATATGAGCCAGAGCATGTCTAACCACCGTGGCTTGCGGTCAGCCGGCTTCAGTGTTGTCGAAGTGTTGGTCTCGCTAGTACTGGGCTTGTTGATCGTTGGCGCCGCGCTGACTGTCTTCCTGTCCAACCGGCAGACCTACCGCGTGGCAGAAGCACTTGCACGAATTCAGGAATCGTCCCGGGCCAGTTTCGAGATCATGGCTCGGGACCTGCGTGCAGGCGGATTGAACCCCTGTGAAGCTGGCATTCCTATCTACAACGTGCTGAGCAACGCGGGCACGGTTTGGTGGAGCGGCCCTGATGGAACCGCCGGCGACAATTTCGTTCTTGGATTCGAGTCCGCGACCACATTGCCTGGGGTGGCGACGGGAAGCAGCGTCGGTCAGAGGGTGGCGGGGACTGATGCCCTTCAGCTGATCTCCGCACAGTCTCGGGGCGTGGTCGTTGGGGACCACAACCCGAGAACGAGTTCGCGAGGAGCGCTGGCCGCGTTCACCATGGCATTGAATACGACCTCGCACGGCATCGTTACCAACGACATCGTGCTGGTTTGTGACTTCCAACAGGGAGCAATTTTTCAGGCGCGAGGCGTTGCGTCGGGGAGCGCGAACATTCGTCACGCGGTCAGCGGAAACCCGGGAAATTCGCGCAACAAGTTGGACAATGCTGCCTCGACCATCTTCTACCGCTACGGTTGCTTCCAGGGTCTTGAAACGGTCGCTGGCGATGCCTGCCGCGATCCCGATCCGTCGCGGGTCGATCCTCCTCGTCAGTGGCCGGCGTTGATCGCCGAGTTGTCGGCCTCGCGCTGGTACGTGGCGAACAACAGTCAGGGCAATTCCTCGCTGGTACGGGAAACCCTGCAGAACAATGCCGGCACGCTATCCGTGGTGCAGGTGGAAGTGGTGCGCAACGTTGTCGCGTTTCAGTTGCAGTATCTGGAAGATACCTACAAGGACGCCGACTCAGTGATCAATTGGTCTGACGTTTCTGCGGTGCGGGTCAACTTGACCTTGCAGAGTGACGAGGCGGTTGCTGACGACGGTGTGACCCGGGCGCAGCGGAATTTTGTTCATACTTTGGCATTGAGAGGGCGCACCGAATGATCGCGCGCACGCACAGCATTCGCGCTTTCGCTCGACAGAAGGGCGCGGCGCTTACTATTGTCCTCATCCTCCTGTTGGTAGTGACCCTGCTGGGTTTGGCGAGCACGAGATCTTCGTTGCTTCAGGAGCGCATGAGTACCTCCATGTACGATCGCGCGCTTGCCTTCCAGACCGCCGAAGCGGCGCTGCGCGAGGGCGAAGATGACGCGGCGAGCCGTCCTGTTCCGGCTGCGGGTTGTTCGGCGGGGCAATGTGGTTTTCCCAACCCCACGGCGGCACCGGTGTGGACAGTCGAGTCGAACTGGACCGGTGCGCCAACCGTCACAATTGCTCTGGACAGCGGGCTCACCCTCACCGCCCAGTACCTGATTGAGGTGCTTGCAGTGGAGGTCCCCGTGAATCCGGAAGACTGCACCACCTTCATCGACGTCAGCGCGGCGGAATGTACCGGCAACGGCGCACGCTACCGGGTCACCGCCCGCAGCCGTGCCACCGATCGCGCCAGTGTGACGCTTCAATCCATTTATGCGGTTCCCTGAGGCAAGTCTATGAACGCCAACTATCGAGTGCACCCCAAGGCCAGTTCGCGCCGCGACCGTCGCGTCGCCGTCATGGCATCCTTTCTTCTCACTCTGGTGGGAGCGGGGCCGGCGCTCGCTGCGCTGACTATCCCGAACATTCCGCTCGAATCCGGCGCACAGTTCCCGCCGCCGAACGTGGTGTTCATCCTCGATGACTCCGGGTCGATGGAGTATTACGCGATGCCGCGCAATATTTCGAGCCGCAACAGTCTCGATGACGACCTGACGGACAAGTACTTCAAGAACAACACGATCTACTACAACCCGAACAAGACCTACCGAGCCTGGATCAAGGCAGACGGTTCACGCTTTACCGACGGCCGTTCGCTGAACAGCGTCTGGGACCACCCCAGCCTGCGTTCGACATCGACGAATATCAGCGGCAGCACGCACACCTATTTCGAAGCCAAGTCGGGCGTCAGCAATGCGACCGGTTTCAGTGATGTCTATCGCTATCAGATCCGCTCCGTGAATGGCACCGTGCGTGTGGTGCGCAGCCAGTGGGAGCAGGGTACGCCGCCGAACGAGATCACCTATACGTACAGTGGTCTCGAAGATCGGGACGGCAACGACAACTACAGGAACTACCAGGAGTGGACCGTGCCGTCAGGCGCGACGCGCCTGGAAGTCAGTCTGTCGGGCGGCCAGCACGGCAGCAACAGCAGCGCGACGAACAACAATGGCGGTGGTGCCGATCTGTACATTGATGACGACACGACACCGAACAGCGGACCGACCTGTACTTCGACCTCCAACAACAACAATGAATTCTGCGCGGTCAACAATCCGAACAGTGGCACGTGGTCGGCGATCATCCGCTCCGACTCGAACTACAAGAACGTGACGATGACGATCCGCATCATCACGGACAGCGGAGACCCGAACACCGGCGTGAACAATGCCGGCTGCAGCACCAGCACGTCCGGCAACGACTGGCGGCGCTGCACGTTCGCCACGCCGACCGGCCGTAGCGAGGCCGACGAAATCACCAACTTCGCGACGTGGTACTCCTACCACAGCACGCGCATGAAGACGGCCAAGTCCGGCGCCGGCGAGGCGTTCTCCCAGATCGGTCGCAACTTCCGTGTTGGTTTTGATTCGATCTGGAACCGCGACCTGTCGAACAGTACCATCAGTACCAGCGGCAGCAATCCGGCCTTCCAGATTCCAGTGAACACCAACGGTGGTCTGTTCGAGAGTACAAACAAGTCCGACTGGTATGACTATCTGTATGCTTCCAACGGCAACAGCGGCACGCCCTTGCAGGGCGCCCTGCAGCGCGCGGGGCGCTACTTCCAGCGCAACGCCAGCGCGGGGCCGTGGGGCCCGGGTGCTGCTGCCGATCAGCTGAGTTGCCGGCAGAGCTTCGCAATTCTGACGACGGACGGTTTCTGGAACAACACGTCGGGGTACTCCGCTCTGGGTGATGTCGATGGCACCAGCGGACCGACGATCACCAGTTCGCGCGGTCAGTCGTACCAGTACACGCGTCAGCGTCCGTTCTGTGACAACAATCAGGCCGGTGGCGTCAACGCGGAATGCTCGAGCAGCAGCAGCGACAATGCCGACGACACGCTCGCCGACGTGGCAATGTACTACTGGAACCACGACCTGCGCAGTGACCTGGAGAACAACGTCGCGGTGTCGCCGGATGACCCGGCTTTCTGGCAGCACATGGTCACTTTCGGCGTGTCGATCGGCTTGCCGGGCACGCTGGATCCGAACACCGACCTGCCTTCGCTGAAGAATGGTTCGAAGGGGTGGCCGGACCCGACCGACAGTGAGAATGCCGATCGCATCGACGACCTGTTCCACACGTCCGTCAACGGTCATGGCCAGTTCGTGTTGGCCAACGACTCGGATGAGTTCCAGCGCGCGCTGCAGGAAGCGTTTGCGGTCGTGTCCCAGCGTCAGGGTTCAGCCTCGAACGTGACGGCGAACAGCACCTCGTTCTCGACCAACACGCTGCTCTTCCAGGCGCGCTACACGACCGGCCGCTGGAGCGGCGAGCTGGTGGCGTTCGATGCCACCTCGGCAGGCCTTGCCGCCACGCCTCGCTGGGTTGCATCGGAACAGATCCCCGCATGGAATTCGCGCAACTTCTTCACATGGAATGGTACGTCCGGCACCAGTTTCCCGACCGCCAGTCAGCTTCTCTTGCTTGACCAGAGTCTTCGCGCCAACGGGCCGGTGAATGCCGCCAACAATGTTCAGTACCTCAAGGGCAATCGCAGCATGGAGGCGCAGAACGACGATGGGGCCGGGCCTGATGAACTCCTGCGTAATCGCGTGTCGCCGCTGGGCGATATCGTCAATTCGTCGCCGTTCTACGTGAAGGACACCGATACGCTCTATGTGGGTGGCAACGACGGCATGATGCATGCACTCAATGCCAGCAGCGGCGCGGAGCTTTTCACCTACGTGCCGGGGTCGATCAACTTCTCGCGGCTCGCCACACTCAGCGATCCTTTCTACACTCATGAGTATTTCGTGGACGGTCCTATTGCGGTGAGCTCGCTGCGGCAGACGCCCGGCAAGAATTATCTGGTTGGGACGCTCGGTCGTGGAGGCAAGGCGATCTATGGTCTAGACGTCACGGATCCGACCAACTTCGGCAACTCCAAAGTGCTGTGGGAGAAGACCGACTCCGACATGGGGTTTGTTCTCGGTGAACCCCTGATTGCCACCTTGAACGACGCTTCGAATTCCAAGGTCGCAATCATTGGCAATGGCATCAAGAGTACGGGTGGTTCAGCGGTTTTGTTCGTGGTGCGTCTCAGCGACGGCGACATTCTGCACAAGATCAATACTGGAGCGAACACGTCGGAGAACGGTTTGTTCGCGCCGCGTGGTGCGGACCTCGACGGCAACGGAACAGTAGACTACGTCTATGCCGGTGATCAGCTCGGCAACATCTGGAAGTTCGACTTCACAGGAGATACTCCATCCGTGGGCGTTGGTGGGACACCACTGTTCACGACGGCTACCAACCAGCCCATTACGGCGGGCCTGGCCTTGGCGCGTGATCCGCAGACTCGTCTCGTCTGGGTATACGCGGGTACCGGCAGCTTCATTTACACCGAAGATGTGCTTGCACCGAACAAGACGGCGGAGCAATCCATCTATGCGGTTATTGACATGAAGCTTTCGGACGCGAGCTACACCGAGACGACGCTCTCTCGTGCCGACTTGAAGGAGCGCACAATCGCCGCAGTGGGCACGATCGACGGCCGCATCGTGCGCGGATTCGAGCCGCCGGGTGACCTGCCTCCTGGCAAGCTCGGCTGGTATCTCGACCTCGATCAGCCCACGCTTGGCGAGCGCGTGGTGACGCGTCCGCAGGTGATCGGCACGGCCCTGTTCTTCGCCAGCCGTATCCCGCCGCAGGACAATACATGCGACGCCGGCGGCACCGGCTTCATCAACGCGCTCGATGCCTTCACCGGCACCAGCACCGACCAGCCGTTCTTCGATGCCAACAACGACGGCGAGTTCGACGACGACGACAACGTGCCCGGAAGTGGCGGCGGCGGTGGCGGCGGTGGTGGTGGTGGTGGCGGCGGCGGCGGCGGCGGTGATGACCCGGTTCCGGTTGGGTCGCTCGGCCTCGACTCCATGCCGACGGCCGGTGCCGTGGTCGATGACATCGTGTTCTTCGGCACCACCGGTGGTGACGCCGAGGACGAGAAGATCAATGCCGAGACCGCCGTGCGCAAGCGCGCCTCCTGGGTGGAGCTGGTCAACGAGTAAGCGGAATCGCCCGTCGCGGTCGGAGCAGACCGCGACGGGCACAGTCCGACGCAGGGCGTCGCTGTGTTGTGCCGGATTTCGTGTCGTCCATCCAGCTTGTTTCGGTACGGACGCGGTAGACTCTTGACGAGCAAGGCGGCAGGCTCGGCACGGCATGTGCCTTGACCGGTTCAAGTCGGGAAATTCGCGTCATCGACTCCGCTGGCGTTCCGAACACGAGGGAGTGAAAGCGTCATGACGAACCGCAAACATGCCCAGGGTTTCACGATGATCGAAATCACCATCGTGCTCCTGATCGTCGGCATCATTGCCGCCGTGGCGATTCCCAGCTATCAGGACTCAGTGCGAAAGGGGCGGCGGGCCACGGCACAGGCCTGCTTGACCGAAGTGTCGCAGTTCATGGAGCGCTTCTACGCCACGCAGCTGACGTACGCCGGGGCAGCCATCCCCAATCTGCAGTGCATCACCGAGTTGAATGGCTTCTACGCGTTTTCGTTCCCCGCCGCGGCCACCCAGGCTGCTTACACGGTGCAGGCGGCTCCCGTTGCGGGCAGTGCGCAAGTCGGTGACAAGTGCGGCACCATGACGCTCAATCAGGCGGGTGCGAAGACGCCCGGAAACCCGCCGGACTGCTGGCGCTGATCGGCTCTGCCGCTTGGGTCGTGTCCGTGGGACTGGGTCGGTCCATTCCGAAGAGAAGCTCCCAGGCGCGTTCGTGGCAGCCGGATCGGCGTGTCGCGGCCCACTGGTACATGGCGGGTCGGCCTGACACATGCTTGGCGAAGCCGGCCAGGCCACTTCGCAGCATCATTCGTTGAGCACCGAGCGGATCGGGCAAAAAAGAAGGCCTGCATCGCTGCAGGCCTTCTTGAATTTGGCGCCCGAAGTTGGACTCGAACCAACGACCCCCTGATTAACAGTCAAGTGCTCTAACCGGCTGAGCTATTCGGGCGGGGTGAGCCGCGTATCATCGGGGTTCCCGGTAGCTTCGTCAAGCGTGTGCGGGCGGGCTGCGGAGCGGGGAAACGAACGACACCGAGCCTTGTTCAGCCTGTGGCGGAGGCGGCTGAGTGCTCAAGCTGAGCCGCATTCTGGAACGCGAAGCGCATGGTTCATGAGGCAATTGGGATCGTGCTGACCTGACCTGACCTGACCTGACCTGACCTGACCCGCGCACCGCGCACCGCGCACCGCGCACCGCGCATGGCGCATGGCGCATGGCGGATGGCGCAGGCGCAGGCGCATGGCGGATGGGTTTCCGGCGGCCGCCTCCGCCGGCGGTCCCGTTCGTCGATGGATGGCCCGTCATGGTTGTGCGCGCCTGACTGCTCCAGGTCTGCGTGTCACAGCCCGGCGCACGCCTCCTCGATGCGCGGCGCGGTCGGGGTGTCGGTGCGCAAGCGCCCGCCATTGCTGAAGATCAGCCCGAGTGCGCGTTTGGGTCCACGCCGGTCGCATAGTGTGAAGCTGACGTTCGATCCCGCCATGCCTCCGTTCGGCTGAAACACCAGTCGCCGCCGCCCAGTGGTGCTGATCAGTCTGGCGTTCACGCCGATCGACTCGTGGGTGAACACGCGGGTCTCGCTCGGGTTGCGCGCCCGATCTCCGTTGCTGTCCACGAACGCGATCCATCCGAGGCTCCAGTCGTACTCGCCGCTGCAGGTGGTCTGGTCGGTGCTGGGGCAAAGCACGACTTGTTGTCCACGCACCAGAGCCGCTTGGGCCGAACTCATGATCGAGGACTGCATCGCCGATCGGGCGGCAGTGGCTTCGGTGGCCGCCATGGCGCTGCGGTAGGAAGGAATGGCAATGGTCAGCAGCACCGTGATCGCGGCCAGGGCGATCATCAGTTCGGTGAGGGTGAAGCCGGCATTTCGTTGAGCGTGCATGGTCGTCACTCGTGTAGGAAACGCGACCAGATTGGATCCCGGCTCGTTCATCGGGAATCAGAATCGGGCGCCGTGCGCTCTAGGAAATTTCCGAAACTGGCTTGACGCCGGAGATCGGCCCTCCATCCCGGGCGGCCGTGGCGACTCATGCTTGGCTTCCCTTCCGGCTTTAGCAGCGGCTTGGGTTGCCTGCGCGATCGGCGCGAGAGGCGGCGGGACGCAATGGAAACCCGCCAGGTCAGGGTCCGGCGTGTGCGGTGGTCGCGAATGAGATGGCCGTGCCCAGCTCTTCGTCGTCACCGCGGCCGCCCCCGGGCGTCCCATGCATGGGACGCAGGCGCGGATAGCGTCGTGGCAGGCGTCCGTGTGTGGGCGGGAAAGCAGCAGGACCTATAATCGAGGGTTTGCACCGGGGAGCGTGATGGGCGACGCCTTCAAACTCATGTCGCCGTATCAGCCAGCGGGCGACCAACCCGGGGCGATCGAGACTCTGGTCGAAGGGTTCGAATCCGGCGTCGCGCGGCAGACGCTGCTCGGCGTCACGGGTTCGGGCAAGACATACACCATTGCGAACGTTGTGGAGGCGATCCAGAAGCCGACTCTCGTGCTGGCGCCGAACAAGACTCTGGCTGCGCAGTTGTACGGCGAGTTCAAGGAGTTCTTTCCGTACAACGCGGTTGAGTATTTCGTCAGCTACTACGACTACTACCAACCCGAAGCCTATGTGCCGGCGACAGACACCTTCATCGAGAAAGACAGCTCGATCAACGAACATATCGAGCAAATGCGCCTGTCAGCCACCAAGGCCCTGCTCGAGCGCCGCGACTCGCTGATCGTCGCGACCGTCTCGGCCATCTACGGCCTCGGTGATCCGAACGAGTACTTCCAGATGGTGCTGCATCTGGTTCGCGGCGAACGGATCGATCAGAGGGAACTGATTCGCCGCCTGACGGAGTTGCAGTACCAACGCAACGAGTACGAGCTTCGGCGCTCGTCGTACCGCGTTCGCGGGGAGGTGATCGACGTGCATCCGGCCGAGAGCGAATCGGACGCGCTGCGCATCGAACTGTTCGATGGCGAGATCGAGCAGCTGTCCTTGTTCGATCCACTCACCGGCGAAGTGCGACGCAAGATTCCGCGCTACACGATCTACCCGAAGACCCACTACGTGACGACCCGGCGCACCGTGCTTGAAGCGGTCAATGCGATCAAGGACGAGCTGCGGATTCGACTCGAGCAGCTCTATGCGGCGAATCGCCTGGTCGAGGCGCAGCGCCTCCAGCAGCGCACGACCTACGACATCGAGATGATGGCCGAGATCGGATTTTGCCAGGGTATCGAGAACTACTCGAGGCACTTGACCGGCCGCATGCCTGGCGAGCCACCGCCGTGCCTGTTCGACTACCTTCCGTCCGACGCCCTGCTGGTCGTGGACGAGTCGCACGTGACCATTCCGCAGCTTGGCGCCATGTACAAGGGGGATCGCGCACGCAAGGAGAACCTCGTCGAGTTCGGATTCCGGCTGCCCTCAGCGCTCGACAACCGCCCGCTCAAGTTCGAAGAGTGGGAACTGCGCTCGCCGCGCACCATCTTCGTGTCCGCCACGCCCGGCGCCTACGAGTTGGGCAAGACGGATGGGCCGACCGCCGAATTGGTGGTTCGACCGACCGGCCTGATCGATCCGGTGGTCGAGGTGCGGCCCGTGGCGACCCAGGTCGACGACGTGCTCTCGGAGATTCGCGAACGGGTGGGGTTGGGGGATCGTGTGCTGATCACGACCCTCACCAAGAAGATGGCGGAGAACCTGACCGAGTATCTGGCCGAGCACGACGTGCGGGTGCGTTACCTGCACTCGGACGTGGATACGGTGGAGCGCGTCGAAATCATCCGTGACCTGCGGCTGGGGGCATTCGACGTGCTGGTCGGCATCAACCTGCTGCGCGAAGGGCTGGACATGCCCGAGGTGTCGCTGGTGGCCATTCTCGACGCCGACAAGGAGGGCTATCTGCGGTCGACCAACTCGCTGATCCAGACCATCGGACGCGCCGCCCGAAACGTGCGCGGCAAGGCGATTCTGTATGCGGACCGCATCACCGACTCGATGCGTCGCGCCATCGACGAAACCGACCGCCGTCGCGTGAAGCAGACCGAGTTCAATGTCGCCCACGGCATCGTCCCGCAGTCCATCGTCAAGCGGGTCACCGACATTCTCGAAGGTGCGCGTGAGGCGGCCGACGACAAGTCCAAGGGACGCCGGGTGGCAGAACCGGCCGCGGACTACACAGCGTTGAACGTCGACCAGGCCATGGCGAAGATCAAGAAGCTCGAGCAGCAGATGTACCGTCACGCGCAGGACCTCGAGTTTGAACAGGCCGCCAAGGTGCGCGACGAAATCCACCGTATCCGCGTCCAGGCGCTCGGTGGCTAGCAGCCATGCGGACACGGCGCATTGTCTGGTTCGGACTGGCAATCGCGTGTGCTGCGCACGACGCGCAGGCGTCGTACGCGCAGATGCGGCTCGACCTTGCGCCACTCGCGATCGCTATCGGCGCTGCAGCAGGCGCCTTGGTGGGTGGGGCCGAGCTGCTTTGCGCTCGCGCAGGACTGCAACATCGTTGGTTGCGTCCGGCGATGCTGGGAGGCGGAGCCTTGATCGCCGGATTGATTGCTTTCGTGCTGCGCGCGCCGTCGGATGCGAGGCTGCTGGGCGGGCTCGTGGCGTATGCCGAACTGCTGATCTGGGCGCCGCTGCTGTCGCGGTGGTTGCCGCTGCGTGCATGGGTGCGGACGATTCTGCTGCTGGTTCCAGCTGCATGGTTGCTGGCATCGGCCTCCGTCGCGCCGCGATATCGCGGCGAGCTCGACTGGCTGTTCGGCACCGGTTTGGTCGTCTGGGCCCTGCTGTCGTACTTCGCCGGTGATGGGGGCGGTCGCTCACGCGGCTCGTCGGCCCGGGTCCTGCACGAACCGGGACCTGCCGGCGTCCGTTCGGTGCTGGCTCTGGATCGCGCCTTCGCCGCCAGCGATCACCTTGCGCGAGCGTGCGCTCGTGCCGCGAACGTCGTTCTCGGGCACGCCGGTGCACCCAGCCGCATCCTGATTGTATTCGTGGCGGTGTACGCCATCGGCGGCGGTTGTGTGTTCGCGGACGTACCACTTCTCGGTGGCGTGTTTCTCTCGTCGGCAGGAGCAGTTCCGGGCACGCCGCAGGCGCCGGTCGAGGCGGGGCCGGGCGCTGCCGCGTATTGGCTGACGTTCGGCCTCGTTCCGTCCGCGCTTCTGGCGCTGCTCAGCTGGCCGCTTTGGCGGAAACCTCCGGCCGGATAGGCCGCGGATCCCTTGCAAAGAGACCTTGACGGGTCAGTCGGAGGCTCCCCGCATCGCGTGGACAATGAGGACATGCATCGCTATACTGGCGCGCTTCGTGGTTCGCCGTGCGATTCCGGCGGTCCGCAAAGGGCGGTTAGCTCAGCGGTAGAGCACTACCTTGACATGGTAGGGGTCACAGGTTCGAACCCTGTACCGCCCACCA
>JAGRJY010000111.1 GCA_020442465.1 Lysobacterales bacterium
CGCAGCGCGATGTCGGGCAGGCCGTCGGGCTTCGCGGCCGACACCGGACACGCGATGCTCAACACCCACCCGGTCATCACGGCGAGCGCGCCGTACCGCATGTTCACCCCAAGCTGGATGCGCCGGGCCTCGGCAGGGTCGCCAGACAGTCAGCGCGCAGGCTTCGCGTGCTGGCGGTACACCATTGTGCCCGTGGTCGGTGCTCGGCGTCGCGCCGAACCGACGAATTGACTCAGCCGAACACGCCGTGGCAGTCGGTCAGTTCCTCGGCAGCGGCCAGCCGCAGGCGCTGCAATGCACGGCTGCTCGCTTTCTCCCACTGGCTGCGCGTCCAGCCGAACTCGTCGCGGATACGCTCTTCCTCGACGCCGTGCATCAACCTGGTCAGCAGCAGACGGTCGCGTGCCACGGGCAGGCTTCGCACCACGCCAGCCAGTCGGCGCAGCAGCAGACCCAGCTCAGCCTGCTGTTCGGGGGAATCGTCGGCAGCGGCCTGATCGATCGCGATCGGGTTGGCTTCGGTTTGCTGGCGCTGCGACTTGGCGGAAAGATTCGCAGCCAGTCCACGCACCACGCCGAGGGCGTAGGCCATCAGCTGCGGGTCCGGTCTCGGCTCCGCAACACGCAGTTCCGCCACCAGCTTCAGCAAGGTGTCACTGACCAGGTCTTCGGCGGTTTCGGCGTGATGGGTGAGACGAAGTGCGGCGGCAAACAGAGGGCGCGCCATCATGCGCGCCAGTTCGCACTCGGCCTGGCTGTCACCCGCGCGAATGCGCGCGGCAAGCGGCGTATCGGACGTGGTGGCGAGCAAACCCTCGGAAGAATCGTCCGGGGTTTCGATGCGGCCGTGCAGGCCGGATGCAGGCAGGGTGTCCATCGTCGATGCCAACTTCCGGTGAAGAGGATCGGGCGACCAGCATATCCCACCGCGCGCGCGAATTGCAGGGTATTCGGCGCACGATTCGTCGAATTCCGCTCACCGACCGGCGCTCTGCGTGAATGAACCGGGTGTTGGGTTGCACGAAGGTGAAATGCTTCACTTTCCCGGGCGCAATCCGACGCGTTCCGGCGCTGATGCGTTCGATCAGTCCGGATAGTCGCGACGGAAGGACATCAGCTTGTCCCAGTGCGCCAGCGCCACATCGACCAGGCTCGGATCGAACTTGATGCCGCGTTGCTCGAGCAGGTACTTGCGAATGTCGGCCTCCGGCCACGGCTCCTTGTAGCAGCGCTGGCTGCCGAGTGCGTCGAACACATCGGCGAGTGCGACGACGCGTGCACCGAACGGAATGTCCTCGCCGCGCAAGCCGCGCGGGTAGCCACTGCCGTCCCAGTTCTCGTGGTGGTTGCGCGCGATTTCCGCAGCGAGACGCAACAGGGGTCGCTTCGATTCGCTGAGCATGTTGGCGCCGAGTTCGGCGTGCGTCTGCATCACCTTGCGCTCGTCGGCGTCGTGCAGGCCGGGCTTGTTGAGCACCGCGTCCGAAATGCCGATCTTGCCGAGGTCGTGCAGCGGCGCGGCGAAACGCAGCGACTCGGCCACCTTGGATTCCGCGCCGGCGGCCAGCGCGAGCGCTTCGGCGATCATGCCGACACGCTTGACGTGATTCGCGGTTTCCTTCGACCGGGTTTCCACTGCGCCGGCGAGCAGGCAGATCATTTCCAGCTGCGAGTCGAACAGCTCCTGATTCAGGTGCAGGTTCTCGTAGGCGATCGAGACGTTGGTGCAGAACAGTTCGACCAGCCGGAAGTCCATGTCCGAGAGGTTCCAGGCGTC
>JAGRJY010000112.1 GCA_020442465.1 Lysobacterales bacterium
AACGCGCGCGGCGCATCGCTGCGTCGTCAATCAAGCGAGACCGCGCATGACCTGAAGGCTCGCGCACTGCGCTGCCTGCGACGCCGCACGGGTCTTCGATCCTCGCAAGGCCACCGGTGCTTGCGCATGCATGCAGAGCGGCTGACTCGGCGCGTCAACTTGACGTTCGCCTACGCAGCATTTACACCGAACGCGTTGTCGACCGGCCGGAGCACGACCATGCACTGCTTCGAACATCGCGACCGCCCGGCGGTAGGCGTGTGTCGCGCCTGTGGCAAGGCGGTGTGCGCGGACTGCGTCGCGGCCGATTGTCCCGGTATCGCCTGCGCCTCGGGCACATGCGCCGAGCGCGTGCGCGGCATCGACCGCATGCTCGACCTCAACCTCAGGCTGATGCCGCGCACCGAGCGCCTCGCCGCATCGGCCGAGCGCATGAGCAGCACCACCGCGCGCATCCAGGCCACGATGTCGGGCGCCGGGCGCGCCGTCTACCTGCTGAACTACGTGATTGGCCTGGCCACCTTTGTCGGCGGCGCTGTGGTCGTGTGGAAGGGCATCGCCTGGGAAATTCCCCTCATCGCCATGCTCGGCGGCCTGCTCGCGCTGATCGGCGCCGCGCTGACCATCGTCGGCGCACGGGCCGGGCGCGCGTATCGCGCCGCGGAGTCGACGCACAGCGAAGGGGCCGATGCCTGAGACCATCCAACGACCTGCGGCCGGATCGGTTCGGATCGATCGGCGCGTGCGTCAGTTCGGCTGATGCGCGCTTTGCAGCACACCCGGGACCCGGTCGCGCCCATGGGTGGGTCAGGAGCCGATGCCGCCCACCTGCTGTGGGACCGAGCTGATCACCTCGGCGGTGCCAGAAAGCGTGCAGCTGGACGCCGGCCCGGGCAAGATCCGCCATTCCAGATCGCCCGCGGCGAATCCGAAGTCGTCGAGCGTCGTGCGCACGGCCGGCAGTCGAATGAGCCGACGCAATGCTGTCGTGCACTGCGTTGACGCCAGCGGCAGCACCATCTCTGCCGGAATGACCCGTCGCCCGGAGCCGGCGCTTTGCGCACGCGCGCGGTCGGTCGGGCGCCGGCCCGGATGCACGGTCACCTGATAGCTGCGTTCGCGTCGCCAGCTCGGTGCGCCGGGCGCGAATTCGGTGCCGAACTCCACCAGCTGTTCGCTGGCGCTCACCTGCATCCCCTGCGTACGGCCAGAGAGCAGGCGGACGTAGCGATCGAGCAGATCCGGTCGCCTGCCTACGCCGCATGACTCGACCCGAAGCAGCGTGGTCGCGTCGGCAACCGCCGCGTCGAGCGGCGGAAAGGCCTGGCTGTCGATGAGCCGGTCCAATTCGGAGCGCCGGGAAATCTTCTCGCCCGGGAAGACCGGCACGCTGGCCCCGGTCCATTGCGAGCCGTGCGCGATCACCACGATTTCACCCCAGGGCTGGTCGCCGCGCGCCCGCGAGCGCGCGAGCCACTCGCGGATGTCCGACCAGCTCTGCGCCTGAGTCACCAACAGATCCTCGCCGCGAAGCCGCTCTTCGTAATAGCGGGTGCCCGCGGCGAGAAACGCGTTCTCGGTCTGACGGTCCTCGCCAACCACGAACACGGCTTGTCGCCGAGCCGGTTCGGCGTGGGAGGACGTGGACAGCGCCCCGAGCATCAGGGCGCCAGCCAGCCTTCTGAGTAGCGCATCAACCACGCGAAAGGTCGACAGCCCGGGCAAGCACGCCTTCGGGATAGTCGGAGAAACCTTCCGGCGAAATCAGGATCGCGTGGGTCGAGAACGCCAGCAGGAATCGCTCACCCAGTGCGGCGTACTCGGCCAGCTCCGGCTTCAGCGCCAACAGAGCCTGCCAGGCCGGGCTGCCCATGCGCACGCGCAGCACGGTTTGCGCCGAGAACGCATCATCGGTCCACACACCGTGGAGCAGGCGGAAGCTGCGCTCGGCGACGCGCCGCGTCGGCGCGTCCGTCGAGGTGCCGGGCACGACCGCAGCCTCCGGCACGACGGGCGCGAGCGCGAGGGCAGCCGGCACGGCGTAGCCGTAACCGCTCGCCACCCGTTTGGCCGGGGCCGGCTGCACCACTCGCTTGGCCTCGCCTTCGGCGCGTACACGTTGATCCACTGCGACAAGTGAGGTGTACGGCGTCAGCAAGCTGTACTCGAGGCCGAGCTGCTCGATTTCCTTGCTGTGGTCGACCTCAGGCTCGCTGCCGTATCGGCTGCCCCGTTGCTCATCGAGCAGTCGTTCGATGCGCTGCCGCGCCCACAGCTGTCGCAGCGCGGAAGTGCGGCCGTCGGAACTTGACGGGCGCACGCTGACAGTCTGCTGGTAGGTCTTGCCGGCGCTGTTGCCCATGATGCTCAGCGCGTGTTCCTGCTGCCCGCGATAGCGGCCGACCACGACCAGCGGTCGCTCCGCCAGCAGATCGGGCAAGCTCTGCGGTTCGAGATCGTGAATGGCACTGTCGTCGAAGCCAAGCTCAATGCCGGTAAGCAGAGGACGATCGATGTACTCACGCAGCCGCTGACCCACCTCCCTCCCCTTGCCGAGCTTGTCGACGATGAAAGGCTCGCCCATGCCTGCGCGGGCAATGAGCTGGATGACATCACGCTGCACGTAGGGCCCGATTCCGAAGGCGAAGACGTTGGACTCGCCCAGATGACTGCGGATGACGCGATAGGCCTCGCCTCCCGCCCAGATTCCGCCGTCGGTGACGACCACGATCGATCGCGCGAAGCCCCGGGTATGCGGCAACCCGTACGCTTTCTCCAGCGCGTCGATGAGCTCGGTGCCGCCGCCTGCCTCAGTCTTGTCGATGAAGGCCCGCGCACGTTTCACGTTGTCGAGATTCGCCGGCACGGAACCCTTGTCCGACAGCATGACCGAGCCGCCGGAGAACTGGATCACGTTGAACAGCTCGTTCGGCCGCATCGCGCTGATCAGGTCTTGCAGCATGTCCTTGCTGATGTCCAACGGCGCCCCGTGCATCGACCCGGACACATCGACCACGAAGATGAATTCTCTCGGCGCGATTTGCTCGAGTGCGACCCGCCGCGGCGGCTCCGCAAGCATCAGAAAGTAGCCGCCTTCGCCTTCAGGGTAGGTCAGCACGCCCGTCTCGATGTCGCCACCCTGGTAGCGGAAACGCAGTTCGTAGTCCTTGCCCGCGGCTCTCCTTTGCGACGCCTCGCCGAGAAACACCAGTGCCTGACTCGCGCTGGGGCGTTCGACTTCGACCTCATGCGATGGACTGAGCACCTCGCCCAGAGGAAGCGCGCCCTCAATTCGCACCTGCAGATCGAAGGCATAGTCGATGACTTCAGAGGCGCGCGTTGTGCTGGTCCGCACGACAGGATCTCCTCCGCTCGCGTAGCGCTCGCCGATCGTGCTCGGAAAGAAGAACTCGTATTCGCCCTTGGTCGGGACCAGCAACTCCGTGTATCGCAGCTCGACGTCGATCTTGTCGCCGGGCAGCACGTTGGCGAGGCTCATGCGGAAGATGCTCGGGTCGAGCTGTTCGAGCAGGCTGGCGGTCTTGCCTGCTTCACGCGCCTGCTCGAACTCTTCCCGTGCCTTCTCCTTCGAGCGGATGTTGGCGTGGATCTCCCGATCGCCGACACGCATCGTCAGGGCGTAGATCGCCGCGCGGTCCGAGCCGGGAAACACGTAGACGACATCGATCGTTTCCGAGCCCCGATTCTCGTAGGACTGCTTCACCCGCACGTCGGCGATGACCCCGGCGATGGTGACGTCGACGGCCGTGAAGGTCAGCGGCAGTGGCGCGTCCGATCCGTCGCTGGCGGCCAGGTAGGGCGCTGAGCCGTGTTGTGCAGCGTGGATGGCGATGCTGCCCATGAGCAGCATGAAGGCAAGAGCAAGCCGGAACGCTGAGCGCATGAAATCCCCTGGGTCGGACCATCGGAGATTCAGTGTAGGGGCAACGCGGACCCCGATGGCCCTGCATCCAGGGCCATGGTTCACCTCATGTTGGGAGGTGCGTGCGACATTGCAGGAGTTTGCTCGATCGCCATGAGACTGCGCCGCGGTATCGACGCCGCAGATCGTTCAGCCACCGACTTCGCACGCCTTGAGCGGTTCCTGTTCGGCGGCATCCCATGCCTCCGCGGTGGCGGCCTCGCCCTGCTGGTCGGGGGGGAAGTCGATGCGGGCGACAAGATTCTCGTCGGGCGTGGCGCGGATGTTGGACAGCCCTTCGAAGCGGATCAGCTGGCGGTCGCGATCGCGGTAGCTGACGTCGATGGCGTCGGCGAACCAGCCGAGCAATCCGGTCAACGCGAGGCGGAAGGTGCTGACCGGCTCGCCGTACAGGGTCTCGCCGCGCAGCTTTTTCACCTTGAACCCGTACGAGGCGAGCCGGCTCGGCACCAGGAAGCGCAACGGCACCTCCTTGCCCGCGGCCAGGGTGTCCCAGTGCGCGCGCACGAACTCGTCGAAACCGGCGTCGACCACCAGCGACTCGCCGAGCGCGATCGCTTCCTTCTTCATCGCCTCGTCGGCGCCGCGCTGCACAAAGGTCTCGCCTGCGAGCTTGCCGCGATTGAATCCTTCGCGATAGTCGAAGCGCGCATCGAGAATCTCGAACTGCGGCGCGAACGGGGGTTCGCCGTAGCGAACGTGCTTGCGCGCGAACGCCTCGCCGCCGGGACAGCGATACAGCACCAGACGTTCCACCGGGTGCGCATCTTCGCTGCGCAGAAGGTGATCCTCGACGTACATCAGCGACGACGATTCGACGTCACGCGCCTCACCGCGAAAGCGCAGCGTGTCCGCACCCGCAGCTGTCACGGCGGCGTTTTCCGCGCTGCCTTCCTCGCCAGCCGCACGCTCACCACCGATTCCTTCGGCGCAGGCGACACCCGTGCACAGGGCGAGCCCCAGCGACAGCCACGGCAGCGATCCGATCCGTCTCATCCTGATGTACTCCCTGCATCGAGGCCGGGCGCGACCACGCGCGACCGGCATGAACCTGTGTTCCCAGTATGGACCACGCGTCGGTGGCACCGGTTCACGATCCGGCCGGCAGGCCCAGCAGCAGGGCGGCGCCGAGCGCGATGCGGTACCAGGCGAACGGCGTGAACCGGTGCGACTTGATCCACCCCAGCAGCCAGCGCACGGCGAGGAACCCGGTGATCGTCGCGGCGACGAAGGCGACGGCAAGATCACCCAGCGGCTCCCCGCCGCTACCCTTGAGGATGTAGCGCAGTACCTCGTAGCCGGTGGCCGCGAACATGGTCGGGATGCCGACCAGGAAGGCGAACTCGGTGGCGGCCGCACGGGTGCCCACCCCCACCAGCAGGGCAGCAAAGATCGCCGCGGCGGAACGCGACGTGCCGGGAAACACGCCGGCCAGCACCTGCGCCAGTCCGACCACGACGGCGACCTTCCACGCGATCGCGACGTGGCCCGGATCGTCGGCGCCGACACGGCGCTCGATCAGCAGAATGGCGACGCCGCCGACGATCAGCGCCCAGGCAATCGGCGTTACCGTGTCGGGCAGTTCGATGCCGCCCAGCTTCACCACGAGGCCGAAGACCGCGGTGACCAGAAACGCGCCGGCCAGCTTGAACACATAGTCACGCTGCACCGGATCGCGCCAGCCGGTGGCCAGCGCCCACAGCCGCTCGCGATAGACCAGGCAGACGGCGAGGATGGCGCCCGCCTGGATAGCGATGTTGAACAGGTCGGAGCGCGCACCGAGCCAGTGCTGGGCGATCAGCAGATGGCCGGTACTGGAGATCGGCAGGAATTCGGTCAGGCCTTCGATGATGCCGAGCAGCAAGGCGGAGAAGAGATCGTTCACGGGGATTGCGTCGCGTCACGTGTTGATGCCAGCGGCGCAGGATACGCGATGCCATCGGGGCGTGAGGCGCTCGCTTCCAGCGTCGTGCGACAGCCCGCCCTCTCTCCAACCCGCACCCCGCCATTCGGCCTGCATGCCGACTGGCCCTCGGCCGCTTCGCGGCTGCGCCGCTCGAACTCCCCGCTCGGCCCACTGGGAGAGGGGCTACGGCGCGCACGGCTTCCACTCACCGCTTCGCCTGCTCTTTTTTTTTCCCCATCGTATCGCCCGCTTTCCTTCTCCCCCCGGGAGAAGGTGGCGCGGCAGCGCCGGATGAGGGCCGGGTGTCGGACTGCGTATCGACGGGGCGACTGTTGTTCCCCAACACAACGCAAGCTCCGACCCGCCCCCCACCAAGGGAGGAGCTACGATGGGCACGGCAAGGTTCCATCACGCGGGTTTGCATTCCCGCCGCATCCATGCACCATGCGGGCGGTCGACCTGCCGGAGTGTTGCCCCATGCGCCGAGTACTGCCTCTCGCCCTGTTGCTCGCCTTCGTACCGCAACCCGCCGACGCGATCGACGTCGAAGCCGCGGCGACGGCGGTCGACCCGTCCGTGCTCGCCTGGCGGCGCGATTTTCACCAGTTCCCCGAGCTGAGCAATCGCGAATTCAAGACCGGCGAAAAGGTCGCCGCGCAGCTGCGCGCGCTCGGGCTGGAGGACGTGCGCACCGGCGTCGCCCACACCGGCGTCACCGCCGTACTGCGCGGCGGCAAGCCGGGCCGTCGCATCGCCCTGCGCGCCGACATGGACGCCCTGCCGGTCACCGAGCAGGTCGACCTGCCGTTCGCTTCGAAGGTCACCACCGAGTACCGCAGCCAGACCACCGGGGTGATGCATGCCTGCGGCCACGACGCCCACACCGCGATCCTGCTCGGCGTAGCGAAGGCCCTGTCCGAACATCGGAGCGAGCTCGCCGGCGAAGTGCTGTTCGTGTTCCAGCCCGCCGAGGAAGGCGCGCCCGAGGGCGAGGACGGCGGCGCCGGCCTGATGCTCGACGAGGGCGTGTTCGAACGCTTCAAGCCCGAGGCGGTGTTCGGCCTGCACATGTGGAGCGCGCTCAACGTCGGTCAGATCGGCTATCGCAGCGGACCGTTCATGGCCGCCTCCGACTTCTTCAAGCTGACCGTGCACGGCAAGCAGTCGCACGGTTCGCGGCCCTGGGATGGCATCGACCCGATCGCTATTGCCGCCGAGATCGTCAGCGGCGCGCAGCACATCGTCAGTCGCGAGCTGAACATCAGTCGCCTGCCGGTGGTGGTGACCTTCGGCGCCATCCAGGGCGGCATCCGCCACAACATCATTCCCGACTCGGTGGAGCTGATCGGCACCATCCGCACCTTCGACGAGGGCATGCGCGCCGACGTGCATGCACGACTGGCGCGCATCGCCGAGCACACCGCCGCGGCGCATGGCGCGACGGTTGAGCACACGATTCCGATGCCGGGGGCGAATCCGGTGACGGTCAATGACCCGGCGCTGACCGCGCAGATGCTGCCTTCGCTGCGCAAGGCCGAAGGCGTCGACGAGGTGCGCGAGATGGGCCTGATCATGGGCGCCGAGGACTTCAGCCTGTATGCGCAGAAGGTGCCCGGCCTGTTCTTCTTCGTCGGCTCGACCCCGCGCGGCCAGGACGCCGCGGCGGCGCCGGCGAACCACTCGCCGTTGTTCTTCGTCGACGAGGCTTCGCTGCAGGTCGGCACCCGCGCGCTGCTGCAGGTGGCGGTCGACTACCTGGGCCAGCCCTAGCGGCCGAACGGACGACCCGGGCCCGGCGCAGCGCGGGCTCGAT
>JAGRJY010000113.1 GCA_020442465.1 Lysobacterales bacterium
ATCACTCGACGCCGACGTCAGCGCCCGATGCTTCTGGGCAGCGACAGTTCGCGAGCGCCGAGGCGAAGCATCAGGTCGACACGCTGCGCCGAAACTGCGAGCGACATGGCATCGAGCTGTTCGACTTCGACAGCCCGGCACGCGGTATCGTGCACGTGGCCGCACCCGAACAGGGACTGACCCAGCCGGGCATGACCATCGTCTGCGGTGACAGCCACACCGCCACGCACGGCGCTTTCGGTGCGCTGGCCTTCGGTATCGGAACCAGCGAGGTGGGCCATGTGCTGGCCACGCAATGCCTGCTGCAGCGACGCCCGAAGAGCATGGCGATCGAGGTCGGGGGCGAGCTGCCGGCGGACGTGGGCGCCAAGGACCTGATCCTGCACATCATTGGCCAGATCGGCGTCGATGGTGGCACCGGCCACGTCATCGAATACCGTGGTGATGCGATCCGTGCGCTGTCGATGGAATCGCGCATGACCCTGTGCAACATGTCGATCGAAGCCGGCGCTCGTGCCGGGCTGGTCGCTGCCGACCAGACCACCTTCGACTACCTCGCCGCCACGTCGCGCGCGCCGAAGGGCGAAGCTTTCGATGAGGCTGTCCGCGACTGGTCGCAATGGCACAGCGATGCGGGCGCGACATTCGACCGCGTGGTGCACATTGACGCCACGGCAGTGCGACCGGCGATGACCTGGGGCACGCATCCCGGCCAGGTGCTGAGCGTGGATGAAGCGGTTCCCGCCAACGCACCGTCTCGCGCAATGCGCTACATGGGCTTTGCAGCAGGCCAGTCGCCATTGGGCACGCCGGTGGACGTCGTCTTCGTCGGAAGCTGCACCAATGGCCGCCTGTCGGACATGCGCGAAGCCGCCGGCGTGCTCCGTGGCCGTCGCGTCGACCCTCGCGTGCGCATGCTGGTGGTGCCGGGTTCCGAGGCGGTGCGTCGTGCTGCCGAGGCTGAGGGCATCGATCGTATCGTCCGCGCGGCTGGCGCCGAATGGCGCGAACCCGGCTGTTCGATGTGCATCGCCATGAACGGCGACATCGTCGCGCCCGGCCAGTTGGCGGTGTCTACCAGCAATCGCAATTTTGAAGGCCGGCAGGGACCGGGTGCACGCACCGTGCTGGCTTCGCCGCGAACGGCTGCCGCCTGTGCTGTGGCGGGTTCGCTGGTTGATCCGCGCCGCCTGCCGCCGATCGCAGGCGATGCCCGAACCATTGCAGAACCCAAGGAGATCGCCGCATGAAGCCGTTGGTCCAGCTGCGCTCGAAAACGGTTTGTCTGCCGGAATCGAACATCGACACCGATCGCATCATTCCCGCGCGTTTCCTGACCACCACCGAGCGTCAGGGACTGGGACGTTTCGCGTTCCATGACGCACGCCTTCGCGCCGATGGCAGCCTCGATCCGGATTTCCCGCTGAACCGCTCCGAAGCCCAGGGTGCCGAAATCCTGGTCGCCGGGCGCAACTTCGGCTGCGGCTCCTCGCGCGAGCATGCGCCGTGGGCGCTGCTCGACCTCGGTCTGCGCGTGGTGATCAGCGCCGAGATCGCCGACATCTTCCGCAGCAATGCGCTGAAGAACGGTCTGCTGGCGATCACCCTGCCGGAAGCCGTGGTCGATTCCCTGCTGGCGCAGCCTGGCGAGATGCTAGACATCGATGTCGAGCGCTGCCTGGTGCGCCTGCCGGACGGCAGCGAGCAGCGCTTCGAGCTGGATGCCTTCGCCCGGACCTGCCTGCTGGATGGCGTCGACCCGATGGGCTGGCTACTGGCCCGACGTACCGATATCAAACGATTCGAGGAGAACCGCCATGCGCGCTGACATCGTCGTGTTGCCCGGCGACGGCATCGGCCCCGAGGTCACCGCCGCCGCCGTTCGCGTGCTGGAAACCATTGCCACGAGCTTCGGGCATGAGTTCCGCTTTGCGCGCCATCGC
>JAGRJY010000114.1 GCA_020442465.1 Lysobacterales bacterium
CGCGCCCCAGGTCTTGCACCAAATAGCGCGAGGTGCGCACAAGCTTATTGATCGTTTCGATCATGTGCACGGGAATACGAATGGTTCGCGCTTGGTCTGCGATCGCACGCGTGATCGCCTGGCGAATCCACCAGGTCGCGTAGGTCGAGAACTTGTAGCCGCGGCGGTACTCGAACTTGTCGACCGCCTTCATCAGGCCGATGTTGCCTTCCTGGATGAGATCGAGGAATTGCAGGCCGCGGTTCGTGTACTTCTTCGCGATCGAGATCACCAGACGCAGGTTGGCCTCGACCATTTCCTTCTTGGCCTTGCGTGCCTTCGCCTCGCCGATCGCCATCGAGCGATTGATTTCCTTGATGTCAGGCAGCGCGAGGAACAGTGCCTGCTCGATGCCGGTCAGCCGCTCCTGCTCGGAGATGATCGCGTCTTTCTGTTCCTTCAGCGTCGACGACCACTTCTGCTTGCGACGAGCGAGCTCGTCGACCCAGCCGGTGTTGGTCTCGTTGCCCGGGAACGACTTGATGAAGTCCTTGCGCGGCATCTTTCCGTGGCGGATCGCGCAATCCATGATGATGCGCTCGTGCGCACGCACGAGGTTCACCACGTCGCGCAGCTTGCGCACCAGCGAGTCGGTCAGCGCCAGCGGCAGCTTGAGACCGAGGAACTCGGTCGCCATTTCCTCGCGCAGCTTGACCGCCTTCTTGTCGACGGCGCCGTACTTGGCGTGGGTCTTCTGGAACTTCTGGTAGAGGCTGCGCATCAGCTCCATGCGCCGCTGGACTTCCAGCGGATCGGGACCGGTATCGGTCGCTTCCTCTTCCGAATCGTCATCGTCGTCGTCATCGCTGTCGTCGTCGGAATCGGAATCGTCGCTGTTGCTGTCGTTGTTGTTCGAAGCCGCTTCGGGCTCGGCATTCAGCTCGTTGAGATCGATGAACCCGGTCACCACCTCGGCGAGGCGCTTCTTGCCCTCGACGTGCTGGTCGTACTCTTCGAGCAGCAACTCGATCGCCCACGGGAAGCTGGCCAGGGCGGCCTGTACCTGGTTGAGGCCTTCCTCGATGCGCTTGGCGATGGCGATTTCGCCCTCGCGGGTGAGCAGCTCGACCGTGCCCATCTCGCGCATGTACATGCGCACCGGATCGGTGGTGCGACCGGCCTCGGAATCGAGCGCCGACAGCGCGGCCACGGCTTCCTCGGCCGCGGTCTCGTCGTCGTTGGCGCCGGAGTTGTCCGACATCAGCAACGACTCGGCATCCGGCGCCACTTCGTGCACCTCGATGCCCATGCCGTTCATCATGCCGATGATGTCTTCGATCTGCTCCGGATCGACGATGTCGCCCGGCAGATGGTCGTTGACTTCGGCGTAAGTCAGGTAGCCCTGTTCAAGCCCCTTGCTGATGAGCTGCTTGATTTCGGACTGTTGCTCCTGCTTCTCGATCGCCATAGGAATCCGGTGGTTGATGAACGATGGGAACGTTCCAGTATAACGGGTCTTGACCGCCGGCGCTCGGGTCGGCCAGGGCGCCGTTCAGACCTCGAGCCAGAACGTGACCGGGCCGTCGTTGACCAGGCTGACCTGCATGTCGGCGCCGAAGCGGCCGGTTTCAACCCTGGACAGTCGATCCCTGCAGGCTGTGACCAGCGCGGCGAACAGGCGTTCCGCCTGTTCAGGCGGGGCCGCCGAGCTGAAGCTGGGGCGCAGGCCCGCGCGGGTGTCGGCGGCTAGGGTGAACTGGCTGACCAGCAGCAGCGAGCCGCCGGTATCGGCCAGGGAGCGGTTCATCTTGCCGTGTTCGTCGGCGAACACCCGGTATCGAGTCAACTTGTCGGCCATCCGCTGCACCGCACCTTCGTCGTCGCCAGGCTGCACCGCAGCCAGTGCCAGCAGGCCGCGGTCGATCGCGCCGACGGTTTCCCCGGCCACCTCGACGTGGGCCCGGGCAACGCGCTGAATCAAGGCAATCATGAATGCGCCCACACCTTTTGGCCGAAACGGAACGCCATCCTAGCCGTGCCGTGCCGGGCCGGCGTCGGTTTCCTGCGCCCCCGGCGGGTCGCGGACGACCGAGCGGCGCAGCCATCGGACCCGACCGGGCAGGCGGCTACACTGCGCGCCATGTCTGCTGTGGATCGCGCCCTCGGCCATCTGGCCGGTTTCGCCATGTGGTGCCTCGGCAGCCTGCCGCTGGGCGGGCTGCAGGCGCTTGGCCGGCTGTTCGGCGGGATGGGCGCGCGCGGCAACCGCCGAGAAAGCCGGGTATCGCGGGTCAATGTACAGCTGTGCTTCGGTGCACTCGCGCCGGCCGAACGCGAGCGCCTGCGCCGGGAATGCATGCAACACACCGCCTGCGTGATGCTCGAATGCGGGCGCATCTGGACGCGCCCGGCGTCGGTGTCCCTGGGCTGGATCCGCGAGGTGGTGGGCCTCGAGCATCTGGACGCGGCGCGCGCCGGCGGGCGCGGAGTCATCGTCGCCGCGCCGCATCTCGGCAACTGGGAGCTGTTCGGCCGTTTTCTCGCCAGCCTCGGTCCGATGAGCCTGGTCTATCGCCCGCCGCAGTGGGCCCCGGCAGGGTCGCTGCTGATCCGGGGGCGCGGCGGCGATGCGGTGGAACAGCTGGTGGCGCAGCCCGGCAGCGTGCGCGGGATGCTGCGCGCGCTGAAGGGCGGTCGACTGCTCGGCCTGCTGCCGGACCAGCAGCCCAAGGTCGGCGAAGGCAGCTTCGCGCCGTTCTTCGGCGTCGAAGCGCTGACCATGACCCTGCTCTCGCGGCTTGCGGCGCGCGCGAACGTGGCGGTCGTGTTCGGATTCGCCGAACGGTTGCCCCGCGGCGCCGGATTCAGGGTCCACTTCCTGCCGGCGCCGGCAGGCATCGATGCCGAGGACGAACGCACCGCCCTGACCGCCCTCAACGCCGGCATCGAGGCCTGCGTGCGCGTGTGTCCGGCGCAGTACCAGTGGACCTACAAACGTTTCAGTCGGCGTCCCGCGGGCGAAGCCAATCCCTACCATGTCGGTCACAGCAAGCACGGACCGCCGTCGGGCACAGCATGAGCAACGATCTCTCCCGCGCTCCATCGACGGCAGAAGAGGATGCCGTTCGCGACGAAACAGGATTCGAGTCGCTGCATCCGAACGCGGTCTGGGGCCACCGGCTTGGCTTCCTGATCGGCATGCTGCCCCTGTCGGTGGTCGCCTTCGTCGGGGCCGTGCTGCTGCTCGAAGCGACCCCGGCCGCGGCGTCCACCGGGACGCGGGTCGGCCTCGCCTTGCTGCTGCTTGCGGCGGCGGCCCGTCTGGCATGGCAGCTTGGCCGCCGCGGGTACGACGCGGTGCGCTACCGGCTTGACGAGGAGGGGTTGGAGATCCACCGCGGCATCTGGTGGCGCAGCGAGATTCGCGTGCTGCGGTCGCGCGTCCAGCACACCGACCTGCAGCGCGGCCCCCTCGACCGTCGCCTGGGGCTGGCCGATCTCGACCTGCACACCGCCGGCAGCAAGAACGCGACGGTGAAACTGCCCGGGCTCGACGTCGACCGTGCGATCGCCCTGCGCGATGCGCTGCTGCAGGGTCATGACCGACAGTTCTGAACGCGGCCTCGACGTCGCGCGCATGCGCCGACTGCACCCGTGGTCGTGGCTGTTCGTCCTGCTCGCCCAGCTGCGCCAGTTCGCGGTGCCGCTCATCGTGCTGCTGTTCTTCGGCCGCGGCGGTGACTGGCAGGAGGTCGCCGCGGCGGTGTCCGCGGTGGGCCTCAGCCTCGTTGCCGTCTGGCGCTATTTCACCTACCGCTACCTGATCGAGTCGAACGAGCTGGTCATCCGCAGCGGGCTGCTGAACCGGGAGATTCGCCACCTCCCGTTTGCGCGCATTCACAACATCGCGTTGAGCCGAAGCCCGGTGCACCGGCTGTTCCGTGTCGCCGAGGTGCGCATCGAGTCAGCCACCGGCGACAAGCGCGCGGAAGCGACCATGCAGGTGCTGGCGCTGCGCGACGCCGAAGATCTGCTGCGACGGGTTCGCGCCAACCAGCGCACCGACGCGGGCCCTGCGGCGCCATCGCCCGATGCCACACCACACAATGTTCCACCGGCCGTTGCCGCCACCGAGCCGGATACTGCGAGCTCGGCGGTACACCGGATCCCGGTCGGCGATCTGATCTGGTACGGGCTGATGAGCAACCAGGGCTGGGTGGTCGTCGGCATCGGCTTCGGCCTGCTGTTCCAGCTGCAGCCGAATGGCTGGTGGAAGGCAGTGCCCCGGCTGGCGAGCTGGTGGTTCGACGAGGCGATGCGCTGGCTGCCCGGACTGGGCTGGGCCCTGGCTGCCGTGCTCGGCTTCGTCGTGCTCTCGCTGCTGGTGCGCGTGGTGGGCGTACTCATGGTGGTGGTGCGCCACTACGGCTTTACCCTGTCCGAATCCGGCGATCGCGTCACCTACGAAGGCGGCCTGCTCACCCGTGTGCAGCATCACGTGCGGCGCGACAAGGTGCAGCGCTGGATCGTGCGCCAGCCCTGGCTGCTGGCCCGGCGTGGTCTCGGCAGCCTGCACGTCGAGACTGCGGCAGCAGGCGCTGGCGAACAGGGACGCAGTCGCGATGCCCTGCTCCCGGTCGCCCACAACACGGTGATTCAGCGCCTGCGCGATCGCTGGATTCCCCAACTCGACAGCGCACCGTCCGACTGGCGCGGCATCCACCCGAAGGCCTGGCGACGGATGCTGAAGTGGCAGCTGGGCCTGTTCGCCGTCGGCATGCTGGTGGTGCTCGGCAACGTGGGCACCCAGGCCCTGCCCTTGGCCGGATTCGGCATCCTGCTGGTCTGGAGCGTCCGCCGCGACGCGGCATTTCGCGCCTACCACTGCGATGCCGACGGCGTGCGCTGGCGCCAGGGCGCGTGGTCGCGCCGCTGGGACATGATCCCGATCCACCGCGTCCAGGCGGTGCGGCTGAAGCAGTCGCCGTTCGATCACCGTGCCGGCATGGCCCATCTCGAGATCGACACCGCGGGCATCCGCGAGGGGCTCGAAGCCACTACCCTCAGCTATCTGGCGGTCGACGAGGCCCGTCGGCTGGCCGGCGAAATCGCCCGCCTCGCCGAGAACGCCGGCCTACTCGCGCCAGAACATCGGCGACAGCAGCACCAGCAGGGAGAACACCTCGAGTCGGCCGAGCATCATACCGAGCGTGCCGAGCCAGACTGCGGCCGGACCGACGTCGGCGAAGTGATTGGCCACCGCCCCGAGCCCCGGTCCGAGATTGGTCAGCGTCGCCGCGGTGGCGCCGAAGGCGCTGCCGAGGTCGAGGCCACAGGCGTTCAGGGCGAGCATCAGCAGCACGAAACAGGTCACCCACAGGGTGATGAACCCGCTGACCGAAAGCACCACCGACTCGGAGACGTGGCGTCCGTTGAGCTTGACGATGAAGGTCGCCTTCGGGTGGATCAGCTGGCGGATCTCGCGCAGCCCCTGGCGCAGCACCATGAGCACGCGGGCAACCTTGAGCCCGCCGGCGGTCGAGCCGGAGCAGCCGCCGATGAAGGCCATCAGCACCAGCAGCAGCGGCGCGGGACTGGGCCAGTTGGCGAAGGTGTCGGTGGAGAAGCCGGTCGTGGTCAGATTGGCGACGGTCTGGAAGGCGGCGCGACGGAAGGCGCCACCGAAGCCGTGGAAGTGGTTGGTGATCCACAGGATCGCCGTGATCACCAGACAGGCGCCGACCGCGATGCGCAGGAAGGCGCGAAACTCGGCGTCGCCGAGGTAGCAGCTCAACGAGGCCTGCCGCCAGGCGATGAAGTGCAGGGCGAAGTTCGCGCCGCCGAGCAGCATGAACAGGATCGCAAGCGCGTCGAGTAGCGGGCTGTTCCAGAAGGCGAACGAAGCGTCGTGGGTCGAGAATCCGGCGGTGGAAACGGTACTGAGGGCGTGGCAAATCGCGTCGAACAGATGCATGCCGCCGATCCAGTAGGCCAGCGCGCACAGCACGGTCAGGCCAAAGTAGATCATCCACAGCGCGCGTGCCGTCTCGGCGATGCGCGGCGTCAGCTTGTTGTCGCGGCTGACCCCCGACATCTCGGCGCGGAACAGCTGGGTGCCGCCGATCTTCAGCATCGGCAGCACCGCGACCGCGAGGATGACGATGCCCATGCCACCGAGGAACTGCAGTACCTGGCGGTACAGCAGCACCGAACGCGGCAACGCATCCAGCCCGACGATCACGGTCGCGCCGGTGGTGGTCAGACCGGAGGCGGCCTCGAACACGGCATTGGTGAAGCTGAGCTGCGGCGGCGCATGCATGAACGGCAGCGCCGACGTGAGACTGGCGACCAGCCAGGTCAGGGTGACGATGAGGAACCCGTCGCGCAGGCGCAGCTGGTAGCGGCCGCGGCGGTTGGGCCACCACAGCAGCAGACCGAACGTGGCGCTGACGGCAAAACTGCCGAGAAACACGTGGTGGGTGCCGTCGTCGTCCAGCAGGGCCATCGCCAGCGGCGGCAGCTTGGTCAGTGACGACAGCCCGACGATGACGCCCAGCACACGCAGCAGCGCGCGCAG
>JAGRJY010000115.1 GCA_020442465.1 Lysobacterales bacterium
AGGCACCGCGTCTCGGGGGACTCGAAGATCGCCTTGCCCCGGATCGCCTGGGCCGTGAGGGTCCCGTCGGCGTTCCGGTGGGGCGACCGGGGTTCGCTCACGAGCGAGGTCACGTAGGCGGCCAGGGCGTCGAGATCCGGGCTGATCCCCGCCTTCGCGTCGCCCAAGGGATGGGACCGCGTTCCGGCGAAGAAGTCCGCGTCGTCCATGAGCCCGGCGCCCTGAAAGGGGCCTCGAATGTCGTTCTCGAAGTCCTGGATCTCGTCGAAATTCGCGCTCCAGTGGACCGGTCCGTCGCCCAGGCCCGCGCGCCCGCGCAGCGCGATCGTGTTGCGGAGCCCCTCGCCCCGGTCCGTGAAGTCCCACACCCGCTCGTCGCTGCCGCCGTCGAGGTGGCAGGTGGCGCAGCTGAGGTAGCCTTCGGCGCTCATGCGCGGATCAGACGCGTTGTAAAAGATGCGCTTGCCGGCAAGAACGTTGGCCGCCATCACTTCGATGCCCACCGTCGGTACCGTGCTGCCGGAGACGCTGATATCGCCGGCGTCGAACAGTTCGGCGGTTTCCAGCACGCTCAACGAGCGACCCATCAGGTTTTTCACGAAGCTGCGGCCGGTGGTCGGGTCCGTGCAGACGCCCTGCGGCGCGAGGCCGGCGGACAGCCGCGTCGTCATGCCGCCGCTGCCGGCGGCGTTGGCGACATTGAGTGCGTCGAACACGGCGACTTCATTGTTGCCCTGCAGCGCCACCAGCAGGTCGTCACCAAACGGCGACAGCGCTACTGCGCTCGCCGAGTCGGAATTGTCGATGTCGACCTGGCGCAGCAGCGAGCCATCGGCGAGATTTACACCGACCAGCACGTTGCGCACGGTGTTGTCCTCGTCGAGGTCATCGGAGAAGCTCAATCCGCGCTCGGTGTTGGCCTTGTTGGCGGCGAACCAAAGGCTCTGCCCGTCGCGGGCGATGGCCAGCGAACGCAGGTTGTTGGCGACGCCTCGGCCGCTGCCGGTGCCATCGGCGTTTTCGTCGCCACCGAAGCGGCGGACGCGCAGCGTGCGCTGCAGGCTCATGCCGCCCGCGGTGTTCACTTCCCAGATCTCGGCGTCGTTCTCTGCGGAAATCTGCCGTGCGACGTAGACAAGGCTGCCATCGCCATTGATGGCAAGTGCACCGGCAGTCTGTCCGAGTGTCAGCGAGCCGGTCGCGCCGCGCGTGCTCGCATCGTAGCGACGCAGCACGCCCGGACCGTGAAGGCTGACATAGACGTTGTCGCCGCCCGGTGTCGCGGCGATATGGCTCGGCGCACTGCCGTAGCCGGTGTCGAGATGCTCGACCAGCGCGCCGCTGGCGGCGGTGCGAACGTCGATGCCGTCGTCGCCATGGCAGGCGATCCACAGGTTGGCGCCGGCCAGCGCGATGCTGTGCGGGTCGTCGCAGACTGGCACTTCGTATTGCACGGCCAGCGTGTCGGCGTCGACGGCGGCCAGCGTGTCGTTGTCGGGATTGATGGTGAACACGCGGCGACTGGCATCCGCGCAGACCAGCGGTGCGGATTGGGTGGTCGTGTCGCTGGGCGCGTTGGCCACGGTGATCCGCCGCGCCCGTGAGGCGATGGCGTTCTCGTCAT
>JAGRJY010000116.1 GCA_020442465.1 Lysobacterales bacterium
CGTTCGGTTTCACCCTGCTGGGCATGCTGATGCAAGGCGCGGTGGACTGGCGGCACGGGCTCCGATGGTCGCTGGTGCTGGCGAGCGTCACCCTGCTCGTGCTCGTGATCGGGCACTGGCCCGGTCTTCTGCCGCGCGGCCTGGGGCAGAAGCTGGCGATTGCCAGCTATCTGGTCTGCCTGGCCTGGCGGGCGAGCCGGGTACCCAAGCCTGCCGCGGCCGATGACCAGGCTATTCACGCCCCGGCTGCGCGCGCCCCGGCTGCTCAGGGACAACGATCCGTCAGCTGATCAGGGCTTCCCGGCGGATCCGCTGCACCGGATCACCCTCGCGACGGAAGCGCCTGGGCAGGGTGCTGAGCGTTCAAGCATGTACGCGTCAGGTGCGGGCGATGCATTCGATCTGGAGATCGCGCGTGCGCCATGGTCGGGTCGGTCCCGACGATTCGATCGATGTGCTCGGCGACGACCAATGCGGCCGCCTGCGTAGGTTCGATCTGAATCAGCACCAGGAACGGCGAAGGGTCGAAAGGCGCGCGTCGGGCGACAACGCTGGCCGCCGATGCCTGGTCTCGCTCCTGACCCTCGGCCCTACTCCCCGGCTAGCCCCCGCCCTTCACCGCGCGCTCGGCGATCTCGATCCACTCGCGATTCGACTCACGGTAATGGCGCGGCGCCACTTTGACCCGCGCCAGCGTCTGGCGAAAAAAGTCCTGGGCCTCGCGTTCTCGACCCATGCGCTGCAGCAGCTGGCCGTAGCGCACGCGCGCCTCTTCGCCCGGGTAGCCCACCGCCAGCACGGTGTACTCCTTGGCCGCAGCCTCCGACTCACCGCAGCCTTCCAGTGCTTTCGCGTACAGCAGGTGACCGTCGTGCGAGCGATAGTCGGGGTTGGCCTCGATCAATCGCTCGAGCGTGGCGCGCACGGCCACGTGATCGCCGCGCATGTCCTGAGCCTGTGCCAGGCCGAGGAGGATGTCGGGCTCGTTGGCATGCATGCCGGTCAGGCTGCTCTCGAACAGGCGCTCGGCGTTGAACGGATCGCCCAGTTCCAGGCACTCGCGCGCCAGCCGCAGTCGATTGGTGACCGTGTCGGCCACTGCCAGCTCGGCTTCGATGCGCCGCCGCTCGCGCTCGGGGTCGATCGCACGCTGCACGCGGCGCACTGCGCGCTGCGCACCGACGTTGTAGCGCAGGTCGGGAATCACCTGGGTCAGGATGTACACCGCCGAGCCCAGGAAGCTGCCGATGATGATGATGAACGCCCACCAGTACGGCCGACCCGAACGGGCCATGTGGACGAGGCAGAAGAACTGCAGCGCGATCGACGCGATGACGAGAATGGGCATGCGAGTGTCGTGCTGCGGGGCGCGGGGACGCATCAAGCGTCCCGACACGCCTACATGGTGTGGGTGAGCTTGTCCGAATTCAGGATACCGGCCAGCAGTGTTTCGATCTTGCCGCGCACCGTTTCGGCCTCGGCCGAGTCGTTGAACTGCACGCCGATGCCAGCGGTGCGGTTGCCCTGTGAGCCGTTCGGGGTGACCCAGCACACCTTTCCGGCAACCGGCAGACGCTCTTTGTCATCGAGCAGGGTCAGCAGGATGAACACTTCATCGCCGACACTGTACTTCTTCGGCGTCGGCACGAAGATGCCGCCGCCTTTCACGAACGGCATGTAGGCGTTGTACAGCGCCGACTTGTCCTTGATCGCGAACGACAGGATGCCTTGTTTGGCGCCACCGATCATGCCTTCCCCCTTTCAGGCGATGCTGCCTGGTCGAACCAACGGACCGAGCCGGCTGCCTCGGTCCAGGCACTCAACAGGTCGGTGAGCATCAGCTCGTGGCGCAGCGGCACCGCCAGGTGCCGGCGTGCGGCGTCGGCCCGGACCGACCATGCCGCAAGCTTGTGGAATTCCTCGGGCGCGGTCAAGCGAGCGCCGCCGCGGGCTGCGTCCCAGCCGAGGCTGCGCACCACACGCACCGCATCACGGATCGCCTGGTCGCCGTCTCCGCCGAGCCAGCGACGCGCCACCGATTGGGCTGTCGCCTTGCGCTCGAGCATCGCGCGCAGATCGGCGCGCACCCCGCGCAGCCGCTGCATGCCTTGCTCGGCCAGCAGACGGTCTGCCTCGACCGGATGACCATCGGCGACAGCAAGTGCCTCACCGGCCTGGTCGGCCGGATGACCGCGTGCAGCGAGCCACTGCAGCGCCGTGTCGGCATCCGGAAGCCGCACCAGCACGCGCTGGCATCGGCTGCGCACGGTCTGCGGCAATCGCTCGGGCTGGTCGGCGCGCAGGATCAGAAAACGGTCGGGCGCCGGCTCCTCGAGCGTCTTGAGCAAGGCATTCGCGGCGGCGGCACCCATGCGATCGGCCGGGTCGATCAGCGCCACCTGCGCGCCGCCCCGATGCGGCGACAGGGCAAACCAGCGCGACAGCTCGCGAATCTGGTCGACGGCGATTTCCTGCTTGAGCTTGCCGTCGTCGCGCGCGATCAGGGTCACGCGCTGCAAGTCGGGATGCGCGTCAGCCTGCACCCATTGGCAACCGCGGCAGCTGCCGCAGGCGGCTTCGGCGCCGGGCTTCTCACACAGCAGCAGCGCAGCGAGCCGCGCGCACAGCACTTCCTGTCCCAGCCCGGCCACGCCGCCGACCAGCAGCCCGTGCCCGAGTCGCTGCTCCTGATGCGCCCGAACGAGCTGGCCCCAGGTCGACTCAAGCCAGGGATAGGCGGGGGCGCTCATGCCCGAGCGCGCTCGGAAAACCAGCGCCGACGGATCGCGCGCACCGCATCGGCGGCCACCTGCTCGGCGGACTGCGCCGCGTCGATGCGCACCACGCGCGCAGGGTCTGCCGCGGCCAACCTCGCGTATCCGTCGCGCACGCGCTCGAAGAACTCGACGCGCTCGGACTCGATGCGATCGGCTTCGCCGCCGCGCTGCCGCGCGCGCTGCAGGCCGGTTTCCACCGGCAGATCCAGCCACAGGGTGAGGTCGGGGCGCACGCCCACCACCCGACGTTCCAGCTCGGCGATCCAGCCGGGATCCAGGCCTCGCCCTGCGCCCTGATACGCGTAGCTGGCGTCGGTGAATCGATCTGCCAGCACCCAGCGGCCCGCCGCCAGCGCCGGAGCAACCACTTCGTCCACCAGTTGCGCGCGCGAGGCGAACATCAGCAGCAGTTCGGATTGCGCGCACAGCGTAAGCGCGCGGTCGAGCAGCACCGCACGAATGGCCTCGCCCGCGGGCGTACCGCCGGGTTCGCGCGTGCGCAGGATGTCCACCCCCTGCTCGTGAAGAAACGTCTCCAGAGCCGCAAGCACGGTCGACTTGCCGGCGCCCTCGCCGCCCTCCAGGGTGATGAGCTGTCCGCGCGACGCGCTCATCGCTTCAACTGGAACCGGCGCACGGCAGCGTTGTGTTCGCTGAGCGTGCGCGAGAACTGGTGGCTGCCGTCGCCTCGGGAGACGAAGTACAGCGCGTCGCCGTCGGCAGGATCAACCGCTGCGCGCAAGGCTTCCAGGCTGGGCAGGGCAATCGGCGTGGGTGGCAGGCCGTTACGCGTGTAGGTGTTCCATGGCGTGTCGGTCTCGAGATGCTTGCGGGTCAGATTGCCGTCGAACAGCACGCCAACACCGTAGATCACCGTCGGGTCGGTTTGCAGGCGCATGCCCAGGCGCAACCGCCGCACGAACACGCCAGCGATCTCCGGGCGTTCGCTCGCCTTGCCGGTTTCCTTTTCAATGATGCTGGCAAGCACCAGTGCCTCGTCCGCGGTTTCGATGGGCAAGCCAGCCACGCGTTCGGACCAGACCTCGGCGAGCGCCGCCTTCATCGCGCGATGCGAGCGATCGAGCATGTCGAGGTCGGAGGTGCCACGCACGAACTGGTAGGTCTCCGGCAGGAACCGACCCTCGGGCGCGACGCCGTCGGCGCCGAGGCGCGTCATGATGGCCACGTCGTCGACCCCATCCAGGGTCTGCACGAGAACGCTGTCGCGGGCGAGTGCTTCGCGCAGTTCGCGGAAGTTCCAGCCCGGGATGATGGTGAAGCGGTGCTGGATGACGATGCCCTGCTCCATCCGCTGCAGCAGGATGCGCGGCGTGATGCCGTGGAACAGGGCGTACTCGCCGACCTTGAGTCGGCGCATGACGCCTAGCTCCCAGGCCAGCGCCCGCCAGAACAGGTCGTGGCCCTCGCGCACCTCGACGCTGCGCAACCGGCGCAGCACCCGATCGAAGCTGTCGCCCGGCTGCACTTCGATCGTGCGCTCATTCACCGTCTCGGCGAGCGGTGCATCGATGAAGTGCTGGTAGTCCTGCCAGTAGCGGTGACCGATGACGCCGCCGCCGATCAGCGCCAGCAGCAGGAGCAGCAGCAAACCGCGCAGCACGCGCCGCACCCCGGACGCCACGCTGCTCAGCCCACCATCGCCAGGAACGACGGTTCGATATCGTGCAGGGCCTGCTGCAAGGCGTGGGTCTCCTTCTGGTCTTCGTAGGGCTGCCCATCCAGACTGCCGACCGGGAGGATACCGCGAACCGAATTGCACACCGCGATGGCTTCTGCCCGGGCCAGTTCCGGTTCGTGCAGTGGCTGTTCGACCGCGAGACCGTGACGGATCAGATGATCGCGCGCGATGCCGGCAACGCCAGCACGTTCGATCGGCGGAGTCAGCCAGCGACCGTCGAGACGCAGCAGCAGATTGCCCATCGTGCTGCAGACCAGTGCGCCTTCGGTGTCGAACATGACGCCCTCATCGACATGCGCTACCGCACACTCGCGGCGGGCAATCACCTGCTCGAGTCGATTCAGGTGCTTCATGCCGGCCAGCGCGGGCTGGGTGGCCAACTGGATCCGGCAGCGCATGGTCGAGATCGGCTGCAGGGCGGCATCGATTCCCGGCGCATCATGAATCTGCAGCATGCGCATCGGCTCGGCGGGCACCGGCGGCGCGTACCCACGCCCACCGCGACCTCGGGTAAGGGTCAGGCGGATCACCGCGCGCTCGCAGCCCTCGGCGCGTAGCCAGGCGTTGGCAAAGTCGAGATCCTCCTGCCAGAACCAGGGCTTCGGCGGCGCTATGCCCAACCGCGTGGCGTCGCGACTGAGACGGCGGATGTGATGCGCCCACCACACTGCACGCCCCCGGCTCCAGAGAATGCTCTCGAACAGTCCGTCGCCGTAGGCTGCACCGCGATCGTCGACCGCCAGCGGCGCGCCCTGCACCCCATCCACCCAGTGCGCGAGCAGACTCATGCCGACGCTTCTCCGAGCGCGCGCAGCATCCCCCTGGCCTTGGCGCGGGTTTCCACGAGCTCCGCGTCCGGGTCGGAGTCGGCCACCACGCCGGCGCCGGCGCGAAAGCGACACGTGTCTCCTTCGACGGCCAGCGTACGAATCAGGATATTGAGATCGAGGTCACCGTTGCGGCCAAGCCAACCAACCGCACCCGTGTAGGCACCCCGTCCGACGTTTTCCAGTTCAGCGATGATTTGCATGCAGCGCACTTTAGGACATCCGGTAATGGTACCGCCCGGAAACACCGCCCGGATCAAATCGGCCGGACCGACGCCCGACTCTGCGACACCGCTCACGGTCGACTCGATGTGGTGCACGTGGGCGTAGGTCTCGACCTCCATCAGCGCCTCGACGCGAACGCTGCCGCGTCGGCAGACGCGACCGAGGTCATTGCGTTCGAGATCGATCAGCATGATGTGTTCAGCCCGTTCCTTGGGATGTCCCACCAGTTCACGCACGCGCACTGCATCGTCGTCGCCCGGCATGCGCGGACGGGTGCCGGCAATCGGCCGCGTCTCGATGCGGTCGCCGCGACGCGACACCAGTCGCTCGGGTGACGAACTCACCACGGCCCGCCCTTCGCCGAAGTCGAATAGTGCGCTGAACGGCGCAGGGTTGGCCCGACGCAGTGCAGCATACAGATCGGCCGGTGCCGTGCCCGCATCCAGCGCCGCGCTCCAGCCACGCGAGAGATTGACCTGGAACACGTCGCCGGCGGCGATGTAGTCGAGCGCGCGGCGCACCGCACCGAGAAACCGGTCCGGCGTATCCTCTTCCACCCGCCGCACGGCGACCGGCCGGTACGCCGAAGGCAAGACCCGCGCAGCCTGCAGCGCCACCTCGGCGGCCAGGGCGCCCGACGACGCCTCGCCCTGCAGCGTGCAGAGTCCGGTATCACGATCGAGCACCAGTGCCAGCGGACAGCGAACCGCCCTGGCGACAGGCAACAGGCCCGGCGACCGCGGCAGACTCAGCACCGGTTCGATCTCATCGGCCAGCTCGTAGCCGAGAAACAACGCCCAGCCGCCGACAAACAGCTGGTCGCTCGGCGTCGACACGGCCTCTGCGCGGAACGCTGCAGCCAGCTCATCGAGGAATCCGTGCTCGCGGGGACGTGGTCCCGACGCGCCATGAAGTCGACCATCTGAGGTCCGCTCGAAGGCGCGTCCTTCGGACACCAACAGCATGTCGAACCGGCCGCGCGCCCCGCGCGCCGCGCTTTCCAGCAAACAGGGAAAGCGCACCGGATCGGCGCGATGCAGCGCCAGCAGATCCGGCGCGGACGGCAGCGGAATGCGCATCGCTGCCGCCTCAGGCATGACCCGGGTCGGGGTCAGATCGCGCGGAAGACCAGGGTACCGTTGGTGCCGCCGAACCCGAAGCCGTTCGACACCGCGACCCGGACCGCCTTCTCGCGCGCCGTGTTCGGCACGTAGTCGAGATCGCAGCCTTCGCCCGGGTTCTCCAGATTGATGGTGGGCGGGATCACTCCGTGGTGCAGGGCGAGGATCGAGAAGATCGCCTCGATGCCTCCGGCCGCACCAAGCAGGTGGCCGGTCATCGACTTGGTCGAGCTGACCATGGTCTTGTAGGCGTGTTCGCCCAGGCACTGCTTCACCGAGAGCGTCTCGGCGAGATCGCCCAGCGGCGTCGAGGTGCCGTGGGCATTGACGTAGTCCACTTCGGTCGGGTTGACGCCGGCATCGCGCAACGCCGAGGCCATGCAGCGCGCCGGCCCTTCGCCGTTCTCGCTCGGCGCGGTCATGTGGAAGGCATCCGAGCTGGCGCCGAATCCGGCCAGTTCGCAGTAGATGCGCGCGCCACGCGCCTTGGCGTGCTCGTACTCTTCGAGCACGAGAATGCCGGCGCCGTCGCCGAGCACGAATCCGTCGCGGTCGCGATCCCACGGGCGCGAGGCGCGCTCGGGTTCATCGTTGCGGGTCGACATCGCCTTCATCGAGCAGAAGCCACCGACGGCGGTCGGCGAGCTGCCGCGCTCGGCGCCGCCCGCAATCATCACGTCCGCATCGCCGTACTGGATCGTGCGCATGGCCATGCCCACGCTGTGGTTGGCCGTCGCGCACGCCGACACCGCGGAGAAATTTGGACCCTTCAGCCCCTTCATGATGCTGACCTGGCCGGGCAGCATGTTGATGATTGTGCTCGGCACATAGAACGGCGAGATCTTGCGCGGCCCGCCCTCCAGGTAACGCGCGGTCTGTTCCTCGATGCCGAGGATGCCGCCGATGCCCGAACCGATCATCGCGCCGATGCGCTCGGCATTCGCTTCAGTGACCTCGATGCCGGAGTCGTCCATCGCCATGAATGCGGCGGCGACACCGTAGTGGATGAAGATATCCATCTTCTTGGCATCCTTCGGCGAGATCCACTGCGTGGCGTCGAAATCCTTGACCTGCCCGGCGATGCGGGTGGCGAACTGCGAGGCGTCGAAGTTCGTGATCGGACCGAGCCCGCTGCGACCCGCGGTGATGTTGGCCCAGGCGCTGTCCAGGGTGTTGCCGACGGGCGAGACGATGCCCATGCCGGTGACGACGACGCGACGCTTGTGCATGAAGATTCCTCGTTGCTTGTCTGGTTGCGGGACCGGGCGAGCCCCCCCGCGCAAGGCCGGGCGTCCTGCCGCGGCTTGCCGTGAAAACGGTCGCGGCCAAGCCGCGCCACGTCTTTTTGCGACAGCCGCTTCGCGGCTATCGCGCCGGTGCATCCGTACACCGGAACCCGCTTCGTTTCGTCCCGCTGCGGCACCCGACATCCTGCCGCCGCCCGCATTGCCTGCATTCTACGAAACGCGCGGGGACCGTACGGAAGCGTCCGGGCCCCGGAAACACACGGGGCCGCACGATGGCGGCCCCTGTGGCGGCGCTGCGGCTGACGAATCAGCTCTTGACGTGCGCCTTCACGTAGTCGATCGCCTGCTGCACGCTGGTGATCTTCTCGGCTTCTTCGTCCGGAATTTCGCACTCGAACTCTTCCTCGAGCGCCATCACCAGCTCGACCGTATCCAGCGAGTCGGCGCCCAGGTCGTCGACGAAGCTGGCATTGGCGGTGACTTCCTCTTCCTTCACGCCGAGCTGTTCCACGACGATTTTCTTGACGCGTTCTTCGATGCTGCTCATGGGTTTGGATACCTCCCGGTGATGTCGTTCTTGGCAATCGCCTCGTTCGAGCGAGGCGTAAGGCGCGCATTGTAGTGGGAATCGGGGGCCTGCAACAGTAACTGGTGTTTGAAACGGATGAACGGCTGCCCGAGGCCCTGCCGACCCTCAGGGCATGTACATGCCGCCGTTGACGTGCAGGGTCTCACCGGTCACGTAGCCCGCCGCCTTGGAGGCCAGAAACCCCACGGCTTCGGCAATGTCCTGCGGGGCGCCGAAACGACCGAGCGCGATCTGTCCGAGCATGGCTTCACGCTGCGCATCGAGCAGGGCCCGGGTCATGTCGGTCTCGATGAATCCGGGAGCCACCACATTGGCGGTGATGCCGCGCGAACCGACCTCGCGCGCCAGCGACTTGGTGAAGCCGATGATGCCGGCCTTGGCCGCAGCATAGTTGGCCTGGCCGGGGTTGCCGGTGAGGCCGATCACCGAGGCGATGTTGATGATGCGACCGTGGCGCGCCTTCATCATGCCGCGCAGCACGGCTTTGGAGGCGCGGAACACCGAGCTCAGATTGGTGTCGAGGATGGCCTGCCAGTCGTCGTCTTTCATCCGCATCAGCAGCTGGTCGCGGGTGATGCCGGCGTTGTTGACCAGGATCGACAGCCCACCAAACTCTTTGTTCACGCCGTCGATCAGTGCTTCGAGGGCTGCACCATCGGCCACATCGATGACACGCCCGGCTCCGCCGGCCGCTGCGAGACGCTCGTCGATCGCCGCCGCGCCCGACTCCGAGGTCGCCGTACCGATGACCCGCGCACCGCGCGCCGCAAGCAAGTCGGCGATCGCTGCGCCGATGCCGCGACTCGCGCCGGTGACCAGGGCGATTTCACCTTCCAGGTTCAGACTGCTCATACCGCACTCCATGCTTCTGCTGCGTCGTTGAGATCGGTGGGCATGCCCAGCGCACGTCCATCGATCTGCTTGTCGATGCGCTTGGCCAATCCGGTCAGCACCTTGCCCGGGCCGCATTCGCCGATGCGGCGCACGCCGCGTTCCTGCATGGCCTGCACGCAGGCAGTCCAGCGCACCGGCAGGTAGAGCTGTTTCACCAGTGCCTCACGAATCAGCTCCACCGTGGTGTGCGCACGCGCATCCACGTTCTGCACCACCGGCGTGGCGGGCATCGACCAGTTCAGCGCCGCCATGCTCTCGGCCAGGCGCTCCGAGGCCTCGCGCATCAGCGGCGTGTGCGAAGGCACGCTGACCGCGAGCTTCACCGCCTTGCGGACGCCGCGTTCGGCGAGCAGCGCGATCGCCGCATCGACGCCGGCGGCGGTGCCACCGATGACGATCTGACCCGGCGAGTTGTAGTTCGCCGCGACGGCCACTTCGGGCGCGGCAATCTCGGCGCAGACCTCTTCGACCACGCTGTCGTCCGCACCGAGCACCGCCGCCATCGCACCCGTACCCGCGGGCACGGCGGCCTGCATGAACTGACCGCGCGCGCGCACGAGCCGCGCACCATCCGCCAGCGACAGCGCACCGCCGGCAACCAGCGCGGTGTACTCGCCAAGGCTGTGCCCGGCGAGAAGCGAAGGCCGTGGCGCCTGCCGCTCGTGCCACACGCGCCACACCGCCACGCCCGCAGCCAGCAGCGCGGGTTGGGTGAACTCGGTCTGGTTGAGCTGCTCTTCGGCGCCGGACTGACTCAGCGCCCAGAGATCGACACCAGCACCTTCCGACGCTTCCGCGAACGTGCGCTGCACGCTGGCGTGTTCGGCGGCGAGCTCAGCCAGCATGCCGAGCGACTGCGACCCCTGTCCGGGAAATACCAATGCCAGGTCCGAACTCATGCTGTTTCCCCTGTGCTTCGTGTGCTGGTCGGGATGGCTGGGCCGCAGACCGGCGGATCGCCAATGCCCTCGCGCGGGGCGCGGAGTGTACCGTCCGCCCGCGCGAACCGTCTGTACTGCAGCGTAGGGTGCTTCCGCTCACCGGTCACGAACCATCAACGACGATCGAACGGTTCACCGCTGCGCCGCGCGCCCGATTTCGCCAGCCGCCCGTGGTAGCTTGGAGCGCATCGCCGCAGGGAGCAAGCCACGCCATGACACCCGCCGCGTGGAGGGCCGCTGGAGAGTGGATGACCTGGCAACGCCAGCGCGTGTTCCTGCGCCGCGGCGGCGAGGGCCCGGCGCTGCTGCTTATCCACGGCTTTCCTACCTCGAGCTGGGACTGGCACAGCCTGTGGGACGAACTCTGCCTGTGCCACACCGTCATCGCACCCGATCTTCTCGGCTTCGGCTCGAGCAGCAAGCCATTTCCGCACCGCTACTGCATCGACGAACAGGCGGGACTCGTCGAGGCGGTGCTGAAGCACTGCGGCTTCTCCCGAGCCGATGTGATCGCGCACGACTACGGCAACACGGTCGCCCAGGAGCTGCTCGCGCGCGCGAACACGCGGCAGTTGGGGTTTGCCCTCGACAGTCTGGTGTTCCTCAACGGTGGACTGTTCCCCGAATGCCATCGCCCGCTGCCGTTGCAGAAGCTGCTGGCCTCCTCATGGGGACCGTGGCTGCAGCGCTTTGTCGGGCGCGCCGGCTTGGCTCGGAGCATGCGCCGCATCTTCGGCCCGGACACCCAGCCCGACGAAGCGACGCTCGGTGCGTTCTGGGGCGAGATCGACCGCGAACATGGCCGACGCGTGTTGCCGGCCTTGCTCGGATACATCGCCGAGCGTCACCAGCGCCGCGAACGCTGGGTCGGTGCCTTGCAGCAGACCTCGGTGCCGATCGGATTCATAGATGGCGAGGCTGACCCCATCTCCGGGGTGCACATGGCTGACCGCTGGGCCGAGTTGGTGCCCGACGCGGCGCTGCATCGACTGCCGGGCATCGGTCACTACCCGCAGATCGAGGCACCGGAACGCGTCTTGACGGCGTGGCGCGCGATGAACAAGGCTTGGCCGCCCCGCCGTGACACGGAAACGACCCTGGACATGCCCACGCCTTCGCCAAAACAGCTCGTTTCGACGTGGGTCGAGCGGTTCAATGCCGGCGATGCCGACGGCCTGGCCGAACTCTACGCCGATGATGCGGTGAACCATCAGGTCGTGACCGAACCGCTGGAAGGTCGCGCGGCGATCCATCGCCTGTTCACCGTCGAGTTCGCCCGGGCAGACATGGTCTGCATCGTCGAGAACCTGTTCGAAGATGGCGAATGGGCCATCCTCGAATGGCGCGACCCCAAGGGCCTGCGCGGCTGCGGCTTCTTCCACGTGCGCGGAGGACAGATCGTGTTCCAGCGCGGCTACTTCGATCAGCTGAGCTTCTTCCGTCAGCAGGGGCTGCCGATCCTGGAAGGCGACTACCTCGGCGATTGAGCGGTGCCACCGATCGCCTGTCGGCGCCGCAGCGCAGTGCGCTCGGTGGCATCGAACTGGCGCTGGAAGCGCGGCCGCAGGAAATGCACGGCCAACGCCCCACCGGCGAGCACCAGCACGCTGCCGATGGCCACCGCAGGCCAGAACGGCGCGCTGGGCAGGCGCACCGCCGTCTCCGAGACGGCCGCCGCGACCAGGCCCACGTACGACCAGGCCATGAACTCGTAGTGCATGCGCAGCCACCCCGCCGGCCGGCGCAAGATTGCCGGCACCATGCCACCGAACAGGCTGACCAGCGAGACCAGGGCGCAGGCGTGGAAGACGTTGAAGTCGCCGTTGAGCCGGTACAGCGACAGCGCCGAAACGTTCAGCACCAGCATGCCGGTGGCGTAGGTGTAGCCGATCCACTTGTGCAGCCGGGTGCCCTTGCGCAGGGTCAGCACCGCCGCGCCGGCGAGCAGGCTGAACACTGCATTGCCCAGGTGAATGCCGCCAAGCATGTCTTGCCACATGATCAGATCTCCGCTGCGGCGACGAGCGCCTGAAGAGCCGAGAGGTGCGTCTTCAGCGCACGCTTTCCGGCATCGGTGAGGGCATACCAGGTCACTGGCTTGCGCGCCTCGAACGTGCGGCGCAGGGTCACGTAACCGGACTCTTCGAGCTTGCGCAGCTGGGCGCCGAGATTGCCGTCGGTGAGCTCGAGCAGCTGCTTGAAGCGGGCGAAGCTGATTTCGTCGTGGCGCGACAACAGCACGCAGACGGCGAGGCGCGCGCGATGCTCGAGCACGGCGTCGAGCGCTGCCACGCCATCGGCGGTGCGCGCATCCGCCTCACTGGCGATGCGGTCGTGGCGATCGGATTCACTCATCGGCGGCGCGACGCACCGATACCTGCCGCCACCAGTGCCGCGCCCACCGCCAGGCCAGTGCTCGTCCACACATAGGGCAGGCGCAGCCACAGCATCGCACCGGCGGAGGCAAGCATGATCAGGCCGGCCGGCAACATCGGCGGATGCAGATGCACACCCGCCAACGCGTAGCTGAGTCCGACCGTGAGCAGCAGCAGCGTGGCCATCTGTCGCGGATCGAGCGCGCCGGACAGCCCCATCACCATGACCAGGCCGATCGCGACGCCGGACAGCATCCAGTGCCAGCCGTGGCGCCGCCCCGTGCGTGCATCGCGGACGCCGTCTGCGGTCTGTCGCCGCGCGCCGTACCACCACGAGAACAGCCCGCCCGCCAGGGCCGCCACGATCCAGAACGGCAGCGCGTGGGTCGGCGCGAAGTCGGGCAGCGCAAAACCGACGGCGATGACGGCTGCCCAGAGGAAATACAGCAGGGCGAAACCGCGATCGTCTTCGCCGCGGCGCACGGCGCTGCGGACGAAATCGAGGTCTTCGCGCAGGCGATCGCGCGGGTTGCCGGGCTGCTCGCTCATGCGTGACTCCAGGACGACGCCGACACAGCCGCCACGTGATCACGCGGACGCCGCCACAGCGCCCAGATCGTCACCGCATAGATCGTCACGATCACCAGCGGAATCGACACGAAGCGCTGCTCCGGCCAGAGGTACCAGGCCACCATCACCAGCGCCGTGCGGCTGAAAGCGTGAAAGGCCCCGACCCAGTGCCGGATGATCCACGACAGCGGCAGCCACATCAGCCCCGACAGGATGCCGAAGGTCAGCGGCACCGAGGTGATGTCCTGCTGGGCGAACGGGATCGCGATCGCAAACACCAGCAGCGACATCAGCAGGCCACTCATGAATGCCCCCGAGAACGCGTTCTTCGGCGTGCGCCGCTCGAGCAGGTCCTCGCCGGTGAAGCGCGCCACCAGCAGGCCGACGTAGAAGATGCTGCCAGTCACGCCGAACAGGACCCACACCGCGTACTTGAGTGGAAGCAGCGCGCCCGCCACGCCGATCAGCGCCCAGCAAAGCATGCCGGCGATGGGCATGGCGAGAAACGGGCGGCCGGCGAACTCGGCGCGTTGAGCTTCGAGGCTGGGATGGGACATGACCCGACTCCGTATGACGTGAGAGTACTCTACGTCTTAGAGCTCTTTGCGTCAAGTGGTTGCATGAAACAGTCTCTGCGTCGATGCCTGCGCAAGTCCCGAGACGGGCTGGGCGCAGTCCCCGGAAAGCCGGAATGCCTCGCATCCGGGCGGGCACGCGTCATCGCGAGGCGTACGAACCGCCAGCCCACCGACTTTCCATGGCCAGCGCACCGAGCCGGTCCGGGCGCCCAACCTGGCCGCGACCGGCTCGCCGGCCATCAGGCCCACGGCGGTTCAATCCGCGCGGGGCACCAGCCAGTGCAGCGAGAACAACCCCTCCGGATCCACCCACACCTGCTCGGCCGACCATCCCGCTTCGCCGGCCAGCCGGTGGAAGCCCTCCACCGTGTACTTGTACGAGCACTCGGTGTGGATGCTGTCGCCAAGCGCGAAGCGGAAGCCGTGCACGCCGATGTGCACCTCCTGGTCGTGCATGCTGACCAGATGCATCTCTACACGACGCTTCGGCGGGTTGTAGAACGCGGTGTGTGCCCACAGCGAAGGGTCGAAGTCCGCCCCCGCTTCGCGATTCGCACGAACCAGCAGGTTGAGGTTGAAGGCGGCGGTGACACCGGCTTCATCGTTGTAGGCGGCGTACAGCCGCTCGGGCGACTTGATGAGATCGACGCCGACCAGAAGGCCGCCCCCCAGCCTGCCGCGGACGCCGGCGAGCCAGGTCGCCACGTCTGCGGGCTCGAAGTTGCCGATCGAGCTGCCGGGATAAAAACCCACGCGACGGTCGGCCGCGCCGAGTTCAGGCACCGAGGCCGGATTGGTGAAGTCGGCGACCACCGGATGCAGGGGCAACGAGGCCAGGCGTCCCTCAGCGGAATCCGCAGCCTGCTCGAGGAAGCTGCCGGATATGTCGATCGGCACGTAGGCCGCGGGACGAACCAGCCACTCCACCAGCGCCTGCGCCTTGCGCAGCGAGCCCGCTCCGAAGTCGACGATGGTGGCGCCGGCGCCGATCTGCGCCGCGATTTCGCGACCGCATCGGCTGAGCAGGCCGATTTCCGTGCGGGTCGGGTAGTACTCCGGAAGCGCGCAGATCTGTTCGAACAATTCGGAACCACGCTCGTCGTACAGCCACTTCGGTGAGACGCGGCGTGGAGCCTGGGCGAGGCCGGCGCAGAGGTCGTGGGCAAACGCATTCATGGGGCTAGAGATCTCTCGCCAGGCGCAGGCCGGAGAACTGCCAACGCGCTTCGGGGGGGAAGAAGTTGCGGTAGGTCGCGCGTGCATGGCCGGGCGGCGTGGCGATGCTGCCGCCACGCAGCACGCGCTGCCCGACCATGAACTTGCCGTTGTACTCGCCTACCGCCCCGGCCGCCGGCCGGTAGCCGGGATAGGGCTCATAGGAAGAACGGGTCCACTGCCAACGCTGGTCGAGTGCGTCGTTGAGCAGCCCCCGGCTGGCGGCAAGCTCCCACTCGGCCTCGGTGGGCAAACGCGCACCGGCCCAGGCCGCGAACGCTTCGGCCTCATAGAAGCTGATCTGCGACACCGGGCGATCAGGGTCGCGCCTCTGCACGCCGAACTCGGTGAATTCCATGCCCGCATGCTCATGCTCGTCCAGCCAGTAGGCCGGCGCGACCCAGCCTTCGGTCTGCACGCGTGCCCAGCCGTCCGACAGCCACCAGCGCGGCTCACGATAGCCACCGGCGTCAATGAAGCCCTGCAAGTCCCGATTGCGCACCAGGTCACGCGCGATGGCGAAAGGCTCGATCCAGACACGGTGACGGGGACGTTCGTTGTCGAAGCAGAACCCGGCGCCGTCGTGGCCGATTTCCCACTGTCCACCCGGGTGTTCGGCCCAGGCATCGGCCGCGGGCGGGCGCTCGGTGCGCGACGCGATCGGCGACGCGCGGTCCAGCAGGGATGGCCTGGTCGGCTGCGACCAGAACGCGTGCATCAGGTCGGTCAGCATGAGCTCCTGATGCTGCTGCTCATGCTGAACACCCAGCTCGATCATGCTGGCGCACGCCGCATCGGGCTCGCCGGCCTGCAAGAGGTCGCTGATCGCCGTATCGACGTGCTGCCGATACGCCAGCACACGGGCCAGCGGTGGACGGGTCAGCAGCCCGCGCTGCGGTCGGGGATGACGCGGGCCCAGGGCCTCGTAGTACGAATTGAACAGGAAGGCGAATTCAGGATCGAACACCGCGTAGTCTGCGGCATGTGGCCGCAAGACCAGAGTCTCGAAGAACCAGCTGGTGTGCGCCAGATGCCACTTGGTGGGGCTGGCATCGGGCATCGACTGCACCTGCTGGTCTTCGGCACTCCAGCCGGCGCTCAGCGCCAGCGAATGCGCACGCACCGCCGAATAGCGGCGAGCGAGGTGCGCGGCGCGGCCGTCCTGAACTTCCAGATTCACCGCAAGGCTCCGGAAAACGACTCACCGGGGCGCAGGTGTCGCCGAACACTGGCAGTCGAGACAGCGCCCGGGGCGCGGGGTACGCGGTACACAGCCGCCGCCAACGGGCGAGCTGCGCAAGCGTGCACGGCGAATCGCGTGAGCATGCTCGAAGGGTACCGCGTCGGCATGATGATCGCGACCTCGCAACGCACGAAACGCTGCGCTGCGCGCATGCGGTTCAGCGAGTGCCAGCCGGTCAGGACACTGCCGTGTCATGGACCCGCCATGCCATGGCCACGCGGCTGCTTTGCGCTCGGCCGCGAATCAGGAGACACGCCCTCCCCCGCTCGGCCGTCGCACCGACCGGCCTGCCCGCACCCACGGGTCCGACTCTGCGACCGGACCAAGTCAGAGCACGCTTGCGATGCCCGCGCGAAATCGCTCAGTCGACCACGGCGGACGGGCCTTCCGATTCCAGTGCCCCGGCAGCGCCCACGGATTTCGCCACGAATGCGGGCGCATCCGAAAACGCGGGCCTGAGCACATCGCGCACCACCGCTCCGGTTTCCGGAAAGCGCGTGCGCAGCGCCGCCTCGTCCCGCTCCAGGGCATCTTCGATCACGAACGTGGCCGTGCTGGGGAACGGCAGGCCCAGAAAGTTGGTTTTCCAGATGCCGTGTGCGACCAGGCGGCCGAGGTAGGTTTCGCGGCCGGCTTCGACGCGGAATCTCAAGGCAACGTCGTTCGAGATCGCCGCGGTGTCGATCCTGCCTTCCACGTTGCCGGTGAGCTCGAAGCGGAAGATCTCGTAGTCGCCCGCCTGCAGGCACGTGCGCTGTGCCGTCGCACGCAGGTTCGGTTCCCTCAGGTCGGGCGAACCCTCGAACAGCGGATCACGGTGATGCTTCCAGCGGCCGCGCTGCTCCGACCCCACCCGCCGGTACACCAGGATGTGATCGAAGAACCCGGAACGGTCTTCGCCTTTCTCGACCGCGCCGATGACCAGGCTGACACAACCCCCATCCGCAAGGCCGCTCGCGGCGAAAGCCGGCGGTGCCAGTTTCTGCGGCGAGGATGCCGCACACGCGGCCACCAAAACGGTCATCGCCGCCACGGCGGCTGCACGCGCAAGCTCGGACAACATGCTGAACCACCTCACTGCCAGGCACATAGCCTGCAGTTTGCACGAAACCCCGGCGCATCGCACCGCCTGGCTTCGGACCGGCCCCAAGACGCATGCAACGGCGACGCCCGATCCCACCGTGGCGGTGGCGCTACGGCGCGGTGGTGCTACGGCGCGGCCACGATCACGGCTTGCGACGCGTCGGAGGCCGGCTGCCTGACTTGCCGCCGGGCTTGCCACCCGGCTTTCCGGCCGGCTTGCCGCCCCGCGTGTCGGCGCGCGGCCCGGCGAAACGCTTGCCCCGGGTTAGCGGCTTCGAGGCCGCCTCGAAGTCCTTCTCCGAGGCCGGACGAATCTTCAGCCGCTGGCCAGCGACCCAGACCGACTTCAGATGGTCGAGCAGATCGGCCGACACACCTTCGGGCAGATCGAGCAGGGAGAAATCCTCGCGGATGTCGATCCGGCCGATGTAGCGCGATTCGATGCCCGCCTCGTTGGCGATGGCGCCGACCAGATTGCCCGGCTTCACGCCGTGCTGGTGGCCGACGTCGACGCGGAAGGTTTGCATGCCCTGCTCGTTCGAACGCGCGCCGCGCAGGGCGCGCTGGTGCACCGGCAGGTCGACTTCGTCGTCGAACATGGCCTCGCCGCGGTTGGCGCCGCGCTGCGATTCCTTGCGACGCGGGGCGGGGGTCGAATCGGCGAAGTCGTGGCGCGCTGTCGGCCTGCCGCGATCGCTCGGCGCGGCGCGATGCTCGTGTTCGGGGCGAGCGGGGCGCGCACGCTCGGGGGCGCGCTGCAGCAGCAAGGGCTCATCGCCCTGCACCAGTCGGGCCAGCGCCGCCGCGATGTCGATCACCGCGGTGTTGTGCTCCTGGTGGTAGCGCGCGACCAGATCGCGGAATACGCCGAGGTCGGCCGAGCCGAGGGTGTCGGTGATGCGGCCAAGAAACTTCGCCATGCGCACGTCGTTCACCGCTTCGACGGACGGCAGCGGCATCTCGCTGATCGGCTGCCGCGTGGCGCGTTCGATCGCGCGCAGCATGCCCTTCTCGCGCGGGGTGACGAACAGGATCGCCTCGCCGCTGCGGCCGGCACGACCCGTGCGCCCGATGCGATGCACATAGCTTTCGGTGTCGTAGGGAATGTCGTAGTTCAGCACATGGCTGATGCGATCGACGTCGAGGCCGCGCGCAGCCACGTCGGTGGCGACGAGGATATCGAGTTGCCCATCTTTCAGGCGCTGGATCGTGCGCTCGCGCTGTGGCTGGGCGATGTCGCCGTTGATCGCCGCAGCGGAGAAACCGCGGGCGGCCAGCTTCTCGGCGAGTTCCTCGGTGGCCTGCTTGGTGCGCGCGAAGATGATCATCGCGTCGAACGGCTCGGCCTCGAGAATGCGGGTCAGTGCGTCGAGCTTGTGCAGGCCACTGACGAACCAGTAGCGCTGGCGGATGTTGGTCGCGGTGGTCGTCTTCGCGCGGATCGCCACTTCCACCGGTTCGCGCAGGTAGGTCTGTGCGATACGCCGGATGGCCGGCGGCATGGTCGCCGAGAACAACGCGACCTGACGCGTGTCGGGCACCTTCTTCAGCACCGTCTCGACATCGTCGATGAAGCCCATGCGCAGCATCTCGTCGGCCTCGTCGAGGACGAGGCAGCGCACGCCCGACAGGTCGAGCGAGCCACGCTCGAGATGATCGATCACCCGTCCTGGCGTGCCGACCACGACGTGTACGCCGCGGCGCAGCGCGTGCAGCTGCGGCCCGTAGCTTTGTCCGCCGTAGATCGGCAGCACATGGAAGTTCGGCAAGTGCGCCGCATAGCGCTGGAAGGCTTCGGCGACCTGGATCGCCAGCTCGCGGGTCGGCGCCAGCACCAGCGCCTGCGGCCGCATCACGTCCAGTTTGACCGCGGCGAGCACGGGCAGGGCGAACGCTGCAGTCTTGCCGGTGCCGGTCTGCGCCATGCCGAGTACGTCGACGCCCTCGAGCATGGGTGGAATCGTTGCGGCCTGGATCGGCGAAGGCGATTCGTAGCCGACGTCAGCCAGTGCCCGCAGCAGCGGCTCGGGCAGGTGCAGGTCGGTGAAACGCAGGTTGCTGGGATCTTCCGGGTTCATCGTCGGCGTGCCTGGCACCGGAAACGCCCGGTGCGTGCAGTGTACCGGTTCACGCCCGGACGACGCCCGGAACCGCCGCGGAGCGATGCCGCTAACGCTTGCCTTTGCCCTTCTTCAGTTTGGACTCGGGCGAGGTGCGTGCAGCGGCCGCTTCGTCTGCCGCCGAGGGCTGGTCGCCGATCACCGACTTCAGTGGGCAGATCGAGAACACCGGGCACTTCTTGCAGCCCGCGACAACGGCGACTGGACACAAGGTGACGGCCATGGGTTGCCTCGTTCGACGCCGAACCGGATCGGCCCGGACAGACTACTCCCCGCCCAGCTGGGCCGCCACGGCGCCTCGCCCGTTGGCACCGTGCGACTGGACCGTGGCGCAGACGGGAGTCGGCCGCCGGCTGGGCGACGTGCGGGCTGAACCCCTGGTGTCGGGCTCAGCGGTCGGCAAACGCCCGATCCACCAGCCAGGCCACGGCACAGGCGGCCCCTGCCGCCATCAGCATGGGCAGGGGCTCGGTGGGCACCGAGAACTGGCGCAACCAGGAGAAATCCAGCTGCCAGGCGGCGCCGATGGCCATGCCGACGCCGAGCACGGACATCACGGCCTGCTCGAACTTGGACTGCTCGCCGAGATCATCCACGCGCCGCTGCAGCCCGCGGGCAAAGCCCTCCGGAACCGGCGGAATCGGCGAACGAGCCAGCACCGCCGCCATCTGCCGGAAGGCCGGTCCATGCTGCGGCATCGTCGCGCGCTGCGGGTCAGGGTCGTCGTGCTTCATGCTGCGTCCTCCGCCTCGGGCTGCAGATGCTGTCGCAGCTGCGCCCGGGCTCTGAAAAGGTAGCTCTTTGCGGTGCCTTCGGGAATGCCGGCCATCGCGGCGATTTCGCCGATGCTCAGTTCCTCGAGGTAGTACAGCGACACCAGGGTTCGCTGCAGCGGCGCCAGCCGTTCCATCGCCCGATGCACCTGCCCGCCGAGTTCGAACGCGATGACCGCATGTTCGAGATCGAAGTCGTCTGCCGCGATGTCCGCCAGTCGGTCGGCGCCGTGTTCATCGTGCATGTCCACGGTGGGGATGCGCTTCTTCTGCAGGTGGCGCCCAGCCACGGAGAAAGCGATCTGACCCAGCCAGGTCGACAGCGCACTCTCGAAGCGGAAGCTCGGCAGATAGCGGTAGGCACGCATGAAGACGTCCTGGGCCAGTTCTTCGGTGTCCTGCTCGTGGTGCACCATCCGGTAGACGAGATGCCAGACCAGCCGTTGGTGCCGCGCGACAAAGGTCTCGAACGCCCGCGGCCTGCGGGCGAGCACGGCCTCCACCAGGCTGCGATCGTCGTCCATATGGGCAGTGTGAGCCCGCGAGCGGCGGAACGGTTGCAGCAGACCCACATCGGGATATCGTCCGCACCCCGAAGCTGAGCGCTTCCGGAGCCCGTGCGACGGATTTTCGTCCCCCGGAGCCGCTGCCCCGGCGGCGGGTACCCCGTCCTGCTCCCGGGCCACGCCCGGGCAGGCCCGCACCCGGCCTCGCGCGCCGAACCGCCGCCGGCGGCGCAGAACGTCGACGTGGGGGCCTGCGACGTGCGGGCCTGCGATGTTCGGGCCGGGGATGTACGGACCTGGGAAGAACGGGCCAGTGATGTGCCGGCCTGCCCCCGGGCATGGGGCGGCCTCGGGATGAAGCGCACCGTGCAACCGAACTGCCGATGCCGGTATCTCATCCAGCGAACCCGACCGAACGGTCCCATCGAGCGACTTCCCCCATGAATAATTTCGAGTTCCTCATCCCCATCACGCTGTTCTTCAGCATCGCGCTCTCGATCAAGTTCGTCGTCGACGGCCGCTTCCGACGCCGGCTGGCGGAGACCCACGCGAGCGAAGACCTGGTGAAGGCGATGCTGGCCGCGGACGAGGTGTCGCGACGGCATGCATCGTTGAAGTGGGGCATCGTGCTTACCGCTATCGGCGTGGCCTTCGGCCTGATCGACCTGGTCAACCTCGATGCCGGCAGTCCTGCCACCTACGGCCTGCTGATCGGCAGCGCCGGCCTGGGCATGCTGGGCTTCCACATGGTCGACCGGAAGTCCTGATACCGCTCGTCCGGACGGTCTGCGCGCCCCCGCGCGCCGGCCGTCGGCGCCGCTGCATTGGCGCACTACGCCACGACGAGACGGCTGCTCGACCCGGCATGAGGAAGTCGCACCGCCCGCTCGCGAAGGGCAGCGAACACAGGTGTTCAGCGCCGAAATCCGGCATCTTGCCGGCGCCCCCTTTGCTTCCTACCCCCAAATCGCGCCACACTCTTGCCGTTGAGGGGGAGAGTGACAGGGCGTGATACCGAGCAAACCGGGATTTTTCCGCCGCCTGTTCGGCGGTGGCGGGGACGGAGACAGACGGGTTGGCACCCGCTATCGGCCGGCCGACGGCACGCGCGTGCTGATCATCGACGACTCGTCGACGATCATTGCCGTGCTGGGAAAAATGCTGCGCCAGGGCGGCTTCGAGACGCTGTCCGCGCCCGACGCCGAAGCCGGCATCGAAACCGCGCTGCGCGAGAAGCCTGACCTGATCTTCCTCGACATCGTGCTGCCAGGCATGAACGGTTTCGCCGCACTGCGGGTGCTGCGCCGCGAGGAGCCGACCAAGCACATCCCCATCATCATGATGAGCGGCAACCTGCAGGCAACCGAGCAGTACTACGCCCAGCGCATCGGTGCCGACGATTTCCTCAAGAAGCCCTTTCCGCGGGCCGAGCTGTTCGCCAAGATCCATCGCCTCACCAGCGAGGACCAGAAACTGCACCGCCCGAGCGTCGGCGTGCCCGAAGGCGTGTCGTCGGCGTACGCGACCCGGAGCGAAAGCTGACATGGACCACCGCGGGCGCGGCGTCGCGCTGATCTGGATCGTGGCGACCGCTGCGCTGTGGGCGGCAGCGCCGATCGGTGCGGCAGAGCTGAGTGGCCAGATCAGCATTGCCTCGTCGGGACAGGCTCTGCGCTCCTCCGAGACTACCGAAGCGGTGGTGTACTTCCGGCCCACCGCGGCGTTCGCCCCACCCGCGGCGCTGCCGACGACGCAGATGGCGACGCGGCGCAAGGAGTTCGTGCCCCGCGTGCTGGCGATCACGCCGGGTACCGAGGTGCGCTTCCCGAACCTCGACCCGATCCTGCACAACGCGTTCTCCGGGTCGCCGGGCAACATCTTCGACACCGGCGTCTATGGCAACGGCGAGGGTTCGAGCCACGTCTTCGAATCGGCGGGTCTGGTCAAGGTGTACTGCAACGTGCACCACTCGATGAATGCCACCATCCTGGTGCTCGACACACCCTGGTTCACCCGACCCGACGCCCAAGGGCGCTTCCGTCTGCAGGACCTGCCCGAGGGTCCGGGCGATCTCGTCGTCTACCACGACCGCACGTCGCCCTGGCAGCAGCGCATCGAGGTCGGCGCGACCGCGGCCGAACCCCTGCAGATTCATCTCGAACTGACCCGCCGCAAGGTGCCGCCGCACATGAACAAGTTCGGCAAGCCCTACGGCCGCCGCAATGACGCCGGCTCCTATTGATCCAGCACGCCGCCTGACCGGCCCGACCGGCCGATCGCTGGAAGGCGCCGGATCGACATCCACGCTGATGGCCTGTGGACGGACGTCGGCGAGCCTCGCCGATGTCGCTTCGCCGCGCACGCGCGCGCGTCCGCAAGCCGTGCTCGAGCCGTATCCGCGCTGACCCCTGCTCCGGGTGCCGGCAGTGAGCTGCCCGCACGCCCCACCCAAGCCGTACCGAGGAAGATCCGCCGCATGAATCCTGCCGAAGCCCCACGCAGCCGCATATCGCTCGCGATGCGCGTGTTCCTGCTCGTCGCCGGCCTGCTCGTCCTGGCGATGGGCACCGCCGTGTTCGTCAGCTACGGTCAGGGCACCCGCATCGCCGAACGATCGATCCAGCGCTCGCTCGACGAGAGCAGCGCGGTGCAATCGGCGTTTGCCGAACAGCGTCTCAAGGAACTCGAGCTGGTCACCCAGCTGATCGCGGTCGACCCCTCGTTCGTGAACTACATCGCCGATGCGCAGGACGGCGTGTCGGGCGACCCCCTGCTGGCCGAGTCCGCCTCCATCTTCGACCTGCTGGCCGAACGGCAGGACGCCTACGGCTTCGATCTCGGCTTCGTGCTCGACGGCAGCGGTCAGGTGCTGGCGCGCAGCGATCAGCCGGAGGCATTCGAATCGGACCTGAGCGGCGACCCCTTCGTGGCCTCCGCGATCGCCGACCTGCGCCCGCTGTCGGGCTTCTGGCGAATGGCCAACGCGCTCTATCAGGCGGCCATCTTCCCGCTCGACCAAGGCGGTGACCTGGTCGGCTTCCTGATCATCGCCAAGGGCATCGACCGTGAGTTGAGCCAGCAGATTCGCGCCGTCAGCGACGCCGACATCGCCTTCGTGCTGCCGGACGGCGATGCCGTGCTGATGGCAGGCAGCTCCCTCGACGACGCCACGCGCGAATCGCTGATGCAACAGCTCAAGCTCGACACCGAGGGACTGGCGAGCGCGGCGCGCAGCGGCGGTGAAGTCGAGCGTGCCCGACTGACCCTCGGTGAAGGGCACTGGATCGCACGACTGCGCCCGCTCGACCGCGATGGCGGTGCCGCGGTGGGCTCGGCGATCCAGCTCACTTCATCGGATGCCGCCGAAGCGGGCTACCGCGAAGTCCTCAACACCGTGGGACTGACCGGCCTGGCCGCACTGCTGGTGGCCCTGCCGCTGACACTGCTGATCGTACGTGCCGGACTCAGGCCGCTGCGGCAAATGGCTCAGGCCGCCCAGCAGGCCGCTGCCGGCGACTACCAGGCCCGCTTCGACTACGGCGGCAAGGACGAACTGGCCGATCTCGGTTCGGCGTTCGATTCGCTGCTGTCGGATCTGCGTGGCGAGCGTGACATCGAGGCCTACGTCACCCATTTGTCGCGCCTGATCCCCGAGCCGGACGAACCGACCGATGCGCAGGGCGGGCAGCCTGGCGGTGTCATTCCCTCGCGCGCTCCGATGGTCGTGGTGGCGATCGACCCCCGCCATCCGGCGACCAGCGACCAGGGCAGTGCGGCCGACCGCACCCTGACCCAGGCGGCCGATCTGTGGACGGGCATCAGCGCGGTGGCCGAAGAGCACGGCGGGCGTCTGCTCACCCAGAACGGTACCCGCGCGCTGTTCGGGTTCTCCAGCGACAGCGACCAGCAATCCCCGCTGCGTTTCGTGCGCGAGCTGTTGCGCGCCGAGCCGGCGATGGCGGCGGCAGCCGTCCAGGGTGACGTAGTGGCCGGCTCCCTGCACGGCGAGCAGTGGGTGATTCCGACCGCGCTGGGCATGACCGTGCGCCAGGCGGATCGCCTGCTGGCCGAAGCACCCGATGGCCGGCTGATGCTGTCGCCGCAGCTCGGCGAGCGCGCCAAAACGCTGCTCGGCGAAGGTGCGGTGGCGGTGGAACGCGGTGCGATGAGCGGGCGACCCTACTACGCGCTGGCCATGACCGGCCTCGCCCACGTCGAGGACAGCGAAGACGAGAGCCCCGCGGAAGTACGCCAGATCACCGGCTTCCGCATTTTCCAGTCCGGCCAGGGCGGCCACCAGGACGGGCAGAATCTCCGGCCCGGCACGATGCTTGGCGGGCGCTTCCGCATCATCTCGGTACTCGGAAGCGGCGGCATGGGCGTGGTCTACAAAGCCCGCGATCTCGAGCTCGAGGACGTCGTGGCGCTGAAGATGCTCAAGGGCGCCGCGCTGCGCGACCCTGAACACCTCGATCGACTGAAGAGCGAGATCAAGCTCGCCCGTCGTATCACCCACCCGAACGTGCTGCGCACTTTCGACTTCGGCGAATTCGAAGGCATGCCGTACATCTCGATGGAGTACGTGCGCGGCATGACCCTGCGTCACCTGATCAACCAGGGTGGCAAGGTGCCGTTCACCGCTTCGCTGCGCATCGCCCGCCAGCTTTGCGCCGGACTGCAGGCCGCGCACGAAGTCGGCGTTCTGCATCGGGACATCAAGCCGGAGAACCTGATTCTCGAGGCCAGCGGCAATGCCAAGCTGATGGATTTCGGCATCGCTCGCCCGCTGCGTAAGGGCGAAATGGCCCACCACGAAGAAGGGTTGTATCTGGGCACGCCGGCCTACTCCGCGCCCGAGCAGCTCTCCGGCGGCGATGTCGACCATCGCGCCGACTTGTTCGCCAGCGGCGCGATGCTCATGGAAATGTTCTGCGGCGCGCGGCCGTTCGAAGGTGAGAGCACCGTCGACATCTATGTCGCGCAGATGCAGGGCGAGCTGCGCAGGCCTTCCGAGGCATGGCCCGAAGTTCCGCCGGTTCTCGAGGCCGCGATCCTCAAGTGCCTCGAGCGCGAGGTCGTCAACCGGTTCCAGAGCGCGGCCGAACTGGCGGTCGAACTGGCGAAGCTGCGGGCCTAGGCCGGGTTCGAGTCGCCTCGCGCACGGTGACGTCGACGTCCCGTCACCGCATTCGCGGGGCAGGCGGCTAGAATTGCGGGCGCCGGCGGGAGCGGCGCTCGCGCCCGACTCGCCTCAAGCCAGGCTCGCCTCCAGACAGGATCGTCCCCATGCGCTGCTCGCCCCCCGCACACCGCCGACTGGTCATGGCCGTACTGCTTGCCGCCGTGTCGGGCACCAGTTACGCCCAAGTCGACCCCCTGCTCGCCGGGGAAGAACAGGAAGTCGCACCGTCGCTGTGGTCATTCCACGGTGACTTCGGCCTGCGTCAGGAAGATACCTCGGGATTCAGCGCCCGCGACGACATCGAGCGCACGCGTACGCGCACCCGCTTCGGCTGGCGCTACGACGACGGTTCATTCGGATTCCAGATCGGAGCCAAGGTCGGACTGGGCAGCGATGACAATCGCGACAATCGGCGCAATCTGGACAACGAGAAGTCCAACGGCGTGGGTCTCGACGTCGCGTCGTTCACCTGGCACGCCAGCGAGCACTGGGACGTCGTCCTCGGCAAGGATGTGTTCCCGCTGGCGACCACGCCGCTGACCTGGGACACCGATCTGCGACCCGTGGGGGCAGCGGTTCTGGGGCGTGGCGAGCTGGGTGACTTCGACCGCTGGACCTTCGTCGCCGGGAGCTGGCGTGGCGACCACCTGTACGACGACGACAGCCGGATCCAGGCCCTGCAGGCCGGATGGCAATGGCGCCCCGGCGCGCCGTTCTCCGGCGAGCTGCTGCTCGGGTATTTCGATATCGATCATCTCGATCGCGCCGTGCGCGAGGGACTCACGCGCACCAACCGGCGGCTCGGGGACAGTCTCGTCTCGGACTACCGGATCGCCAACCTGCAGGGCGCGCTCACCTGGCTTATCGACGAGGAGCCGCTCACCGCGCGCCTCGATCTGGTGCGCAATCTGGGCGCCGACGACTTGCGCGACGGCGCGCGCTTCAGCGTGATCTACGGCGACTCGCGCGTCGCCAACAGCCTCGAACTCGCGGTGGCCTTCCAACGCATCGGGCGCGACGCCGTGTCGGCCGCGTTCAACCAGGATGACTGGTGGTTCCACAGCGCCGCGCGCGGCGTCATGCCGTGGATCGCCTATGGCATCAACGACACCTGGCGCGTGCAGCTCTCGTATTTCCGCGAGCGACTGGACGGCGCCGACGAGCACATCAACCGCACCCTGCTCGACATCATGGCGCGCTGGTAGGCAAAGCCGCGCCACCCGGTTTCCCACAAGGAAGGAATCTTCATGACCCGCACCCTGATCATCGGCGGCAACCGTGGCATCGGCCTGGCCCTGGCCGCTGAACACCTTCGCCGCGGACACCACGTGATCGTGACCTGCCGCCAGCGCACCGCCGAACTCGACGCGCTCGGCGTGGAAGTCGTGGAAGGCGTCGAGGTCACCGACTCGAACTCGCTGCAGCGGGCAGAACAATCTGTTTCACCGGGAAACATCGATCGGCTGATCGTCAACGCCGGCGTGCTGGAGACCGAGCGCTTCGATGCGCTGGATGAGCACGCCTTCGCCAACATCGAGAAGCAGTTCAACGTCAACGCGATCGGCCCGCTGCGCGCCGTGCATGCCTTTCAGGCCCGTCTGCAGCCGGGCAGCCGGGTCGGCATTCTCACCAGCCGGATGGGCTCGATGGCCGACAACGGCTCGGGTGGCTACTACGGCTATCGGATGTCCAAGGCTGCGGTGAACGCGGCGGGCAAATCGCTGGCCAATGACCTGCGTCCGCGCGGCGTGGCGGTGGCGCTGCTGCATCCGGGCTTCGTGCGCACCGGGATGACCGGCGGCCAGGGCGACGTCGACCCGGCGCAGGCTGCAGCCGGCCTCAGTGACCGCCTGGACGCGCTGAGTCTTGAATCATCCGGACGCTTCTGGCACGCCAACGGAAGCGAACTACCCTGGTGACCGCGGCCAGCGCGGGCAGGCACGGCGCGACCCGCAAGGCGTATCTGCAGATCCACTTCTGCGTCGTGCTCTGGGGCTTCACCGCGATTCTCGGCAAGGCCATTTCGCTGAGCGCCTTCAGTCTCGTGTGGTGGCGCATGCTGCTGGTGGCCGCCGCGCTGTCCCTGCTGCCGCGGGTGTGGCGGGCACTGCGCGCGATGTCGTGGCGACTGCTGGGGGCGTATGCCGGCATCGGCGTGCTGGTCGCGCTGCATTGGCTCACGTTCTATGCGGCAATCAAGCTGTCGAATGCCTCGGTGGCTGCGACCTGCATCGCCGTGGGGCCGATCTTTCTCGCCCTGATCGAACCTGCCCTGCACCGTCGCAGGCCGGTACTGGCCGACCTGCTGCTCGGTGCGCTGGCGGTGCCGGGCGTCGCCCTGGTGGTCGGCGCGGTGCCTCAGGGCATGCTGGTCGGCATCGTGGTTGGCGTCGTCTCCGCGGCGCTGGTGGCCGTCTTTGGCCTGCTGAACAAACGCCTGGTGCACGGCAGCGATCCACTCACGGTGACCGCCATCGAGCTGGGATCGGGCACGCTGGCGCTGACCCTTCTGGCGCCGCTGGTGCCGTGGATGCTGCCGGGCCACGGTGGCGCACTCTTCGTGTTGCCCGGCTGGGTCGATGCCGGCCTCATCGCCACGCTCAGTTTCGCCTGCACCCTGCTGCCCTTCGCACTGTCGCTGGTGGCCTTGCGCCATCTTTCGGCGTTTTCGGTGCAGCTTGCGGTGAATCTGGAACCGATCTACGCGATCGTGCTGGCGACGCTGCTGTTCGGCGAGCACCTCGACGTCAGTCCGTGGTTCTACCTGGGCGTGGCGATCGTCGTGGGCGCCGTGTTCGTGCACCCGTTCGTCTCGCGGCCCCGCGATGAGCATGAGCACCCGGAGCAACTGGCCATGGCGGAGTCGAAGTCGATCGACTGAGCCTGTGCGTCGGGTGATTTCCGACCCCAAACACTCGCGGATTTCGCCGCGTCGGGCTCTAGCGGGATTCGCCCCATTCCCGAACAAACCGCTCGATGATCCAGCGCGGTCGCATGCCGTGATGCCGCGGTCGGGATCCATCCCCTCCTACAAGGCGCTCGCGGCTCTCACTGTAGGAGGGCATTCATGCCCGACCCGTACGCTCGATGACCAGCGTGGTCGCATGCTGTGATGTCGCGGTCGGGGATCAATCCCCTCCTACAAGGCGCTCGCAGTTCGTACTGTAGGAGGGCATTCATGTCCGACCCGTACGCTGGATGATCCAGCGCGGTCGCATGCTGTGATGCTGCGGTCGGGGATCAATCCCCTCCTACAGAGTGCTCGCGGCTCTCACTGTAGGAGGGCATTCATGCCCGACCCGACGCAGAGGCGACGCTGCTGGTGTGTGCGCGCGCCGCGGCGAAAATCAGTACCGCAGCAGTGCGGAGCCCCAAGTGAATCCGCCGCCGAAGGCTTCGAGCAGCAGCAGCTCGCCACGCTTCACGCGACCGGTGCGGATGCCCTCGTCCAGCGCCAGCGGCACCGACGCGGAGGAAGTGTTGCCGTGGCGATCGACGGTGACGATCACGCGATCCATCGGCATATCCAGCCGTTTCGCCGTCGCGCTGATGATGCGCAGGTTGGCCTGATGGGGGATGAGCCAGTCGAGCTCTGACTTGTCGAGACCGTTGGCTTCGAGCGTTTCCTCGACCACCGCATCCAGCGTCTTGACGGCCACCTTGAACACTTCATTGCCGGTCATCATCACGCGCACGCCGTGGTTTGGCTCGTCCTTGAAGCCGACCGACACCCCGACCGGGTTGTACAGCAGCTCCTTGTGGCCGCCGTCCGCGTGCAGATGCGTGGACAGGATGCCCGGCTCGCTGTCGGCGCGCAGCACCACCGCGCCGGCACCGTCGCCAAACAGCACACAGGTCGCGCGATCGTTCCAGTCGAGCATACGGGTCAGCGTCTCGGCGCCGACCACCAGGGCGGTCTTCGCCGCACCCGAGCGGATGAAACTGTTGGCAGTGCCCAGCGCGTAGATGAAACCCGAACACGCCGCGTTGACGTCGAACGCGGCGCAACCGTTGGCGCCAAGCTGATGCTGCAGCAGGCATGCTGTCGACGGGAAGATGATGTCCGGCGTGGTCGTTCCGACCACCAGCAGGTCGATCTCGCTCGCCTGCACGCTGGCCTCGGCCAGCGCACGCTTCGCCGCTTCGAACGCCAGATCACCGGTGGTCTGGCCCTCGGCCGCCACATGACGCTGGCCGATGCCGGTTCGACTGCGGATCCACTCGTCGCTGGTATCGACTTTCTTCGCCAGCTCTTCGTTGGTCAGCACGCGTTCCGGCAGGTAGCTGCCTGTGCCGATGATCCGGGCGTAGGGCATGTTCGAACTGGCCATCATTGCATCCCTCTGCGACACCGTCGTCCGAGCATAACTGCTGCGGAGGCCGGTGCGGGTTCCTGCAAACGAAAACGGCGGACTGGGCGCCCGCCGTTCTCACTGCGCCGGCCGATCTTCGGCCAGGCGCCTGTCTCGCCGCGTCGGATTACTCTTCGTCGACGACAGCCGTCTTCACTTCGATGACCTTCTTGCCACGGTAGAAACCGTCCTTGGTCACGTGGTGACGAAGGTGGGTCTCGCCGCTGGTCGGGTCGGTGGCCAGCTGCTTGGCGGTGAGCGCATCGTGCGAACGACGCATGCCACGCTTCGAGGGGGTCTTGCGGCTCTTCTGGACTGCCATGGGTGTTCTCCAACTAACTCTTGTTCGACTTCAAGGCGGACAGCGCCGCAAAAGGGTTTTCCCGCTGGGGTTCGGCCTCGGCCTCTTCGACCTCGTCCTCACCCGACCACTCGACTTCGCCATCCGGATCCACGGGAACCACCGGCAGCGCAAGAATCAACTCGTCCTCGACCAAGTCCAGCAGCGCCATCTCGCCATCGGCCGGCACCAGCAGCGGCTCGACTCCAGGTGGCAGGCTGGCTTCCTCAGCCTCGGTCCTGATCAGCCCCAGCGTCTGCTCGACCCGCACCGGCAGCAGGAAACGCTTGAGCGTTCGCTGACAGATCAACGGCAAGGCAGCCTCGGCGTCGAGGCGCACCACCGCAGTCTGGAACCGGTCGCGATCGAACTGCAGGCTGAAGCTGCATCGTCCTTCGTCGTCTGCAAGGCTTTCGCCCAGGCGCTTGAACGCGGACAGGGGAGCCTGTCCATCGAACTGCCGTCTGGCTCCTATCGCACGCCAGACATCGACGGTGGACGGGACGCCTGCAGACATAAGCGCGTAAGGGTACGCCAGAAGGCCGGCGCCGGTCAATCACGCCGTCGCGGGTCGCCGGGCGCCCCGCGACGGCGGGCAATCACTTGCCCAACGCAGCGAAGACCCGCTTGGCGCCGTCCATGTTGGAGGCGTCGTCATCGCCGAGCAGGGGCGAGATGGTGACCTGCAGGTCACCATCCAGCACCAGCAGCGAACCGCCCATGGCCGGCATCCAGTATGCCGCGTCGCCAACGCCTTCCAGTTCGACACGGGCATTGGCGGCGCGAATCATTCTCGCCGTCACCGATTCGGTACCCCCCTCGCCCAGCGCCTTCTTCTGCTCGTCGGTGAGGCGCTTGTTCGCCGCCTCGGTGGCCACCTTGATGCGCGCTTCGAGCTGTTCGTCGTCCAGCTTGGCCGGCACGAAATTCTCCGGCGTGGACTTGCTCTCGGTCAGCGCCACCGACACGCTGAAATCGGTGGCCATGGCACGCATGTCCAGCTTGCCACGCTGGTCCGGCGGCAGCGTGGCCTGCTTCAGCATCTGCTCGATGGCGGCCTGCTGACGCGCCTCAGCGTCGGGCCGCGGCCACGAGTAGCTGCATCGCCACTCCCGCTTGGACGGGTTGGGCTGCACGGTCACCTCAGCCGGCGCGCCAAACTCGGACTGCAGCACGGACACGGCGAGGATGTCGCACACGTTGTCGCCGGCAAACGAACGCAGCGCGCCGCCGCCACCCGTCGCAGCGCTGGCCGCGTCCGCGGAAGGCGCAGCGGCCACGTCGTTCGAGGCCGCGGCGCTCGCCGAATCACCGGCGCCGGACTGGTTCGAGGAAGACCCGCAAGCCGCCAGCGCGAACACGCATGCGGAGACCAGGGCTGTTCTATGCAGACGAAGACTGGAACGGAACATGAGCGCACTCCTTTGCAGGAAACAGTCGGTGGCCAACCGCCGACCGACACAGAGGCGACGACCATCGGGCCAGAGCATCGACCGAGTTCGCGCGAAGGATGGGCACCATGACCGCCGCAGGCAGATCGGTCAAGCGCGCGTCCAGGAAGAGCCCAACCCGGCGGCCGCGTGACTCGGGGCCGAGATGCGCGGGATCCCTCACGCCACTGCGGCGCCGCAGTCTGAGCCGGAGCGGATCCCACACATTGTGGCGGTGGTCTCTTGGCGCAATTCCACCGACCCGATACTTTGACGACCTGACAAACCCCGACGGACTTCCATGAGCGAAGCGCTGACCCGATTCCTGCTCGCAGCCACCGGGAGTTCCAGCCAGGACCCGACCATCCTGTACGCGGCAGCCTACGACGAGCTGCGGGCATTGGCCGCACGCCAACGTGGGCGCATGCCGGGCCTTCCATCCAGCGATACATCCCTCGTGCATGAGGCGTATCTCAAACTTCACCGACGCGAGCATTACGTCGATCGGCAACATTTTTTTGCTACCGCGGCCAGAGCCATGCGGCAGATCCTGGTCGACGTGGCACGAGCCCAGGCTGCGGCCAAGCGCGGTGATGGCCGCCCGGATATCCGGCTTGAAGATGCCAGCCAGGCAATCGGCGCGACCACCGAGGGGGCCGAGCAGGTGCTGGACGTCGATGCAGCCCTGAGGGCGTTGGGCGCCGAAGACGCTTCGCTCGCCGACCTCGTCGAGTTGCGCTTCTTCGCAGGACTGGGTCTCGACGAGATTGCGGCGCTGCAGCAGCGATCCGAGCGCTCGCTCAAGCGTGATTGGGTGAAGGCCCGCGCCTTCCTGCGCCTGCACGTGGCGGACTACGACGCATGATCGACTTTCGGCAGCTGAGCGAAGCGTTCGATCGCGTTGTCGCGCTTCCCTCGGAGCAACGCCAGGCAGCGATTCAGGAGTACACCGCGTCCGCACCGGAGATCGCCGCCGAACTGCAGCGCATGCTCGAAGAGTTCGACTCCGACGTACCGACCGCGCTCGCTGGGGCAGCTGAGCGGCTCGGGCTCGAAGTGCCCCAGGAAGAGCGAGTACCCAACGAACTGGGGACGTGGGTCATCGACGCCGAGCTCGGTCGCGGCGGCATGGGCGTCGTCTACGCGGCGCACCGGGAAATCGAGGGCGCAACGCAGAAGGCCGCAGTGAAGTGGATGAAGCGCGGCCTCGACACCGACGCGCTGTTGGCTCGCTTCCGGCGGGAGCGGCGCATCCTGGCCACGCTGGACCATCCGTACATTGCTCGTTTGATCGACGGAGGCAGTGCGCAGGGCCGGCCCTGGCTGGCGATGGAGTGCGTGGACGGCATGCCCATCACCGAGTTTGCGCGTGAGCATGCGCTCGATCTCGATGCTCGACTCGAACTCATGGTCGCCGTGTGCGAAGCGGTCGACCATGCACACAAGCGTCTGGTGCTGCATCGCGATATCAAACCGTCGAACGTGTTCGTGGACGCCGAGGGGCGGGTGAAACTGCTCGACTTCGGCATCGCCAAACTGCTCGATGACGACGAGGACGCCGTGACCGAGACGGCCGCGCGCGCGCTGACGCCTGCCTATGCTGCGCCGGAGCAGCTGCTCGGCGAAGCGGTGTCGACGGCTACGGACGTGTACGCACTGGGACTCCTGGCGCACGTACTGCTCACTGGGGCGCACCCGCGCGACACCTCGAGCAGCTCATTGGCGGCAGCCATGCACTCGCTCGATCAGCCGATCACGGCGCCAAGCGCGAGAATCGACGACGGGACGCGCGCGGCCCTCAAGCTGCGAAGCGTGCAACGCGCGGACTTCGATGCGGTGCTGCTGCAGGCACTCGAACGTCAGCCGCAGCGTCGATATGGAAGCGCACAGTCGCTCGCCGATGATCTGGTCGCACTGCGCCAACATCGCCCGGTCACCGCGCGGCGGCCGGGTAGCTGGCGTGCCTTGGCTGACTTCACGAGACGACACCGCCTGCTGGTCGCCACCGTGTCCGCCGCCCTGGTGGCCCTCTCCGTGGGATTGTCGGTCGCGCTGTGGCAGGCCGGGCTGGCCCGGGACGCGGCAGCGCAGGCCGAAGCAGCTCTGCGCCAATCCGAGCAACATGCCCAGCGGGCTCAGAGCGCAAGCCACTTCTTCTCTTCAGCGCTGGGACGGGTGAGCCAGCTGGTGTTGAGCAAGGGTCGCGAAGTCTCGGTGCTCGACTGGATCGACGCTTCGCTGTCGCGCATCGACGACGAGCTCTCCGCCGATCCGGCGGCACGCGCTCTGGTGCGCGGCGCGCTCGGTGCGGCACTGGTCGACATTGGCGTTCCCGATCGAGGCCGAGACGAGCTGCTGCGCGCCCTGCCCCACCTCGCCCGAGACAGCGATGCCGACCGGCTCGCGCGGGTGAACACGCTGATTGCGCTGTCGCAGGCGGAGAACCGGCTGGGCCGCCAGGATGCGGCCGGCGATGCCATCGACCAGGCGCTCGCTGAACTTGCCACGCTGCCACAGAGCGATGAGCACACCCGCCTGGCGCTCTCCATGCGCACGTCACTGATGCATATCCGCAATCAACAAGGGCGCTATGAGGAAGGGCTGCAGCTGGCGCGGGCAAGCCTCGCTGACCGCATCCGGTTGTTCGGCGACGGCGCGCCTGAAACGGCCGTGGACCACTACAACCTGGCGGCGTCGCTGGCGCAGTCCGGCGACGATTCAGGCGCACTCGAGCACTACGCCAGTGCCGAAGCCGCCATCCGCGCGACCCCTGATCCGCCGATTGCGCGCATCGCCTGGATCCAGACCAGCGTCGCCGGCTCGCTGCGCCGACTCAAGCGGTTCGACGAGAGTGCAGCTGCCATCGATCGCGCCCAGGAGGTGGCCGATCAGTACTTCAAGCCCCCGCAGGAGATCCACGCGCACATCTTGTACTTCAGAGCGCTACTTGCGCTTGATCGCGATCAGCTGGATCAGGCACGCACGTCACTGGACGCCGCGGAGACGATGATGCGACAGCTGAACATGGGCTACCTCACTCGCGCGCTGATGGTGCGCGCGCGCCTGCTTCACCGCGCTTCGGATTGGGAAGGCGTGCGAAGCGCGCTCGATGAGGCCCTCTCGCGGCGTCCCAGCCTTGCGTCTGATATCGACGCCCATGCGATCACCTACCGAGGTTTGCGCGGCAATCTCCAGGCTCACCTTGGCGAAGCGGCAGCCGGTGCCGCTGCGGTACAAAAGGCGCTGGACCAGCTGATGACGCACGCGCACCGCATCGCCGAAGACGAGGCCATGCTGCGCAGCTGGCTGGTCGAAGCGCGCAGCCTGGCGGGCACCGGCCCCTGACGCGGCCGGTTCGAGCGTCGCCGCACGGCGCGCTCGCGAGCCACTCGGCGGGGACGCACCGACGAGCAGCCTGAGCTTGGCCCCGCACTGACGCTTTTCCCGTGGAGGCTTTCGAGCAACCCCGGAGTTCGCCATGTCCCGTCGCTTCCCGCCTCTCTTCGGCCTGATCCTCTCGGCGGTTCTCGCCGCTGGTGCCAGACCTGCGCTCGCCCAGTTCGACGATCCGGTGGGTGCCACCGTCACACCCAGTGCCGCCTCACCCGGGCAGCAGATCGAGCTCTATGCCCAAGGTCTCGTGGTCGGCCGTGAATACCAGGTGCAGATTTCGAACAGCGGCTACACCACGGTACACAGCTTCACCGCGGCGCGCGTCAATGATCGGACGAACTTCACCGTGCCGACTTTTGCGCCGGGCAACCGCAAGCTGCGTCTGGTACACGATCAGTTCGGCCTCGTGACCGACTACGTCCAGCCGTTTCGAGTGCTGCCACAGATCGACGTGCTGCTGCTGGGCGACGCGCGCGCGGGTGACCTGCTCGACGTGCGCGTCGACCACGCCGCGACCGGCCGCCTGACGCTGACTTACGCAGGGCGAGTGATCTTCGGACCGCGCAGCGTCGACAGCGACAGCATCACCTTGAAGCCACGGCTGCCCGGAGACGTTCCCGCCAGTCTGCCCGCAAGCGTCGACCTGATCGTCGAGCTGCACGGCTCGGACGGTGCAGTGGCGCAGCGAACGGTTCAGCCGCTACTCGTCCAGCCTCCACGCAGCGGAATCTTCGCGCTGCCCTCGCCGTTCCAAAGCTCGCAACCGGTACTTCGCCCGGGGGAGCGAACCAGCATCAGCGGTCAGCTCAACCTGGACGGACTCACCTCCCCCGAAGACCTCGACATCAAGCCCTACTGGCGCGGACCCGACGGCGCCCTGGTCCCACTCAGTGCACCGAGCATCAGCGTCGACGCGTCCGGCAACGTCAACGCTGAAGTGCAGGCGCCTTCGTTCGGCTCCATGAGTGCGCGCGTCAGCCCGGGCAGCGGCAGCATCGTGCTGCTCACCGAGCGGGATGGTCCGCATGGCCGGCCGGAACGCGTCTCGATCGAAGTCGGCGGACTGCAGACCACCACCGACCACGATGATCAGGCCGACCTGAACATCGTGGTTCGCGAACGCCTGCCCGGCGAGACCCGGCCACTCGCGGGCGCATTGGCTCTCGTCACTGCCGAAGCACCCCTGCTGCTGCCGCAGGTCGACCTCGGCCCCGACGTGATCGCCCTGCCGGAGTGCGACTCCGGCCTGTGCGCTTCGGGCCAGGGCATCGCGCTGTTCCACGACCATGAGCGCAGCTGGGGTTCGCTCCAGGCAAACCAGGTGTTCAGCAACCTGCAGGCCGAACCCTCACCCGGCTACCAGGCGGTCATTCCCAAGCCCGAGTGCGGCCCCTCGTTCTCGCGCCGCGTCACTGCAGCGGACGGGCGCGCGGAGTTTCTGCTGCAAAGCAATCTGGAAGACGGGATCTTCGCGGTGCCGGATCTGCAGGTCGCGCGGCTCGAGCCGGTTTGCCAGACAATCATCGACGGCCAGGGACAGCCGCGCCAATCGTGCAACTACGTCAACGCGTCGAAGATCGAGTTCACCCTGAAGGTCTACACCCTGCATACCGGCGCCGGCTACCGCGATGCCGAGGGCCACGAGATTCCCGGCGAATGGCAGGTGCGCTACGACCTCGACACCGAGGAGTGGAACATCCGGCAGCGCGCGCCTGATCTGGGGCCATGGCAGAACTTCCAGACCTCGGCCAATCTTGTCTACGAGGTTCCGCGCGTCACCGGTCCCAATCCCGTCGTGAGCATCGGGCCACCGCGGATGTGGAGCATCCACGAGAACGGTACGACGTCGCCGATTCCCTTCCTGACGGAAGGACGGCGCAGCACCACATTCGGCCCCTTCATCAATTACAGCCGCATGACGGCAACTCGACTGTTCGACCCGTTCGAAGCACCGATGCGGGCCATCGGCTTCGATCACACGCCGGGGGCCGCCGGCTCGCTGGTGAGCGCCCGGCTGCGGATGCAGGACAAGGATGGCACCTGGTTCACGGCCGGCGCATTCTTTCAACAGAACGACGCGGGCTGCGGACTCGAAGACCCGCAGGTCGAACGCTGGGAGTTGACCCAGGACCCGCTGGGAACATTCGGCCCGCTCCGGGTGCAAATGCGTACGCCCGACGATCTGTATCTCAACGCCGGAGAGCACAAGCGCTGCGGCCTGATCGAAGTCGAGAATGCTCTGGGTCACACCGGTGACCGCGAAGTCTGCTTCCACTGGGACGACCCACCCGCGTACTTCTCGAGCTTCACCGACATGGCGATCGCAGACGAGAACATTGCTGCGGTGCGCCTTCGCAGCAAGCGCATCTATGCCGACGACGCGACCGAATCGGACCCCATTCCGCCAATCCTCGGCGAACAACCCGAGCCTGCCGAGCCGCGCGTCAATGCGGCGAGCAACTTCCGCTCGATCGACGACTGGGTGATCGGCGGCATCTCGACCGCGCAGACCCGCGCGTTCGAAGCCGATGTGGCCGAGCAGTTCTCGCAGCCCGCGGATGACGTGGGCACCGCACCGATCGACGCGAACTCGCCGACGACCACGACGATCGGAAGCAACAGTTGGGAAACCATCCTCGACATCACGATTCCGCTGATCCGCTGGTACTGGGGCATCCCCGAAGTCTTCTCGGCCGAGGTATATGCCGATCTGCGCATCGCCGCCGAGTACTTCCTCGGGGGCACGCTCGCGGTCGGCCCCGATGGCGAAGTCGTGAACATGCGTGCAGCGGCCGCGTTCGCGCTCATGATCTACGTCGGCGTCGATATCGACGTGCTGTTCGGTCTCCTGTTCGATGCCGGCGCCTATTTCGTCGGCAGCGCAGTCAGCGAACTGCCGGTCGAAGTCATCGACAACGAACCCCAGAACATCGAGCCCTGCTTCCGCTTCAAGCTCGACTTCGGCGGCTACTTCGACCCGTGCCCGTTCTGCCCGACGCCGGTGATCACGTTCGAGGAAAACTTCGTCGACGCCCAGAACCCGACCAACTGTTCCGGCTGGGATGGCCCCGACCAACACAGCAAGGGATCGCTGCCCATCTTCAGCATCGACGACGCACGGCGCCTGGTTCGCCATCCGTTCGCTGCCTACGATCGCGACGGCAACGGCCACCTTCTCGCACTCGACGACACCCACACGCTTCAGGCGACGCGCCTGTTCGACTCGACACCCGACGACGTGTCGACGGTGCTCTCGGATGCTCCGGCGATCCGGCATCCGCGCATCGCGTACTACGACGTCAACCGCGCGGTAGCAGTCTGGGTGGAAAGTGCGCTCGATCGAGCCACCTTCACGACCACCGACAACCCGAGACGCGAGCAGAACCAGCATCTGGTGTGGTCACATTGGGATGGTCGCGCCTGGTCACCCAAGGCCGAACTCACCCCGGCACTCTCGGCGGCCGGCGAAGCCCATCCGGCCATCGCGCCCTGTTTTGCGGGCGACGTGGACTGCCCTGCCGCCGGAGAGGTCAGCCTGGTCTGGCAGCGCTTCTCAAGGGACGCGGGCGGACTGCAGAAGTCGGTGATCATGCACGCCTACTTTGCCGACGGTGCGTGGGAGACGCCCACCAGCGTGGCGCCCACCCTTGCGCGCGTGCTCGACCTCACACCCAGCGTCTCGTACCTGGGCGCGAACCCGGCCGTCATCTGGGTGCGCAACACGGAACCCGGCAGCAGCACGGCCATCCAGGCGAATCCCGACGCGAGACAGCTGTGGTACCGGGTGATTGGCGCTGGCAGCGCCGCCAGCGCAGGCAACGTGCCCACCGGGGTGGTCGCACCTTCGCTTCTGGCCAAGGCACCTTCATCACTGTACATCGCGTTCACGCGGGCGGATGGCGACACCGGGTTTCTTGGTACGCGACAGGCCCTCCACACTTCATTTGCCACCTGCACAGCCGGAAACTGTGGCTTCAGCTGGAGACGCGTGAGCCTGCCCGGAAGCCGCTCGATCTACGGAGAGAAGCCCATCATCGTCGACACCGGTGGCGAGCCATCCATCGTGATGCGCGCCCTGCACCTCGGCGCGGGCGAAACCAACGGCGCAAGCCAGCCCGGCGACCCGCTCGGTACCGCCTTGATCAGCGGCGACCTGGTGCGACTGGAAACCAGCTTCCAGAGCACGCGCGCCTACATGTCACCGATCACCAACGACGGCGCGATGTACTTCGGCCACACGGCGACCTACAACCGCAAGACCGGGGAAACGATTGCATTGGGCGTGCCTTCGGTGCCGCCCATTCCCGCCCCCCTTCGCGCCGTCTTGAAATCGGTGGGATACACCGGTGTAGCGCCAGCCTCCAAGCAGGCGGCGGTGACGGGCGGACTTCAGTTCAACGCGCTGGAGGGTGGCCCGGACTTCGCTATCGAGCAGCTGTCTTCCATTGGTCGACCTGTGGGCGGCGAAAGCCTTCAACTCTTCCTCGCCGTCGCGAATCGGGGCAAGGGCTATCTGCCCGCAAGCATGGGGCCTGCGCGGCTGGAGGTCCGCCTGGACGACCCCGCTGGCTCGGGGCCGCCCCTGCTCAGCCTCGCGCTTCCGGCGCTGGCTCCCGCGGAACGTTTCGCCGAGGCACCCACCATCACGGTTCCCGCCGACATCTCGACCAATGATGCGCACACGCTGTACGCGCGCATCGTGACCGAGAGCGCCGGCACCGACACGGACGGCAGCAACAACGAGGAGCGTCTTGATTTCGCCGGCCTCGCCGTACCCGGCCCTGTGCGCAGTGAGCTCATTCCCAACGTTCCGTTCGTGCAGCTGACCTGGCCCTACACGGGGGATGACCGCGTGGTCGGCTTCCGCATCTATGTCGAGGACGGCGACGGCACCTGGTGGCCGCTCGGTTCGAGCCTGGTCAACGGATTTCTCGATCTGACCTCGCAGTTCGGGGCGCCCAGGCGTTATGCGGTCGCCTCCTACTCTGCCGACGGCGTCGAGTCGGAACGAAGCGAGCCGATCACCGCCGTTCCCGTGCTTGCCTTGGGCAATCGCGTGTTCGAAAGCGGCTTCGAGGAGGTCGACGAACCCTGACTGCAACGGCGCGTGGCCACCCCCGAAGGCGGGGTGGTCTCAGTCGTTCGAGTTGATGCGCATCAAATCGCGAGCATCGATTGGCCTTATCCTCCTCGCCATGCCCTTCCCCTGAGGAGAACGCCATGCGCTTGTTGATCGCCAGCGACGGATCGGACGCCTCGCAGCACGCCCTCGAGCGACTGCTGGGCCTTTGCCGCGACTGGGGCGGCGACCATGCCATTCACTTGGTGAACGTCCAGCAGCCCATCGCGCACGCCGACGCGTTCGGTCTCACCGCCGGCATGGACGGACCGATGCTGGACAAGCTCGGCCGTAACGAGTTGCTTCGAGCCGAACAGCATCTTTCCAAGCACGGCACCGATTACACCAGCGTGGTGCGGATTGGCCCAACCGCGCACGAGATCGCCGACTACGCCGAAGAGATCGGCGCCGACATGATCGTGCTGGGCACCAAGGGGCGCTCGAATTTCGCCAACGTGCTGGTCGGCTCGGTGGCGCAGCGGCTTCCGTCGCTCACCAAGCGGGCGGTGCTCCTGATTCCGGTGGGCGAGTAGCGCACTTCGGCGCAGACGCATGCCTTTTGGCACTGCACGCGCGCCCGTACAGGTTTAGTCTCGACGTGTCGAAATGCGGGGGGCTACGTCATGGGCGATCGAACCGATCCAGAGGGCCTGCGCCTGCCGATCAAGCTCGACTCGACCAGCAACGGTGAATTCGAACCGGTGCCGCTGGACCGGGTGCATCACGTTGCCAACCGCTCCGCGCTCGAACAGGCCGATCGCCTGGCCCGGCGCGCGCGGCAGGACCGCCGCAGTTTCCTGACCTCGGCCTGTGGTGCGGCGAGCACGCTGCTCTGCTTCAACGAAACATTCGCCGCCGCCGGCAAGCGCGGCGGCTACTACGCGGTGGGCGCAGACGCTGCCGAAGACGCCGCGCGGGCCGAGTCCGAGGTTGCCGGCAGCGAGTTCATCTTCGATGTACAGGGTCATTTCGTGAATCCCACCGGCGCCTGGACCCGCGAACTCCCCGAGGGCGCCAGGCCGCTCTCCTTCACCCAAACCCAGGGTTGTGCAGCCGCAGCGCTGCCGGGCAATCTCGATCACCTGCAATGCCTCGGTCCCGACGCATTCATCCAGGACATCTTTCTCGATTCGGACACCGATCTCACGGTGTTGAGCTTCGTCCCGTCGACGCGAGCCGGCCAGCCACTCACCATCGAGGAGGCGGCAGCGACCGCCGCCGTGGTCGAACGACTGCAGGGCACCCACCGCCTGTATCTGCATGGCCGGGTCAATCCCAACCAGGCCGGCGATGTCGAAGACATGGAGCGTCTGGCCAGCACCTTCTCGATCGCGGCATGGAAGACCTATACCCAGTGGGGACCTGACGGAAAGGGCTTCTTCCTCGACGACGATGTCGGCTTGCGCATGATCGAGGAGGCGCGCCGGCTGAAGGTGCGCAACGTGGCGATTCACAAGGGCTTGCCGTTCGGACCACAGTCTTACGAACACAGCACCTGCCACGAGATCGGCCGCGTCGCCAAGCGCTTTCGCGATGTGAACTTCCTGATCTACCACGCCGGCTTCGTCACCGGGAAACCCGAAGGGCCCTACGACAGTGCGCGCATCGACGGCATCGATGCGCTGATCACGTCGGTGCGTGCTGCGAACCTCGGCCCGCAACACAACGTCTTCGCCGAGCTCGGTTCGACGTGGCGATTCCTGATGCGCGACCCCGATTCGGCCGCCCATGCGCTGGGCAAGCTGCTGGTGCACCTGGGCGAAGACAACATCCTCTGGGGCACCGATTC
>JAGRJY010000117.1 GCA_020442465.1 Lysobacterales bacterium
ACCATCACCGGCGCATACACCTGCGGAAAGATGCGGCTGTCGCGGTCTTCCGGCTCGGTGCGTCGCAGGTCAGCCAGCCGACGCTTCGCCGCCTCGATCTTGTTGCCGGCAATGCGCTGCTCATTGAGCGCCTTCTTCGTTTCCTTCACCTTCAGCGCGCGCTCGGCATCGTTGAGGCGCCGGGTCTGCTGGAACAGCTCCTGCTCCAGCTTCGTCACCTGCTGCGCGTCGTAGGCATCGATCAGCGCCTTGATCTGTCGTTCCTGCTCGTTCCTCGGATGCAGGAAACCCAGATCAACGCCTTTCGGAATCTTCAGCAGCGGCCGTTGACGACGCTCCCAGTACTTCTCAACGAAGTCGTCGTAACTCATGTCAGCGCCGGTGACCCGAAGAAACTTGAGCCAGTCGGCATAGATCATTGCTGAGTAGCACATCGCACCAATCTCCATCGCGGTGACGGCTCCTTTGGACCACTCGCCCGCGCTTGCGTCAAGCGCCGCCATGCGTGAGCGGTCTTGGCCGGTCTGTCTCAAGCCAGGGGAGGAGATTGACGTTCGCCTCCCCGATCGCTGCTATTCGCCCGGCTCGGCGTCCTTCGCCACATCGGCCACCACTTCATCCATCCGCAGCGAGGTGTGCAGGAACGCATAGATGTCGCCACGGTCGCCCACCTGCATGTGCTTGAGGATCTTGTCGAACGGGTAGGTCGTCACGTCGCCCTCGCGGGTGGCGACCTTCATGATCGGCGCGCCGCCCTCGTCGTCGTGGGCCCAGCTGCCGCCCGCATGCACGCGTATCAGCTCGCCGAGAAACGCGCCGGTGTGCAGGACGAATCGCCAGTAGAAGTCATCGGTAGCGAACGGCGCCTTCAAAGTTTCGTGCTGGTCGAGGCGCCCCGACAAGTTACGGGCACTGGTCTCGAAGTCGTTCAGGTCCAGTGTCTCGTTGAAGCTTTCCTTGAACACATTGGCGCACCGCTGCGCGAGTGCGGGAATATCTTCGAGGCGAACCTTGGCAATTTCCTGCTCGGACTGCGCGTAGCCGTGACGTATGCGAACCAGCCCCCAGATGAACCCGCCAACCAGCAGGCCAAGGATGCCAAGAATCAGGTAGAGCCACATGGCACGTTTCCCAACAGACAGATCGCGCCATTAGAGGCGAGCACACCGATGGTGGCAATGGGCAAGGTGCCGCTGGTTCACGCCGCCAGCCGATGCTCGTGGTAGGGCTTGGCTTTGTCGTCGAAGAGGGCGTAGAGCGCGTCGAGCTTGGCCGGGTCGGGGTTGATCCAGGCGCCGATGTGTTCGGGCTTGCTATTGATGGTGCAGCGGTCGTTGCCGCGATGGCGATGTCCGGATGCTTGCAGGTTGTCAGTCGTCCCGCAGCTTGAGTTCGCCGGGTGTTCGCCCCATGTCGTGATCGGAATCTGATGGAATGGACGCCGTGATCCAACGACTGCTGCTTGCCTGTTTGCTGCTTGTTTCAACCCCGATCCGCGCGGGCGCGTTGCCGGAGCCGATGGTGATCGGCGAAACACATGTGCTGCATTCAAGCGTGCTGGATGAGGATCGTCGCTACACAGTGGCGCTGCCAGAGGGCTACGGGACGTCGCCGGACGAGCGTTATCCGGTGCTCTACGTCCTGGATGCGCAGAGCCAGTTCGCACACACGGCGACGACAGTCGATTTCCTCGCCCGCAATGGCGAAATGCCACCAACCATCGTGGTGGGCGTGGAGGCCGGCAATCGCCTGCGCGACTACACGCAGACCGACTGGGCCGAAGCCTGGGTTGGCGGTGGCGGCGCGGCGAACTTCGAGCGCTTCCTGCGTGACGAGCTGATTCCTGCCGTTCGCCGGCAGTGGCGCACTGGCGGCTTCCGCACGCTGGTCGGACATTCGGCGTCGGCGCAGTTCGCGCTGCATGAGCTGGCAGTCGCGGCGGATGGCTTTCGCGCCTATTTCGCCTTCAGTCCCAGCCTCGACTGGGATAACGGCCTGCCGCGCCGCGAACTGGAGGCGGCGTTCGCAAAAACGCAGTCGATGCGCGCTTTTGCCTACTTCGGCTATTCCGATGACCGCGGTGGCGCGCTGGCGGCCGACGAGGCGCTGACCGCCACCTTCCGCCAGCATGGGCCGGCAGGCCTGCGCTGGAAGGCGCGCAGCTATCCGGATGAGAGCCATACCGGTATTGCGCTGGTGGCGATCATCGACGCACTGCGCGCGCTGTACTCCGACTACCGTTTTCATCCCGACCGCATGGGTGAAGGCCTGGATGCCATCGAGGCTCACTACGCGAAGCTCTCGAAGGTGCTCGGCTGGACCTTGCCCGTTCCCGAGTCAGCACTGAACGACTACGGCTATTACCTGCTTGGCGCTGAAACTGATCGCGATGTCGACGCCGCCGTGGCGATTTTCCAGCGCGTAGTGCGCGAACATCCGCATTCCGCCAACGCGTGGGACAGCCTCGCCGATTGCTATGCGGCGGCAGGCCGTTCGGCCGACGCTGGCGAAGCCAGCCAGCGCGCCCTGTCGCTGGCGCGCGAGCAGCACCATCCCAACCTGTCGTATTTCGCGGCGCAGGCGGAGCAGCGTGAGCAACGTCGCGACGAATAGCGGCGCGTGGGTTGGGTGAGCTTGCGAACCCCGAGCGCGGTTCCGGTGGTGGTGCTCGTATCGTCAATCGCGACGTTGGCCAGGAGGCGGTTGGGATAACTTCGTCACTGCCAGCCTACGGGGCGGTGGCGCTGGCGGCAGGGTACGTTCTGATCCTGGAGCTTCCCGAGTCAGATATCGCTTATGGCAGCGGCGCCAGCTTGCTGATCTCGCAGCCACGTTCCAATGCGAGGCGGCTGACGTGGCTCTGGGGCGGAACCGCTGCTGCTGCTCCGGCTGCGGCTGCGATCCTGCGTAGCTCCGCCGTCGATTCGTCCTTCATCATCAGCTTGTCGCCCGGACGGCCGCAGACGGCGGCGTCACCGCTTCGTGCCGTCAGCCGGATGGTGTCGGCGCTGGCGAGGTCGCGGCAGTCGTCGACTGTTTCCACCTTGTAGTAGCGATGGCCAGAGTGGCGGCGCGGTGCGACTTCGATCACCAGCCCCTCCTTGCCCCACGTCCATCCACGCAGGAAGCGCGCGTCGACGCAGTGGTCGGTAGTTCCGCGGATATTGCGCCAGTGCTGGGCGCGCACCTCGATGGGTTTCAGGGTTGCCACGTGCTGAAGTCGCGCTTTGCGTGCGTCCAGTGCGTCGTCGAGTTCGGGTTTCGACAGCGGGCTCATCTGGACCTCGGAGCAGCTTGTATCGTCGCCGCGAACCATCAAGGGTTTGCCGGGACAAGCCCAACCGTCAGTTGCGAAGGTCTGGATGTCCACGCCTTGGGCGATGACCGGAAACGACCGACGCGAAACCTGTCTCCGTCAGCGCAGTGTGATTTCGGGTGAATCGCCTTCGCGAACAAAGCGGAGTTTCACCTTGGCGAGCCGCTCCAGCTGTCGACGGTTCTCGCGGTTTTCCCAGTGGTCGAACAGGGCGACTTCGGCGGGACGCCAGAGTGCGACCCAGGCGAGGATCAGCAGGCCCTCGGCCAGTACGTCGGTGGCCGGGCTGTGCCAGGTCTTCCTGC
>JAGRJY010000118.1 GCA_020442465.1 Lysobacterales bacterium
GCTCCGTCGCCTCGCGCGCAGGACCATCGCCCTGCAATCACCCGCGGCATTTGTGCATGTCGCCCCGGCGCGGGATTCGTGACACCAGCAGGCCCTGGCGCAGTGCCGCCTGCGCGCGAATCCGTGCGGCGAATGTCCGGGCCTGCTGCTACATTGTCGCGCTGAACATCGACGCCGCGCACGACCATGGCCCACGCCCCCAGCTACTACGCCGCCAGCGCCCATCCACAGCCCGATCGGCCGCCGCTGCGGGGCGACCACGACGCCGACGTGTGCGTCGTCGGTGCCGGCTACACCGGGCTCTCCTCGGCGCTGCATCTGGCGGAAGCCGGGTTTCGCGTCATCGTCGTGGAGGCCGAACAGGTCGGCTGGGGCGCGTCCGGGCGCAACGGCGGCCAGATCGTGCACAGCTACTCGCGCGATCTCGACGTGATCGAGGCCAACCATGGGCCGAAGACAGCCGCCGCACTCGGCGCGATGGCGTTCGAGGGTGCGAAGATCATCCGCGAGCGGGTGTACAAGTACGGCATTCGCTGTGCGCTCAAGGACGGCGGCATCTACGCCGCCAAGACGGCGAAGAAGGTTCATGAGCTGGCCGAGCACAAGGCGCTGTGGGAGCGTTTCGGACACCCGGGCATGCAGCTGCTCGACCGCGCAGCGGTGCACCAGCATGTTGGCACGGACGCCTACGAGGCACTGCTGGTGGACCCGAGCGGCGGTCACATCCATCCACTCAATCTCGCGCTCGGCCAGGCCGTGGCGCTGGAATCGCTCGGCGGCGTGATCCACGAGCACAGCCGGGTGACGCGCATCGAGCGCGGCGAGGAAGCGAGAGTGCATACGGCCGACGGCGTGGTGCGCGCGCGCTTCGTGATCGTCGCCTGCAATGCCTACCTCGGCGATCTCGAACCGCAGCTGGCGGCGAAGTCGATGCCCTGTGGCACCCAGGTGGTGGCCACCGAGCCGCTGGAAGACCGCTGGCAGGACGTGCTGCCCACCGACTACTGCGTCGAGGACAACAATTTCCTGCTCGACTACTACCGCCTGTCCGAAGACCGCCGGTTGATCTTCGGCGGTGGCGTCATCTACGGCGCCCGCGACCCCCGGCGCATCGAATCGCTGATCCGTCCGAATCTCGAGCGCACGTTCCCGCAGCTCGCCGGGGTGAAAATCGAGTTCGCCTGGACCGGCAACTTCCTGCTCACGCTGTCGCGGCTGCCCCAGGTTGGCCGGCTCAGCCACAACCTGTACTACTCGCAGGGCTGCTCGGGGCACGGCGTGACCTACACGCACCTGATCGGCCGCGTGCTCGCCGAGGCGATTCGTGGCCAGGCCGAGCGCTTCGATGCGTTCGCCGCGCTGCCGCACTATCCGTTTCCGGGCGGCCGCCTGTTCCGCGTGCCGTTCACCGCGCTGGGCGCGCTGTACTACGACCTGCGCGACCGGCTCGGGCTCTAGGGAACTGCACGCTACCCATCGGGAGCAGTTCGCTTGGCCTGGCCGCGCAGTACCTGCGCTTCACTCCTCCCGTAGCGTCGGCTTCGGACGTCGTTCCGGCACGGCGTCCCGCACGACCACTCCGTCGCGATCCCTCTCCCGCTTCATCCCTTGCATTCGACCATTCTGCCGCGCGCCCCGCGCGCCGACACGCCGGCCAGCTGAACGTATCGCTTCGGCGGCCAAGCGAGGCGGGTGAACCGGGCAGCTGCTACCATGCCGCGCCTGTTTCCTTTCGGTGCCGTCGATGAAGAAGCTGCTTGCACTGGTGCTGGTCCTGGTGGTCGCCGGACTGGCTTGGGCCCTCTACCAGCGCGGTGCGGCGCCGGGTGCACACGGACCGGAAGGAAGCGCCGCGGCGCGCGACCTGCTCACCTACATTCCTGCCGACGCGCCGTTCGCGATCGCGTCGCTGCAGCCGGCGCCGAAGGCCGTGGTCGAACAGACCATGGCGGCCTCGGCCGGCATCGTCGAGGCGTATCGACAGGGCTTTCTCGACGTGCGCAAGAAGATCGCCGCACAGGACGGCGACAACCCGGAGACCCAGCGCGCCTTGGCGATGTTCGACGCACTGGAACAGGAATTTGCCGGCAAGACGCCGCAGCAGATCGCCGAGCATCTCGGGCTGTCGCTGCAGAGCCGCAGCGCGTTCTACGGCCTGGGCCTGCTGCCGGTGCTGCGTATCCAGCTGGGTGACGTCGAGAAAATGCGCGGTTTCGTCGAGCGCATGCAGGCCCTGGCAGGCAGCGAGCTGGTCGAACGACCGGTCGGCGATGAGCACTACTGGACCCTGCCCCAGCCCGACCTCAAGGTGCAGCCCGCGCTGGCGCTGATCGACGGCCAGCTGATCCTCACCGCGCTGCCCGCCAACGCCGACGACGCGACGGCGCGACGCATCCTCGGCATCGATCGCCCCGCACGCAGCATGGCCGACGACAACCGCCTGCAGCGATTGGCCGACGAGATGCACTACACGCCCTACGCCGTCGGCTTCGTCGACTCGCTGGCCCTGATCGACGCATTCACCCGCGACGACGATGCGGTGAAGGCGAGCTTCCTCAAGGCACTGGAGGTGGAGGCGCCCGAACTCGATGCCACCTGCCTCGCCGAGGCGCGGCGCATCGCCGGCGCGTGGCCGCGGATCAGTCTGGGGCTCACCCAGTTCGACCTGCAGGGCAGCAGCGCGCTGACCGTGGTGCACACCGACCCGGCTATCGCCGCGGAGCTGAAGAAGCTGCGTGCGCCGATGCCGGGCGGCCCCGGGCGCGAAGCGGGCACGGTGTTCGACTTCGGCCTGTCGCTGGCCCTGAACCAGCTTCCCGCGGTGGTCACCGCGCTGGCCAACCAGATCAGCGCGCAGCCGTTCGCCTGCGAGGCATTTGCCGGACTGAACACCTCGGCAGAGCAGGCCAAGCTCGGCATCAACCAGCCGATGCTGTTCGCCGCAGCACCGGTGTTCTCCGGACTGCGTGTGGCGATTGACGCGTTCGAACTCGACCCGGCTACGATGCAGCCGACCATGACCGGCACCACGCTGATCGCTTCCGACCACCCGGACAGCCTGATCGGCATGGCGCGCAGCGCCATCCCCCAGCTGGCGGACGTGCAACTCGGCGCGGCGGGCGAAGTGGTCGCGCTGCCGGCGATGCCGGGCGCGCAGCCGGGTCAGACCGTGCATGCCGCGCGCGGCGAGAAACTGATTGGCCTCGCGGTCGGGGATGCCGCCGCCGACACCTTGCCGCAACGGCTCAAGTCCGACCCGGGCTACCAGCCGCTGCTGCATGTCGCCGCCGGCAGCCGCATCTACGAAGTGATCGCCGACGGCATCGACCAGGTCGTCGAAGCCATGCCGGAGGGCGAGGAGCGCGACGAGCTGGCGCTGCAGGCCACCCTGATGCGCGCGTCCTACGCGAAGACGTTCAAGGGATCGGCCTTCCGCATGGAGTTGACCGATCGCGGCATCGAGTTCATCCAGGACGCGGAGTTCGTCCAGCCCTGAGGCGCGCCGCGCTGCGAAGCGCGGGGCGCGAGGCGTAGGCACGACGCGACGACTCCTGCGGTGCTCTTCGACACGCTGGCGGTCGGCGTCGGAAAGCTGTCTGATCGCTGAAGCCCGGGTCGGCCAGGGCCGGGCCCCGCCGCCGCATCAACCCCAGCCGCGCCGCCCGAGCGTTTCATGGTTCGAAGCCCCCGAAGGAGGACTCGACCATGACGCGCTCTGCCTCTGCTGTCCGCACCACCGTTCGTACCGCCCCGGCCATCCTGCTGGCCCTGTTCGCCCTGCTGTGGCTGGCGATGGCACGACCCGCCGCCGCTGGCCATGCGGATCTCGTGTCGCTGAGCGTGCGCGATCTCGACACCGGCGAGCTGCTGCAGCAGTACCCGCACCAGGGTCGTTACCACATCGCCGGCCGCTACAACCACCGCTACGCCGTGGTGCTGCAGAACCGCTCTTCCGAGCGCGTGCTCGTCGTGCTCTCGGTCGACGGGGTGAATGCAGTGACCGGCGAGACCGCCTCGCCCGAGCAGTCGGGCTATGTGCTCGGCCCGTGGCAGTCGACCGAGGTGCGCGGCTGGCGCAAGAGCCTGTCGTCGGTGGCCGAGTTCCGCTTTGCCGCCCTGCCCGACAGCTATGCCGCACGCACCGATCGTCCGGATAACGTGGGCGTGATCGGAATCGCGGTGTTTCGTGAACGCGCAACCCGCGACTGGCGCGACGACCTGCGCCTGTTCGGACGCAGCCCGCGTGACGCCAAGTCGGGCGCCTCGTCCGCCCCGCAGCCCGCCGCCCCGGCCGGCCCGCCGCTCGCCGGCGAAGCCGATCGCGCCGCCGGCAAGTCGCAGTCGCTGGGCACCGCCCATGGCGATCGCCGCTACGATCCGGCCCGCCAGGTCGCGTTCGAACGCGCCAGCCGACGCCCGGAGCAGGTCGATTCGCTGTTCTACGACAGCCGCGCCAACCTGGTCGCTGCCGGCATCATTCGCCCCCATCGTCGCGACTACGGCGGCCTGCCGGACCCGTTCCCGATCGGCTTCGTGCCCGACCCGCGTTGAACCGGCGACCGCTTCGACCCGCCTCGCCCGCGCCGACCGCGCGGGCGAGGCATGGATGCAACCGCACCGGACAGGCAGCGTGCTGCGCCGTCGCGCCGACCGGCGACGAGGTGAACGAACCCTGCGGCGGGCCAGGTCCCACGCTGGCGCACTCGACCGACATCGCGTAGAGTGCGCGCCCTCGGTGCGCCGCCGACGCTGTATTCCCGTCCGGAATCCGCGA
>JAGRJY010000119.1 GCA_020442465.1 Lysobacterales bacterium
CCTGTGCCTGCCGGCGTCCAGCTACATCACCGGCAGCTGCCTGGCCGTCGACGGCGGTTTCCTCCAGTTCGGCTTCTGAGCGAGCCGTGACGCCCTGCATGCCGGGCGAGTCGTCATCAGGCATGTCCGCGCACCGCGAATCGCGAACCGCGCTCCGCCGGCTGAGCACGCGTTCCGCTTGCGGGCGGCTATGCTGAGCCATCTGCCTGCCTCGCCGAGGATGTGTCCATGCCGGTCTTCCAGCGTCTCGTTCTTCAAGTCGTCGCGGGCCTGTGCCCGGTGCTGCTCGCCTGCGCCTGGGCCATGCCGGTGGCCGCAGCGATTGCACCGGGCACGGCGCGCGACCAGGGTGAGGGCCCGTTTGCGCAGCTGATCCTGCGCGAGGTCATCCTGGTCGATGGCACCGGATCGCCGCCCTACGGTCCCGTCGACATCTCCATCCGTGGCGGGCGCATCGATCGCATTCGCGCCGCGACCGGTCCCGACCGCCTGACCCTCGACGCCGACGGCGAAGAGCGCGTGCTGACCGGCCACTACGTGCTGCCTGGGCTGATCGACCTGCACGGACACATCGGCGGCGATGAACAGGGCGTTCCCGCGGACTACGTCTACAGGCTGTGGATGGCGCACGGCATCACCACGGTGCGCGATCCCGGCTGCGGCAACGGACTCGACTGGTGCGTGTCGGAAATGCGCCGTTCGGCGCGCAACGAGATCGTCGCGCCGCGCATCGTGCCCTACGTGTTCTTCGGCCAGGGGCGCGAGGCGCCGATGACCACCGCCGAGGATGCGCGCGCCTGGGTGCGCGACGCGATGAAGCGCGGCGCCCGCGGCATGAAATGCTTCGGCTACCGGCCCGATGTGCTGCAGGCGGCGTTCGAGGAAATGCGCAAGCTCGGCGGCGGCATCGCCTGTCACCACGCCCAGCTCGATGTCGCGCGCGTCAACGTGCTGACTACCGCCCGCTGGGGACTGACCACGATGGAACACTGGTACGGCCTGCCCGAGGCGCTGTTCGACGGCCGCACCGTGCAGGACTATCCGGCCGACTACAACTACTTCGACGAGCAGCACCGGTTCACCGAGGCCGGCAAGCTCTGGGCCCAGGCCGCCGCGCCGGGCAGCGCCCGCTACGAGGCGGTAATGAAGGAGCTGCTCGAGCTCGGGCTGACCATCGACCCCACCTTCGGCATCTACTCGGCTTCGCGCGACGTGATGCGTGAGCGTCGCGCCGAGTGGCACGAACGCTTCACCCATCCCGCGCTGTGGGCGTTCTTCACCCCGAGCAAGACCAGCCACGGCAGCTACTTCTTCGACTGGGGCACCGAAGAGGAGCTGGTCTGGCGCGACAACTACCGACGCTGGATGGCCTTCGTCAACGACTTCAAGAACCGCGGCGGGCGGGTCACGGTCGGCTCCGATTCCGGCTACATCTACAAGACCTATGGTTTCGGCACCATTGCCGAGCTGGAAATGCTGCGCGAAGCCGGCTTCCATCCGCTCGAAGTGATCCGTGCCGCCACCCTGCATGGCGCCCAGGCCCTCGGCATCGATGCCGAAACCGGCAGCGTCGAAGTCGGCAAGGCGGCCGACCTGCTGATCGTCGACGGCAACCCGCTGGCCAACCTGAAGCTGCTCTACGCCCAGGGGTTTCCGCAGCTCGCCGCTGACGGCTCGGTGCGCCGGGTCGGCGGCGTCGCCTACACGGTGAAAGCCGGTGTGATGTACGACGCGCACCGGCTTGCCGCCGACGCTGCCGACATCGTTGCCGCCGCCAAGCGAGAACGCGGCATCGATCGTTTGCCCGAGTACTAGTGATGGGCAAAGTGCCAGTCGGCAGCCACTTGCCCGGAGCGGGCGCGCTCCCCGTTGCGCTTGCCCGGCCGACGGCTTCAGCGACCGGCGTCGCTCCGCAACGGGGTTCAGAACGCCGGGCCCCACCGGGCGGCCACAGCCGCGTCGTCGGCGGCCTGCCCAGGGACGACGGGCGATGACCGCCCGCAAGCCCGACCCGGCGCGTCTCGATGCCATCGTGGCGCGCGCACGTGCCGAGAGCGAAGCACGCCAGCGTGGCTATCGCGAACGTGCACTGAAGCTCTATCCCTGGGTGTGTGGCCGCTGCGGCCGCAGTTTCGATCGCGGCAACCTGCACGAGCTCACCGTGCACCACCGCAATCACGATCACGACGACAACCCGGAAGACGGCTCGAACTGGGAGTTGCTGTGTAGTTAAGCGCAAGCCAGATGGTATGCAGACGTTGAGCCGTACCTGCTGCAGCTCGCATAGTATGTTTACCGCTCAAGAAATTGGGCCGGACCGCTCCGCAAAGATTCTGTTGAGCTGAAGGAGCTTTCGATGGCACGCGAGCATAAGCCGAAAGTCAGCGGGCTTGATGAGGTCGTTGCGAATGCGCGTCGACAGAGTGAAGAGCGCGAGCGCGGCTATCGCGAGAGAGCCCTGAAGTTGTACCCGTGGATCTGCGGACGATGTGGAAGAGAGTTTACCCGCGCCAACCTGCGGGAACTGACCGTCCATCACCGCAATCATGACCACAATGACAATCCGTCGGA
>JAGRJY010000120.1 GCA_020442465.1 Lysobacterales bacterium
GGCCTGCTGCGATAACCCAGCCACCGAAGGGTGGCCCACCTCAGTGGCAGCGCGGTAGCGCCGCCACCAGCCGCTTTGAGCGGCTCACATCATGAAAGCCCCCGGCTTTGCCGGGGGATGGTTACTCCGCTTGCTCGGCGAGCATCGCGGTGCGGGGCGGGTGCGCACCCGTTCGGTTCGGACCATCTCGAGCCAGCCCCTTGCGTCCAGTGGGCGCATCGCTGGCTCGGTCAAGCATGACACCCCATTCCGATCTGTCATCGGGTTGTCACGAATCCGAAGTCTTTCGGCAAATTTGCCGACTTAATCTTGCGCGGCGTCGGCGTCGTTCCGGCCTCTCTTCTCCCCGCTCTCGAGGTTCTCCCCATGTTGAATGTCCGCAAGTCGTTGCTCGCGGCCGCCTGCTCGCTCGTCATGATCGGCCAGGCTTCCGCTGTCCACATCAACGAATCCTTCGATGGCTCCTGGGGCGTGTTCGGCGATGGTCCGGCGCGCAACAAGGGTCTGCTGGTCGACTACATCCCGCAGGTCAACACCTTCTTCTTCGCCTTCTTCACCTACGACCAGGCCGGCAACCAGCTCTGGACGGTGGGCTCGTTTGAGCCGCAGGACGGCGTGTTCGACTACGAAGATATCCCGGTCGAAATCGTTGAAGGCGGTCTGTTCAACGCACAGGGCACGCCCACGTCCACGTCGGTGGGCACCGTCGACATGTCGCTGAGCTGTGGTCAGATTTCGGTGGCTTTCACCCCGACGCAGGAATCCGGCCTGCAGGCGGCGGCCTTCGATTTGCTGCCCTCGCTCGGCCTGGATGTTCTGCCGAGCGACGAGTGCAACATGCCGGTCGCGCAGTGCCCGGCGGGCACCACGGCGGAAGGCAACGATTGCGCCCTGCCCAACAGCATCAGCAACGACCTGATCCTTCCGGCCGGCAAGAAGTACATCGTGCGCGGCCAGGTGTCGGTCGAGGACGGCGGTTCGTTGACGATCCACCCGGGCGTTACCGTGCAGGGTGCCGTCGAGAATACTCAGGCCAACTTCATCGCCGTGCTGCAGGGCGGCAAGATCTTCGCCGAAGGCACCAAGACCCAGCCGATCACCTTCACTGGCCCGACGCCGGAAGCCGGCTCCTGGGCGGGTGTGCTGCTTGCGGGCCGCTCGGTCTGCAACGAAGCGACCGGCGGACAGCTGTGCCAGTTCGAGGCGGTGCCGAGCATCACCTACGGTGGTGATCAGCTGGAAGACAACTCCGGTCGTCTGCGCTACGTGCGCATCCTGTACGCAGGCCAGGAAGTGGCGCCGGACGAAGAGCTGAACGCACTGACCCTGCTTGGCGTGGGTTCGGGCACGAAGATTGAGTACGTGCAGGTTGACAACGGTCTGGACGACGGTTTCGAGTGGTTCGGCGGTACGGTCAACGTGCGTCACACCGTGTGCTCCAACATGGCCGACGACTGCTACGACATGGCGCAGGGCTACGGCGGCAAGGGCCAGTTCATGCTGGCTTGGCAGGGCACGCCGGGCAGCTTCACGAGCGATCCGCACGGGATCGAGCTGGATAACACCGATCCGACCTCGACCACCACGCCGATCACCCAGCCGCAGTTCTCCAACATGACGTTGGTGGGTAGCGCGGCAGGCGCCGGCGGCGAAGGCATCCGCCTGCGTCGCGGTGGCGGTGCCAATCTCACCAACATCGTGGTGACCGGCTACGCCGATCGCTGCCTCAACCTCAACGACGCGGAGACCTTCGGTCTGGCCTCGGCAACCGCCCAGGGCGAGCGCCTGAGCTTCACCAACTCCATTCTCGGCGGCTGCGCCGCGGGCACGTTCGAAGACGCCGGTGGCGACCCGTACCTGGTCTCGGCCTTCTTCAACGTGGGCGCCGGCAACAACGACGCCGTGCCGCAGCTCGACGGCTTCCTGCCCAGCGCTGGCTCGAACGTGCTGACCGGCGGCGACGCGCCGAACGACGGCTTCTTCGTGCCGACCAGCTACCGCGGCGCCTTCGGCCCCGGCGAGAACTGGACCCAGGGCTGGACCGTCAATCTGCCGAACCAGTAAGTGCGAAGCATCGCCTGAGAGGATCTCAGGCGCGGGACTCGGGAGGCCGGCGCAAGCCGGCCTCTCTTTTTCTGGAGTCGCCGCCGGCGTGGTGCTTCGGATTCGGCTGGCCTACTTCGGCCCGCAACGCTCCGTTTTTAACGACAGCGCGCCGAGGGTCACTTCAAGCGGCCCGATTGCCGCTCCCGGCGGGTTGCCGAACGTCGGATCGCTTTCCGCATTTCGACATCGCCGCCAGCACCACGGCAAGGCGGGATCTGCCGCGTGTTCTTCCTTCACGGCATGCGGCGGACGCCGTGCACGGATCGGCGAGGGCAGATCGAGGCGTTTGCAGCGCCCGGCTCTCGAGTACGCCGGGTCCCGGGCCGGCCCGTAGCGGTCCAGTTCGGAAGTGTCAGTGCTTCAGAGCAAGCTTGGAAAACGTGCGCACGACTTCCAGCCCACTCACCTGGTCACGACGACCATCGAAGGTCTGGCGCATGTCTTCGGCCACCCGGCGCAGCGGTCCGGCATTGGCCGATTTCTGCTCACCGAACGTGGCCCGGCCCTGCAGCGAGCAGAACTGGTGCAGCTCGAAGAAGTAGCGCTCCTGACCGGTGCTGAGAAAGCCCACGCAGGGATCACCCGAGACCGCGTCCTCCAGCGCCCGCCCGCCGCGCATCTCGCGCTCCTGGCATAGCCGGCTGGCGCTCTCCGCCAGCCAGGCAAACGCTTCGCCGACGTTGGCCGTATCGAGATCGGAGGCGATGTGGGCGAGCTCCACGCCGCGTACCGCGTCCGAGTCGTCGCGCCACCCCGGCATTTCGTGGTCGAGAAACACATCCAGCTTGGGTGCGAGTGCGCCCGCCGTGGCGACGACTTCTGCCGAGTTGAACTCGCTCGGAGGCGGGGTCGGGCGCGGATCGAAGGTCGATCCGGCAATCATCAGGTCGAGCGCCATCATCAGCCGCCGGTCGCGCTTCGGGTCGAACCCGCATTGGGCGAGGATGCGCCGCGTCTCGGCAATGCTGGCCGACTCGTTGTTGCCGACCGGGTAGGAAAAATCCACCTCTTCGCGCTGGCGCAGGTCGTGGCAGGCGGCGAACAGCGAAAGTGCCATCCAGTCGTCGAGTGCCATCGAGGCCAGTCCGATGCGCGAGATCATCTGGCCGATGCGGCCATCGAGGATCTCCAGCACATGGTTCTCATTGTGGTAGTGATGGAAATCGTCGCCCCAGCTGCCGTGCCGTACGCCCAGGCGGGTCAGCCCGAGCCGCAGCGCGGTCTCGCAGCGTGCCAGGGTGGGTTCGATGTCACTGCCGAAGGTGGCGCGGTACTGGTCGTTGCGGCGGGCCAGGAAGTGCTCCACATCCGGCCGGCAGCGCTCGAGTACCTGATTGGCCGCAGCCAAGTCCGGCACGGCGCGTTCCACCGCATCCTCGGGATGAGCATGGCGAAGCTGCAGGAACACGCGTGGCCGACTCCGACGGCAGCTGATGGACTGCCCTGCCGCCGAGTATACGGCGCACCCGCGGGCACGGGGAAAGTCGGGCGGTCCGGCCTCGAACGCCTTGCGCCCGTGGGGCGAGGCGACCCGGACGCTGGTCCGGACTGCTTGCGCGCTGCTCACATGCACCCTCTTGCCGCCATCGACAGCGGTGGTCCGCTGCCGACGATGAAGTGATCGAGCAGGCGAACATCGATCAGCGAGAGCGCCTCGCGCAGGCGGCGGGTGACAAGCTGATCCGCCTGGCTCGGCTCGGAGACGCCCGAGGGATGGTTGTGTCCGACCAGTACCGCGGCGGCGCGATGATGCAGGCAGCGCTCGACCACCCGGCGCGGATGCACCTCCGCGCCGCTGATGCTGCCCTGGAACAGTTCTTCGAAAGCGAGCAGGCGATGTCGGGCGTCGAGGAACGCCGCGGCGAACACCTCGTGGCCGCAGTCGCGCAGGCGGGTCGCGAACAGCTCCGCGGCATCGTCCGGGTCGCGAATCGCCTCGCCCTCACGGAGTCGTTCGGACAGCAGTCGCTGGCCGAGACTGGCCGCCGCCAGCAATTTGCAGCGCAGCACCGGCGTCAGACCGGGCGGCCCGGTCTCGCCCGAACGGGCGCAGCGCATCAAGCCGGAAAGCGAGCCGGAGCGTTCGATCATCCTGCGCGCCCGGCTGACCACGTCTTCTCCGCGCACGCCCGATCCGAGGAAAATGGCCAGCACCTCAGCGTCGCTCAGGGCATCGGCGCCGGCCTCCAGCAGACGCTCACGCGGCCGTTCGGAGCTCGGCCAGTCTTTCAGTCTCATGTTCACTCCCGCATCGGCTCAGAATCGAGTGTGCGGGTACGGTCGCGTGGGAACAGCCGGAGGAAGACCCGTCATCGGGTAAGATTCCGTCCAGGATTCGGCTGGGAAATTTCTGAATGGTTCTGGCGGCTCGTCGCTTCGTGCTCGGAGTCAGCGGAGGCATCGCGGCGTACAAGGCCGTCGACCTCGTGCGCAGACTGCGCGAGCGCGGTGCGGAGGTGCGCGTGGTGATGACTGCCGCTGCGGAGCATTTCGTTTCACCGACGAGTTTCCAGGCGGTTTCCGGGCATCCTGTCCGCACGGCACTCTGGGATGAGTCGGCGGAAGCTGCGATGGGCCACATCGAGCTCGCGCGTTGGGCGACCGACCTGCTGGTGGCACCTGCATCGGCCGACCTGATCGCTCGCCTCGCCCAGGCACAGGCGGATGACCTGCTGACCACGTTGGCGCTGGCGAGCGCGGGCAGGCTCTGGCTGGCCCCGGCCATGAACCAGCAAATGTGGGCACATCCCGGCGTTCAGGCCAACGTGGCCTGCCTGCGCGCCCGCGGCGCGCGACTCGTCGGCCCGGCCGAGGGGGAGCAGGCCTGTGGCGACTTCGGGGCAGGCCGGATGAGTGAGCCGATGGAGATCGTCGAGGCGGTGGCCGGGATTGATCTGCGCGAAATCGGCGCATCGATGCAGGGCAAGCGCGTGCTGATGACGGCGGGACCCACCCTGGAAGACATCGACCCGGTGCGGTTCGTCGGCAACCGCAGCTCGGGGAAGATGGGATTCGCCGTGGCCGCGGCCGCGCGGGAAGCGGGTGCCGAGGTGGTGCTGATCGCGGGGCCGGTGGCCTTGTGCACCCCCGATGGCGTGACCCGGGTGGATGTACGCAGCGCGAAGCAGATGCATGACGCCGTCATGGCCCGGGTCGACGAGGCTGATGTGTTCATCGCCGCCGCGGCGGTGGCCGACTATCGCCCGGTGGCGATGCTGGACAACAAGCGCAAGAAGTCCGGCGACACCTGGACCCTCGAACTGGTGCTGAATCCGGACATTCTTGCCGAGGTTGCCGCGCGGCCGAAGCGGCCCTTCGTGGTCGGCTTTGCGGCCGAAACGGAGCGCGTGGAGGAGCATGCCCGCGGCAAGCTCGAACGCAAGCGGCTCGACATGATCGCGGCCAATCGGGTCGGTCTTGAGGGGTGCGGTTTCGAGTCTTGCGACAATGCACTGTCGGTCTACTGGGCGGGCGGCGGCGAAGAGATCAATCTGGGCGCCAAGTCCGACGTGGCGCGCAGCCTGGTGGCATTGATCGCAGCGCGGATGGCCGAACGATGAGCGCACCGCTTCGGAGCGTCGCCATGCGCGTGCTCGATCCCCGACTCGGCGAGACATTTCCCTTGCCGGACTATGCCACGTCAGGCTCAGCGGGCCTGGACCTGCGGGCGATGGTCGAGGAAGAAATCACGCTGGATCCGGGGCAGGCCGTGCTCGTGCCCTCGGGTCTTGCCATCCACATCGGTGACCCCGCACTTTGTGCGACGATCCTGCCGCGATCCGGACTGGGTCACAAACAAGGGTTGGTGCTCGGCAACCTGGTCGGGCTGATCGATGCCGACTACCAGGGACCGCTCATGATCAGCCTGTGGAACCGAAGTGCGCAACGACTCACCATCCAGCCCGGGGATCGCGTTGCCCAGCTGGTGTTCCTGCTGGTGCAGCGCGTCGAACTGCAAGCTTGTGCCGAGTTCGAGACCAGCGCGCGAGCCGAGGGCGGGTTCGGTCATACTGGCGTGCGCTGACCAAGCGATTCGGAGACGACATGACCTACGCGAGCGGCCGTGGCAACCGAAAATCGGGGATTCTTGGCCTCGGTCGGAATGCCCTGCTGGGCGTCGTTGCCTTGCTGCTCCTGCTCGTCGCTGCCCTGTTCGGCTATCTCGGCGCGTCGGGCTGGGCCGAACAGTCGGGCGCGCTCAACATGCAGGAAGAGCGCGACCGGCTTGCGTACCAGCTGGGCAAGCGGGCGAACGAGATTCGGGAGCAGTACGAGGGTGTGCTGTCCTACTCGGGCCTGCGCGAAACAGCGCTGTCCGGGGCGCATGAAGCTGCGATCGAGCGCATCGGCAGCCTCTGGCCGGCGTTGGCCGTGGTCGAGATCTATCCCGCCGATCTCTCGGACGTCTACATCGAAGGCGGCGACAAGGTCGGTTTCGGCAAGCTTGCCGCACTGAGCGACGCGCGGGTGAACCGGGGCGTGTCGCTTCAGCTCGTGGGCAAGGGTAGCCAGCTTTCGCTCGCCTTGTCGCGCATGATGGTCGACCCCGACGCCGAGGGTGAATCGGTTCCGGAAGACGAGTACGTGGCGCCCGATGACGGCGTCATCATCTATGCCGAGCTGCCGCTCAGCGCTTTCGTCGATCCCGTGGCGGCGGTCAATCCCGGCAAGGGCTACATCGAGCTGCGTGCTGGCACCACGCGCCTGGTCACCCGAGGTGAGACCGAGTTGCAGCGCCTGGCTGTCGCGTCGGCGGTGCCGGGGAGCCCCTTCCAGATTGCCGCGGCCAATCAGGCCGACTCCGGATTCCTGACCAACCTCCTGATCGCCGCAGTGCTGGGCGGCACGGGTATCGGCCTGCTCATCTGGCTTCGTCGTCAGGCGGGGCCCTTGCTGGAAGATTCCAGCGAGCCGACCTTGGCCGAGCTTGCTGCGCGGGGCGACACACGTGTCGATGCTCCTGCAGGTCCGAAGCCCAAACGCGAGGAGGCGGCGCGACCGAAGATTGCGCTCGATCGATCGATATTCCGCGCCTACGACATCCGCGGTGTCGTCGGCAGAACCCTCGACGCGACCGTGGCGCGCCTGATCGGCCAGGCCATTGGCAGCGTGATCAGGGACCAGGGCCTGCGCGAGGTCGTGGTCGGCCGCGACGGGCGGACTTCAGGCCCGGAGCTGGTCGCTGCCCTGATCGAAGGGCTGCGCTCCACTGGCTGCGATGTCATCGATATCGGGCTAGCGCCGACGCCGGTTGTGTACTTCGCCAGCCACCACCTGCAGGCTGGCTCCTGCATTGCGGTGACCGGAAGCCACAATCCGCCGGACTACAACGGCTTCAAGGTCGTCGTGGGCGGTGACACGCTTTCCGGAGACGCCATTACCGACCTGTACGAGCGCATCGCCGAAGATCGCCTGGTGGGTGGCGAAACCGGCGGTCTGCAGACCATGGACGTCTCCCGCGACTACATCGATCGGATCGCGTCCGATGTTCAGCTGGAACGTCGGCTGCGGGTGGTGGTCGACTGTGGCAATGGCGTCGCCGGTGGGGTTGCGCCGCAGGTGCTCGAGGCCATTGGTTGCGAGGCCGAAGAGCTGTACTGCGACGTCGATGGCAGTTTCCCCAACCACCATCCTGATCCGAGCGAACCGGAAAACCTCAGCGATCTCATTACCTCGGTCAAGCGCACCGGTGCCGACCTGGGCCTTGCCTTCGACGGCGACGGCGACCGGCTCGGCGTGGTCACCGCCCAGGGTCGGATCATCTACCCCGATCGCGTGCTGATGCTGTTCGCCCAGGACGTGCTCAGCCGCAACCCGGGCGCGGCGATCATCTACGACGTCAAGTGCACCGGTCATCTGGCCGGGCAGATTCTGCGCCACGGCGGCAGCCCGGTGATGTGGAAGACAGGGCACTCGCTGATCAAGGCGAAGATGAAGGAGACCGAAGCCGAACTCGCCGGCGAAATGAGCGGTCATTTCTTCTTCCACGAGCGCTGGTACGGGTTCGACGACGGCATCTATGCCGCCGCCCGCCTGCTCGAGATTCTCGCCATGGATGATCGTGACGCAGAGAGCATCTTCGCCGAGCTTCCGGACAGCGTATCCACCCCCGAGATCAAGGTGCCGATGGAGGAGGGCGAACACTATGCCTTCATCGAAGCCTTCCGCGAGAAGGCGCGGTTCGAGGGCGCCAAGATCTTCACCATCGACGGCGTTCGTGCGGACTGGCCAGACGGCTGGGGTCTCGTGCGATGCTCCAACACGACGCCTTGCCTCGTGCTGCGTTTTGACGCGGAGTCGGATGCCGCGCTCCAGCGCATCCAGGCATCCTTCCGGGAGCAGATTCTCGCGGTCAGGTCCGATCTCGATCTGCCCTTCTGAGTGGCCTCCGTCCGCTTGGGCGCGGGCGTCCACGCCGAGTCCACTTTCCGATCACTCGATGTGATCGGGGCCTGCGTCGGTCGGTCGGGCGGCCGCATCGGCCTCGGGCGTGACGGTCGACCGATTGAAGGATTCGCCGCCACGCGGGCCGGCGACCGCTGGCTTCGATCGTGCGCTGATAGTCCCTGCGCCGCAGCCAGCTGCCCGCCGTGCGATCGCATCCGCGCAGCCGGTCTCGCCGCGGTAGTGGGAGTGGGGCGAGCGACGCATACCGCAACGCCGCGACTGGGCGAATCCCCCTTGTTCGCGCGGTTCCGAGGCGCCGCAGTACCTGCCGCTCAGCGTTGGGCTTCGGCCTTGGCGCGTGCCAGCTCGCGGTAGCGATTCAGCGTCTCGTCGTACTCCTTGGCCAAGTCGATCTTGTCCTGCTCCCGCTTGGTAAGGAAGCCACGCTGCTGTTCGGTCTGCTTGCGCGCCAGTTCGAGCGACGCCTTCACCGTCGCCGACACCGGCTTGTTCTGCTGTTCCTGCTCCGCGGCGTGGGCGAGCAACTCGGCGAGACTCTTTTCCTGGCTCTTCAGGCCGACGCGTGCTGACTCGATCGACTGATCCATCAGATCGAACCGCTCCTGATAGGCGCGCTTCAAGGCGTCCTCGCTGCTGTAGCTGGTGAGCAGGATGGCATCCATCTTCTCCTGCTCTTCCATGCGCTTGCGTTCGACTTCAGCGGCCGCCTTGGCCGCTTCAGCCGTGGCGATTTCATCGTCGGTCAGTGCACGGTCGACGCTCTTGACCGTGCGTCCGGCCTGGTTGATCTCGTCGCGTGCCTGATCGACAGCTTCAGGCGGCACGCTGTCGCTGTAGTGCACGTTGCCGTCCTTGTCGACCCAGCGGTACAGCTTCTTGCTTCCAGATGCTTTTTGAGCCGCGGCATCGGGTGCAGTAGTGACAGCGGTGAACAGCAGGGCTACGCATAGGGCGCTGACCTTGAGCAGCAACGACGCACGATTCATGGGAGCCTCCTTCATTTCGCTGTGCCGACTCCGTAGCGCGCGCGGTAGTCGAGCAGCGCCGCTTGGTGCCGACTCATGTCGAGTCGCCCACCAGTATAGGACAGCAGGTCATCGAGTCCCGCGACGGCGAGCACTTCGACTCCCTCCTCGTCGGCGAGTTCCTGCGCCGCGGACCGTGCGTCGTGGCCCCGTTCAGCACGGTCGAGGCCGATCAGGACCCCGCAGGGCGTCGCGTTCGCCGCCCGGATCATCGCCAGCGACTCGCGGACCGCCGTGCCCGCAGTGATGACGTCGTCGACGATCAGCACCCGGCCCTGCAGCGGGGCTCCGATCAGTTGTCCGCCCTCGCCGTGGGTCTTGGTCTCCTTGCGGTTGAAGGCCACCGCGACGTCGCGGCCACGATCCGCCAGCGCGATGGACACCGCGGTTGCCAACGGGATGCCCTTGTAGGCCGGGCCGAACAGCATGTCGAAGGGCAGGCCGTGCTCGAGCAGGGCGTCGGCATAGCAGGCGGCAAGGCGGCGGAAGTGATCGCCGGTCTGGAATTTGCCCGCATTGAAGAAGTAGGGCGAGACCCGGCCCGACTTCAGGGTGAACTCACCGAAGCCGAGGGCGCCGGCTTCGCAGGCCAGTTCGAGAAAGCGGTTTCGATGGTCGGTCATGTCGCAACCATGAGGCGGGACGCTGGGGAAAGCGTAGCAGGGCAGACGCCGGCACCACGAGTCGGGCCGATCACCCCCGGGCGGGGCCGCCGAAGCGGGTTGCAAGTTGCCGGCCTTGTCCGCAGGCTCAGCGCTTTTGCGGAGGCCGCGGCGCATGCGCATCGTGAGTTTCAATGCCAACGGGCTGCGCTCGGCGGCCGACAAGAAATTCTTCCCCTGGTTCCGCAAGCAGGATATCGACGTGCTGTGCGTGCAGGAGACCAAGGCTCAGGAGTCGCAGCTTGAGGCCCCGGCCTATCGGCCCAAGGGCTATCACGTGCACTTCAAGGACGCGCAGAAGAAGGGCTACAGCGGGGTCGCGATCTACAGCCGGCAGCAGCCCGATCAGGTGATCGACGCACTCGGCTGGGCGCCCTTCGACGACGAGGGCCGCTATCTCGAGGCGCGCTTCGGCAACCTGAGCGTCGTCTCGCTCTACCTGCCGTCGGGATCGTCCGGGGACGAGCGTCAGCAGTTCAAGTTCGAAGTGATGCGCTGGATCGCGGGACGTTTCACCGACATGCTCGCCAGCGGGCGCGACTACGTGTTGTGCGGCGACTGGAACATCGTGCGCAGCGAACTGGACATCAAGAACTGGAAATCCAACCAGAAAAACTCGGGCTGCCTGCCCGAGGAGCGCGCCTGGCTCAACGACCTGTGTGCGCCCGGTCGCTGGGTTGACGCCTATCGCCATTTGAGGCCGCAGGGCCAGGACTACACCTGGTGGTCGCAGCGCGGCGCGGCGCGCGCCAAGGACGTCGGATGGCGCATCGACTACCAGATCGTGTCGCCTTCGCTGGCGAGCAGGCTGCAGGATTGCGCGATCCACCCGAAGCCCAAGTTCTCTGATCACGCGCCGTTCGCGGTCGATTTCGGCGACTGAATCCCGCCGAACGAATCCCGTCGACTGAGACCCGTCTTTTTCAGGGTGTGTCTTCTCGCCAGCGGACTCTTCGTTCGAAGGGGGCGGTGGCGCTGCCAAATGGTTTGGTGGGCGGGGGACGGCCCTAGACAAAGTCGGGAGTCCCCCCGGCTCTGCCGGGGAGGCAGTAGCAGTTTGACGTTTTGAGGAGTCCATCGCGGAGACTCAGGTTGTGAGCCGCCAAGCACACGACCGGAGAATCCGAGATGGAC
>JAGRJY010000121.1 GCA_020442465.1 Lysobacterales bacterium
GCATGCGCCATGAGGTGGTCGCGGTGGTCGGCGGCATCGAGACGCATCGCATCCTGCCGCTGTCGCTCAGCTTCGACCACCGTGCCGCCACCGGCGGCGAGGCGGCGCGCTGGCTGCGCCATCTGCTGGACGATCTCGCGCTTCCGAGCTAGTTGTCTCGGCCACGGTCGCCATGCCAGACAAATGCAGCTCCAAGAGCGCCGTCGACAGGACCGGAAAGGCGCTTCGAGACGGCAATCTTTCGGAGGAAACTCTGGTCTTGCTGGAGGACTATCGACAGTCCTTCGACTCCGCCTATCGAGACGTTGTTGGTGTCTGCACCAAGTCTCTCAGACTGTCCGTCGTAGGCCGACCTGCCAAGTCCACACCATCAATCGTGGACAAACTCAGAAGGCAGTCCATTCGACTAAGCCAGATTCAGGATATTGCTGGTTGCCGAATCGTTGTTCCTGACAGACCGAATCAAGAGTCGGTGGTATTCGCGTTGGGCGTGCTATTCCGAAATGCTGAGATTGACAGCAAACTCGAGGTGCCGACTCACGGGTACCGTGCTGTTCACGTCATCGTGCCAGGAGACGTAGAGCGCCTCGTTGAGATTCAGGTCCGCACCCGATTGCAGCACCTTTGGGCGGAGCTCTCAGAGAAGCTGGCAGACCTCTTCGACCCCCTCGTCAAGTACGGTCGAGGACCCGAAGAAATTCAAAAGTTCCTAATTCTCCTGTCTGATGGAATTAGGTACTTCGAAGACACGGAGATGGCTCGGGATTCTTTCTTCAGAGAGCTTTCTCGTCTGCCTGCTAGGCAACAGCGTTCTAGGACGAAGGAGATCAGGCGAGCGGAGCGTTCATACAAGAGTCAAAGGGAAAGGTTGCTTAATATCCTTTCAAACGTTTTGTCCGACGACTTCGGAGGGTCGGCCAATGATTTTTCTGATTGAGTACGACAGGCGTGACGGAGAACTCAAGACATTTGAGCGTTTCGCAGACGACCAACGGAAAGATGCCTCGAGCCGCCGATTGGCGCTTGAGATTGAACTCACGGGCAAGCGCATTTCCCGCGAAGTTGTGCTACTTGAGGCGGCCACCGAAGAGTTGCTACGGCAGACTCACAGCCGCTATTTCAAGCGTTATAGCGAGATCGCCAAGCTCGATCCGTTAAAGATTCCCGAGTTTCGAGCTGGCGATCGGTCTGCACAGTAGCCATGGCACACCGATCACGACTCGCCGGCTTCATCATCGACTGCCAGACCGACGACCTCGGCGCCGCCGCATCGTTCTGGTCGCAGGCGCTCGGCCTCGCCATCGTCGATCCGGACGAGGGCGGCGAGAACAAGTACGCACGCCTCGACCATGGCCCGGGCAGACTGCACATCGAGGTGCAGCGGGTCGAGCACCCCTCGCGCGTCCATCTCGACATCGAGACCGACGACATCGAGGCCGAGGTGGCGCGCCTGACCGCGCTTGGCGCCGCGGAAGTTTCCCGCCCGCGCAACGGTCGCTGGGTGGTGATGGAAGCACCCACCGGACAGCGCTTCTGCGTGGTGCGACTCAAGGACGCCGACGCGGCGCCGGGATTGAATAGCTGGCAGGGGTGAGCGGTGGGTAGTCGGGGCAGGTTGCTCATGCGGAGCGCGCTGATCTGTGCCCACCGATCCCTCTGCCCTGCAGCGTCCCGACCAGCAGTCGCACGCTTGGCGCCATCGGCCCAGGTGAGCGATCGGAGTGCCTCGACCGCTCCCTGCTGATCCCGCTCGTTTGCGCCACCGGGTACCTAACGCAACTTCGAAGTGGAGGCGCCCGAGCCGGGCGCCCTGACCACTGCCCGCTCATCCTGCCGCCCTGCCCGGTCGCGGCTACAATGCGCGGCTTTCGAATGCTTGGGAACGACCCATGAAGATCCTGCTGATCGGCGGCGGCGGACGCGAACATGCGCTGGCCTGGAAGCTGGCCCAGTCGCCGCGTGTCGACGAAGTGCTGGTCGCGCCCGGCAACGCCGGTACGGCTGCCGAGACGAAGTGCCGCAACGTCGCGGTCAAGGCGGACGACCTCGACGGCCTGCTCGCGCTCGCCCGTGCCGAATCGGTCGCGCTGACCGTGGTCGGGCCCGAGGCACCGCTGGTGGCGGGCGTCGTCGATCGCTTCCGCGCCGCCGGCCAGCGCATCTTCGGACCCACGGCCGGCGCGGCCCAGCTCGAGGGCAGCAAGGCCTTCGCCAAGGACTTCCTCGCCCGCCACGGGATTCCCACCGCGCACTACGGCGTATTCACCGACCTCGACGCAGCGCTGGCGCATGTCCGCGACAAGGGCGCGCCGATCGTGATCAAGGCCGATGGCCTCGCCGCCGGCAAGGGCGTCGTCGTGGCGATGACTCTGGACGAGGCTGAGTCCGCCGTGCGCGACATGCTCTCCGGCAATGCGTTCGGCGCGGCCGGCGCACGCGTCGTGGTCGAGGAGTTCCTCGAAGGCGAAGAAGCCAGTTTCATCTCGATGGTCGACGGGCGCACCGCGCTGCCGATGGCGACCTCGCAGGACCACAAGCGTGTCGGCGACGGCGACACCGGGCCGAACACCGGCGGCATGGGCGCGTACTCGCCAGCGCCGGTGGTGACGCCCGAGGTGCACGCGCGGGTGATGCGCGAAGTGGTCGAGCCCACGGTGCGCGGCATGGCGGCCGACGGCCTGCCGTTCAGCGGGTTTCTCTATGCCGGCCTGATGATCGACGCGTCTGGCGCGCCCAGGGTGATCGAGTTCAACGTGCGGTTTGGCGATCCGGAGACCCAGCCGGTGATGCTGCGTCTGCAGTCCGACCTGGTCGATCTGGTCGAGGCGGCGATCGACGGCCGGCTGGACCAGGTCGAGGCGCGCTGGGATGCCCGTCCCAGCCTCGGCGTGGTCATGGCCGCCGAACACTACCCGGCGACGCCGAGCACCGGCGACGCGATCTCGGGCCTGAACACACCGTTTGCGCAGGACACCAAGGTCTTCCACGCCGGCACGAAGCAGGACGGCACGCGCATCGTCACCAGCGGCGGGCGCGTACTCTGCGTCTGCGCGCTGGGCAGCGACGTGGCCGACGCGCAGACGCACGCCTACGCAGCGGTCTCGCAGATCGGATGGCGCGGCGAGTTCCATCGCAGCGACATCGGCTGGCGGGCGATCGCACGCGGCTAGCGCGATGCCCGGACCGCCGCGCGCGTCGCGCTCGACGCCCTGACCATCCCGGCCCACGCCGGGATTCCACCGATCAGGCCGGTTTCCGGGCGAAGGAAGAGCGAACGCGCCGGTGCCGACGGGCACGCCGCGATTCATCATCCGTCGGTGTTCGGACGCCGGCGTCTCGCGTACGCTTGGCCGACCATGCCACCCAGACCCTCGAGGCGAGCCCTTGGCCGGACATAGCCAGTTCGAGCTGCTGAAGCAGCGTCGATTCCTGCCGTTCTTCCTGACCCAGGCGCTGGGTGCATTCAACGACAACGTCTTCAAGCAGGCGCTGATCATCCTGATCACGTTCAAGTCGGCCCAGCTGTCGACCAGCGACTCGAACCTGTGGACCAACATGGCGGCCGGCCTGTTCATCCTGCCGTTCTTCCTGCTCTCCGCGACCGCCGGCCAGTGGGCCGAACGGCAGGAGAAGAGCCTGGCGATCCAGCGCATCAAGCAGCTGGAGATGGCGATCATGCTGCTGGCCGGAGTGGGCTTCTGGCTCAACTCGCTGCCATTCCTGCTCGGCGTGCTGTTCCTGATGGGTGCGCAAAGCGCGCTGTTCGGGCCGATCAAGTACGCGATCCTGCCGCAGGCGCTGCGCCCGGAGGAACTGGTGGGCGGCAACGGCATGGTCGAGGCCGGCACCTTCCTGACCATTCTCATCGGCACCCTGCTCGGCGGCTGGATGATGAACGAGTTCGAACAGGGGCCGATGCTGGTGTCCGCCGCGGTGTTCGTGGTCGCCACCGCCGGCTGGTGGATTTCGCGCAGCATTCCGCAAGCGCCGGCCACCCAGCCCGACCTGCGCGTCGATCCCAACATTCCGCGTGCGATCTGGTCGACCCTCGGCCAGCTGCGCGGTGCGCAGGCAGTGTTCAATTCGGTGCTGGGGGTGAGCTGGTTCTGGTTCTTCGGCTCGATCTTCCTGACCCAGATTCCGACCTACACGCGCATCTATCTCGGCGGCGACGGTAGCGTGGCGACCCTGGTGATGGCGCTGTTCTCGGTCGGCATCGGCATCGGTTCGCTGATGTGCGAAAAGCTCTCCGGGCGCACCGTTGAAATCGGCCTGGTGCCCCTGGGTGCGTTCGGCCTCACCCTGTTCGGCGCCGACCTGTTCTTCGCCCGCCCCGAGCCCGCGCTGCTCACCGGCCTGGGCTGGCAAGCCTTCCTCGGCGCACCCGGCAACCTGCGCCTGTGCCTCGATCTGGTACTGATCGGATTCTTCGGCGGATTCTACGTCGTGCCGCTCTACGCCCTGATCCAGCAGCGCACCGACCGGCACAAGATCTCGCGCGTCATCGCGGCCAACAACATCCTCAACGCCGCCTTCATGGTGGTGGCGTCGGTGATGGCGATCGTGCTGCTGAAGTCGGGACTGAGCATTCCGCAGCTGCTGCTGGTGACCGCGCTGCTCAACGCGGTGGTGGCGATCTACATCTTCTCGCTGGTGCCCGAGTTCGCGATGCGTTTCGTGGTCTGGATCGGCGTCACCCTGTTCTATCGCCCGCGCACTCGTGGCATCGAGGAACACGTGCCCGACGAGGGCGCCGCGCTGCTGGTGTGCAACCACGTCAGCTACATCGACGCGCTGATCATGGGCGGCATGATTCCGCGCCCGGTGCGCTTCGTCATGTACTACAAGTTTCACCAGATCCCGCTGATCGGCGCGCTGTTCCGCGCCGCAAAGACGATTCCGATCGCCGGAGCCAAGGAAGACCCCAAGCTGCTGCAGGAGGCCTTCGACGCCATCGACCAGGCGCTGGCCGAGGGCGATCTGGTGTGCATCTTCCCGGAGGGCGCGCTGACCCGCGACGGCGAGATCGCGTCCTTCCGCAGCGGTGTGGAGAAGGCCCTCGCGCGACGTCCGGTGCCGGTCATCCCGCTCGCACTCACCGGCCTGTGGGACTCGCGCTGGAGCCGCCAGGGCAGCGCCTGGGACCGCCTGCGCCTGCCGCGCAAGCTGCGTCGTCCGATCGGCCTGGATGCCGGGCCGGCCCTGCCGCCGGACACCAAGGCGGCGGAGATGGAACAGGTGGTTCGGGCGCTGCGCGGCGATCGCACCTGACCCGCACCGCCGCGGGGCGGTCAGGAAGTCGCGAACTCAGGCCCCGAGAGTCGGCTTGGCCGAATCGGTGACGGCTTCGCGCCATCACCGCGCCGCACCACGACCCACGCCCCTTGCAGCAAGCCGTTCGCTCGGCGTGTCTACGGGTTCCGAGGCGCCGCTAGCCCGACAGGCTGCACTCCGCGCCATCGGCGTCGAGAAAACGCGCCAGCTTGTGCCCATGCAGCAGCGTGGGCGGGCTGGTGAAGCGAATGTCCTGGCCGGCATGCTCGGCGTGGAAGGCATCGATGTCGGCGACGCGGAACCCGACCTGGCAAGTGCCGGCCGGGTGCTCGGCCGACGCCGGATGCAGCGCCAGCGTCGTCGCGCCGGTGTCGAACTCGCTCCAGTGCGGGGTGGCGTAGCGCAGCGGCAGACCAAGACGATCGCGATAGAACGCGACCGCAGCGTCCATGTCGGCGACGTAGCGGATCGCATAGACAAGCTGGGTGTTCATGCCGAAACCTCCTTCGCCGGGGTTGCCGGGCCCGCCGGGACCCGAGCGTGGTCGCGGATCAGCTGGAGACGCCGGCGATCACCAGCACCGCCAGCACCACCAGCCAGGCCGCGAGCACGCGCCAGAGCGTGCGGTGCGCCGCCTGCAGCGCCAGTTCGTGTGGCGCCGAGCGCACCTTCTGTGCCACTGCGGCTTCGATCTCGCCCTCGCTGGGTACGTCGTCCGACGCCGACTCGTCGATCGCGTCCTCGACCTGATCGCGCGCCGACTCACCCGGATCAATGCTGGCCGCCACCGCCGCATCGAGAAAACCGGGTTCTTCCTGCCACGACAGCCACGGCCGTTCGCGGTGCCAGGCCTGCCACGCACTGACGACCCTGTCGAAATGGCCGACCACGGCGAGGGCCAGACAGATCAGCTGCGCCACCGGCCAACGAAGCAGGCGATCGCAGATGCGCAGCGCCGATCCTGCAGGCTGATCGGCGGCGGCGGCGAGACGGGTGAGCCGGAACAGCACCGCTCCGCTCGCGCCAAGCACGATGAACCAGAACAGCGGACCGAACCAGCGCGACAGGGCGCTGTGGAACAGGCCGGGCCCGACCTGCTGCCACGGCTGCGCGGCATCGGGCAGGCCCAGCGCCCTGGCCGCTTCGTCCTGTGCCGCACCGCGGGTGTCGTCGAGCGCATCGGCGACGTCGCGATCCAGGTCGCGCGGGCCCCAGCAGAGGAACAGCACGAGTACGCCGAACACCAGGGAAGGCAGTCCGAACCCTTGCCCGAGCAGAGCGATCTGCGCGGCAGCGACGACCAGGGTGGGCAAACCGATGCGAAGGAACACGCCGACCCAGCTGTGCGGGGCGATCGAGGCGCTGCCCAGCACGGCGCGGTCCCAGGCAGCCAGACCTTCGGCGATCCGGCGCGTACCCGCCGCAGCCGGAAAGAAATGGCTCGCCAGCAAGACCAGCACGACCGCCAACAATGCCATCGACATCGACTGCGCTCCGCGTTGCTCGCCCCGAACCCCTCCGTTCAGGGCCTTCCGACACGCCCGGCCGCGGGCCATGAACCCGCGCCGCCAGCGGCCAGTCTAACAGGCGGTCGCGCCCCGGCTTGGGCGAGTCAGCGCGGGCGGCGCGGCGGCACCAGCGCACGCACCGCGGGCGCACCCACGTGCTCGATCAGCCACCCCTCGATCAGGCGGAAGCTCAGCGAGATCGGCGGCGGCACCAGCAATTCGCCGGCGCGCACGGCATCCAGCATCTCTTCCGGCAGCCACCAGCGTGCATCGGCGAGTTCTTCGCCGAGCCGGATGGTCGGGTCGACCGCTTCGGCGCGAAACCCGATCATCAGCGAGGCCGGAAACGGCCACGGCTGCGAGCTGTCGTAGCGGCAGGCGCCGACGCGCACGCCGGACTCCTCGCGCACTTCGCGACGCAGCGCGTCCTCCAGCGACTCGCCCGGTTCGATGAATCCGGCTAGGGTGGAATAGCGCTTCTCCGGCCAGTGCGCGCCGCGTCCGAGCAGGCCGCGCCGGCCGTCGGTGACCAGCACGATCACCGCCGAGTCGGTGCGCGGATAGTGCTCCAGCCCACACGCGGTGTCGGTGCACAGGCGCATGTGGCCACCACGGCGGAACGCGGTGGGCGCGCCGCAGGCGCCGCAGAACCGGGCCCGGCTGTGCCAGAGCAGCAGCGCCTTGGCATACGCGAACAGGCCGGACTGGAACGCATCGAGTCTCGCTGCGGCTTCGCGAAGTCCGATCGTGGATCGTCTATCGCCGAACGGGGTCGCCGGTGCGCGCGCGAACCACGGCTCGTCGCCGCGCAAACCGAGAAAGCAGGCGTCGTCCGGCAGCGATGCTGCATGTTCAGACGCGCCGCAGGTGTCGAGCGCATCGGCGCCGACCGGGGTCTGGCCCTCGAAGTCGACTTCGATCAGCCGCCCGCGCGACCAGGCCTGCGCCAGCCAGTCCGCGTCGTCGCGGTGCTCGGCGGCGCGCTCGAGATCAAGTGACTCGAACAGGTTCGGGGCAAGGGCCTGCACGGGTTCGCCGTACATGGGTCAGACGGAGAACGACGATCCGCAGCCGCAGGTGGTCTTGGCGTTCGGATTGCGGATGACGAATTGGGCGCCCTGCAGACTCTCGGTGTAGTCGACCTCGGCACCGGTGAGGTATTGCAGGCTGAGGGGATCGACTAGCAGGGTGACGCCCGATCGCTCGATCGCGAAGTCGTCTTCGGCGCGATGCTCGTCGAACTCGAAGCCGTACTGGAACCCGGAGCAGCCGCCGCCCTGGATGTAGACGCGCAGGTTCAGGGCCGGATTGCCCTCTTCGGCAATCAACGACTGGACCTTGCGCGCGGCCGCTTCGGTGAACTGCAGCGGCGCATCCTGATCGAGGTAGCTGGGTGTGATCTGCATCCGGCTATTGTCGCCCATTCATTCTGAATCAGGCGTCGACGAACGCGCGCACCGCGACACGAGCAGCGCTGGCGACGGTGCGGATGCCCGTCGCGTCGCCCCGCGGCGCGCGGTTCAGGCTGCCGCCTCGCGCGGCGCCTTCACCGCCTCGGGCTTGGGCAGCGATTTCTGCGACTGGCCGTCGCCGTGCACCATGCGCCCGGTGATCATCGCCCCGGCGGCCATTTCGGCGACCTTGTAGTAGACGTTGCCCTGGATGCGCGCCTGCGCGCCGAGCTCGATGCGCTCGCCGGCATAGACGTCGCCGTGCAGCTGACCGTTCACCACCACGTGCGGCGCACGCACCTCACCGTGGATGGCGCCTTTCTCGGAAATCGTCACCACCGCACCGGCCTGGCCGTCTTCGGCGACGACCGCCCCGTGCACCGTGCCTTCGATGTACAGGCCGCCGCTGAAGCTGATGTCGCCACGCACGGTGACCTGTCCCCCGATCAAGGTCTCCACGCCCGACACTCCCGCCGCCTGTTTCTTGGAACCGTTGAACATGACCTCTCCCCTTGGTTGTGCCGCGGGACGCACGATCCGCCCCCGGCTAGCCCTTCTGCGTATCTTCCCACGGAATCGTCTGTTCGATGACGCCGTTGTCGCGCCGCAGACTGAGCTTCACCCGATGCGGGCGAAATCCTTCCGGCAGCATCACGCTGCCCTGCAGGCGCTGAAAGTAGCGGAACTCGAACGGAATCGGCGCATCGCCCGACTGCTGGCGCAGCTCGGCCCAGCTCAGTGCGCGCAGGGCGCTGTCCTGCACGCCTTCGATGCTCATGGTCACGCCGCCGCGCGACGTGCCGGCCTTCTTGATGGTCTGGGTCAGGGTGAGATCGAAGTGACTGACCCCATCGGCCTCGGAGCTGAAGCGCAGGCTGTGCACGCTGAGCCCCTTGCGCTGCGCGGACCCGCCGACCAGACGTTCGTAGAAGGTCACGTCGGCGCGGAGGCCGGCGATTTCCTCGTCGCGTTCCGCCAGGTTCTTCTGCACCTGGTCCAGGGCATCGCGACTGACCTGATCGGAGCGACGCAGGGTCGCCGCGTCCTGCTCGAGCTGGTTGATCTGCGTGGTCTGCGCCTGCAGCCTGGCCTTGGCGTCACGCAGCTCGCCGGCCAGGTCGTGTTCGCCGCCGCCCCAACCGCGCAGCAGCCACAGCGCGAGCGCCAGCGTGCCCAGCCAGGCGACCAGCAGGCCGAGGATCCAGCCGATGCGCCGCGGGCGATGCGGCACGATGACGAAGCGCGAAGACGGTGTAGCCACGAGTCACCGGCACGACAGGCCAACCCGGCCCGAGGGGGGCCGAGTTAGCCATTCCCGGTGGGGATGGTCAAGCCGAGCCGGTCACGAATCCGCTCCGCCGGGCGGCGATCAGGGCGTCCAGTGCAGCTGCGCCTGCACCGCGGCACCCGGTGCGTTGAAGCCGCGGGCGAGCGCGTAGTCGCGATCGAACAGGTTCTCCAGCCGCAGCGACCATCCGACATGAGCGCTGAATTCTCCGCGCGCGTGCAGGTTGAGCAGTGCGTAGCCGGGCAACGCGCCGCCGAACTCCGGGCGCGCCGCCACCGCGTGCAGATCGGCGCCCCAGCGCCAGCGGCCGCGCTCCTGCTCCACCGCCAGATTGGCTTTCCGCGGCGCCCGCCGCAGCAGGTCGGCGCCGCTGTCGAGGTTGACCGCCTGCTGCCAGCCGAGGTTGCCACGCCACGACCAGATGCCCATGCGTCCTTGCGCTTCCCACTCCAGTCCGCGCAGGCGACTGCGACCGATGTTGATCGCCTGGAACGTCTCGCCGCCGGAGAAGTCGACCAGGTCGCGCACCCGGTTCTGGTACAGACGCACACCATGACTGAATGCGTCGCCGACCCGGTGGTCGAGGGCCAACTCCCAGTTGCGCGAGCGCTCGGGGGCCAGATCCGGATTGCCGGCGAACAGCCCGCCGCCAAAGCCCGGCGAGAACAGTTCGTTGAGGTTGGGCGCGCGGAAGCCGTCGCCGCCATTGGCGCGCAGCGCCAGCGTGTCGGCCAGCTGCCAGCCCACCGCCAGCTGCGCCGTGGTGGCGCCGTCGAATCCGGAATAGTCGTCGCGGCGCAGCGCGAACTCCCAGTCGAGGTGATCGCCGTCGCCGCGCAGGGCGGCGAATCCGGCGATCAGCTCGCGGTCGTCGCCGTAGGCGTCCGTGCCACTGAACGTATCGATCGATCGGCCATCCTGGTCCGCGGCGGTGAGGCCCCAGAGCAGGCTGGTGGCGGAGCCGAAGCCGATCGCCTGCTGCCAGTCGAGCTGGCGCAGTCGGCTCTCGAAGCGGGCGAAGAACGCCGGCGTCTCGGTATCTTCGCGGTTCCCGCTCGCCTGCAGCTGCCAGTCGCCGAAACGGTTGCCGGACAGGCGCGCCTGCACCGCGGTGGCCTGCACGCTGCTCTCGCCCTGGTCGAACTCGACGTCGTCGTCCGCGCGCTCGATCGAACCTTCGAATGCCAGCGCATCGCTGCCGAGTTCGAACCAGGCCAGCGCATTGCGCTGGGTCGCACCATCACGGTCGGGGTCGAAGGCGAAGCCATCGGCGTTCTGGGCGTTGAACCCTTCAGTGTCGAGGAGGCTCACGCGGGCACCGAATCCGCCCCGCTCGCCGCGGCTGCCGAACGCGAACGTGCCACCGTAGGTGCGTTCACTGCCGACTCGGAGCGAGCCCGAGGCGCCGCCGTCCCGACGGGTGAAAATCTGGATGACGCCGCCGATCGCATCCGAGCCATACAGCGCCGCGCGCGGACCGCGCACGATCTCGATCCGCTCGACCTGGTCGAGGGCGAGGTGCTCCCAGGCGTAGCCGCCGGTGTTGGCCGACGCGACCCGCACGCCGTCGATCAGCACCAGCAGCTGGTTCGATCCGGCGCCGCGCAGGAACACGCTGGTCTGGCCGCCGAGTCCGCCGCTGCGGATGATGTCGATGCCGGCGCGCTGGCGCAGCAGGTCGACCAGATCGGCACTGCCGGCGGCATCGATATCCTCGCGCCGGATGAGGTCGACCGTGCTCAGCGTTTCGGCGATGGCGAGCGGCGTGCGCGTGGCGGTGACCACGGTCTCGGGCTCGGTGGGAAGCTGCGCCTGCGCAGCCAGGGGACACAACACGGCGATCCACCCGCAGCCGACTCGGCATGCAGTGGGCAGCGCGCGCAAAGACAAGGAAGACAACATCGGACACTCCTGATTCGCTCACCCGCGGAAAAACGCGCGGACGGAGAATCAGGGCACGGGAACACGGACCGGAAGGCAGCGAACCCGCACCGTTGCCCTCCGCAACGCGCAGCCGCACGACACACGGTCGTGCGTCCGAGGCCGGTCTCCGGACTGACAGGGTCGACAGGGACGTGCCTTGCCGGTGTCCATCCCCTTCCCGGCCGAGGCCAGTGGGTCGCGATGGACTACACCTGATTACCGTTGCGGGGGCAGCGCCGGACTTGCACCGGCTTCCCGAGCACCTCGAACGGCGCGCAGTGTAGGCGCGCCGTTCGACGGCAGCAAGCCGACCCGACGGGCGGCACAGTCGTGCGCGACTCAGCCGGCCGGCACCGTCCCGGCGCGGATGACCGAGGCCGGCACCGGGGTGTGCGGCGCCCAAGCGCGCGACGCCGGACGCCGACCATACTTGCGGTTCAGATAAACCGTGGCGACCAGGCCGCCGGCCAGCGGTGTCAGCCAGGCCATCATCATCTGGGTCTGCGGATCGACGAACGGCAGGGCGTTGCGCAGCCCGATGCCGAAGAACGCGATGTGGGTGGCGATGCCGTTGCCGATGATGGCGGTGTAGTGTTCGCGCAGCCACCAGGTCGGATTGTTCGGCGAGCGATACCACGCCATCACCGCGCCGGTCGATGCGAACAGGCCGACGCCGCCGAAGATCTGCAGCAGCGGCGCCCCCACCTGCGTGCCGACCGCGATGATCGCCACGCCGGCGGCGCTCAGCGCCCCGATCAGCACCCAGTAGGTGGCGTCGAAGTAGCCACGGCGGTCGCGCTTCAGGCGCACGGCCTGCCAGCCGTTGCGCACGCCCGTACCGGTGAGCAGCACCAGGTAGTAGAGGAACAGGGCGCCAATCAGGTTGCCGCGCTGGGCGTTGAACCAGGCCAGCGGAATACCGCTGCCGAGCACGAACAGCATCGCCGCCATGTAGATCTGGCCGACGCGTCGATGCCGCGGCGAACCCTTGCGCAGGAAGGCGGCGAGCCAGAACGTCACCAGCGCGATCGAGCCGGCGGCGACGTGGGTGAACAAGGTGATCTGGTAGCTGGTCATGGTCGTGTCCGGAAGCCACGGGGCGCGGTTCACAGGGCTGGCTGGAACCGTGTGTGCAGTCTGTGCGCGCCGGCGCGGCGGATCAGGTGCCGGGGGTCAGGCGATGTGGGTGCCGGAAGTCACTTTCTGCGCGATCGGGCTTGAGCCACGCCGCGGCAGCTGGAAAGCTGCGCGCATGTCGATCCGGCAACGCCTGCTGCAGCACCCGCTGCTCGAGCCGCTCAGCCTCGCTGCCTGGGCGGCCTGGGGCGTGGTGTGGTTCACCACCCTGCAGCAGCTGCATCGCCTGCCCGCCTGGC
>JAGRJY010000122.1 GCA_020442465.1 Lysobacterales bacterium
GGAACAGCAGACGCAGCACCACCAGAAGTACCGCCAGCATCAGTGCGGCGAACAACAGGCTGGTCTGCACCGACCAGCCGGCGAACGTGATCAGCACGTAGCCGGGATCGGCAGCCAGCCAGCGCCATGCCATGGCGCCGAGCAGCGCCGCGGCGAGCGCAATCAGCAGTCGCCAGTACCAGCGCATCAATCGTTCTCCACGTCCGGCCCGGCCGGTGCGGGATCTCCCGCCTCCGGCCCAGCTTCGCCGCCCGCGGCACCGCTGTCCGCGCCCTGCTCGCCCGCCGCTTCGGCGGTGTAGCGGGGCAGCTGCGGCTGTCCACGCAGGGCGCGCAGTTCGCGCAAGGCAGCACCGAGCTCCAGCGCCGGACGAACCAGCGGCGTGCCGCGAGCCTGCTGGAGATGCGCGAGCACGGCGCTGACCTCGGCACGCTCGCCATCGAACAGTCCGCCACTGAGCGACAACGCGGCATCGAGATGCTGGGCCCAGGCCGGCGCGTCGAATCGATCGAGCGCTGCCAGCGCCAGATCCAGATGCAGACGCAGCGCGGCGATCCGGCTGCCACGCTCGAGCGGCGAGATCAGCTGCTGGTCGTTGCCGACCCGGCGCACGTGCAGCAGACCGAGTCGCGACAGCGACTGCAGGATGCGCGGCTGGTCTTCGGTCGATGCGGTCTGCACCGCCGGTGCGGGCAGACCGTCGATCCGCTGCGCCACTTCACCGAGCCGGGCGCGCAGCGCGGGACGTACGTCGGCCGGCAGCGCCTGCAGCTGGTCGCGCTCCATCTCGACGGTCTGCTGCACGGTCTGCATCGCCGGCAGATCCAGCACGCTCAGCGCCGATGCGGCCGTGGTGAACGCCGCACGTGCCGTGTCGACATCGGCAAACAGCTCGAACCGCTGCTGGCCCATCTGCAGCAGGAAATCCACCTCGTTGAGCCGCATCGCCACGTCAGCCTGTTCGCGCTGGCTGGCCAACCGGTCGATCGCTGCCTCGACGGCGCCGGCGCGTTCGCTGATCGCCAGCATCTCCTCGCGGATCACCCGGCCGGTCGCGGCGTTTTCGCCAATGCGGGTCTCGATCACCTTCTGTCGCTCACGCGTGGTGTCGATCTCTCCGTCCAGCGCGTCGATGCGCGCGCCCAGCATGTCGGCGACGTTCTGCCACTCCGCGGCGCGGCGCTCGGCCGACTGCAATGCTTCGAACTGCTTCCAGCCCCAGAAGGCGCCGCCCGCCACCACGGCAGCGGCCAGCACCACCGGCCAGCGCGCACGTCGCGGCGGCGCCGGCTGTTCGTCGGGCTTGCTCAGGAAGGCGGGCGTCTCCGGCGCGGGTTCGTCGACCTGCGACGCTTCCGGCGGAGGATTCGGCTGTTCGCTCACTGCTGTTCCAGATCGGTACGCATGAAGGGAATGCTACCGGAACCCCGTGTGCAAGGCATGGTGACGCAGGGCTTCGTGCAAGTCGGCGGGCGATGCACCATCCGCCGCATGCACCGCCTGCATGCCTTCCTCGCGCAGCATGGCGGCCATCCGCGCGCTGCCGGCCAGCACCTGCCAACCGGCAGGAGCCACGGCAAACGCGTCACCCACGATGCGCCAGGCTTCGGCACTGGTCACCACCAGCCACCTGGGGGATGGCAGCGCACGCAGTCGCCCACGCTCGGCTTCGCCGAGGGGCAAGGCGTGTCGCCGGTACACGTCGGCGCGCAGTACGCGCCAGCCGCGCGCACGCAGGCCCGGCTCGATCAGGTCGCGGCCACCTGGCGCCGTGACCAGCCCGACGCGGTCCGGGCGACCGGACCAAACATCCAGTTCGAGCACGCCCTCGCTGTTCGCCTGAACCTCGGGATGCCCCGGCGCCCGCACGCCATGCTGGCGCAGCACGGCGGCGGTCCCGGCGCCCACGCCCCAGGCCCTTGCACGCATCGTCGGCAGGTCGGCCAGACGCGCTGCGGCACGCACCGCATTCGGGCTGGTGAATACGCACTGCGCGGCATCGAGGGCGGCGCGCAGACGGGCGCGCTGATCAGGGTCGTTCGAGAGCTCGATCCGCCACGGCGCGACATGACGCACCGACGCACCGTCGCGCCGAAGGCGCGTGGCGAGCGCGCGGTTGTCCGCGGCCGGGCGGAGGCAGACCACGTGCACGCCGCGCAGCGGCGCGGCGATCACGACGTCACGCGAGGCCGCTGCCGGCGATGGAAGATGACCACCGTCGCTTCGCTTCACGTAGGATACGCCCTCCTTCAAACCCGCTTCCCTCATGGCCGCGCAACCCCAACACCTTGAACTCGCGATCGATGCTGCGCAACGTGCGCGACTGCAGACGCGACTGTCGAGCATGCCGCCGGTACGGGCGATGCAGCTCGAGGTGGGTGACCTCGACGAACAGGGGATGGTGCTGCGTGCGCCGCTGGCGGCGAACGTCAACGACAAGGGCTGCGCGTTCGGCGGCAGTCTGGCCGGGCTGATGACCCTGGCCGCGTGGGCGCATGCCAGCGCCATCCTAGACGCGCGCGGTTTCGGCGATGCCGAGGTCTACGTGCAGGACTCGCAGGTGCGCTATCTGTTGCCGCTGTACGCCGACCTGGAGGCACGCGCCTGGCTGAATCCGGAACAGAACTGGACCGACTTCGTGCGCGCCTTCGCCGAGCGCGGCCGCGCACGGGCGCGACTGAACGCCGAGATTCGCTGCCCCGACGGCCGCGTTGCCGCGGCCTTCGAAGGCCGATTCGTGGCCCTTCGACCGGACGGCTGAGGCCCGCCTGCCTTCATCGTGCCGGCACACGCCACCGCGTCCATGACGCAGCGGCGCGCCCCTGCGCGTCAACGATCGCCGCGCAGATAGCGATCGCGCAGCGCCGACTGCCGCGTCTGCATGGGCTGGGTCACGCCATCCATCCACACCTGGTCGGCGAGCGTCGTGACCTCGAGCGGGTCACCTGACCACAGCACCAGATCCGCACGCATACCCGGGGCGATGCGGCCCATCTCGCCACCCAGTCCGAACGCCTCGGCAGCGTTGCGGGTCAGGGCGGCCAGCGCCGCGTCCCAGGCCAGACCGTGCGCGACCGCATTGCCGGCCGCCTGGCGCACCTTGTGGGCCGAGTGCGTGCCTTCGGCAGGACGCGTGAACACCAGCGGGACGCCGGCTGCCTGCAGTCGCGCGGCATTTTCCAGCGTGCTGCCGAGTTGATCCAGATCCTGCGGCAGATTGCCGAGCGGATCGATCAGCACCGGAATGCGCGCCGCGGCCAAGGCCTGCGCCTCGCGCCATGCTTCGGCGCCACCGACGATCAGCACTCTGGCGCGGAAGCGCGCAGCGAAGGCGATCGCCTGGCGAATGTCGCTAGCCCGGTCCACCGCGAAGGCGATGCGACCGCCGGCAAGCTGAGCCTTGAGCACAGCGCGGCCGGCGCTGCTGAGCAGCCGCTGTTCACCCTCCGCCAGCGTGGCGGCCTGCGCTTCGCTGATGGCCTGTTCGAGCAGCATGTACTGACCGGCGCGACTGAGACCCATGCCGCTGGCGTCGGCACCGAGGTCGAGCATCAGCGTCTGCGTGCCGGCGAGCGCCGGCCGCGGCGCGTGCAGGCGCGCCATCGTGGCGAGACCGGCGAACAGCTCGTTGCCCGGCGAGGGCGACGGCGCCACCAACGCGAACGTCACGCCCTCCGCGCGTGCCGTGGCGATGTGCGGAGAATCGGGATTGAACGCCGGCCGCGGATCGAACTCGGGGCGCAGCAGGCCATCGAGCGCGCGCTGCGCGCCGGCGGCCACGACGGTCATGTCGACAGTCGAGGGTTCGAGCGAGATTTCCTCCAGCCCCAGACCGGTGATGCCGCCGAACAGACCCGGCGTCAACGGGCGACCGTGCGCTTCGATCACCGTCGCGCCCGATCCCACCGAAAGACCCTGGCCGATGGCCACGATGCGTCCGTCACGGATGTGCACGTCATGCGCGACGAGCGTGCCGGGGGTGTCGACCGTGTGCACGGTGGCGCCGCGAATCAGCAGTTCCGCCGCGCCGGCCGGCGCCCATGCGACCAAGACCATGGCGAGCGCAGCGACACAGTGAAACCACCTGTTCAAGCGGCTCACGGGGACACCTCCGCGATCGGCTGGCCGAGCAGGAAGTCGGAACGCGGCGTCGCATCCGGATGTGCCCGGTCATAGGCGACGGCGCCATCGATGAACACCAGGTCGGCACGTGCGTACACGCTGAAGGGGCTGCGGTTCCACAGCACCACGTCGGCGCGCTTGCCGGCGGCAAGGCTGCCCACCTGCTCGACAATGCCGAGCGCCCGCGCAGGGTTCAGGGTCAGCCAGCGAATCGCGTGCTCGGGCGGCTCGCTCAAGCCCGCGCGCTCGGCGTGGGCCATGGCCTTCGCCGCCTCTTGGTTGAGCCGCTGGATGCCTTCCGACGAGTCGGAGTGGACGATCGCGCAGCCACCGTCCGGACGGTCGACCAGGGCGAGGTTCTCCCAGATGCCGTCGTAGGCTTCCAGTTTGAACGACCACCAGTCGGCCCAGAGCGCGCCGCAGACTCCCGCCTTGGCCAGGCGCCCGGCCAGCTTGTAGGCCTCGACGCCATGGTGGAAGGCGGCGATGCGAAAACCGTATTCCTCGGCGAGATCGAGCATCACCGCCATTTCATCGGAGCGATAGCAGTGGATGTGCACATTCACTTCGCCGGCCATCGCCGCGACCAGGGTGTCGAGACGCAGGTCGCGCTTGGGTGGCTGCGGCGACGCACCCGACTTCTTCTTCGCCTTGTCGTACTCGGCCTGGGCGGAGCGGTAGGCGTCCCACTGCTGGCGGTAGGCCACCGCATCGGCAAACGCCTGGCGATAGCCGGCGACGTTGCCCATCCGCGTCATCGGCGCCTGCCCCTTGCTGCCGTAGACGCGCTTGGGGTTCTCGCCACAGGCCATCTTCAGGCCCTGCTTGGCGCCGGGAAACTTCATCGCCTGATACGTGGTGGCCGGCACATTGCGCAGCACCACGCCGCGGCCGCCGATCAGGTTGCCCGAGCCGGGCAGCACCTGCAGCGTCGTCACCCCGCCCTCGAGCGCGGTCTGCAAACCCGGATCCTGCGGCCAAACGGCATGTTCAGCCCAGACGCCGGCGGTGACCGGGTCGATCATCTCGTTGCCGTCCTGGTGTGCCACCAGCGACGGGCTGGGATACACCCCGAGGTGCGAGTGCACGTCGATCAGGCCGGGCGTGATCCATCGGCCGCGTGCGTCGATTTCCCGCGCGCCGCCCGCCTCGAGCTGCTTGCCGAGCGCGACGATCCTGCCGTCGCGCAGCAGCAGGTCGGCCTCGTCCAGCCGTGCGCCTGCACCGTCGAGGATGGTGGCCCCGCGCAACACCACCGCTTCGGCCGTGGGCGATTGGTAGGTCGACGCCCAGGGCTCGGCCTGGGCGGCGCCGGCGGCGCCCAACGCCCCCAGGATCGCCAGCGCACAACTTAGCGTGCGGCGGCGTGAAGATAGATGCCTGTCCATCGTCCCCTCCCGAATCGACGAAAGCGGCGATGGTGACCCGACCCGCGGATGCCTACAAGTGAACCGCGTCGCGTCAGCGCGCTTCGCTCCCGCCGGCCGGCACGGTCCGCAACTCCGGGCCGGGCGCCGCCGACAGCCATGGCGGTCGCCACGCGGGCATGGTGCTCAGCGCTGGCAACGTGGGCACCAGACCGTCGCGCGCTGACCCAGCTGTGCCGACCTCAGCACGCCGCCGCAGCGGCGGCAGGCCTCGCCGGCGCGCCCGTAGACGAGCAGTTCCTGCTCGAAATAGCCCGGCGCCCCATCCGGACTGAGAAAGTCGCGCAGGGTCGTCCCACCCCGCTGGATCGCATGCGCCAGGATCTCGCGGACCGCGTCCGCAAGCTGCCCGTAGCGCGCGCGCGACACCCGACCCGCGGCGCGGGTGGGCGCGATGCCGGCGCGGTGCAAGCTCTCCGCGGCGTAGATGTTTCCGACCCCGACCACGACCGACTGATCCATCAGGAAGGTCTTCACTCCGGCACGCAGGCCGCGGCTGCGCGCAAACAGGTAGTCGCCGTCGAACGCGTCACCCAGTGGTTCCGGTCCAAGCCCCGCGAGCAGCGGGTGGGTGATGCCCTGCGGCTGCCACAGCAGGCAGCCGAATCGTCTCGGATCGGTGAAACGCAAGGCTTTGCCGTCGTCGAGCACGAAATCGACGTGGTCGTGGGCGCCGACCGCGGTGGCCGCCGGCAGCACGCGAAGACAGCCGGACATGCCCAGGTGGATGAGCGCCGAGCCGCGCGCGACATCGATCAGCAAGTACTTCGCGCGTCGGCGAACGTCGAGCACGACTTCGCCGGTGAGTCCGGGGCCGATCTCGCCCGGAATCGGCCAGCGCAGATCCGGCCGGCGCAGCACGACCTCGGTGATGCGGCGCCCGCTGAGCGGGCCGAGGATACCGCGGCGCGTGGTTTCGACTTCGGGCAGTTCAGGCACGCGCGTTCCGCAAGCGATTCGATCAGCGATCAGCATAGCGTCCGCGCGGGTCATCAAGCCGGAATCCGGCGCGCGCGCCATACGCCGCCGCATGCAGGCGCCTGTCGCGGGAACCGTGCATACTCCGGGCATCGCGCCGCGCAGCCGGATCGGACCGGGGCTTTTCCGCCGCCGGATCCCGTGCTGATCACCGCTTGCGCTCACGTCGCACACGGCGCGGTCACGCAGCGCGTCGTCCGGACGCGAACCGGCATGGCGCGCTTCCTGCTCCCGCTTCCCTTGAAATGCCTGAAGACCTCGACATGAACGAAACCCTTTACACCTGGCTGACCGAAGGACTCGCTGGCTACAGCTGGCTCGGCCTGGCCTTGGCCTTTGCGGTCATGGCCCAGGCGACGATTCTCTCGGTGACGATCTACCTGCATCGATGCATGGCCCACCGCGGCGTCGACCTGCACCCGCTGGTCAGTCACCCGATGCGCTTCTGGCTGTGGATGACCACGGCGATGGTGACCAAGGAGTGGGTGGCGATTCACCGCAAGCACCATGCGAAGTGCGAGACCGAGGAGGATCCGCACAGTCCGCAGGTCTACGGCATCGGCACGGTGTTCTTCGAGGGCGTCGAGCTGTACCGCAAGGCGGCGCATGACACGCCGGCCATCGAACAGTACGGCGCGGGCTGCCCCACCGACTGGGTGGAGCGCAATGTGTATGCGCGTTTTCGCGAGATGGGGCCGACCCTGCTGCTGTTCATCGAGGTCGCCGCCTTCGGCGTCATCGGCGTGGCGTTCTGGGCCCTGCAGATGCTGGTGATTCCGGTGCTCGCCGCCGGCACCATCAACGGCATCGGCCACTGGTGGGGCTACCGCAATTTCGAGACCGACGACACCGCGACGAACATCACGCCCTGGGGCCTGATCGCCGGCGGCGAGGAACTGCACAACAACCACCATGCGTTTCCCAGCTCGGCCCGGTTCGCGCTGCGTCGCTTCGAGTTCGACATCGGCTGGGCGGTGCTGCGCGTGCTGCAGACCGTGGGTCTGGCCAAGGTGCGCCGGGTGGCGCCGCAACTGGACGTGCGTCCCAACATCCAGCTGCCCGACGCCGATACCCTGCGCGCCCTGATGGTGCACCGCTACAAGGTCATGACCGACTACTTCAGCGGCGTGATCCTGCCTACCTGGCGCGAGGAAGCGCGCGAAGCAGGCGAAAGCATCAGGATGCTGCCGCGGCGCATGCGCCGGGCCATGGTCAACGGCGGTCGCTGGCTGGAAGAGGACGCCCGCGAGCGATTGAACGTGTGGATCAAGGAGCGCCCACGACTCGCGGACGTGTTCGAGTACCGTTCTCGCCTGCGTGCGATCTACGACCGCTCCGGACACAACGCCGACGCCATGCTCGAGTCGCTTCGGCAGTGGTGTCGCGAAGCCGAGGCTTCGGGCAACCGTGCGCTGGAACAGTTCGCCTACCGGCTCAAGGGCTACGCCCTGGTGCCGGCGCCGGCCGTCGCCGCGGCTTGATCGGGCGGCCACGCCCCGGGGCGTCCGCGCGTATGGCGGCCGCCGGCATGTGCAGCCGGTTGCGGGTCGCCGCTCTGATCGGCGGCGCCCTCATCGCCACGGCTCCGGCCTGGGCAGCGGGTGATCAGACCGCCCGACTCGCCTACTTCGAGGGCTTCGACCGCAATGGCGACCGCCGGGTGAGCGTGGAGGAGTACACCGCGTACTTCACCGCCGGATTCGACACACTCGACCGCAACGCCGATGGCCGCCTCGACCTCGACGAGCTGCCCGCGGGCCGGGGCCGCTCACCGACCCGCGAGCGCGCGGCGCATGCGCGCGCCGTCCGCAACACCTTCCACCGTCTCGACCGCAATCAGGATGGCTGGCTGTCGATGGAAGAGCTGACCGCACCGCCCTAGCCGGCAACCCGGTAGCTGCGTGGCAGCGGTCGCGTCCGCGCACGGTAACCGGACGCCAAGGCAACGGGACAACAAAAAACCCGCCTGGCGGCGGGTTTTTCGGTTTGGCAGAAAAGAAGTCGCGAAGACTTACTTGATCTTGCCTTCCTTGTACGCCACGTGCTTGCGCACGACCGGGTCGTACTTCTTGATTTCCATCTTGTTCGGCGTGTTCTTCTTGTTCTTGTCGGTCGTGTAGAAGTGACCGGTGCCGGCCGAAGAGATGAGACGGATCTTGTCGCGCTTGGATGCCATGACCTATCTCCTTCCTCAGATCTTTTCGCCGCGGGCACGCAGGTCGGCGAGAACCGACTCGATGCCGTTCTTGTCGATGGTGCGCAGGGCAGCGGTGGACAGACGCAGCTTCACCCAGCGGTTTTCGCTCGGCACCCAAAACTTGCGCTCGTGCAGGTTCGGAAGCCAGCGGCGACGGGTCTTGTTGTTGGCATGGGAGACGTTGTTACCCGTCCGCACACCCTTTCCGGTTACTTGACACACACGTGCCATGACACACCTCGATAGGAATTTGTGGTGCCAGGCTTGGCCAGCCCGACGTCGGCCCCGACGCCGCGTCGCGAATGAGTGGTCTCATCCGCACGCCCGCACCGAACTCAGGTTCGATGGCGGAACACGCCGCCCGATTGGGGTTTCAGGTGTCGCGCGACGAAAGACCGGAATCGGGTGACCGGGCCAGCCCGACGAGATCGTCGGGTCGAGCGAGCCGCGCATCTTGCCACAGGAGGCCCGCGACGGGCAAATGCCGTGGTGGCGCGCGCCGCCGGAGACCGGGGACGCGCGGTTCAGGCCTGCGGCGCGGGCTGCGCTTTCTCCTGCTGGCGCAACATGCCGGCGAGGCCGCCCTGCAAGGCGTAGACCTCGGCATAACCGAGCCGGGTGAGGATGAACGCCGCGGCCGCGCTGCGTTCGCCGGTATTGCAGTAGACGATGAACTTCTGCTGGCGCTCGAAGCGCTCGGCGGCTTCTTCACGCAGGCGGGCCAGCGGAATGTTCAGCGAGCCCTTGATGGCGCGCTGCTCGTGCTCGCTGGGCAGGCGGACATCCACCACCACCGCACCCTGACGCGCCAGGATCGAAGCCTGTCCGGGCGACAGCCATTCGACGACCGGTGGCTTGAGCACTTCCTCGAAGGACTTGCGGCCGAGGCGCATCAGCTTGCCGTCCTGCATCATCCGCACGGTGGCGTTGCGGTTGGTGTTCGACAGCAGCGCGTCCTCGCCGAAGCAGTCGCCGCGCACGAGGTAGGCGACCACGGTCTCGGAGCCGTCGAGAAACTTCGACACCGAGGCAGCGCCCTCCTTGATCACGTAGAAGTAGTCGCCCTGGTCTCC
>JAGRJY010000123.1 GCA_020442465.1 Lysobacterales bacterium
CGCGCGACGCTCTTCGCGGTCGGATGCCGGCCAGCGCTCGACCTCGTCGGGCCCGGGCATCTGTCTGGGCGTCGCGCCGTGGCGCCATCGCAATGCGGCCCACTCTGCCTCGAGCGCCGCGCTCAGGCCTGCGAACTCGTCCTTGCCCGGTGGTGCGGTGAAACGCCGACCCGGCAGATCCGGCCACAGTTCGTAGCGAATCGCCGAGAACAATGCATCCAGGGCGCGCTCCCAGGCTTGCGGGTCGTGCTCGAGTGAGTGCACGACCCAGCGTGCTCCGTCCTCCTGAATGTCGAGCACGCCGCGAACGTACACCGCTCCAACGACACCACGCATCGCCACGTGCGCAGAGGGCGCGTAGAGAAAGTGGATGCGCGCCTCGGGCTGGCTGTGCGCAGGATGCTTGAGCGCCAGCCGCATCGGAACGTGCAGCACGCCGTCCTGGTCGGAGCGAATCAAGGTGCCGGGCGCGTACACGCTCAGTGAGTCGACGAAATTGAACACGGCACTGCGATGGTGATACGCCGCGTAGGCGCCCGCCACGGGGCGGCCCTGATCGTCGACCAGCACGATCGCACGTGCCGGCGTGAAGGCCACGACTCGCCACGCAAGCAGCCCGAGCAGCGCGATGCCGACCCACGCCCATCCACGGAATCTCGACCTGCGCATCAGGCACACCGTACGTCCTGGCCTAGCCTGGCACCACGATACGCGCGGCCGGAGAAGCTGTCGTGCCGGCGAACGGGCGACGCATGAGCCGGATGGCAGCGACGCGCGTCGTCTCTCATCGGGTCAGTGCGGTTCAGCGCAGATTGAGCCGATCGGGGCATGCTCCGTGCGTCTTGCCATCTTGCGACGCGACGGGTGCCGCCGACCATGGCCGAGGAGCCATCGCCTTCTGTTCCACCGAGTCATCCCGGGCGACGATCAGCATCGCAGCGCGAACGCCGGCGCGGGTGGTTTGTCCCCTTCGCTGCCTTGCTCGGCGCTGTCGTCTGCGGCCTGCTCCCTGTGGTCGTGTCGATGCTGCCCACCGCCGCGGCGCGCACCGTGGCCGACCGGCTTGAGGATTTCGGCGACTCCGCGCGTGCGCGACTCGAGCCCTATTACGCGAAGGCCGGCGTGCGCTGGCCCGGCCGTCGCGCCGCCTTGCTCGGCATCAAGGACGAGGCCGCGCTGGAGCTGCACGTGATGGACGAGTCCGGCGCCTGGCACGCGCTGCGACGCTACCCGGTGCTCGCGGCCAGCGGTCGGAGCGGGCCGAAACTGCGCGAAGGCGATTTCCAGGTGCCGGAAGGCCTGTATCGGGTCAGCTTCCTCAACGCCAATTCGCGTTTTCACGTGTCCTTGCGACTCGACTACCCGAATGCCTTCGATCGCGACCGCGCTCGGGAGGACGGTCGTCGTCAGCTCGGTGGCGACATCATGATCCATGGCGGTCGCGCCTCGATCGGCTGCCTGGCGATGGGCGACCCGGTAGCCGAGGAGCTGTTCACCCTGGCGGCCGATCTGGGCATGCAGCAGATCGAAGTGATCCTGATGCCCAGCGACTTTCGCCACCATGCGCCGCCGGGCACGACCGAGCCGGCCTGGCTGGCGGCGCTGTACCGCTCGCTGAAGGCGTCTGCCGCGCGGTTTGAAGTCGTGCGCTAGCAGACCTGTGCTGGTCCGACCCGGCACCTCAGGAAGAAGAACCCAGCGGCTATCGCAACGGCTCTGGGCGACCCTCGATCGCCCCAGCAACCCGCGCCGACACGACGCCCGAGGCAGGCCGGCGAACGGCGCGCCCGGCCGACTCGAACCCATGTGCCTTTCGGCCGGTATGCCGTTCGTCGGATGGCGATTCGACCG
>JAGRJY010000124.1 GCA_020442465.1 Lysobacterales bacterium
GACCGAACAAGGCAACACGACGCACCACTACACAAGGAGATGCACCGATGGGATTGATCAGCTTCCTCGCCGACGCCGGCATGAAGGTCTTCGGGCCGGACACCTCGAAGGCCACCGAGCCGGCGAAAACGATTCGCGAGCACCTGGCCGAGAACGGTGTCGATGTCACCCACATCAAGACCCGCTTCGACGGCAAGCGCGTCGTCCTCGACGGGCACGTCGCGTCGGCGGCGGCGCGCGAGAAGGCGGTGCTGGTGGCCGGCAACGTGCAGGGTGTGGAAGAAGTCGACGATCGCCTGGAGGTCGGTGACCCCACGGCGGATGCCGCTGCGGTGGCCGCGGCGCCGGCGGCACCCGGTCCGCTCGGCGCACTCGCCGCCGCCATCCAGGCCGGCGCGGTGGCGGCGGTCGAGGGCTGGTCCTCGGTCACCTACACGGTGAAGAAGGGCGACACCCTGTCGGGCATCGCCAAGACGGTCTACGGCAAGGCGTCCAAGTATCCGGTGATCTTCGAGGCCAACCGCCCGATGCTCAGCGACCCGGACAAGATCTACCCCGGCCAGGTGCTGCGCATCCCGCCGCTGGAAGACTGATCGGCAGCACACCACGCTCCGGTTCGGCGATCGGCCGGCCGGAGCACTCGACACCGGATCGGTTCGTCGGCGTGTACGGCAGCGGAGGCACGTCGATGCGGTCAGGACTTCGCGAAACACCCGCCGCACGACGCCGGGCGCGGCGTGTGCACGACCGGTTTCGTCCGCCTGTGGTGGCGTCGACGCACCGCCCGACCTTGGTCGCAGGCCGCTGCCATCGCCGCGCCGGCTCGGGCATCATCACCGGGTCTGACGCGGAGGCGTGATGTCCGGTCTGGTCCTGCTGCTGGTGTCGCTGGCCTACCTCGGCCTGCTGTTCTGGGTCGCGGCCTGGGGCGATCGCGAGCGTTTCCGCATTTCGCCGCGCTGGCGCGCGCGCGTGTACGCGCTGACCATCGCCGTGTACTGCTCGTCGTGGACGTTCTACGGCGCAGTCGGCAGTGCGGCGCGCGAGTTCTGGCGTTTCCTGCCGATCTATCTCGGGCCGATGCTGCTGCTGCTGTTCGCGCCGGTCATCCTGCAGCGCCTGATCGAAGTCGGCCGCGCGCGCGGCATCACCTCGATCGCCGACCTGGTCGCGTCGCGTTTCGGCCGTTCCGGCGCCACCGCGGCGCTGATCACCGGCATCGCGCTGATCGCCTCGCTGCCCTACCTCGCGCTGCAGCTGCGTGCGGTGGCGATGAGCATCGACGTGCTCGGTGGCAGCAGCGAGCGACCGGACTGGTGGATGGACAGCGCGCTTCCGGTCGCCGCCATCCTCGCCGTATTCGCGATCGGCTTCGGCACCCGTCAGGTCGATGCGCGCGAGCACCATCGCGGGCTGATGCTGGCCGTCGCCCTCGAATCGGTGCTGAAAATCACCGCTTTCATCGTGGTCGGGCTGTGGGCGCTGTGGATGCTCGCCGGCCTGCCGGCCGAGCGCTGGACGCCGGGCATCGACTTCGAACTTCCGGCCGGCTTCTTCGCCCACACCCTGCTGTCGTTCTGCGCGCTGTTCTGCCTGCCACGCCAGTTCCAGGTCACCGTGGTGGAGTGCATCGACCCGGCGGACTTCCGCACCGCGCGCTGGGTGTTCTTCGCCTATCTGCTCGCGGTCACCATCTTCGTGCTGCCGATCACCCTGCTCGGCGGTGCCGTGCTCGGCTCGGCGGTGCCGTCCGACCAGTGGATCCTTGCCCTGCCGATGCGCGCCAACGAGCAGGTGCTGTCGCTGCTGGTCTACCTCGGCGGTTTCTCCGCGGCGACCGGCATGGTGATCGTCGCGTCGGTCGCACTGGCCACCATGGTCAGCAACCACCTCGTCGTGCCGGCCCTGCTGCGTGCAGGCTGGTTCGAGGATGGCCGTGACCTGGCCCCGAGCGTGCTGTGGATTCGCCGACTCACCATCGTGCTGCTGGCGATCGCCGCGTTCGCCTTCCACCGGGTCAGCGGCCAGGGCCAGGGCCTGGCCTCGATCGGCCTGCTCGCCTTCGCCGCGGTGGCGCAGTTCGCCCCGGCCATGCTTGCCGGCCTGTTCTGGCGCGGGGTCAGCGCGCGCGGCGCGGTCGCCGGCCTGCTCAGCGGTTTCGGCGTCTGGTGCTACACCCTGCTGCTGCCCGCGCTGGCGCCCGGGCTGTGGAGCGAGACCGGCCCGTTCGGCATCGCCGGCCTGCGGCCGCGCTCCCTGCTCGGGCTCACCGGCTGGGAACACGTCAGCCACGGCACCGTCGTCTCCCTGTCGGTGAACCTCATGGTGTTGGTGCTGGTGTCGCTGCGCTGGCGCCCGCACCTGCAGGAGCGCCTGCAGGCGGCCAACTTCCTCGGCCCGATCGCCCGCCCGCCGGTCGCCAGCGCCGAAGAACTGCGCGGTCGCGTCAACGTCGCCGACCTGCGCGTGGTGACGGCGCGCATCCTCGGCGAGCGCACCACCCAACGCCTGTTCGACGAGTACGCCGACGAGCACGGAGCGTTGAACGACCACGCCCACGCCGATCGCCCGCTGCTGCAGTTCGTCGAGCGCCAGGTCGCCGGCGCGATCGGTGCCTCCTCGGCACGTCGCGTGCTGACCACGGCGCTGCGCGGACGCGGGCTCGAACTCGACGAAGTGGTCGCCCTGCTCGACGAAACCTCGCAGGCCTTGCGCTTCAACCGCGAGCTGCTCGAGGCGACGCTGGACAACATCAGCCAGGGCATCAGCGTGGTCGACGCGGAGATGCGTCTCGTGGCCTGGAACCGGCGCTACCTGGAGATGTTCGACTACCCGGAGGGCATGGTCTACGTCGGCTGTCCAGTCGCCAACCTGATTCGCTGGAACGCCGAACACGGCGAGTGCGGCCCGGGTGAGGTGGAACACCATGTGGAGAAGCGCATCGAGCACATGCAGCAGGGTCATCCACACGTGTTCGAGCGCATCCGCGCCGACGGTCGGGTGATCGAGACGCGCGGTCAGCCGATGCCGGACGGCGGCTTCGCCACGACCTTCACCGACATCACCGACTACAAGCGCAACGAGCAGGCCCTGATCGACGCCAAGGCGCATCTCGAGCAGCGCGTCGACGAGCGCACGCGCGCCCTGAGCGAAGCGCTGACCGCGCAGCAGGAGGCCAAGCGCGAGGCCGAGCGGGCGAACGAGAGCAAATCGCGCTTTCTCGCCGCCGCCAGCCACGACCTGGTGCAGCCGCTGAACGCCGCGCGGCTGTTCGTTTCGGCGCTGTCGAGCCAGCCGGTGCATCCACCGGAGGCGGCCCTGCTGGCCGAACGCATCCACAGCTCGCTGCGCAATGCCGAGGAGTTGCTCGATGGCCTGCTCGAAGTGTCGCGGCTCGACAGCGGCGCGTTGCGGCCCGAGCTGTCGGCGTTCTCGGCGCGCGCGTTCTGCGAAGCGCTGTACACGCCGTTCGCCGCGGTCGCCGCCGAGCGCGGGCTGGAGCTGCGCTGGCGTGGTCCCGATGTGAACCTGCGCTGCGATCGGGTGCTGTTGCGCCGGATCGTGCAGAACCTGCTCTCGAACGCGTTGCGCTACACCCGCCACGGCGGCGTCCTGCTGGCGGTACGCCGCCGCCGCGACTTCGCCCGCCTGCAGGTCTGGGATACCGGGCCGGGCATTCCCGCCGACCAGGCGGCGCGCGTGTTCGAGGAGTTCCGCCGTCTCGACCCACCCTCGCCCTGGGGTGAGCAGGGACTCGGGCTCGGCCTGTCGATCTGCCAGCGCATTGCCTCGTTGCTCGACTTGCCCTTGCGGCTGCACTCGCGGCCGGGGCGCGGCACCCTGTTCGAGGTCGACGTTCCGCTGGCCGCCGCCGGCGAACCGGTGCAGCGCGAGACGCGCGCGGCCACCAGCGTGGTGCATGGCAATCTCAGCGTGCTCTGCGTCGACGACGACGCGCGCAACCTCGAAGGCATGGCTGCCCTGCTCGGACGCTGGGGCGTGCAAGTGGCCACGGCGCAGACGCTGGAGCAGGGGCTGCAGTGCCTTGCCGAGCGCACACCCGACCTGCTGCTGATCGACTATCGGCTCGGCGGCGAGCTGGACGGATTCGCCGTCGCGGAAATCCTCGCCCGCGAAGCGGGCAACGACCCCGCACGCGCCCTGGTCACCGCCGAGAATGCCCCTGATCTGCTGCAGCGCGCGCGCGACATCGGCATGCCGGTGCTGGCGAAACCGATCCGTCCGGCAGCCCTGCGTGCGCTGGTCGAAGCCGCCGTGGCGCGGCGCCGTCCCGCCTTGGCCAGCCAGGCCCGGTAGCTCGGATCGCTCGGCAAATCGTCGGAAAGGCAGTCCAGCGTCCGCTCAGCTGGCGGCGATCGGGTCCTGAGCCGCGGCGTCGAGGCCGAGTCGGCCGACCAGCACCGCGACTTGGGTGCGCGAATGCGCGCCGAGTTTGCGCATGATCGCCGTCATGTGCGCCTTGATGGTGGCTTCGGACACGCTGAGCTCGTAGGCAATCTGCTTGTTCAGCAGGCCGTGGGTCACCATGCCGAGCACGCGGAACTGCTGCGGCGTCAGTTCGGCGACGCGACGCGCGAGATCAATCTCGTCATCGGCCACGTGGGCGTCGTCGCGCACCGCCTCGGGCACCCAGCGTTCGCCGTCCAGCACGCAATGCAGTGCCTCGCCAAGCCGACTGGCAGGCGCCGACTTCGGCACGAAGCCGGACGCGCCGTGGGCGAGTGCGCGGCGCATCAGCGCTGGTTCTTCGCGCGCCGACACCACCAGCACCGGCAGGGTGGGGTGGTGCGCGCGCAGGTGGATCAGCGCGCTGAATCCTTCCGCGCCGGGCATGGTGAGGTCGAGCAGCACCAGCTCGAGATCGGTCAGCTGCTCGACCGTGGACAGCAGGGCCGGCACCGATTCGACCTGATGCAGCGCCACACCCGGCAGGGCCTGCGCCACGGCCCGTGACAGGGCGTCGCGGAACAGCGGATGGTCGTCGGCAATCAGAATGCTCATCGGATGCGGTCAACCCCCTGGCTGGCATGGTGCGTGCGCTGCCCTTCCCGGGCAGTGCTGTGTAGCGTGGCCGCGCCGCGGGTCGTGCGCCCCGCTCGCCCGGAGCCAGTACCGCAACAGGCTTCGATTTCCCGTCGAAGCCATGCCGTCGCGAGACCGGTCACTGCGAACGCTGGCGCACTCTCCGCGTTGCGCCGGGCAAATCCGCCACCCGCGCGCTGCCGCTGCGCCTCAGCGTATCAGGCGTTCGCTCACCAAACTGCTGACCACGGCCGGATCTGCCAGCGTCGACGTGTCGCCGAGCTGGTCGGGCGCATTCTCGGCGATCTTGCGCAGGATCCGGCGCATGATCTTGCCGCTGCGGGTCTTCGGCAGGCCGGGCGCCCACTGCAGGTGATCCGGCGTGGCGATCGGACCGATTTCCTTGCGCACCCAGGCCACGAGTTCCTTGCGCAGCGCGTCGGTCGGCTCCTCGCCGGCATTGAGCGTGACATAGGCATAGATGCCCTGGCCCTTGATGTCGTGCGGGCAACCGACCACGGCGGCTTCGGCCACCTTGTTGTGCGCGACGAGCGCGGATTCCACCTCGGCGGTGCCGATGCGGTGGCCGCTGACGTTGATCACGTCGTCGACGCGCCCGGTGATCCAGTAGTAGCCGTCGGCATCGCGCCGGCAGCCGTCGCCGGTGAAGTACATCCCGGGATAGGTCTTGAAGTAGGTGTCGATGAAGCGCTCATGGTCGCCATACACCGTGCGCATCTGCGCCGGCCAGGAATCGAGCAGCACCAGGTTGCCGTCGGTCGCGCCTTCCAGCAGCTTGCCCTCGGCATCCACCAGCGCCGGCTGCACGCCGAAGAACGGCTTGGTCGCCGAGCCCGGCTTCTGCGGCGTCGCCACCGGCAGCGGTGCAATCAGCACGCCGCCGGTTTCGGTCTGCCACCAGGTGTCGACGATCGGACAGCGGCCTTCGCCGACCACGCGGTGGTACCACTCCCAGGCCTCCGGGTTGATGGGCTCGCCCACCGTGCCGAGCAGACGGATCGACTGCCGGGAAAACTTCTTCACCGGCTCCTCGCCCTCGCGCATCAGCGCGCGGATGGCGGTCGGTGCGGTGTAGAAAATCGTGACCTGGTGCTTGTCACAGACTTGCCAGAAGCGGCTCATGTCCGGATAGCTGGGCACGCCCTCGAACATCACCGAGGTGGCGCCGTTCGCCAATGGCCCGTACACCACGTAGCTGTGGCCGGTGACCCAGCCGACGTCGGCGGTGCACCAGAACACGTCGTTCTCGCGCAGGTCGAACACGCAAGCGTGGGTGTAGCTCACCCAGGTCAGGTAACCGCCTGTGGTGTGCAGCACGCCCTTGGGTTTGCCGGTGGAACCTGAGGTGTAGAGGATGAACAGCGGATCCTCCGCATTCATGCGCTCGGGCTCGCAGGTGTCGGGCTGACCGTCGACCAGGGTGTCGTACCAGCGATCGCGCGGCATCTGCATGGCGACCGGGCGGCCGGTGCGTTTCACCACCACCACGGTCTCGACGCAATTCGTGCCCGGCTTGGTCAGCGCCTCGTCGACATTGGCCTTGAGCGGCACCTGCTTGCCACCGCGCAGGCCCTCGTCGGAGGTGATCACGATCTTGCTCTCGCAGTCGGCGATTCGGCCGGCAATCGCATCCGGCGAGAAGCCGCCGAATACCACCGAATGAATCGCGCCGATGCGTGTGCAGGCCAGCATGGCCACCGCAGCCTCGGGAATCATCGGCAGATAGATGGTGACCCGATCACCCTTGCCCACGCCCAGATTGCGCAGGGCATTGGCGAAGCGGCACACGCGGGCGTGCAGGTCGCGATAGGTGATGTGCTCGGACTCGGAAGGATCATCGCCCTCCCACAGCAGTGCGGTCTTGTCCCCGCGTTCGTCGAGCTGGCGATCGAGGCAGTTGACCGACACGTTCAATTCGCCGTCGGCATACCAGCGAATGCGGAAATCCTCGAGCTTGTAGCTGACGTCCTTGATCCGGGTCGGAAACTTGAACCAGGAGATCCGACGCGCCACGTCGGCCCAGAAGCCTTCGGGATCGCGTATCGACCGCTGGTAGTCGGCCTCGTACTGCTCGCTGGTGATCGACGCTGCGTCGGCGAAGCCCGCCGGTGCCGGATAAATGTGCTCGTTCATGGCCCTCTCCCATGTTCGACAGGTCACGCCGCGAAATGCGGCTCTGCAACAAAGTCTAGCGACACCGGCAGGCCTGCATGGGGCCGACCACCTAGACCTTGGTCGAAGAATCGCCCGGAACTCGACCAAAGGCTAATACCCAGTCGCTTCACACGGCGTTCAGATGCGCCCACTGCCCGTCACAAGGGCGGCGTACATCGACATTGGGGAGGGATCATGCGAGCACACCACACACAAGCGAAGGCTCCGGCGCGTACGCGTCCGGCCCTGCGGGCGTTGCCGCTCGCATTGTTCCTGGCCGGCCTGCCCGGCATCACCCTCGCCGACGAGGCGAGAGAGGCGGCGCTCGAGGCGCGCGTCGCCCAGCTCGAACAGCTGGTTCAGCAGCTGGTGACCCAGCAGCAGGCTGCCCAGCAGGCCGCCGCCGAAGAAGCGGCCAAGCCGAAGGCGCCGGCGATCCAGAGCACGCCGATCATTCCGTCGAACCCCGATACGCGCTTCAGCTACGGCGGTTTCATCAAGCTCGACGCCATGCTGACCGACACCTCGGACGGCGAGATCGCCGACGGCAGTGCGGCGCGCACCCTGTACGTGCCCGGTGCGATTCCGGTCGGTGGTCCCGATGAGGGCACCGATCTCGACATGCACGCGCAGTTCTCGCGCTTCTGGTTCGCCGCCGACACCGAGCTCGACAGCGGCGACAAGCTGCGCGGCTATCTCGAGTTCGATCTGTTCGGCGGTGCGCTGGGCAGCGAAGCCGCGACCAACACCTACGGCGTGACCCTTCGACACGCCTACGCGTCGTGGAACAAGTGGCTGGTCGGCCAGACCTGGTCGAACTTCCAGGACGTCGGCGCCCTGCCCGACTCGGTCGATTTCGTTGGCCCGACCGACGGCACCACGTTCTCGCGCCAGGCGCAGATCCGCTACACCAACGGTCCGTGGTCATTCGCGTTCGAGAATCCGGAAACGCTGGTCGGGACGCCGGGCCGTGTCAGTTCGGACGACAACACGATTCCTGACCTGACCTTGCGCTACACCGGCAAGTACGCCAGCGGACACTTCAGCGTCGCCGGCATCCTGCGTGAGCTGAGCTACGAGAACGTCGCCACCGGCGTGGACGACAGCATCTTCGGTTATGGCGTCAGCCTGTCCGGCAAGCACGCCTTCAACGCCGACAACGACCTGCGCTACATGCTCACCGGCGGTCGGGGCATCAGCCGCTACATCGGCCTCGCCACGGCCAACGACGCCTACCTCGACGACACCGGCGATCTGGACGATGTCGGCACCCTGGCCGGATTCGTCGCCTGGCGCCACGTCATCAGCCCGCAGCTGCGCAGCAACCTGTACTACGCCGCCGCGCACTACGACAACGACACCGACTTCAGTGGTCTCGGTGCCACCAAGCGCGTGCACTCGCTGTCCGGAAACCTGATCTGGACGGTACTGCCCAAGCTCGACATCGGCGTCGAACTGCGCCTGGCCAATCGTGAGCTCGAGAGCGGCGCCGACGGCGATCTGCGCCGTCTGCAGCTGCACGCCAAGTACTCGTTCTGAAGGAGTTCGTCATGTCCCAGCAAAAAGGCGACGTGGCCGCCTATTGGCGCGCCAACCTCAAGTTGATGGCGATTCTGCTCGTCATCTGGTTCGTGGTCTCGTTCGGGGCCGGCATCCTGTTCGCCGACGCCCTCGACTCGATCAAGATCTTCGGCTTCAAGCTCGGCTTCTTCTTCGCTCAGCAAGGCGCCATCTATGTGTTCGTCGTGCTCATCTTCTACTACGCGTGGCGGATGAATCAGCTCGAACGCGAATACGACGTTCACGAGGACTAGGAGACCGATCATGTCAGTTCAATCCTGGACTTATCTCATCGTCGGTCTGAGCTTCGCGCTCTACATCGGCATCGCGATCTGGTCGCGCGTCGGTTCGACCAAGGAGTTCTACGTCGCCGGCGGCGGCGTGCATCCGATCGCCAACGGCATGGCGACCGCCGCCGACTGGATGAGCGCGGCGTCGTTCATCTCGATGGCGGGCCTGATCTCGTTCATGGGCTACGACGGCGCGGTCTACCTGCTCGGCTGGACCGGTGGCTACGTGCTGCTCGCCCTGCTGCTTGCGCCCTACCTGCGCAAGTTCGGCAAGTTCACCGTGCCCGACTTCGTCGGTGACCGCTACTACAGCGACACCGCGCGCCTGGTGGCGGTGGTGTGCGCGCTGTTCGTCTCGTTCACCTACGTGGCCGGACAGATGCGTGGCGTCGGCATCGTGTTCTCGCGCTTCCTCGAGGTCGACATCACCGTCGGTGTGATCATCGGCATGGCGATCGTGTTCATGTACGCGGTGCTCGGCGGCATGAAGGGCATCACGTACACGCAGGTCGCGCAGTACTGCGTGCTCATCTTCGCCTACATGGTGCCGGCGATCTTCATCAGCCTGCTGCTCACCGGGGTGCCGATTCCGCAGCTCGGCTTCGGCGCGACGCTGGCCGATGGCAGTGGCACCTACCTGCTCGACAAACTCGACGGGCTCAACGAGGCACTCGGGTTCGCCGCCTACACCGACGGCAGCAAGGGCATGGCCGACGTGTTCTGCATCACCCTGGCGCTGATGGTCGGCACCGCGGGCCTGCCGCACGTCATCGTGCGCTTCTTTACCGTGCCGAAGGTGCGCGATGCCCGCCGCTCCGCCGGCTGGGCGCTGCTGTTCATCGCCATCCTCTACACCACAGCCCCGGCGGTGGCCGGCTTCGCGCGCCTCAACATGATCGACACCATCAACGGCAAGGACGGCCAGGGCACGGTGTATACCGAAGCGCCGAGCTGGATCCCCAACTGGGAGAAGACCGGTCTGATCAAGTGGGAGGACAAGAACGGTGACGGCCGCATGTTCTACGCCAAGGACGACCGCAACGAGATGACCATCGACCGCGACATCATGGTGCTGGCCAACCCGGAAATCGCCAAGCTTCCGGCATGGGTCATCGCCCTGGTCGCAGCCGGTGGTCTGGCCGCGGCGCTGTCCACGGCGGCGGGCTTGTTGCTGGTGATCTCCTCCGCGATTGCGCACGACCTGCTAAAAAAGGTCGTGATGCCGAACATCAACGAGAAGCAGGAGCTGTGGGCAGCACGCGTCGCCGCCGGCCTCGCGGTGTGCGTGGCTGGGTTGCTGGGCATCTACCCGCCCGGCTTCGTCGCCCAGGTGGTCGCCTTCGCCTTCGGCCTCGCCGCGGCCAGCTTCTTCCCGGCGATCCTGCTCGGCATCTTCGACAAGCGCACGAACTCGATCGGTGCCATCACCGGCATGATCGCGGGCCTGGGCTTCACCACCGCCTACATCGTGTACTTCAAGTTCATCGCCGCACCGGAGATGAACGTGCCGGCGAACTGGCTGTTCGGCATCTCGCCGGAAGGCATCGGCGTGATCGGCATGCTGATCAACTTCGCCCTGACGATCGGCATCTCCCGCGTCACCGCCGCGCCGCCGGCACACGTGCAGGAGCTGGTGGACTCGATTCGCGTTCCCCGTGGCGCCGGATCGGC
>JAGRJY010000125.1 GCA_020442465.1 Lysobacterales bacterium
CAATCCCGATAATCGCGGTTTCGGTGCCGCCTGCAATCAGGCTGCCGCCATCGCCCGTGGTCGCTTCATGCTTTTGCTCAATCCCGATTGCCAGTTGCCCTCCGATGCCCTGTCGCGCTTGCTGTCGCTGCGTGAGGCTGAAGGCGTCGATGTGCTGGGCGCGCGCCTGCTCAACGCCGACGGCAGCCTGCAGGCGGCGAGCTACCGGCGTGATCCGCGTCCGCTGCGTGCCATCCGTCAGGCTTTTGGTGCTTCAGCCGGTGACTTGGCGATCAAGGCCGACGGAGATGTCACTGATGTCGAGGCGATTTCCGGTGCCTTGATGCTGATGGAAACATCGCGTTTCCGCGAGCTGGGCGGTTTCGATGAAGGCTTCCGCCTGCATGTGGAAGACCTCGATTTCTGTCGTCGCGCGCGGGAAGCTGGTCTGCGTGTTGCCGTGGCGAATCGCGTCGAGGTGACGCACGCCAAGGGTGCTTCCTCGAAGGCGCGGCCGGTCTGGGTTGAGTGGCAGAAGCATCACGGCATGTGGCGCTACTTCCGCAAGCACGACGCTGCGGCTACGCCCTTGTTGCTGCGACCACTGCTGTGGCTCGGCATGTGGGCACACTTCGCATTGGCCGCGCCGCTGGCCTGGTGGCGGGCGCGCTAGTTCGCGAAGCCCTCAGCGGTAGCGATTGATTTCGTCGCGCTGGGTGATGGCGGCGGAACGGGCGGCATCGGCGAAGTCGTCGCCATTGCCGGCATAGAGAATGGCGCGTGACGAGTTGATGACCAGTCCGTCGCCATCTGCCGTCGCACCGTTCTTCAGCACGGCTTCGACATTGCCACCCTGTGCGCCGATGCCCGGCACCAGGAAGGGCAGGTCGCCGACCAGTGCACGCACTTCAGCCAACTCCTTCGGCCAGGTGGCACCGACGACGAGCAGGCAGTTGCCGTTGCCGTTCCAGTCGCGGGCCACGCGCTCGGCCACGTGCTGGTAAAGCGGGCGACCGTCGATCAGCGCGTCCTGGAACTCGCCGCTGCCCGGGTTCGACGTGCGACAGAGCACGATCACGCCGCGATCCGCACGATCAAGGAACGGTTGTGCCGAGTCTCGACCCAGGTACGGATTCACCGTCACCGCGTCGGCGGCATAGCGATCAAAGGCTTCGGTTGCGTAGTGTTCGGCGGTGCTGCCGATGTCGCCACGCTTGCTGTCGAGGATCACCGGCACGCCGGGGTGCATGGTGTGGATGTGCGCGATCAGGCGGCGCAGCGCCTCCTCGGCGCCCAGCGCCGCGAAGTGCGCGATCTGTGGTTTGAAGGCGCAGACTGCATCAGCCGTGGCATCGACGATGGCGCTGCAAAACTGGAACACCGCATCCGGTTCGCCGCGCAGCTGCGCGGGAAAGCGGGACGGATCCGGATCAAGGCCGACGCAGAGCAGGGTGCCGGCATCGCGCCAGCGTGCGCGCAATGCCGTCATGAAGCCCATGGTCGCGTCAGTGCCCAAGACCCGCGCCCTACTTCAGCGCCTTGAAGCGCAGGCGATGCGGCCGTGCGCCTTCTTCGCCGAGGCGACGCTTCTTGTCTTCCTCGTACTCGCGGTAGTTGCCCTGATAGAACTCGATGTGGCTGTCGCCCTCGAAGGCCAGGATGTGTGTGGCGATGCGGTCGAGGAACCAGCGGTCATGGCTGATCACCAGCACGCAGCCGGGGAACTCCAGCAGCGCGTCTTCCAGCGCGCGCAGGGTTTCCACGTCGAGGTCGTTGGATGGTTCGTCGAGCAGCAGCACGTTGCCGCCCTGCAGCAGCGTCTTCGCGAGATGCAGGCGGCCGCGTTCACCGCCGGAC
>JAGRJY010000126.1 GCA_020442465.1 Lysobacterales bacterium
AGCAGCGGATAGTCCATCCGAAGCAGCAGGCGCAGCGATGCATCGCCGGCGTTGCGCACGCGCACCCGCTGCCACCAGGCCGAACGGGTGAATCCGAAGCTCGCACTGCGCGGCGCCAGTGGCTCGAAGGCCGAGGAGGTCGACGCGGCGAGCACATCCTGCACGCTCAAGCCGGCCGTGCGGTCCTCCAGCACCTCGACTTCGGAAGACAGCGGAACCCGACCCGGGCCTCCGGCCGACACCTCGACGGTGGCCGCCATCGCGGGCGAACCCAGGCACTTCAGCAGCAGCACCAGCATCCCGATCGACACCAGTCGGCATCGCCGCTCGAAGGCCGGCACGCCGGCGCCTTCCACTGCTGTTCGTCTCGCTGGGAGCCAAGCTGCTTGCATCGATCGATCCGGAGCACATCGCGAGTCCACGACCAGACCGCGCAACCGGACCCGTGGCCGCCCCTATTCTGCTGTGCGGCGCACGGTCTTGGAAACCGCCGAGACGGGTGCGTCGCCACGACGCCGAACGTTCGACCAGCGTATGCCCATCTTCGCCGCTGGATATCCGCAGCGGCGCGTGAAGGGCGACAATGGCGATCACCCACGCACACCCCGTCTGATGAACGACTCCACCCTCAAGATCGATCGACGATTTCGCGGCCCGCCCTTCTCGGGCAACGGCGGCTACGCCTGCGGCATCCTCGGTATGCGCCTGGGCGCGGTCGCCACCGTGCGGCTGCATGCGCCGCCGCCCCTGGACAGCGCACTCACGTTGCACCCCGACGCGTCGGCACTGCGCCTGTGCGACGCCGAACGCACCATTGCCACGGCGCGTTTGGCCACACTCGACCTTCACGCGCCACCGGCGCCCTCGCTGGAAGCGGCCGAAGCCGCGTCGGCGCACTACGCGGGATTCGCCAGTCACCCCTTCCCGGGTTGCTTCGTCTGCGGCCCGGATCGGGCACCCGGCGATGGATTGCGCATCTTTCCCGCGCCGGCATCGGGCATGGACTGCGTCGCCGCACCCTGGACACCGGCCGCCAATCTCGCCGACGGCGACGGCCGGGTCCGCGACGAGTTCGTCTGGTCGGCGCTGGACTGCACGGGGTTCTTCGCCTTCGGCCCCCTGCCCGATGGTGCACCTGCCCTGCTTGGCGAGATGACCGCGCGGCTGGACGTGACGGTTCGCGCGGGTGCACCGCACATCGCCACCGGCTGGATGATCGGCAGCGAGGGCCGCAAACGCTTCGTCGGCTCGGCGGTCTACACCGCCGACGGCACGCCGTGCGCGGTCGCAAGGGCCACATGGATCGTGGTGCCGCCCGGTACTGCGGGCGCGAGCTGAGCCAGCGCTGCCACGCACTCGGATGACGACGCGATACGGCACGACCGCGCCGTCTCCGGGCCAACGGCAAGACCAGCGAATCGCAGCGTCGGCGCCGCGCACGCGGCCGGCACGACCCGGGCAGACCGGGAAAGCCGCATCGAGGGGCGCTCAGCGACTCAGCGCCTGCGGCTCAGCCGCAGGAATGCCGAGAACGCCCCTGGCCTTCAGTGGGCGTAGTGCATGTCCTCGGCGAGCACCGCCAGGTGCTCGCGCACCTTGTCGGCGAACCGCTGGTACTGATCGCCCAGCATGCGCTTCAGCTCCTCGTCGGTGACGTAGCCGATCGACTCCCGGTAGGCGCGCTTGGCCTTCTGCGACTCGCGCCAGCGATGGTCCATGCCGGCAATGTCGGTGGCCTGGATCGCCACAGCCTCCGGATGCTCTTCCTTGTATTCCCAAACCCGCTGCAGGTGATGCGACAACAGCTCGCCCAGCGTCGCCCGCGCCGGCAGCTTCTCGATGCGCACCGCCCCGGCATACTCGAACGGTGAAATGCTCTCGGTCTGGGTCGACAGATGGGTGCCGTCCTCGAACTGGGTGACGCACTCGATCATGCTGTGGGTCTTCCACTTGCCGGTCAGGAACATGACCAGGAAGCCCAGCAGGCCGGGCCACTTGGGTCGCATGGAGAACGCCGCCACACCGACTTCCGCCGACTCGTCGGCAAAGAAGCGGATCATCAGATGCTGTCCGAGCGTGGAAAACAGCCCCGCCGCTTCGGCATCGCCGACGTGGCGCAGATCGAGCTTGTCCGCCTGCCGCGAGACGCCACTGGCGAACCGCCGCTGGTACGCCGGATAGTCGGTCGCGACGACTGCCTGCAGGTCGGGCGGCATCTCATTCGCGACGTTGAGAATCTGCTGGGCGATGTTCATCGCCACCAGGGTGTCCGGGTCGTCACTGATGCGCGCCTCGATGGCCTCCTCCACCGTCTTGCCGCTGCGGATCGCCTGCGCAGCGCCGAGCATGGCCTGGGCGGCGAAATCTTCTTCCTGGGTGCGGTCGTCTCCGTCATCCTCGACCGCTGCCTCGATGATGCGTGCGATCTGCTCACGCTCCCCGGCGCCCTGGTTCTCCGAGCGGCGGCGCATGTCGAGAATGTGCGGACGCACCGGATCATCCTGAGTGATCATCTCCAGCGCTTCGTCGTAGCGCGCGAGCGCTTCGTCGAACCGCTGCAGGTCGTGAAGCAGACCACCCATGCGCACCGCGTGGCGGTATTCGCCGGTCAACGCCAGACAGCGCTCATGGTCGTCCAGTGCTGCCTGCAGCAGGCTGCGCCGATAGCGGATGCCGGTGTAGGTCGTCACGATGTCGATGACCGGCACGTCGCCCGCGGCATCATCGGTCAGCATGGCGTCAGAGCGATGGATGCCGGCGCGCGTTTCGAGCAGGTCGGCGCGCTCCGGCGCCAATTCGATGGCGCGGTCGAGCAGGCTGTCGGCCTCCTCTTTCAGCGATTCCGTACCTTCACGGTAGCGCAGCACGCCGGACAGCAACTCCAGTCCATCGACGTTGTCCGGCTGCAGCGCGAGCGCCCGGCGCAGCTCAGCCTCCTGTTCCATCGAGATTTCCATCGCCGCAGCGGCCATTTCGGCCTCGTGCTGGGCATGGCCCGTTCCCTCCCCCCATGCGGCGTCATCCTCGCCCTCGAAGGTCTCGTCTTCGCCGTCCATGGCCGCGGCGTAGCGCACCCGCTTGATGATGGCCGGCGCGTAATCCGGGGAGAGGTCGAGCAGACGGTTGAGCTCCAACAGCAGTTCATCGAATCGCTCCAGCTGCTCGAGACAGTTGGCGCGATGCCAGGCCAATGGCGCGGAGTCGGGCATGGCCGCAACCAACGAATCTGCCAGTTCAAGCGCACGCTCGAATTCGCCGCTGCGGAACGCCTTGGAGTATTCAATGAAGACAGGATGCTGTGCCATAACCCACCGTCCTTGCGTATAGCTCGGCCGAACCATACTCCAAGGTCTTGGCCACTGCAAAAACAATGAGATAGGCAACTAAGCGAATGTGGAGCCTGAGCAATGTGGCCCAGGTGTGCAGAGTTCAGACAGGCGCGCAGAATGCGTTCCAGCCGGGCGCTCGAAAACCATTCAACTTATTGATTTCATGGCTTTTTTGCCGACGCCTGGCAGCGAGTGAACGTGCCCCTGCACACAGCTGCTCGTTCGGGCAGGACGCAACGGATTCCGGTTTGGACACCCGCGGGCCCGCGCGACGGCGTGGCTCCGGTCGGGCCCCAGGGCCCGATTTGCGCGGGATGGCCGGGCCGGCAGCCGGGTGAGAAGCTACCGGCCAGCTCGATGGCCACAGCCTGCGGGCTGTGGCCATCGGCATCGTCAACTAGTAGTAGAAGCCGTACAGGACCTCGACAACCTCACCGCTGTAGCGGTCGACCAGCAGCACGTCGCCATCGATGCGAATCCAGTCGTATCCGTAGGGCGGCGTGGCCAGCCCGTAGTAGACGTAGTCGACGATGTACGAGCTGGCCAGATAGACCAGCGGCACGCTGAGGCCAACGCGCCAGGCGCGCGCACTGTAGCCACGCGGGTGGTAGTAGCGCGACGGTGCGCGATAGCGGTGGCCGGACCACCCATGGCTCCACAGCGGGCGCCAATAGCTCCAGCTGTGGTATTCGTTGCGGCCGCGCCAGTCGTTGTGGCTGCGATAGCCATGGCCGTAGCTTCGATAGTCGCTGCCGTGATAGCCGTTGCTCGGGTAACCGCCGCGGTAACCGTGGTCACGATCGTCCCGGCCACCGTGGCCGCGGCTGTCGCCGCGGTAGTCGCTCCGGCCACGATCATCTCGGCCACGATCGTCTCGGCCGCGACTGTTGTCGCGTGCGTACTCGTTGCGCCAGCCGTCGTCGTGTCCACGGTAGCCCTGCGCGTCGCCGTTGCGACCGTCACGGCCGCTGTATCCGGGCGAGGATCCGGATCGACCGCTTTCCGAATAGCCTTGCTGCGGCTGACTGCTGTGCGACGGCACGCCAGCCAGTCCGCGCGGCAATTCGCTGGGTTCGCGGCGTGCGTCCCGACTCGGCGCACTGCGCTCACCGCCGGTGGCACGGCGCGCTTCACTGCGTTCGACGCCCTCGCGTCCTCCGCGATCGCGCCCGCCGTCCACCCATTGCGCTGACGCGACACTCGTACCGGCCAGCAACAAACCGCCCAACCCCAGCGTGATCCAAGATTTCATGACGAACCTCCGTCCAATCGGCGAACCGCGCGGCCATGCCGCACGGGACTCGATCCAGAGACTGCAGGCAAGCAGCTGAACACAAGGTCGAAACGGCGTTTGGCCGTTTAACCCCATTTATCGCGCGTTCGCCATGGTGAACGCCCAGTCAGCTTCCCCACAGGCGCCCCACCCGTCACGAAGTCGGCCAGAGCAGCATGAACACGATGGCCGAAACCGTGGCGTAGATCAGACCATCGAGCGCATGCAGTGCGACGCTCTTCCACGGACGCCCCATCCAGATGCCCTCCGGAAGTCCGCCCATTGCGTAGGCCATCAGGCTGATCAGCCCGATCATGTGCGCCCCGACATGGCCGCCCGCGCCGAGACCGACAGCCTGCACGGTGATGGCTGCCGAGCCCGCCGCCACGGCCAGGGTAAACAGGAACCACTGCAGCAAGGATGCACCCATGGCCGGCGGCCCGGGGGGCCGCAAGGTCAGAAAGCCAACCGGCCCCTCCTTCATCTTTTGCACCATGGCCGGGTCCTGCATGTCTTTCATGTCGGTGCAGTGCGGCAGCACGTACATGCCCGGCTGCGCCCCGGAGGCGCGGATGGCTGCGCGCACGGCATCTTCTTCGCCAAGCTTGTGGTACGTGCTGTTATGCCACTTGAACACCATATGGATCAGGCTGCTGACGATGAAAATCGCCACTGCACTCAGCAGGATCGGCAGCCAAAGCTGGACCACGGCACCCATGACGGACTCCCCATCCGACGCCTGAAGGCAGGCGGGACCCAGTATGCGCGCTGCGGCGGCATGCAGCATGTGGCGGCGCGACGGCTGCGGTCATCGACGCGCGTCGCACCGGCTGCGCCGTCGCTGTCCTGTCCGGTCATCGCATCGACCACGAAGCCGCCGGACAGCCGGGCGGCGAAGGCGTAGGCTTGGCACTCGTCCCAGTCACCCGGGAGGTTCGCGATGCATGCCGATGGATCTGCCCTGGCCTCCGCGTCCGTCGCCTCGCCCGCGCATCCGGCAGGCGCCCCGTTCGACCACATCGACGTTCGAGGGAAATCGCTGCGTGCGGGATTCTGGGCATTCGTCGCCGCGCTCTGTCTCAGCAGCGCCGTCGCGGCGCAAGGCGAGGAAATCGAACTCGAGCGCGACCGAGCCGCCTCGGCGCCTTCGCATGCGCCCCTCAAGGCCTGGCAGACCGTGTCACGATCGCTTCCCGAGTCGATCGTGATCCGTCGCATCGCGTTCGCAGGCCACGGCGTGTTCGTGTTCTTTTCGCCAGCGGGCAGCGACGATATGAAGGCGCGCTTCTACGCCAACGTGGAAGGCCGACTGGAACCGGAACAGACCGAAGACCGCGAGCCCGGCCTGTGCCGCAGCCCCGGCGTCGCCGTCGAACAGGTCGCTCCCGCGCTGAACACGCTGCTTGCCGACCCGGTATGGCAGCAGCATGCGGCACGCATGGAAACGCTCGCGCTGGAATGCCATCGCGACGCCCTGTTCTGGATGCTGATGCCGATGCCTGCGGGCGGCTACCAGGAAGGCGTGGCGATTCCGACCTACGACCTGCCGTTCACCGCCGCCGCGGCGCCCGAATTGGAGCGCCGCTGAGCAGATCACTGTCGTCCTGTCGCCGGCGCTCGACAAGATGTGCGCAGCACGGCGCGTAGCCTGTCATCCGCCCGGCGCTGACCACGCCGCGCTCCGCACATCGACTCAGCGGAATGGCGGCACCGCCAGACTGCGCTCCGGATCGCCGCTGGCACCGGTCAGCAGGTTCGGCGGCAAGTGGCCCACGTCGCCGACGGCGACGACGCGGAAGGATCCATCCGGCTCAACCCGAATGCGGGTCATGCTGGCGTGGCCGATCGACATTTCCAGCCAGGCCAGGCTGTCCACGCCGAGCGCACGGGTGACCAGATAGCGGATCACGTTGCCGTGGCAGACGAACACCTCGCTGCGCGCCGCTTCCTCGGCGGGGGTGAAATAGCGCGCGAACAGGCGATCGAGTTGGGCCTTGCAGCTGGCCAGATCCTCGTCGGGCACACCGGCCACCACCTCCTTGCGCCGTGTCGGCGGAGTGCATTCGGCGAGGTCGTCGACGACATCGAAGCTGCGGCCGGGAAAGTCTTCACCGATCACCGCCGCCGTATCGCGTGCCCGCTGCAGTGGGCTGGCGTGCAGGGCATCGAATCCGCCGGGCCATCCTGCCAGGCGTGCCCCGACCAGTCGGGCCTGCGCGACACCCAGCGTCGAGATGCCGGGGCCCAGACGTGCATCGGCATTCGGGTCAGGCAGGTAGTGGCCGTGGCGAACGAGCACGATGGTGCGCGGCGCAGGCGCGGCCCAGGCCGTATGCATGCAGCACGACACCAACCACAGCAGCAGGGGCAACCTGCACATCAGGACAGCGCCGCGCATGCGGCGCGGCGCCATCGTGCTCGCTGCGTCATCACGGTGGAACGACTGGTTCATGGGTTTCTCCCTGTCGGCAAGGTGCGGGCGGAAGCAGCCGTGCGTGTGGCGGGCTGAAGCTCGACGTGCGGCGCGCACCACCCAGCGCCCGCATGGGGCAGCGCATTCGATTCTGCAGTGGAATGAGGGTATGGTCCGGAACGGGGAACGGCAACCTGCAGTGGGCCCGATGGAAGGACTCGGCCGCAGGCAAAGGCCGCGCGATGCGGCCGCAGGCCAAGCACGACTGGCAGGATTCACTCCCCGCCCGCCCAAACAGGAGCGCACCCATGTCCCATCGTCACTTCATCGTTCTGTCGCTGGCCGCGAGCCTGCTGGCTGTCGGGTCGCAGTCCCTCGCTGCCGATCAGGCTGAGCAGAAGGAGCAGAAGCGGGTTCCCACCATGCTCACGGGCAAGAAGACCGACGCGAGCAAGAGCCAGACCGGCCAGGCCGCCAGCAAGGACGCGGCGCAGACCGGCAAGACGGAGAGCGACAAGAAGCGCTGCGTCGACAAGCGGGGTCGCAAAGTCGACTGCTGAGCAGCGCGGGCTTTCCGCCGCGCGGCAGGGGCCGTGCTGGCTCGAACACCGCACGCGAGCGAACGCTGTGCGCGAAACCCTCGACAGCCTGTCCCGACCCGCGCGAAGCCCGGCTCGATGCTCGGACCGGGCAGCACAGGTCGACGGCCGCCTGCGGGCGGCCGGCATCCATTCGCATCAGCCAAACACCAGGGCGTGGCGGCGGCGTCGGGCTCCCTAGGGCGTGCGTGCGGATTGCTCACGTCTCAGCGCCTGCATGCGGTCCGCCCAATGACGATCGAGATACGCCCCCCAGGTCGGCAACGCATCGATGTCGGCCTGCATGCGCGCGCGACGCTCTTCGCGGTCGGATGCCGGCCGGAGCTCGACCTCGTCGGGCCCGGGCATCTGTCTGGGCGTCGCGCCGTGGCGCCATCGCAATGCGGCCCACTCTGCCTCGAGCGCCGCGCTCAGGTCCGCGAACTCGTCCTTGCCCGGTGGTGCGGTGAAACGCCGACCCGGCAGATCCGGCCACAATTCGTAGCGAATCGCCGAGAACAATGCATCCAGGGCGCGCTCCCAGGCTTGCGGGTCGTGCTCGAGTGAGTGCACGACCCAGCGCGCTCCGTCCTCCTGAATGTCGAGCACGCCGCGAACGTCCACCGCCCCGACGACACCACGCATCGCCACGTGCGCAGACGGCGCGTAGAAAAAGTGGATGCGCGCCTCGGGCTGACTGTGCGCAGGATGCTTGAGCGCCAGCCGCATCGGAACGTGCAGCACGCCATCCTGGTCGGAGCGAATCAAGGTGCCGGGCGCGTACACGCTCAGTGAGTCGACGAAATTGAACACGGCACTGCGATGGTGATACGCCGCGTAGGCGCCCGCCACGGGGCGGCCCTGATCGTCG
>JAGRJY010000127.1 GCA_020442465.1 Lysobacterales bacterium
ACGCCCGCACAAGTCACCTGCGCACACTGTCAAAGATCCCGGCAATCAGGCCTCAGCGCCTTCTCGCCTGCCCAAGCATTCAGCCCGAGCGAGCCGCACATCTTACACCATTTTCTAAGGCCGTCAATAGCGCGACCGACAGAATTTGGAGCTGCGGATTTCCCGGTGCTCCATGTCGAAAGCGGCCGGGTCGAGCAGTATGACTGATTCGCTCCGCGCTGACCAGCGTTTCGTCGCGACGACCACGGACTGACGAATTTGTCGTTAGGATGCAGCCTGGAAAGACGAGGAAGGAGCACGCGGACGGTGCGCCCGGCATGTGCAGTTTGGCTGGTATTCGTCCTTGCGTCAGCGCCCTCAGCGCGGGCCGAGCCGCCAACGCTCCGGCGGACCGACCTGGAGGTCGATGGCCACCGTTTCCATGCCGAGGTCGCCGCTGACGACGAAAGTCGGATGCGGGGACTGATGTTCAGGGACGAGCTGGCGGACGATGCAGCCATGCTGTTCGTGTTCGACACCGAGCAGACGCTGGCCTTCTGGATGAAGAACACGCGCATCCCGCTCGACATCCTGTACTTCGACGGGTCCGGTTACCTGGTGTCCCAGCAGACAGCGGTGCCTCCTTGTCGCGTCGCACTCTGCCCCCAATATCCGTCGGAACGGCCGGCACGATTCGTGGTCGAAGTACCCGCAGGAACGTCCAAGCGCCTGTCGATCCGGCCCGGCGCATCGCTTTGCTGGCCCGCGGATTTCGGCCCACCGCTCGCCGCGTGCAGGAAACCCGGCGGCAAGCCGTAGCCGACCCGACACATCACCACAGGGAGTCGAAGACATGGCAATCGAAATGATCGACGGATGGGACTCTCTGATTCACAGCACCGAGACCGACATCCCGCTGATTCCCGCGGTGCTGGAGATTGCCCGCGACGAGTACCCCGGGCTCGACGTCAGCGCCTGCCATCGCCGGATCGAAGCACTTACCGACGAACTCGCCGAACGGGTGGCGGACCGCGAGGGCGTGCACGAGAAGCTGGCGGCTCTGAACCAGTACCTGTTCGACGAACAGGGCTTTTCCGGCAATCAGCGCGACTTCTACGATCCGCGCAACTGCTACATCAATGACGTGCTCGAGCGAAAGCTTGGCATCCCCATTTCCCTCGCCGTGCTGCAGATGGCGTGCGGCGAGCGCTTGGGCCTGCCCCTGGAAGGAGTCTCGTTCCCGGGCCACTTTCTGGTGCGCGTTCCGGTACAGGACGGCATTCTGGTGCTCGACCCCTACCATCGCGGACGTTCGATCGGCATCGACGAGCTCAGGCAGAGGGCACGCCCGCACTTCGGCGACCGCGACGTCGACGACGCACAGCTTCTCGACATGCTGGCGCCGGCGAGCCACCGGGCAATCGTCAGCCGACTGCTGCGCAATCTGAAGGGCGTGTATGCCGAACGCGAGATCTGGGACAAGGCGCTGCGTTGCGCCGACCGCCTGGTGCGCCTCAATCCCGAGCAGGCAGAGGACCGCAGAGACCGTGGGCTGTTCTACCTTCGCATCGGCCTCGGCAGTCAGGCGCTGGAGGACCTGCGACACTACCTCGACGCTGCCGCCGACGCGGAGGATGCCGATTCGGTGCGCGAGGCGATGATCGAAGCGGGGCGAAATCCGGTCGCCAGGCACTGACGGCCAGGGCGGGGCTGCGCCCGTACAGGGTCAGCCCGTCAGTCGCTGAGAGGAACTGGCGGGGCGCCGGCGGACCGTTCCTGCTGGCCCGCCTTTCCAGAGGCCCCGACGCCGAAAGCACGGAGCTGTGGGCGGCGCACGGCGATCAGCCGATCTCGACCATCTCGAAATCTTCCTTGCCCACGCCGCAATCCGGGCAGGTCCAAGTGTCCGGGATGTCTGCCCAGCGGGTGCCTGGCGCGATACCCTCTTCAGGCAGGCCTTCTGCCTCGTTGTAAATGAATCCGCACACCACACACAGGTAGCTGCGAAACGGCGCCTCACCTGCACCACTCATGACCACTCCAGACCTGCACCCGATTCGGGGCCGCGCATTCTCCCACTCCGAACCGGCCAAGCCAAACCCGCGCGCGCTACCTGATCGCGGGCTGTACCTGATTACTCCCGGGACGCTCGACAGCGACGCGACCTGGACGCTGACTGACGCCCTGCTGGCGTCCGGCGCCGTGCGCTGGCTCCAATACCGGGACAAGCTGGCGCCCCCCGAGTCTCGCCATGCGCGTGCGCGTCGCCTCCGCGCAATCAGCCGCACACACGGCACCGCCCTGGTCATCAACGACGAGGTGGCACTCGCGTCCGCCTGCGGAGCGGACGGCGTCCACCTCGGCGAGGATGATGGAGATCCGGCGGCGGCGCGCGACGCGCTGGGCGCCTCCGCGCTGATTGGCGTCTCCTGCTACGACAGCCTCGATCGCGCCGAGCAGGCCATCTCCGCCGGCGCCGACTATGTCGCATTCGGAGCGTTCTATCCCAGCCGTAGCAAGTCCGCTCCGCGGCGTGCCTCAACCGGGCTGCTCCGCACCGCGGCGGAACAGGGCTGGCCTGCGGTCGCGATCGGTGGCCTGGAAGCGGACAATGTGGCGCCGATCATCGAGGCAGGTGCGCGCTGGACAGCGATGATCCACGGTATCTACGGCGCCGAGGATCCACTCCTCGAGGCGCGCCGCATCCAAGAACTTTTTGCACAGGGAAGTGAGTCATGAATACGAGCACCGATTTGTTCGCCCGCGCCAAGAACCTGCTTCCAGGAGGCGTGAACTCCCCGGTACGCGCGTTCAAGTCGGTAGGCGGCGAGCCCTTTTTTGCGGCGCGTGCCGCTGGCGCGCACCTGTGGGACGTCGATGGTCGCCGCTATGTCGACTACATCGGCTCGTGGGGGCCAATGATCGCGGGTCACGCGCATCCCTCGGTCATCGAGGCCGTGCAGCGCACGGCGGTCAACGGCTTGAGCTTCGGCGTACCGAACCCGCTCGAAGTCGAGATGGCCGAGACCATCACCCGACTGGTGCCCAGCTGCGAGATGGTGCGCATGGTCAACTCGGGCACCGAAGCGACGCTGTCCGCGATCCGCCTGGCCCGCGGCGCAACCGGACGCACGCGCATCGTGAAATTCGAGGGTTGCTACCACGGGCACGGCGACTCATTCCTGGTCAAGGCGGGCTCCGGGGTGCTGACGCTGGGGATGCCCGACTCGCCCGGCGTGCCCAAACCTCTGGCCGACCTCACCCTGACCTTGCCGTTCAACGATTTCGATGCTGCCACCGAGCTGTTCGACGCCTATGGGGCGGACATAGCCGGACTGATCGTCGAGCCGATTGTCGGCAACGCAAACTGCATCCTGCCGGCAGACGGATTCCTGCAGCACCTCCGCACGCTGTGCACCCAGCACGGCTGCGTGCTGATTTTCGACGAGGTCATGACCGGTTTCCGCGTCGCGCTCGGCGGCGCCCAGGCGCGCTACGGCGTCGAGCCGGACTTGACCACATTCGGCAAGATCATCGGCGGCGGCATGCCGGTCGGCGCCTACGGCGGGCGGCGCGACCTGATGGCGCAGATCGCACCCAGCGGACCGATCTACCAGGCCGGCACCTTGTCCGGCAATCCGGTCGCCATGGCGGCCGGCTTGGCCACCCTGCAGCTGATCCAGGATCCCGGCTTTCACGAACGTCTCGAGGCCACCACGCATCGGCTGTGTGACGGTGTGGAAGCCGCGGCGCAAGCTGCCGGCGTGGCGTTCACCACGGTGCGCAGCTGTGCGATGTTCGGCTGGTACTTCCGCCGCGGCCCCATTCAGACCTACGCCGACGCCACCGGCAGCGACGCTGCGGCGTTCCGGGTGTTCTTCCACGCGATGCTCGAACGCGGCGTCTATCTCGCGCCGTCGGCGTTCGAAGCCGGCTTTCTCTCCTCGGCGCACACTGACGCCGATCTCGACGCGACCATCGCCGCGGCAGCGGAGAGCTTCGAAATCGTGCGCAAGGCCGCAGGTTGAGCGCGTACCTCGCCAACACTTCGCGACACTCGGCCGACGCCGCCGGTGCGCCGGAGGGTTGGCGCGCACGCCTGTTCGAGATCATCTTCGGTCACGAGACGACGGCCGGTCGCAATTTCGACCTGGCGCTCATCGCGGTCATCGTCGTCAGCGTGCTGATCGCCCTGCTCGACAGCGTGCCCGCACTGCACGTTGACCTGGGCCGTGGCTTCCTGATCGCCGAGTGGGGCCTGACGGCCCTGTTCACCGTCGAGTACCTCTTGCGCCTGATCATCGTGCGCCGGCCGTTGCGCTACATGCGCTCGTTCTTCGGCGTGGTCGACCTGCTGGCAGTGCTGCCAACCTACCTGTCACTGTTCGTCCCCGGCGCACAGTCGCTGATCGTCGTGCGCGTACTGCGGGTTCTGCGCGTGTTTCGCATCCTCAAGCTGGCGCAATACCTCGACGAGGCACGCACGCTGTTTTCCGCCATGCAGCGCAGTTGGAGGAAGATCTTCGTCTTTCTCAGCGGCATCCTCACCATCGTCACGGTATTCGGCGCCACGATGTACGTGATCGAGGGCCCGGAACATGGCTTCACCAGCATTCCGGCGGGCATGTACTGGGCAATCGTCACCGTGGCCACGGTCGGGTACGGCGACATCGCGCCGCAGACCGATTTCGGCCGCGCAGTCACGTCGGTACTGATCCTGATCGGCTACGGCATCATCGCAGTGCCGACTGGCATCTATGCCGCCGAACTGAGTCGCGAGATCCGCCGCGGTACATCGCGCGTCACCTGCGCGCGTTGCGGGCTCGACGAACACACCGAGGGCGCGCGCTACTGTCATCGCTGCGGTGCGACGCTGAACACCGCCGACTGACGCCGACTACGCAGGAGCATCCATCCGATGCGCGACCAGACCCTTGCCGTGCATGCCGGTGCGGCACCCGACCCCGAAACGGGGGCGGTGGCGCCGCCGCTTCATCTGAGCACCACGTTCGCGCATGGACCGGCGGGCGAGCGGCGCGCCGGGTTCGAGTACCAACGCGAGGACAACCCCACCCAGGCCCGCCTCGAGTCGGCGCTGGCGGCGATGGAGCACGGTCGGGCGGCGCTCGCTTTCGCCTCGGGCATGGCAGCCATGAGCGCGCTGCTTGAGGGCCTTCCCGCCGACAGCCAGCTGCTGATTCCGGACGACTGTTACACCGGCTTGCGCGTGCTGGCGACGGACTTCCTGGCCACGCGCTCGATCGCGGTGCAGGCGGTCGACATGGCCGACATCGATGTCGTGCGGGCTGCACTCACCCCACGAACCCGGATGATCTGGTGCGAGACGCCGTCGAATCCGCGGCTGAAGATCGCCGACATCGGTGCGCTGGCCGACCTGGCGCAACGGGCTGGATGCGTGCTCGTCTGCGACAACACTTTTGCCACCCCGGTGTTGCAGAACCCGCTCGACCTCGGCGCCGACGTGGTGATGCACTCGACGACCAAGTACTTCGGCGGTCACAGCGACGTGATGGGGGGCGCACTGGTGTTCGCCGAACGAGGCGCGCTGCACGACGCGGCCGCGCACCGGCGTCACGTCACCGGCGGCATCGCCGCGCCGTTCAACAGCTGGCTGATCCTGCGCGGCTGTCGCTCGCTGCACGCCCGCATGGCGATGCACTGCACGAATGCGCACGGGTTGGCCCACTTCCTTGCCACCCGCCCCGAGATGGCGCGGGTCAACTATCCGGGCCTCATCGCGCATCCCGGCCACGATGTCGCCATGCGGCAGATGCGCGCCGGCGGGGCGATGCTGAGCGTCGAACTGGCGGGTGGTCGGGAGGCGGCGCTACGCGTGGCCAGTCGACTCAAACTGTTCACCAATGCCACCTCACTCGGCGGTGCGGAGTCGCTGGTCGAGCACCGCGCCTCGGTGGAAGGCGCGCACCCGGTCAGCCCGCCGAACCTGCTTCGCGTGTCGGTAGGCCTGGAGCACGTCGACGACCTGATCGAAGACTGGGCGCAGGCGCTGGCCTGAGCAGACGAGACGGGCGCGGCGACCTCGTCGCTGCGGGCCGCAGGCGCGCGCTTCGACTCACCAGCTGCCGATGTTGGGCATCGCATCCCACGGAGCGCGGGGTGGCAACGCCGGACCGTCCTGCAGCAGCTCGATCGAGATGCCGTCCGGCGAGCGCACGAAGGCCATGCGCCCATCCCGCGGCGGCCGGCTGATGGTCACGCCGTGTTCCTGCAGCCGCGCACACGCCGCGTAAATGTCCGCGACGGCGAACGCGAGGTGACCGAAATTTCTCGCGCCGCCATAGTCCTCATCGTCGTAGTTGTAGGTCAACTCGACCTCGGCCTGCGGGTTCTCAGGCGCTGCAAGGTAAACCAGGGTGAATCGTCCTTCGGGGTAGTCGCGACGGCGGTTCTCGATGAGACCCAGCGCGTCACGATAGAAACGCAGCGAGGCGTCGAGGTCGCGCACGCGCACCATGGCATGCAGATATTTCATCGTCACGCTCGCATCGTCAGTCGAGAAAAAGATCGGGCATCAGCGGCTGCCCGGGCTGCACCGCGTAGCCGCTGAAGTCGGCGATGCCTGCTTCGCGCAGCACCTCCTCGTCGATGAAGAACCGCCCATTGGTCGCCTCGGCGGTGCGGCACAGCAGTGCGTGAGCGGCGTCGGCCACGATCTCGGGAGTCCGGCATCCGGCGACGTCCACGCCGGGGATCATCTTCAGCGCATCCGTGGCGATGACGGTGCGCGGCCACAGGGCGGAAATGCCGATGCCGCGACCGGCGAACTCGGCGGCCAGCCCCAGCGTGACGAAACTCATGCCCATCTTGGCCAGCGAATAGCCGGTGTGCGGGCCCCACCAGCGCGGATCCAGCGTCGGCGGTGGCGCCAAGGTGAGCACGTGCGGCGACGCGGACTTGAGCAGGTGCGGCAGGCAGGCCTGCGCACACAGGAAACTGCCGCGCGCATTCACCTGCTGCATCAGGTCGAAGCGCTTCATCGGGGTATCGAGCACACCGCGCAGCCAGATCGCGCTGGCGTTGTTCACCAGCACATCGAGCCCGCCGAACCGGGCCACCGCCGCGTCCACCGCGGCACGCACGGACTCTTCCTCGCGCACGTCGCAGGTGACCGCGAGCGCCGAGCCGCCCGCCGCTTCGACCGCAGCCGCGGCGGTATGGATGGTGCCCGGCAGCTTGGGATTCGGCACGCTGGACTTGGCCGCGATCACGACGTTGGCGCCGTCGCGCGCGGCACGCAGCGCGATCGCCAGACCAATGCCACGCGACGCACCGGTGATGAAAAGGGTCTTGCCGCCAAGTCCTCGGCTCATGATTCCGCTCTGCAGGGAGACGCCGACACTCTACAGCGATCGCGCTCGACGCCGCACCGTGCTTGCGCAAGGATCGACCTATACTCGGGCGATGGATCAGGGTGTCTGGGATGCACTCGTCGGCTGGATCGGCACACATCCCGTGGCGGCCGGCGGTGTCGTATTCCTGCTGGCCTTCTGCGACGCCATCGTGGTGCTGGGCATTGTCGTGCCGCTGGCGCCGCTGTTCCTCGCAATCGGCGCCATGATGGGCCTGGGAACCCTGCATCCCGGATACACCGTCCTGTGTGCGGCCGCCGGCGCGTTCTTCGGCGACCTTGCCGGCTATGCAGTGGGTCGGCGCTACGGCGAAGGTCTGCGGCGAATCTGGCCGTTCAGTCGGCACCCGGGTTGGTTGAGCTCGGGGGAGGCCTTCATGCGGCGCCACGGGCGCAAGGGCATTGTGATCGGCCGCTACGTCGGTGCGGTGCGTCCGTTCGTTCCTGCCATCGTCGGCATGGCTGGGCTGCCGCTGAGACGCTACATCCTGGTCAGCACGATCGCCTGCCTGAGCTGGGCAGCGTTGTACCTCGCACCCGGCTGGCTGTTTGGCGCCTCGTTCGAGGTGTTGCGCGCCGTGGGCGGCCGTCTGGCGGTGGTCGCGCTGGGCTTGCTGCTTGCCATGGCTGCGCTGGCCTGGACGGCGCACCGACTGCACGCACTGCTGGCGCCGCGCGGCCGGGCCGCGGCAGAGTCGATACTCAGCTGGTCGCGGCGTCATCCGTTCTGGGGCCGCCTGACCGCGCCGCTGGTCGATCCCAATCTTCCCGAATCCCCCTCGGTGGCCGTCTGGGCGCTGGTGCTCACCCTTGCGTGCCTGATGTGGCTGTCGATGCTCGGCTGGCTCTCCGACGCCGCGGGGCCGCTGGCGTTCGACGTCTCGCTGCGGCACCTCTGGACAAGCATGCGCACTCCGTTGCTCGACCCGCTGCTCGCCACGGCCACCCTGCTGGGCGACCGGGTGGTGTGGCTGCCCGCCAGCGCCATCCTCGGCGCGTTTCTGACCTGGCGCGGCCGACGCGCGGCAGCCCTGCACTGGCTCGCGGCGGTCGGCCTCGGCTGGTGCCTGGTCATCGTGCTGTCCATGCTGATCGGGGAGCGCGGCGCAGCGTGGGATGTGTCCGCCCTCGGCGGCGGGTTTCCGTCCGAACCCATCACGATGGCGACGATCGTCGGCGGCTTCTTTGCGATTCTCGTCGCCCGGGAGATGCCCGGACGCGATCGCGATTGGCCCTACGTGGTGGCGACGCTGTGGGTCGCCGCACTGTGCGCGTCCCGACTGTACTTCGGCGTCGAATGGGCCAGCCAAGCGCTCTCCAGCGTGTTGCTCGGGCTGTCATGGATCGCCGTTGTCGGCATTGCCTACCGGCGCCGTCGCACGCGTCCATTCTGGATCCTGCCGCCGACCGCCGTCTTCTTCGTCGCCATGGGCATGTGCGCTGCGTGGCGCGCCAGCGACTGGGCCGGACGGCTGGAGCTACTCTCCACCCCGCCTGCGGCCGAACGCTGGACACAGAACGCCTGGACACACGGCGCGTGGGCCGCCCTGGGCGCGCAGCGTGCCGACGGTCCGGGCGACGCGGATTGGCCGCTGGACGTGCAGTACGCCGGCCCACTCGACCAGCTGGTTTCCCGCATGCGCCGGGAGGGCTGGCGTCCGGTTTATCCGCTGGGCTGGCGCGGCGTGCTGCTCGGGCTTCGTCCGGACCTGTCCGATGAAGATCTGCCTTGGCTCGTCGCAGCGCATGAGGGTCACGGCACCGCGCTGGTACTCGCGCGTCGTCAGGGCGACGAGGACATCGAGCAGACGCTGCATCTGTGGCCGACCCATGTCGAGATAGTCGGTGTGGGACCGCTGTGGCTGGGTTCACGTGGCCGGATGGCGCCGTCGCAGATCAGCGCATGGTTTCGCTACCGCGCCAGGCTGCCGGCCAGCGACCGAGGCGACGACGAGTGGCCAGCGGGCCTCGTCGCGATTCGGCGCGCCGGCGCAGAAGCGAACGGTGCGATGTGGCTGCTTCGAATCTCAGACCGGCAGGCGGCCGAGTGAACGCTGCGCCGTCAGGCTGCGAGCGCCGGAAGCTTCTCAAGCAGCCGCTGCAGGCGTTCGTGTGGGTCGCTGCTCTGCAACAGGCACTGCCGCAGCTCGTTGCTGATGGGCAGCAGCTCGGCGAGCCGGTAGCCTACCCAGCCCGCGTCGTCGAACTGCTCGGTCCCCGTCGCCGCGTGGGCCGGAGCGGCGCGCTCGAGGATGTGCGTGAGCAGGGTGACGAGCAGGCCATGCTCTGCACGCACGGGTTCGCTGGTTTCGTCCTGCCAGGCCACCTCCGCCACCATCAGGCCGTTGTCGCGAACCCGCAGCCGATCGACATGGAAGCGGCGCTGGCCCTCGGCAACGATGCCGAGCAATCCATCGTCGCCGACATGAAAATCGACGATGCGGGCGCTGGTACCGAACGCTGCCGGCACCGCCGGACCACCCGCCTCGGCGCCTTCCAGGATCGCGCAGACCCCGAATGGCACCTGCTCACGCGTACACTGCCGCACCAGGTCGAGGTAGCGTTGCTCGAATACCCGCAATCTCAGGCTGCCGCCGGGGAACAGCACGTGGTGCAGCGGAAAGAGCGCGAGACCTGCCATCGCCCGCAGCTTAACGCGATCAATCGCAAAACTCGTTAGCTTTGGCGCATGTGCCCGCCCTCCGATTTCGTCGCCCACGGCAGCTCGCGTTTCGAAGCGCGCGGCCAGGTGCTGATCCTGCACTCCGTGGGCCCGTTCAACGCCGAGCACATCCTGTCCCTCGCCGAGCCGTTCCGGTACTGGGCAGCGCGCCTGCGACAGGACGGTCCGTGGGCCTCGGTCAACGTCGTCACCGCAAGCGCCATGTGCACGCCCGAGGCCATCCAGGCGCTGCGCGTGAGTGCACAACGCAGCTTCGACCTGCTCGGCCGTGTCGCGATGGGCTATGTGATCGACCTGGACGTCGAAGGACGTCGCGTGATGGAACCCGCGCTGCGAGGCTCCTGCGCCGGCATCATGCCGCTGGAGATCTTCGAAACCGTCGATCCTGCGGTGGCGTGGGCAGAGCTGCGCATCGCCGCCGCGCGCGCGACACCCGACGACGCCCCGATCCGCGCCTGAGGACGCGCCGGAGTCACCCCGCCGGACGTGCCCGCCACATCTCGACAAAATGCTGCACGGCGCCGTCGAAGCCGCCATTCGACATGAAAACGACGTGATCGCCCGTCCGGCACGCGCCGGCCAGAGCCTGCAGAAGCTGATCGACCGAAGCGTAGGCTGCGCCGCTGCCGCGAAGTCGGGAAACCACCCGATCGGCATCCCAGGGCAATTCCGGCCTGGCCAGGAAGAACACCGCGTCGGCAGGGTCGAGTGAGGGCGCAAGGGCTTCGGCATGTGCACCCAGACGCATCGAATTGCTGCGCGGTTCCAGCACGGCGAGGATGCGCGACGCGCCGACGCGGGCGCGCATGCCGTCCAGCGTGGTGCGAATGGCGGTCGGGTGATGGGCGAAGTCGTCATACACCGCGACCCCCTTCTCGACCGCGACACGCTCCAGGCGTCGCCGCGCACTGGCGAAGCCCGCCAGTGCGTCCGCAGATTGCGCAGCCGGCACCCCCAACGCGGCGGCCGCGGCGATCGCCGCGAGCGCGTTCATCACGTTGTGGCGGCCGATCAGGTTCCAGGTGACTGAACCGAGGGTTTCACCTGCCCGAAGCACCTCGAAGCGGCTGCCGTCGGCGTGGGTCAGGCGGGCCATCCAGTCTGCCTCGCGATCGATCGCGAAGCGTTCGACGGGGGTCCATGAGCCCATGCGCAAGACGTCTTCCAGATGGGCGTCCTCGCCGTTGACGATGAGCCGTCCATGGCCGGGCACGGTGCGCACGAGATGGTGAAACTGGCGCTTGATCGCGTCGAGGTCCGGGAAGATGTCGGCGTGGTCGTACTCGAGGTTGTTGAGCACGGCGACTTTCGGCCGGTAGTGGACGAACTTCGAACGCTTGTCGAAGAAAGCGGTGTCGTACTCATCCGCTTCGACCACGAAGGCCTCGCCCGACCCCAGCCGCGCCGACACGCCGAAGTTCTGCGGCACTCCGCCGATGAGGAAACCGGGATCAAGTCCGGCGGACTCCAGCAGCCAGGCGAGCATCGACGAGGTCGTCGTCTTGCCGTGCGTGCCGGCCACTGCCAGCGTGCACCGCCCCGGCAACACCTGTTCGGCCAGCCACTGTGCTCCCGAGGTGTACTTCAGCCCCCCGTTGAGCACGTGCTCGACCGCCGGATTGCCCCGCGACAGTGCGTTGCCGACGACGACTGCGTCGCAGTCCTGCGCCACATGCTCCGGTCGATAGCCGGACTTCAGCGCGATGCCCAACGCCTCCAGTTGGGTGGACATCGGCGGGTAGACACCCTGGTCGCTGCCTTCCACATCGACGCCGCGTTCGCGTGCCAGCGCCGCAACGCCCCCCATGAAGGTGCCGCAAATGCCAAGAATGTGAATCTTCATGCAGGTGTCCGAGTCAGGCAGTCGTGGGAGTCGATGGTTGGCGGGTGTGTGGCTGTTCGCTGCGCTCAGGCGGCCGAACCGAGCACCGCCTGCACCAGCGTGAGTTCGGCAGCGAACCAGGCCAGTGCGAGCAACACGCCGACAGCGCGCGGAATTTCCAGGGCATGGCGAAAAACGTGCCCCACCACCACCAGCTTCCAGACGAACACCGCGAGCATCGCCCAACCGAGGGCCAACTGGGCCGGATCAAGATCGCCCCCAGGCTCAACCGGCAAGTCCCGCTGCGCAACCAGGGCCAGCGGCAGGAACCCGAGCGTGAACAGCGCGTCGGTGCCAGCCAGCGCGGCCAAGGTCTGGGTGTAGCGCTCGCGCCGCCCGCGCAAATCGAGCAGCACATGCGGCACGGCGAGCAGCAACAACACCGCGAGCAACACCTGGGGCAGCGGCTGCGCCGCGTCCATCAGCACGGTGAACAGCAGCCCGGACAGCGCCGATGCAAGCACCAGATTGCGTGTCAGCGCCGGATTGTGGGGCAAGTCCTGCGGCCCCGCACTGAACGTGCAGATTCGCCACAGAGTCACGATCAGGGACATGTCGGCTCGGCCTTGGCGCGAGCCTGGGTCAGGACTTTCCGCTCGCCCCCTCGATCGCCGCCAGCACCCTGGCCAGCACTTCGTCGACGCTGCCGACCCCGTAGACACAGATCAGGCGGTTCTTCTGCCGGTAGAAATCGATCACCGGCTCGGTCTGGTCGCTGTACACCCGCAAGCGGTTGCGCACCGACTCGGGGTTGTCGTCGGCGCGCCCCTCCTGCTGGGCGCGGCCGGCAAGCCGCTGCACCAGCAGCTCGGTGCCCACGTCCAGCTGAACCGCCACATCCACCGGCTGCTGCAGCCGGGCGAGCAGCGCGTCGAGGGCGTTGGCCTGGGCCAGATTGCGCGGATAGCCGTCGAGAATGAAACCGTTGCCCACGTCGGCCTGGCCCAGACGCTCTTCGAGCATGCCGAGCACGATGTCGTCCGACACCAGCTCGCCGCGTTCCATCACTGCCTTGGCCTGCTTGCCGAGCTCGGTGCCGGCGGCCACCGCCGCGCGCAGCAACTCGCCGGTCGAAATATGCGGCACGCCGAGCGCTTCCTTGAGTCGCGTGGCCTGCGTGCCTTTGCCCGAACCGGGCGCCCCGAGAAGAACGAGTCGCATGTGGGTGAAATTCCGTGCAATGGGATGAGTTGGGCCGCTGGTTCGCTACACTGGCCGGAGCGATCGGGACGGCAATGGCGTTCAACGCTAGCCGCCCGCTCACCCCAAGTCAAACAAGCGCTTCCGAGCCGTCGGAACGCCCCCACCAGGAGCCCTGCATGGCATCCGGAAAGCTGTTGTACGCGCAGTCCGGCGGCGTGACCGCCGTCATCAACACCAGCGCCGCGGCGGTGATCGACACCGCACGCCGGCACAAGGTCAAGGTGTATGCGGCGCGGAACGGCATCATTGGTGCACTGCGGGAAGACCTGATCGACACCTCGCGGGAATCCGCCAGCGCCATCCGGGCGTTGGCGCACACGCCAGGTGGGGCGTTCGGATCCTGCCGCTTCAAGCTGAAGTCGCTCGACGCCGACCGCGCGCACTACGAGCGCCTGATCGACGTGCTGCGCGCACACGACATTCGCTACCTGCTCTACAACGGCGGAAACGATTCGGCCGACACCTCGTTGAAGATTGCCCAGGTCAGCCGCGAACTCGGCTACGAGCTGGCGTGTATCGGCGTACCCAAGACGGTCGACAACGATCTGGCGGTGACCGACTGCTGCCCGGGATTCGGTTCGGTCGCGAAGTACACCGCGGTGTCGGTGCTGGAAGCCAGCCTGGATGTGGCCTCGATGGCGCAATCCTCGACCAAGGTCTTCGTGATGGAGGTGATGGGACGCCATGCCGGCTGGATCGCCGCGGCCGCCGGACTGGCCCAGCGCCACCCGGATGATGCGCCGCACGTGATCCTGTTCCCGGAGCGGCCGTTCGACCAGGCCGACTTCCTGGCCCGCGTCAAGGCGACAGTGGCGCGCGTGGGCTGGTGCACGGTGGTGGTCTCCGAGGGAGTGAAGCACCCCGACGGCCGGTTCCTCGCCGAGGCGGGCTCGCGCGACTCGTTCGGTCACGCCCAGCTGGGCGGCGCCGGCGCGACGATCGCCGAGATGGTCAAGCGCGAGCTCAAGCTGAAGGTCCACTGGGCGCTTCCCGACTACCTGCAGCGCTCGGCCCGCCACATCGCCTCGAAAACCGACCACGAGCACGCCTGGGCGGTCGGTGCGCGGGCCGTCGAACTCGCCCTCGACGGCCACGTCGGTCGCATGCCGGTGATCAAGCGCCTGTCGGACGCACCCTATCGCTGGAAGATCGAGGTCGCCGATCTGACCAAGGTCGCGAACCGGGAAAAAATGCTGCCCAAGTCCTACCTCACCCGGGATGGCTATGGCATCACCGCGGCCTGCCGGCGCTACCTCGAGCCGCTGATCCGCGGCGAAGCGCCGCCGCCGTTCGCCGGCGACGGTCTGCCGACCTACGTCACGCTCAAGAACGCTGCCGTGGCGCGCAAGCTGCCCGACTACGCGATCTGATCCATCTCCCGAGCCGGGTCCGGCGCACGCCGACCGGCTGATCAGCAACCGGTGGTGTCCGGCAAGCCCCCGGGGAGGCGCCCGGCTTCCTGCTTGGCCCCGGCCATGAAATGGCTATACTCCGCGGCTGGCCGCGCCTTTAGCGGCCGTTCATTTATCGGGAGATGTCATGCTGGAGCAATACGGACTCGTGATCGCGCTCGCCTGCGCGGCACTGGCCATCGTTTACGGTGCCATGTCGATCCGCTGGGTGCTGGCGCAACCTGCGGGCAATGAACGGATGCAGGAAATCGCTGGCGCGATCCAGCAGGGCGCGCGCGCGTACCTGAATCGCCAGTACGGCACGATCGCCCTGGTCGGGGCCATCCTGTTCGTGGTGGTCGGATTCGCCCTCGACTGGTACTCGGCGATCGGCTTCGTGATCGGTGCGGTGCTGTCGGGCGCTGCCGGATACATCGGCATGTTCATCTCGGTGCGCGCCAATGTCCGCACTGCAGAAGCGGCCCGGGGCGGCATCGACAAGGCGCTGGGCGTGGCGTTCAAGGGCGGCGCGATCACCGGCATGCTGGTGGTCGGCCTGGGGCTGCTTGGCGTCGCCGGCTACTGGGCAATCCTGGCGCAGATGGGCGTCACCGGCGAGAAGGCGCTGCATGCCCTGGTCGGCCTGGCCTTCGGCAGTTCGCTGATTTCGATCTTCGCCCGCTTGGGCGGCGGCATCTTCACCAAGGGTGCCGACGTCGGCGCCGACCTCGTCGGCAAGGTCGAAGCCGGCATTCCCGAAGATGACCCGCGCAATCCGGCGGTGATCGCCGACAACGTCGGCGACAACGTCGGCGACTGCGCCGGCATGGCGGCCGACCTGTTCGAAACCTACGCGGTCACCGTGATCGCGACGATGCTGCTGGGCGGCCTGATGGCCAGCTCCATCGGCGGCAACCCGGTGCTCTACCCGCTGGTGCTCGGCGGCGTCTCGATCATCGCTTCGATCATCGGCACCTTTTTCGTCAAGACCAGCGATGGCGGCTCGATCATGGGTGCGCTGTACAAGGGCGTGATCGTCTCCGGCGTGCTCGCTGCGGCGGCCTACTACCCGATCACCACCGGGCTGATGGGCGCGAAAGCGATGCCGCTGTTCTGGTGCGCCATCATCGGCCTGGTCCTGACCGGCATCATCGTCTGGATCACCGAGTACTACACCGGTACCGAGTACGCGCCAGTGCGCCACGTTGCGCACGCTTCGACCACCGGCCACGCAACCAACATCATCGCCGGCCTGGGCGTGTCGATGAAGTCGACGGCCGCACCGGTGCTGGCCGTCTGCGCCGCGATCTGGGGCTGCTTCGAGCTGGCCGGCCTGTACGGCATCGCCATCGCTGCCACCTCGATGCTGTCGATGGCCGGCATGATCGTCGCGCTTGATGCCTATGGTCCGATCACCGACAACGCCGGCGGCATTGCCGAGATGGCCGAGCTGCCGTCCGAGGTGCGTGCGGTCACCGATCCGCTCGATGCGGTGGGCAACACCACCAAGGCCGTGACCAAGGGCTACGCGATCGGCTCGGCGGGTCTCGCCGCGCTGGTGCTGTTCGCGGACTACACCCACAACCTCGAGTCGGTCGGCAAGACGGTCACCTTCGACCTGTCCAACCACATGGTCATCATCGGCCTGTTCATCGGCGGCCTGATCCCCTATCTGTTCGCCGCCATGGCGATGGAAGCGGTCGGCCGCGCTGCCGGTTCGGTGGTGGAAGAAGTGCGCCGCCAGTTCCGCGAGATCGCCGGCATCATGGAAGGCACGGCCAAGCCGAAGTACGACCGTGCGGTCGACATGCTGACCCGCTCGGCGATCAAGGAGATGATCCTGCCGTCACTGCTGCCGGTCGCCGTGCCGGTGCTGGTCGGTCTGCTGCTCGGCGCGCAGGCGCTCGGTGGCATGCTGATCGGCACGATCGTTACTGGCCTGTTCGTCGCCATCTCGATGACCACCGGCGGCGGCGCCTGGGACAATGCCAAGAAGTACATCGAAGACGGCAACCATGGCGGCAAGGGTGGCGAGGCGCACAAGGCCTCGGTCACCGGCGATACCGTGGGCGACCCCTACAAGGACACCGCCGGCCCGGCAGTGAACCCGCTGATCAAGATCATCAACATCGTGGCCCTGCTGATGGTGCCGCTGCTCTGATCCCACGGCGGAATCGACATGAAAGCCCCGGGAAACCGGGGCTTTTTCTTTTCCGCGAAAGGAATTGCGGCGGCGCTCAGGCCGGCGGCAGCGCCGGTGCCGAGTCGCCCGGGCCGCTCAGGCAGACCCGGTTGCGCCCGGTGTGCTTGGCCCGGTACAGCGACAGATCCGCCTGCTTGATCAGCATCTGCAGGCTCATTCTGGGGTCGTAGGGGGCGACGCCGATGCTGACGGTGACCGAAAGCACCTCGCCCGAGGCCAATGCGACTTCAGCCTCGGCAATGCGCGTTCGAATGCGATCAGCCAGCATCATGGCCACCTCGTCACTGGCGTCATCCAGCAAGACGATGAACTCCTCGCCGCCGATGCGTGCCAGCACGTCGCTGTTGCGGCTGTTCGCGCGGAGCACGTCGGCGACCTTGCGCAGCACGAGATCACCGACGTCGTGGCCATGGGTGTCATTGACCCGCTTGAAGTGGTCGATGTCGAGGGCGAGACAGGCCAGTCGCTGATTGAAGCGCCGCGCTGCCAGCACCTTCAGCCGACCTTTTTCTTTCAGCCCGCGCCGGTTCGGCAGGCCGGTCAGCTCATCGGTATAGGAGAGATGCTCCAGCTCGGTGATGAGCTTGTTGCACAGCAGGGCAAGGTCACCCTGATCCACCGAACCGTCGCCGTTGAGGTCGCAGGCCATGAGCTCTTCCGCACCCATGCGCTCGCGCAGAAACTGGCCGATCGGCGTGTCTTCCACCAGATGGCGCAGCAGCTCGATGTCATCCTGATCGATCTGGCCGTCGCCATTGATGTCGCCCAGGGTGAACTCGATGGTCTGACCCCCCGGGAGCTGCTTCTCGATGCGACGCCCGACCAGCCCCACCAGCGGCGCGTCGATCATGCTGGTCTGCTTGCGCTGCGCGTCTGAGGCCATGCGACCCGTCTCCCGGACAAGACTCGCCGCCATTCTAGGCGCTGCCGGCTTGCGCTGCCGAATCTGCGCCCGGCTTCGCCGCAAGACCCTGTGCCGGATACCCGGCACAATGGGCACGCCGTGCAATCATTCCCATTGATGCCAGACATGCGCACTGAAGACGTCGATGCTCTCGAAGCCGGCTACCGATCGGCCAAGGCGGCGCTGGCGGACGTGACGTATGCATCCGGCTACCCGGTCTACCCGCAAACCATCTCGGCGTTCATGCAGTCGCTGTGTGCGCCGCCTTGGGGGCGGCGCGACTACGACCCGCGCCGCACCATGGCCTTGCTTAAGCGCATCGAAGACGTCGGCGAGATCGACCTGTGTCACCTGCTTACCGCACTCGGCCGCGCCGAACGCTTCAGCGACGGTATCTGGATCAGCTACCTCGAGGACGACCGTTTCGATCGCATCGTCGCCCGGGCCCGCGTCCTGCTCGCGTAGCGGGCCGCCGACCCGCGGCCGCCCCGCCGGTCTGGCGGCTGCCGACCCACCCATTCAGCTTCTGGAGTGCGCCCTCTAGTTCTCTGGCTTATCCTGCTGCACTGCAGCAGCGCGCACCCTGTCGCGCCGACCAATGCCAGGAGCAAGCATGGGCCTCGACCTCGTCCCGACCGGCGCCGACGTGCCGAACGAAATCAATGTCGTTATCGAAATCCCCAAGGACGCCGAGCCGGTCAAGTACGAAGTGGACAAGGCGACCGGGGCGATCTTCGTCGACCGCATCCTCTCCACGCCGATGCGCTATCCGTGCAACTACGGCTACGTGCCGCACACGCTGTGCGGCGACGGCGACCCGGTCGACGTACTGGTGATCCTGCCGCTGCCGCTTATCCCGGGTTCGGTCATCCGCTGTCGCCCGGTGGGCGTGCTGAAGATGGTCGACGAGGCCGGCGGTGACGAGAAGATCCTCGCCGTGCCGGTGGAGAAGGTATTCGCCGGCTACGCGCACATCTCCGATATCGGCCACGTCTCGGCGCACTGGATCGAGCGCATCGGCCACTTCTTCGAGCACTACAAGGACCTCGAGAAGGGCAAGTGGGTGAAGCTCGACGGCTGGTCGGGCTCGGACGAAGCGAAGCGCATCATCGAAGATTCGATTGCGCGCTTCGACGCCCTGCCCGAACGACCGAACTACTGAACTCGTGCTGCAGCAGCTCGCCGACACCCTGAGTCTGAAAGGCGTGCTCGACGGACTGAAGCCGTTCGGCTGGTCGCATGTGGATCACTGGGCACAGGGTGAGTTCCACCACGACGTGGTGGTCCGCGTGTCGACCTTGCCTGCCGAGCTGCCGGGGCCGGTGCTGGTCATCAGCACCAACTGCAACGGCGGGGTGAAAGAGATCCTGTGCCTGGCCGAGGTCCCCGACCGCTGGGGCCTCTGGCATCAGCGCTGCCCCGACAACCCCGAATTCGCCGGACCGGCGCCGAGCATCCTCGGCACGGCCCGAACCCTGCACTGGTTCGATCCTTGCGACCTGCTCGGGCCGGGCACGCGCAGCGAATTCCGCGCCGAGTTCCGCCGCCGCCAGCGCGGCGGCGGCTACGTCTGCATCGATTCCGCGGCGGAGTAGACGCGTCCCGTCGCGCCGCGGATGGCTTCAGCCGCGCTGCAGCAGCTGGCGCAGGTCGATGACCGCGGCGTTTGCGCGCGACACATAGTTCGCCATCACCAAGGAGTGATTGGCGAAGAATCCATACGGCGAGCCGTTCAGCACCACCGGGCTGAACAGCGGCGTCTGCGCCTCGTCCAGCTCGCGGATGATCTGACGCAGCGACACCATCGCATTCTTGTCGCGCAGCACCGGCTCGAAATCGCGCTCCACGGCGCGAAGGAAATGCGTCAGCGCCCACACCGATCCGCGCGCTTCGTAGAACACGTCATCGATCTTCATCCACGGCGTCTTGACCATGCGCTCGTCGTCGGTCGGCGTCGATTGCCGGGCTTCGGCATCGCCTGCCAGGTCGGTATCGACGCGCACCTGGCCCACGCTGGCCGACAAACGCTGGGACAGCGATCCGAGGCGCTTCTCCACCACTGCCAGCCAGTCGGCCAGGTTGTCCGCACGCGCAAAGAACTGGGCGTTGTACTCGTCTTCGTCGCGAAGCCGACCGCGGTAGGCTTCCATGTGCCCGATCGCCTTGGCGTACTGGCTTTCCGACGATGGCAGCAACCAGCGATCACTCGGCGTCGAGAACAACGGGTCGGCTTCCAGGAGGTCGGGATCCTCGGTGCTCTGCGTCTGCGAGCGCGAGAACTCATTGCGGAAGGCCTTGGCCAGATCGCGAACCTGAACCAGCGCACCGAACTCCCAATTGGGCACGTTGTCCATCCACACGCCAGGAGGCAGGTAGTCGTTGGACAGGTAGCCACCGCGCTTGTCGAGCAGGGTCTGGGCGACATCGATCAGAGCGCTGGTCGTGGCTTCGCCGACCACGGGGCGTCCGGCGTCGTACTCACTGAGACGCGGCGCGGGGGGCTCGAAATCCCACCACCACATCAGGGCGAGCGAGATCAGCAGCAGCAGCGCAAGGGTCGCCGTGGCTACCCTGATCCACATGTTGCGTCGCTCGCGTTTCTCGCCGGGAATGACCGCGCCCATGCTCTGCTCCTCTGCTGATCGATCGCTTGCGGGATCTCGGTGGGAAACGCCAGCAAGACGCCCCTGCGGACACGTCCATCGGGATGCAAGCACACGATGAACTGCCCGGGCGCAAGGCGCGGATACCGAACTGGCTTTGCATCCCGATGGTAGCACCGGCATCGTGAAGCGCCGCTGCGAGCCCTCGCCATCGTTGCCGCATGGTGGGCAAACGGAAAGAAGCTGGCCCCTCGCCGTCGGCGGCGCTCAGCCGCCCGGCACACCATCGGAAGCCAGGGCGAACACACTCATGGCGCCACGAACCGCTTGCACCGCACCCACAGCGCGCCGCCGCAGCGAAACGGGATGTGGTTGACTCGGTCATGTTTTCGGGCGCCAAATAGCGGGTGATCAATAATGCCGCTCATTGGCGCGGCAGCTTCAGGGGGAATCATGAACACCCAACACGCCTTTTCGCCCGGCTTGCCGGCGGCGTCGCTGCAGTGCCCGAATCCGACCGCTGTATCGCGTGGGCATGCGCGCCATCCGCTCCATCTGGCGGTGCTGCTGGGACTGAGTTCGGCCTTGGCCTTCTCCCCCGCCGCCTCGGCCGGCGGTTTCCTGGTCACCAATACCAACGATGCAGGCGCAGGAAGCCTGCGTCAGGCGATCCTCGACGCCAATGGCGCCGCCGGCGCCGATTCGATCACCTTCGACAGTTCGGTGACGGGTACGATCACGCTCACCTCCGGCGGGCTGGGGGTCTACGACGATCTGACCATTTCGGGGCCTGGCGCCTCGACCCTCACGGTGAGCGGCAGCGGCACCTTCGGCATCTTCCAGTGCGACGCGCCATCCGCCTCGCTGGCAGCGCTCAGCATTTCCGGCCTGTCGATCACCGGCGGCATCGCGGGCAACGGCGGCGGCATCATGGGCTACAACTGCCCGATCACGCTGGACAGCGTCGTGGTGAGCGGCAATTCGGCCAGCAACCTCGGCGGAGGCGTGGCGGCATTCGGCGCGCAGTCGTCGCTGGAGATCAGCAACTCCACGATCTCCGGCAACGTTGGCGGCGGAGGCGGTGGCGTGGCCACACTGTTTCACGGCGGCGATGTGACCCTCACCGACAGCACGGTGTCGGGCAACCAGGCCATCGTCGGCGGCGGGCTGTTCGGTGTCTACACCAACGGCGCTTCGGTGGAGCGCACGACGGTGTCCGGCAATTTTGCGAGCGCCGGTGGCGGCATCGGTACCTACTACATCTACAGCGCGCTCACCATCGAGAACTCGACCATCTCGGGGAACATTGCTGCCGGCGGCAAGGGCGGCGGTTACGGCGGAGGAGTGCTGGCCGCGTACTTCTACACCAGCGACAGTTCGATCCGTCACAGCACCATCGCGGGCAACTCCGCCTCGGCCTATGGTGGTGGACTGTCCCTGTACGAGGGCGGCCAGCAAAAGCGCTTCTCCGCGCCGACGATCTCGCAATTCCCCAATCTCAAGCAGGCCTGGCAGGCGCGACCGGGCGCGAAACGCGCCGGCTCGTCGCCAAAGGGCTATAGCGCGCTCGTCACGGTGTCGCACACCATTCTGGGCGACAACACGTCAGGCGCCGGCGGTTCGTTCAACGATATCGACATCAATATCCCGACTTCGCTCAGCTTCAGCCTGCTGGAAAGCGTGATCACCCGCGGTGGCATCAGCGATGACGGCGGCAACATCTTTGGCCAGGATCCGATCCTCGGCCCGCTGGCCGACAACGGCGGACCGACCCTCACCCACCTGCCTGCCAGCAACAGCCCGGCGGTCGACAGCGGCGACCAGAACATCGGCGACCCGCCCACCACCGACCAGCGCGGCTTTGGACGCATCGCCGGCGGCCGCATCGACATGGGTTCGGTGGAATTCGGCGCCACCGGCGGCTCCGCCGGTGAAGTGACGTTCGAGCTCGCCGCCTACTCCATCAGCGAGTCCGCCCCCACCCGCGCCGTGGCCAGCATCAATGTCATGCGGACGGGCGGCACGTCAGGCGCAGTCAGCGTCGACTACGCCACCGCCAACGGCACGGCCGTGGCCCCCGATGACTACCTGCCGGCCAATGGCACGCTGAATTGGGCCGACGGCGTGGATGGGCCGCAGAGCTTCGAGCTGACGGTGAATGCGGATCTGCTCGTCGAGGGCACCGAGACGTTCAATCTCACGCTCAGCAATCCCCAGGGCGGTGCGACACTGGGTGCGAATGCCAGCGTCGTGGTCAGCATTCCTGCCAACGGCTTCGGCGGCGCCCAGTCGATTCCGGCTTGGGATTGGCGTGGACTGGGCACGGTGTTGATGGGCGTCCTGCTCGCCGGCTGGGTCGCGTTACGCGGACGTTCGCAGGGCTGACCGGCACAACCTGCGGCATCGGCGCAGTCTGGCGACCGCTGGTCCGGAAACCCGGAACGGCGGCTCGCGTTTGCGGGCCGTCACCCCGTGCGCTTTGTCCGCGCCATCGTTGACCCCTTGACCCAACCGGGACAGCACCTTCACGAACCGGCCTGACCGCACAGCCGCCGCTTCGCTGCGGCAGCGCGCTGGGCCGTCAGCGAAGTGCTGCGTACAGGCCGCCACCCAACAAGGTCGCCAGCCAGAGCCCCAGCACCCAAGCCCGCAGCGCGCCTTCCCGGTAGAAGCCGACAAGGCCGATCGTGAGTGCGGCGAGAGCGACCAGGGCATCGAGTGCGTCAGTCCATCCCCGAGGCAGCGAAGTGATCCACATCTCGCCGCGCCAGATCAGCAACAGGTATGCCGCCCCGAGCGCGGCCCAGGCGTAGACCACCCCAAGTGGCATCAGGCGGCGCGGCGTCGCCGCGCCGCCTTGCTTCTCGGTCTGCACCGGCGTGTGCGGCAAGCTCATTCGGGCTGGTACACCTCGGCGCCCTTCTCGCGGAACTCGGCGGCCTTGGCCTTCATCCCCTGCTCCAGCGCTTCCTGCTCGCTGATGCCCTGTTCGGCGGCGAAGTCGCGCACATCCTGGGTGATCTTCATCGAGCAGAAGTTCGGCCCGCACATCGAGCAGAAATGGGCCTGCTTGTGCGCGTCCTTCGGCAGCGTCTCGTCGTGGAATTCCTGCGCCTTCTCCGGATCGAGGCCGAGATTGAACTGGTCCTGCCAGCGAAACTCGAAGCGCGCCTTCGACAGTGCGTTGTCGCGCGCCTGCGCGCCGGGGTGCCCCTTGGCGAGGTCGGCAGCGTGGGCGGCGATCTTGTAGGTGATGATGCCGTCACGAACATCCTGTTTGTTCGGCAGGCCGAGATGCTCCTTGGGGGTGACGTAGCAGAGCATGGCGGTGCCGTACCAGCCGATCATGGCCGCGCCGATGGCCGAGGTGATGTGGTCGTAGCCGGGCGCGATGTCGGTGGTCAGTGGGCCGAGGGTGTAGAACGGCGCCTCGCCGCATTCGCGCAGCTGCTTGTCCATGTTCTCCTTGATCAGCTGCATCGGCACGTGACCGGGGCCCTCGATCATGGTCTGAACATTGTGTTTCCACGCGATCCTGGTCAGCTCACCGAGGGTTTCGAGCTCACCGAACTGGGCGGCGTCGTTGGCGTCGGCAATCGAGCCCGGGCGCAGGCCGTCACCGAGCGAGAAGGCCACGTCATAGGCCTTCATGATGTCGCAGATTTCCTCGAAATGGGTGTAGAGGAAGCTCTCCTTGTGATGCGCCAGGCACCACTTCGCCATGATCGAACCGCCGCGGGAGACGATGCCCGTGACGCGGCGCGCAGTGAGCGGAATGTAGGCCAGACGTACGCCCGCGTGGATCGTGAAGTAGTCGACACCCTGCTCGGCCTGTTCGATCAAGGTGTCGCGAAACAGCTCCCAGGTCAGCTCTTCAGCGCGGCCATCGACCTTCTCCAGCGCCTGGTAGATCGGCACGGTGCCGATCGGAACCGGGCTGTTGCGCAGGATCCACTCGCGGGTCTCATGGATGTGCTTGCCGGTCGACAGGTCCATCACGGTGTCGGCACCCCAGCGGATCGACCACACCATCTTCTCGACTTCTTCGGCGATCGAACTGGTCACCGCCGAGTTGCCGATGTTCGCGTTGATCTTCACCAGGAAGTTGCGGCCGATGATCATCGGCTCGGATTCCGGATGGTTGATGTTGTTCGGAATGATCGCGCGACCGCGGGCGACCTCGTCGCGCACGAACTCCGGCGTGATCAGGCGCTGGATCGCGGCGCCAAAATCCTGGCCGGCGTGCTGTTTGAGCAGATGCGCCTCGCGGATTGCCTCGAGCTTCTGGTTCTCGCGGATGGCGATGTATTCCATCTCCGGGGTGACGATGCCGCGCTTGGCATAGTGCATCTGGCTGACGTTGGCACCGGACTTCGCGCGCAGCGGCGCGCGATGGCGCGCGAAGCGCACGTGGGCGAGTTTGGGGTCGACAGCGCGACGCCGGCCGAACTCCGAGCTCAGGTCAGCCAACTGCTCGACGTCGCCGCGTTCGGCGATCCATGCGGCGCGCAGCGGTGGCAGGCCGGCGGTGAGATCAATCGTGGCGTCGGGGTCGGTGTAGGCGCCGGAGGTGTCGTAGACGGTGAACGGCGCATTCTTGTCGGCGCCGAACACCTTCGGCGTATCCGACAGTGCAATCTCGCGCATCGGCACCAGAAGGTCAGAGCGCGAACCCTGAACGTGCACCTTGCGCGAACCCGGGATCGGGCGGGTGACCTCGGCGGAAAGGTCGGTCGTCTGGCGAATCAGGTCGTTCGGCTGCGCATTCATGGCTTCGATTCTCGTCGGGATGGATCGAAGCAGGCGCGTCGGCGCGGTCTTGTCCGGGCCGGCGAAGCTCCCTCCGCTTCGTCGGCGGCGACCTGTGGGTCGCTTGCGCGGCAAAGCCAGGTTCGAAGGGTTCTCTCAGCCCGGCCGGATTGGCGCGGACACCCCTGCTTCAGGCCACCATTCAAGCACGGGCCTGCGCACAAATCCAACGCCGCGTGGGCGGGGAGGCAAGCCCGTCGCCGCCATGGAATGTTGACGGCGGAGGTGTATAGTCCCGCCGTTGTCCGAAACCTCGACTGGAGCCGTCTCGAAATGAAACTGCGGTTCGTTTTCTGTATTGCCATTCTGAGCACCGCCGCCACGGCGCTCGCCTCGGAAACTCCCCAGAACGACAAGCCCGCCCAGGCGCCTGCGGCGACCGACGGCGCTGCGGCGATGCGTGTGTTCGTCGACCCGGCGACGGGTGAACTCGTCAGCAAGCCGGTCACCGAGGCGCAACGCTACGCCGCGGAAGCCGATACGTCCTTCGAAGAGACGAAGTCGCGCGCGGTGGAGTCGGCTGCCACCGACGGTTCGCCCATGGTGATCCTGAATGGCGAGGCGGAAGTTGCGCTGTCCGTGCACAGCGATGCGCAGGGACACCTGCACACCGCATGCAATGAAGCGTCGCATCAGCACCAGGCGACGCCTGCCCAGGAAGAAGCTGCCCAAGCGGCCGGAGAGCGATGAGATGAGCAACACCAAGCTTCGAATTCCCACCGCCGCCCGCCTTGCCGCAATGATCCTTGCATGCGTCGGCAGCACGGCCGCGTCCGCGGCCACCATCACCGTCGTCAACATCGACGGTGCCGGCGAAGGCTTCAACGATCCGACGCCGGTCGCAGCGCTGCCGAGCAACCCGAACACCACGCTGGGCGCGCAGCGCCTGCACGTGTTCCAGACCGCCGCCAACCGCTGGGGACAGCTGCTCGTGAGCGGCGTGGAAATCAAGGTCAATGCAGCGTTCAATCCGCTGACCTGCTCCGGCACGAGTGCCGTGCTCGGCTCCGCCGGCGCGACCACCATCCACCGTGACTTCACCAATGCTCCGGTGGCGGGCCGCTGGTACGGCCCCGCGCTCGCCAATACCCTGGCGGGCAGCGACCTGAACGGCGCCACGGCCGAGATCAACTCGCAGTTCAACGTCGATATCGACAACGGCACCTGCCTGACCGGCACCACCGGCTGGTACTACACCACGTCGCTGACCGACCCACCGCCAGCGGGCACCATTCCGCTGCTGCCGGTGGTGTTCCATGAACTGGGACACGGCCTCGGCTTCCAGACGTTCACCAGCGGATCGACGGGCGCCTTCCAGTCGAGCTTCCCGTCGGTGTGGGACGACTTCCTCACCGACGCGATCTCCGGCACGTCCTGGGCCGACATGACCACCAACGCGCAACGCCAGGCTTCGGCGATCAGCGATCCCAACCTGGTCTGGACCGGCGAAAACGTCACCAACGACAAGGTGCTGTTCCTCGGGCCGTCGCCAACCCTGCAGGTCAATTCGCCGGCGGCCATCGCGGGCAACTACTCGGCGCAGCCCGCCTCGTTCGGCACGGCGGTGCCGCCGGGCGGCATCACCGGTGAAGTCGTCGCCATGCTCGACACCACCGACGATGGCGGTTCGTCGACAACCGACGGCTGCGGCACGGTCACCAACCCTGGCGCCCTAGCCGGCAAGATTGCCCTGATTGATCGAGGGCTGTGCAACTTCACCGTGAAGGTGAAGAACGCGCAAACCGCCGGCGCCATTGCTGCGGTGGTGGCCAACAACGTCGCCTCCGGACTGCCGGGCATGGGGGGCGCGGATGCCACCGTGACGATCTCTTCGTACGGCGTGTCGCAGGCCCTGGGCACTTCGATTCGCGGCCAGCTGGCGATGCCCGTGGTCGTCAATGCCACGCTCGGGTACGACATGGCCAATCTGTCAGGCACCAACGGCAATTTCGTGCGGATGTTTGCGCCGAATCCGTTCCAGTCGGGCTCGTCGGTGTCGCACTTCACCACCGACGCGACGCCGAACCTGCTGATGGAGCCGTCGCTGAATACCTCGATCTTCGATGAGGTCGACCTGACCACGTCGCTGTTCAAGGACATCGGTTGGGTCGTGGTGGAAGAGTCGGCGGACACGATCTTCCGCAACGGCTTCGAGTAAGCATTCTGCGGATCCGCGGCGCCGTCACGGCGCCGCGGAATCCGCAACTTGGCCCCACTCCGCCACCGCATTCTCCACCGCGCGACGGGCGATCGTCGCGACGACCGCACGCCCAAGCAAGTCCGACCAAGCCCGAGGGTGCCCAACAGGCCCCCATCGAGGCGCTTCCGCGAGGCGCCGCAGGCCCGTGTCGTCCGCCCCTGACCGAACGATGACCCCGAACACCTCACTCGATCGCCCTGGCCTGATCGCGGCCATCGCTGCCTACGCGATCTGGGGCGTGTTCCCGCTTTTCTGGTACCTCATCCGCGATGTCGCCTCGCTGGAAATCATTGCCCACCGCGTCATCTGGTGCTGCCTGTTCGTGGTCGGCTACCTGCTCTGGCGCGACGGCAGACGCTGGCTGCGGGACGCGCTCGCCGGCCGCCACGTGTTGCGTTGGCTGACGCTGAGCAGCGTCCTGATCAGCTGCAACTGGGGCATCTACATCTGGGCTGTGACCCACGGACGTGTGATTGATGCCAGCCTCGGCTACTTCATCAACCCGCTGGTCAATGTCGTCATCGGCGTCGTGGTACTGAAAGAGCGACTCAACCGAACGCAATGGTTTGCCGTCGGGCTGGCGGCTCTGGGCGTGGCATGGCTGACGCTGCGGTTTGGCCAGCCGCCGTGGATTGCGCTGGCGCTCGCGTTCTCGTTTGCGTTCTACGGACTGATCCGCAAGACCGCCCACGTCGAAGCGGTACCGGGCCTGGCGATCGAGAGTCTGATCCTTGTCGTGCCGGCCCTCGGCTACGCGGCCTGGCTGGCTGCGCAGGATCAGGCAGCGTTTCTCTCGGGCGGCGCCGCACGCGACGCCCTGCTGATCGTCGGTGGTGCGCTCACCGCCCTGCCGCTGATCGGGTTCGCCTTCGGCGCGCGCCGCATTCCCTACTCGTTGACCGGGGTGCTGCAGTACGTCGCGCCGACCCTGCAGCTGCTCTGCGGCGTGTGGATCCTGGGCGAACCCTTCGTCGGCTCCCAGTTGGTGGGATTCGGCCTGATCTGGCTGGCTCTGGTGCTCTACGCCGCGGACGGGCTGCGCCGCAACCGCCGACAGAAACAGCGCCCCGCCGCGGTGGCCTCCGCCTGGCCGCCGACCCGCGCGGATGTCGACGCGCCACCCGAACCCGGCAGCGAAGCCGGGCGAAACTAGCTGCTCAGGGCCCGCTCGGGGTCAAGGCGCGTAGGCGCGCAGGAACAGGTCCACCACGCTGTCGACGTGACGTCGGCACTCGGCCGCCGAGGGACGCGCGCAGCAGCCGACGATCATGCGCATGTGATGCTCGCCCTTGAGCAGGCAGAAGAAGTGCGTGGCCGCGCGCGCGGGGTCGGGCACCTTCAGCGATCCTGCCTTGATCGCCCGGCGGAGAAAGCCTTCGAGCTCTTCGAGTGTGCGCTGTGGCCCGGCGAGGTAGAACAGCTCGGCGAGTCGGGTGTCGGTCATCGCCCGCGCCGCCAGGGTGCGGTGCAGCTGAATGGCCTCGTCCGAAGAAATCAGGGCGAGGAAGTGGTGGCCGATCTCGCGCAAACCGTCGGCGACGCGGTCGGGCCCCGCCTCGGCCTCGAACACCGCATGCGGCAGCAGCTCCTCGCAGCGACAGCGCACCGCTTCGGTGAACAGGTTTTCCTTGTCCGTGAAGTGGTTGTAGACCGTCAGCTTGGACACGCCCGCTTCGGCGGCGATGGCTTCCATGCTCACGCCTTCGTAGCCGTGCAGCGGGAACAGCCGCTTGGCCGCATCCAGGATCGCTGCCTGCTTCTCCAGGTCTTTCGGTCGGCCGGGCGCGCGCTGCGCCGGCTTGCCCGCCTTCGCGCCGGGCTTCGGCGTGGCGGCGCCCTTCGCGGCGTTCCGGCTGGGGCGCGTGGTCGATCGGGCTGCAGGACGTGAAGGGCTCATGAAATTACTGGACTGCGGGGTTTGATAATTTTACTATACCCGCCAGTTCAATTACCAGCCGTCGCCTGCGCCGAGGCCCATCATGTCCCGATCGTCACGAATTGCTCCCC
>JAGRJY010000022.1 GCA_020442465.1 Lysobacterales bacterium
AACTCGCGCCCAAGAGCAGGATTCACAAAGACTGACTCAAATGTGGCTTCGAGACTCTGAATCCTGTCATCCACGGTCGACTTCACGAGAGTGCTGCCTAACGCCGCATTGAGCGGCCGATGGCCGACATCATCTCAGGAAACCCCAAAGCACGTCCCATCGGTCCGCTCTAATGCGTAGTTAGGAAGCGACGCCAGCTGAAACGAGAACCGCCGTCACCTGATTAGAATGATAGTCGGGCTCCGAAAGACGGATGTCGGCGTCAGACAAGAAGTGCCAGGAAGCCTCACTCATCTCGGCCGATAGCTCATCGTGCTTGGACAGGTGAAGGAGCAAAGCCATACAGGACCGGTAGTGCTCTGCCCTGGACTCATCGGTCGAGAGCGGATCACGAGCCAAGGCAAGCAACGTAGTTTGCAACTCGGCGCCGGACGTAGGGGACAGGTTCAAACTCGCTTCCTAACGCCAAATAGACAGCCAAGAAGTACGCGTAACCTGCAATCCTTTCCACTCCCCAATCATGCGGACCTGCCGACCAAGCATCTGACCCGCCTCGATTCCTGTTCCGATCGCCCCGTCGCGTACTTCATCTAATCTGCCACTCAATCGCTGCAAGGGTCGCGCACGTGCGACGGAATGCGTGAGGTTGGCTCCCTGCATGGCGCCCTACCCGACCGCGCAGCGAACGACGTCCCGCTCGGGGACTGCATCCCAATCGCTGAGCAGGGAGACGTACACCAGCTGTTCGAATTCTTCGCGGAACCGCGTGACGATCGGTTCGGGATCCTTGATGCGCCTTCCGTCGGCGATGACGCCGAAGCTGACCTTGCCCTGGTAGCTCAGGATGGAGAGACCGAGGCCGATGCTGCCGGTCTGGGGTACCCAGAACATCATATCTTCGACCGGCGCCCCCGCGAGGTAGAGCGGCATTTGCGGGCCGGGCACATTGGTGGCGACGGTACTGGCCTTGCGGCTGAAGAGTTCGAGCGCCGCGCGCTGCACGCCGACCGGTGCCATGCCCAACGCCCCGAGCACGCCGTACACGACCATGGCCTGCTTGGACGACTTGAGTTCGAGCATGCTCCAGGCGACCGCTTTGACCCGGTCGATGGGGTTGTCGACGCCGATGGGCAGGTCGAGGAACACCAGGCCGAAATGGTTGCCGAGCTTCTTCGCGTGTTCCAGCGGCCTGAGGTTCACCGGTACCGTGGCACGGATGCCCAGGCCGTCGACGTCTTCGCCGCGACCGTGCAGATAGTGGCGTATGGCTCCGGCAGCTGCGGCCAGCAGCACATCGTTGACAGTGCACCCGAAGGCGCGGCTGACGGCCTTGACGTCATCGAGCGGCAGCGGGTCGATCCAGGTGCAGCGCTTGCTCACGCCGAGCGGCCCCTTGAGCGACGTATCGGGGTCATCGGGCAGGCTCACCGCATGCGCGAGTTCGCCCGCGATCGAACCCGCCTCCTTGGCCAGCGTCGCGGCCACCTGGGGATGCTGGTACAGCTCGAGCCCCTTGTGCATGAGCTTGCTGCCCATCTTCATCGCCTGCTCCCACTGCTGGGCGGCAGGCCCGAAGAAACGCTGCGTCACTTTGTGCCCATCCTTCTTCAGCCAGCGCTCGTGCAGAGCGTGCCCCCGCTTGGGCTTGGCGACCACGTCGGTCAGCGACAGCATCACCTGGACCAGCGCGATGCCGTCGGCGTAACAGTGGTGAATGCGGGTGATCAGTGCACAGCCCTCGCCGTAGCGATCGACGAGGTGAAACTGCCAGAGCGGCTTCGAGTGATCGAGAGGCGTGGACGCGAGCTGACTCACCAGTCGCTGCAGCTCCGCCTTGCCCGCTTTGCCAGGCAGGCCGGACAGGCGCACATGCCAGTCGATGTCGAAGTCTTCGTCGTCTTGCCAATAGGCACCGGCCTGCGTATCGACCGCCTTCTGGCGGAAGCGACGGTAGGCGAGCCAGCGCTCTTCCAGAAGACGCTTGAGTTTGTCCAGCGAGAGCCGACTGCCGAGCATCAGCACGCCGGTGATCATCATCAGATTGGTCGGACGTTCCATGCGCAGCCAGGCGGTATCGACCTTGGCCATCGGCTCGCCCGGGTGCCGCCCCAACAGGTCCATGCGCTCTCCCCCGTCTGCTTGCCGCGTCCGACGCGCGTACGCAGCGACACGCGTCCCAACGCATCGCCATGCACGATCAGCCGGACTCGCCGGCGCGTCTCATCCCGCAGACATGGTGCGGCGATGGCGTCAGCCGGTCAATCGCGCAGCATGGAGCGTACTTCCTTGCCCTGTTGCCAAGCATCGAGCGCCGCTTGCCGCGTCTTGCCGAGATCGACGATGGGCGCACGCGGGTAGTCGCCCTCGATCAGCTGCGGTCGGGTCCACGGTTCATGGATGGTCTTGGCGTCGAACCTGGTCAACTCGGGAATCCAGCGGCGCACATAGGCACCATCCGGGTCGAAGCGCTTGCCCTGGCTGACCGGATTGAAGATGCGGAAGTACGGCGCGGCGTCGGCGCCGGTACCGGCGCTCCACTGCCAGCCCTGGGTGTTGTTGGCCAGGTCGGCATCGACCAGGGTGTCCCAGAACCACCTCGCGCCGTGGTGCCAGTAGTAGCGCAGGTTTTTGGTCAGGAAGCTGGCGGCAACCATGCGCACGCGATTGTGCATGCTGCCTGTCGCCCACAGTTCACGCATGCCGGCATCGACCATCGGTACGCCTGTTCGACCGCGCTTCCAGTCTTCAAGCAGGTCTGTGTCCACGTCGGACCAGGGAAAGCCGAACATCGCGCCGGTCAGGTCGGCGTCGGTGCTGTCCGGAAAGTGGAACAGCAGGTGATAGGAGAATTCGCGCCAGCCCAGTTCGCGGATGAAGCCCAACGTGCCCTTGCTGCGCGCCAGTGTTTCCTGCCGGCGCAGCGCGAACAAGATTTGCCGCGGGGTGATCTCGCCAAAGGCCAGATGCGGTGACAGACGTGATGTCTGCGCCCGATCGGGGCGGTCGCGCTGGTCCTGGTAGGCGTCGATGCACTCGAGGAAGCCGGCGAACCGCTGCCAGGCACCGCGCTCACCGGGCTGATGCACGTCCCAGAAGCCATGATCCCAGGCGGGCTTGGGTGCTTCGAGGAAGGCGTCGATCGAATGGCCCTGCACATCAGCGAACCGTGGCAGCGTCTCCGGTGCAGACAGGGGCGGTGCCAGCTCGTCGAGCAGTTCGCCGGCTTTGCGCCAGTAGGGCGTGAACACCCGGTACGGGGCACCGGCCTGGGTCTGCAGCGACCATGGCTCGAACAGCAAGGCGCCAGCGCAGCTTTCTGCTTCGAGCCCGCGATCGCGCAGCGCTTGCTTGACCCGGGCGTCGCTCTGCCGATGTGCGGGCTCATAGCGCCGGTTCCAGAACACCGCGGCGGCGTCCACCGCGTCGACGATATCCAGCAGGTTTTCGAGGCTGTCGCCACGGCGCAGCACCAGCTGCCCGCCGAGTGCGCGGGCATCGCTATCGAGCGCCGCGAGCGAGCGTCGCAGCCATGCCCGCGACGCCGCGCCTTCCTGCCAGTGGCCGGAACCGGCTGCGTCGTCGATGTAGACCAGCAGCGGGCGCATGCCGCGTTCAAGCGCGCGCGAGAGCGCAGGGTTGTCCACCAACCGCAGGTCGCGACGCAGCCAGATCAGGGCAGTCGGTCTGGCATCTCGGTCTTCGGTCATGGTCGCTTCGGCGGCGTGGGTGAATGGGGCTTATGGCACGGATGCGGTGCACACATGGTCAAGGCACCGGGCCAGCGGCAGTGCGAGTCCGGCGCCACGTGGGGTCCATCCCGTGTCGCCCGCCATCGGCCCATGGAAATTCATCACACGGCGGATTGGGTCGCCGGGTGCCAACCGCCGCTGCTGGGCCGGAGCGCCGATCCCGCCCCACTACACACACTGGCCCGGCGCGGATCGGTGCGACGTGCTTTGCCATGCACAACCGCCCGGCGAAGGCGTCAGGTCGCAGGTGCTGTCGACCGTTCTTCCCGCTCCCCGGCGCGAAGGCAAGGAACCCTTCTGGTCGAACTTCAGCTCCGCAGGCGCGCCGCCAGCGCATCGAGGCCAGCGTAGACGTGCGGCAGCATCGCGTCGTAGTGCTCGCCGTAGCCGGGCAGCCCGAGGAACGCATCGAAGTGCGGCGTGCGCTCGGGTCGGATCGATTCGACGTCGCGATGCCCCTGCGCCCGGGCGAAGCGAAGCCAGGGCTCACTGGAGCACACGCTGGGAATGAGCCCGTCCGATCGGCCATGCAACACGGTGGTCGGACAAGATCGCAGGATGGGGCCACAGCGGGTGGCGCGAAAACCCTGGCGCACACGCTGGGCGATGTCGTCGTTGCCGCGGACGAGTTCGCTGGCGCGCCGAAGCACCGCCGTGCGTCCGTCGGGCGTGTGCAAGGACACGCCCGCGCCGGGCACGATGCCCGCCGCGTCACTCCACCACAGGTTGCGCTCGGCGTCGGTGGCGGCGCGCGGCGCGCCATCGGCTGCCGCAGGCCCGAACCACACCGGCAGCGGCTGGGCGTTCGGTGCGAACCGTCCCGCCGCACAGAAGTAGGTCGGCAAGGCGGAAAACCAGAAATCGAACACCGAGCTCAGGCGCGTTGCGGCAAGCGTCTCGCTGGGCCAGCCACGACGCCGGAGGTGCCGGTAGGCGAACACCGGATTGTTCGCACTGCGGCGACGCAGCAGACCCAACTCCAGCAATGCGCTCTCGGCTTGTTCGGCCTGCGCCTGCCAGGCCTCGGCGGGCAGCGGGGACGGTGCATCGCGCAGAGTCGGCGCAGCCTGCGCCAGCGCAATCCAGAGTGCCGCTTCGAGCGCGTAGCGCGGAAAGGCGCGGCCTCCCACCGGGTACACGTTGGGCGCCGCGGCAAGCACGCCGTCGAAGCCGTGCTCGAGCTCGAGTACGCGCAACACCGCGCCGCCGCCATTCGACAGACCGGCCGCGACGGAGACACGCGGACCTATGCAGTCGGGCAGTACGCGATCGATCAGGCGCCATGCAAAGTCGCGCGCCTGTTCGACGAACGCACCCCAGTGCGCTTCGGCGTGATCGCCACCGTGGGCGTGCTTGATCAGCACGCTGTGCTTCGGCAGCCCGGCAAGCTCGGCCGAATCCACGCGGAACAGCTGCGCGGCCGGATCATCGGTGCGCAGGCCGCTCAATTCGGGCGCGGTGCGCGTGTCGACGTCGAACCAGTCGGTGCCGGCGCCACGATCGGTGTAAGCCACTGCCCAGCCGCGCGGTAGCGCCCAGCCGCTACCCAGCGCCATGGCGCCATAGATGCCTCGCGAACCGGACGAAGGCACCACCAGCAGGCGCGGCCGGCGCACGTCGAAATGGTCCGGCAGCTGCAGCATGAACCGGCTCGGTTGCCGGTCACCGGGCCACTGCAGGGCTGCATGGAACTCGCGACCCGGCACCGGCACATCCAAGGCAGCGTTGACCACGTCCCGACGACCCAGCGCTGCGATGCCGCGCCAGTTGGTGTGGATGGCGCGACGCCGAAGCGCAGCGCGGTCTGTGCTCGTGGCGGCGGCCTGGATGTCGGCCAGCAGCCCGGCTCGGCCCAGCCCGCCGGTCAACAGGTCATCATCGCCACGGTGCAGGGTTTGCACCACGGCGACGGTCTGGTCGCGGGCATCGCCAAGCTGCATCGGCTCGCCCCACGTTGTCGGCGCCACTGTACCCTCGTTCAACTGCCGGCCTGCTGCGCATGCTGGTATGTTCTCGCCCATTCGTCCAGAGAGCTCTTCATGACAGAACGATTTCTAGACGGCCGACAGGCCTTCGTCACCGGCGGCACCTCGGGCATCGGCCTGGCGATCGCGCAGGGCCTGGCCGCCGCAGGAGCCCGGGTAGCCATCAACGGACTGGGCGACGCGGACGCCATTGGCGCTGCCATCGAGTCGCTGCGGCACGCCGGGGCTGCGGACGCGCGGCACTGGGGCGCCGACCTGCGCGATGCCGCGGCCATCGAGGCCATGCTGGCCGAGTTGCAGGCCTGGGGGCGCACCGACATCGTGGTCAACTGTGCGGGGATGCAGTTCACCGGGTCGATCGAGTCGATGCCGCGCGAGCGCTGGGACGCCATCCTCGCGATCAACCTGAGCGCCGCGTTCCAGACCATGCAGGCGTTGCTGCCGTCGATGGCGCAACGCGGCTACGGTCGCATCATCAATATCGCATCCGTGCACGGGCTGGTCGCCTCGGTACAGAAGGCGCCCTACGTGGCCAGCAAGTTCGGTCTGGTCGGGCTGACCAAGGTCGCCGCCCTGGAATACGCCTCGGCCGGATCGCGCGACAGCGGCGGTGTCACCGCCAACTGCATCTGTCCGGGCTGGGTGGAAACACCACTGATCGAATCGCAGATCCAGGCCCGCGCCGCCCAGCACGGCAACGACCGAGCTGCCGGCATTGCCGACCTGCTCAGCGAGAAACAGCCCAGCCGCCGCATGTCATCGACCGACGACATCGCAGCGCTCAGCCTGTTTCTCTGCCGCCGCGAAGCGCACAACATCAATGGCGCGTCGCTACCGGTGGATGGGGCGTGGACCGCACAGTAGGCACGTGACCGCAGGTTTCGCGGCGCGGCGGCGCCAGATCAGCGGTGCGCTCGGCTGCTGTGTGCTGGCGGTGGGCGCGGTCTCTCCGGTCGGTGCAGTGGAAAGCACTTGCTACGGCACCTCGTCGCGCGGCCGGCTTGAGCATGGCGCTTCGCTACCCCTCGGGGGCAGCAACTTTCTCGCCTACAGCACGCTGGGCTGGTCCCTTGGTCGCGCCTACCTGCATAGCCGAGTTCGCAGCGCTGTGCTGGATGCATTCGCGCTCATGCAGGAGGACATGCCGGATCGCGTGTTCGTGTATGGCGAAACCGGATGGCAGAACGGCGGACCGTTCAAACCGCATCGCACCCATCAGAATGGACTCTCGGTCGACATCATGGTGCCGGTTCAGCGAGCGGGTGCTTCGTGGCCGCTACCAGGCGATGCGTTCAACCGGTTCGGCTATGGCATGGAGTTCGACGCGCAAGGTCGAAGTGGCGACATCCGCATTGACTTCGAGGCACTTGGCCAGCTGCTGTTTCGACTCAGCGAGACGGCCGAGCGGCAAGGCGCACCGATCGCAAGAGTCATCTTCGATCCAGCGCTGCATGCGGAGCTGTTCGCCACGTCGCGCGGGAACTGGCTGCGTCGCTCGATCACCTTCATGCAGCATCAGGCCTGGGTCAGGCATGACGAGCACATCCATATCGACTTCTCGTTGACCTGCGCGCCGCTCGACGCGTACGCAACATCGAACTGAGCCGCTTGCCCTGGACTCCAACCGGACTGGCGCTCGACTGCAAGCTCCGCGGGATCGGCGTTCCGGATCTGGACCGGGCGTCTTCCCTGCCACTGTTCGACTGTCTACCGGGTCGGACGCGCCGAGCGAAACACCCACCGCTTCGCCGCTTGGTAATTGAACACCAATCCCACTGCCGAGCCTGCGGCGACGCCGATCGCGGGCCAGCGGGCGACGGTGGCGGAGATGGCGACGAGTGCGGCGTAGGTCAGGTAGTTCGCGGCGAAGCCGGACAGCTGGGTCAGCACGTACTGGCGCCACTGGCTCCAGCGTGAGGTCTTCTCCGCGTCGTGGAAGGTCAGCGTGCGGTTGAACACCCAGGTGAAGGTGACCGCGGCAAGGAAGGACACCACGCGCGCGGCATAGGGGTTCGCATCGCCCCAGCTGACCAGGGCCTGGACGATGCCGGCGTCGACCACGAAGGCGAGCCCGCCGGAGACGCAAAACAGAAGAAACTGGCGCGACACGCTATCCCTCAGGCCGCTGTGCAGCCGAACATGGCGCGCATGCCCTCGGTGTCGGGCTTGTGCAGCACGCCGCGCTCGGTGACCAGCGCATCAACAAGCGCGGCAGGGGTCACGTCGAACACCGGGTTCCACGCCTGCACGCCATCGGCGACGGTGCGCTGGCCTCCGTAGGCGAGCAGTTCGGCGGGATCGCGCTGCTCGATCTCGATATCGGCGCCGGTAGGCGTGTTCATGTCGACCGTGGACGACGGCGCCACCACCATGAACTTCAGTCCGTGATGGCGCGCGGCGATGGCGAGTGCATACGTACCGATCTTGTTGGCGACGTCGCCGTTGGCGGTGATGCGGTCGGCGCCGACCACCACCCAGCGCACCTTGCCCTGATCCATCAGGTGCGCCGCCGCGCTGTCGGCGATGAGCTTGGCGGGAATGCCGTCCTGCAGCAGTTCCCAGACGGTCAGTCGCGCGCCCTGCAGCCACGGTCGGGTCTCGCCGGCAAACACCTCGCCTACTCTGCCCTCGGCCACACCGGCGCGGATCACGCCCAGGGCGGTGCCAAACCCCGCGGTCGCCAGCGAACCGGTATTGCAGTGGGTGAGCACGCCGCTGCCCGGCTCGATGAGCGAAGCGCCGAGACTGCCCATGGCGCGATTGGCGACGAGGTCTTCGTCCTGGATGGCCGCGGCTTCTTCTTCCAGCCGCATGCGCCAGTCGGTGCCGCTGCGTTCGAGCAGGCTGCGCATGCGCGCCAGTGCCCAGGCCAGGTTGACCGCGGTGGGTCGTGCGCGATGCAGCGCCTCCATCGCCGGCTGCAGCGCGGCCGCCGCCTCCGCGCCCGACGCCGACTGAATCTGGCGTGCGGCCAGCACCACGCCCCAGGCCGCGGCGATGCCGATGGCGGGCGCGCCGCGCACGACCAAGTCCCGGATGGCCTCAGCCACGGCGTCAACGTCGCGGCAGCTGAGGTAGCGTTGTTCGAAGGGCAGGACGCGCTGATCCAGCAGCTCCAGCGCATCGCCGCGCCAGCTGACGGCGCGAACGCGATCGTAGCGGTCGTAGTCGATCAAGGCGGATCTCGATGTTCGAATGGGGCCCGAGCCGCCGTGGGCGCTCGGAATGGCCCGCAAGGATAGCCGGTCGGGGTCGCAGGCTGCAGAGTGTAGATCGGTCGCGTTACGTCGTATGCTGCGGCCATGGCGACCCGCAAGATGGCATCCTCGAAGTCACCCGGCAAGAAGACCGCGGCCAAGAAGACTGCGGCGAAGTCGGCCACGGCGCGCAAGACGCCGCGCGAGCGTGCGGCACCGAAGAAGGTATCGAAGCGCCAACAGGCCGACGTGGACGTCTTGATCGACGTCGCCAGCGAGTTGACCGAGGACAGCGCGCTGGAGGAAGAGAGCGGCACGCTCTCCCCGAAGCAGCGCGAGTCGCGCTTCAATCTCCTGGTGCGGACCGCCTGCCTGAAAGCCGGCACGGCAGCGGCCATTGCGACGATCAGCCGGCGGGTGCCGTTTCTGGGTCGGCTCGCGCCGGTCATCCTGGGGTCGATGGGCGAGACCATCGCGCTGACCAAGATCCAGCAGCAGCTGGTGAAGGACATCATCACCCTGTACGGCGTCGAGCTCAGCGAGCTGGAAGAGAAAGGCGTCATCCTGCTGGCAACGGCGGCCAATGTGGGGGCCAAGCAGCTTTCCAAGGCGACGGCGGACCAACTGGTGAAGCAGCTTGGCGGTGTGCTGTACCGACCGGTGCTGGCGCGCATCCTGCCGCTGGCGGCGGTGGGCACCGAAATCGCCGCGGCAGTGGCCAGTACTTACGCGGTCGGCAGGCGGGCGCAGGCCTTGTGCAAGCTGCCGGGCACCGGTGCGCGCGATCTCAGCGACCTGCTGCGTGGGCTCTCCGGCATCGACAAGACACGACTGTTCAAGTGGAGCGGCGAGGCACTCAGCCTTGCCCTGAAGCCTTTCAAGGGCGCGCTGACGGCACTGATACCGGGGTTTCGCTAGCGAAGCCAAGCACAGGAACGCTTCGGTGTTCGACCGGCCTGGCCCGGTCAGGCGCGGCCGTCAGCGAAGGCGATCACCCCGTGCAGGGGGCGATCGAGCAGGCAGGCGAGCCAGCGATCGACGCCCACCGCGACGCCGGCGCAGGCGGGCAAGCCGTGCGCCATCGCCTCGAGCAGATGCGCATCCATGCCCGGCCCGGGACGACCGTGTTCGGCACGCCAGGCCACATCGCGCAGGAACCGTGTGCGCTGTTCTGCGGCGTCGGTCAATTCGTGGTAGCCGTTGGCGAGTTCCATGCCGCCCCAGTACACCTCGAAGCGTTCTGCCACTTCGATGTCCTGGTCGCGACGCACTCGCGCCAGCGCGCACTGGCTGGCGGGATAATCGACCACCGCCAGCAGCTGATCGGCGGGAAAGCCGGGCTGCAGGCGCAGGGTGAATATGAGGTCGAGCCAATCATCGCGTTCGAGTGTTTCCGCATCGACGACCTCGGCAGGCACCGCGGCCAGCACTTCGGCGTCGGTCGCGCGATGCGGATCGATACCGACGCCTTCGCGAAACAGGTCCGCATAGCTGGACGTCCGGCGAAGCACCGGCCTGCCGAAGCTGGTGGCGACTTCGACGATCAGATCGAACACCTCGCCGATCAGGGTCCGATGGGTCCAGCCGAGGCGGTACCACTCCAGCATGGTGAACTCGGGATTGTGCCGCCGCCCTGCCTCGCCGCGACGAAACACGCGGCCCAGCTCATAGCAGTCCCCGACGCCTGACGCGAGCAGACGCTTGTGGGCGAACTCGGGAGACGTGCGCAGCCAGCGCGCCGCGTCGTCGGTGCCGTGGACGCAGAAGCTCTCGATGAAACGATCGGTGGTGCCGTGTTGCGACAGAATCGGCGTTTCGACCTCGAGCACGTCGCGATCGGCGAAGAAGCGGCGAATCCCGGCGTTCAGCCGCGCGCGGGCGCGCAGCGCTGCGGCGTCCGCGCCGGGCCGCCAGCCGCCTTCCCGGTCAGCCACCGCCAGCGCCGTGCTCGTCGAACAGCTGTTGCAGCGCGGTCTCGTCCCAGACGGCGACGCCGAGCTGCTTGGCCTTTTCCAGCTTCGAGCCGGCCGCCTCGCCCGCCACCACGACCGAGGTCTTCTTCGACACGCTTGAGGCCACTTTCGCGCCCAGCGATTCGAGCCGGGCGGCGGCTTCGTCGCGGGTGAACGCCTGCAGTGCGCCGGTCAGCACGAAGGTCTGTCCGGCCAGCGGGCCGTCTTCGGCGCGCTGCGGTTCGCTCTCGGGCCACTCGACGCCAGCGCCACGCAATCCGGCGATGACGTCACGATTGTGCGACTCGGCGAAGAACCCGGTGATGTTGGCGGCCACGACCGGACCGATGTCGGGAATGCCCTGGAGGGTGTCGGCATCCGCCTGCATCAGGCGATCGAGACTGCCGAAGTACTTGGCCAGCAGTTTCGCTGTGCTCTCGCCCACGTCGCGGATGCCCAGGGCGAACAGCAGGCGCTCGAGTCGCGTGGAGCGGCTGGCGGCGATGGAGGCCAGCAGGTTCTCCGCCCATCGGGTCGCCACCTTGCCCTGCTTGACCGTCTCGGGAACCGTGCCGTCGCGCTCGTCTGCGCGGCGGCGCATCTCGAGCAGATCGTCCAGACTCAGCCGGTACAGGTCGGACAGGCTGGTGACGAAGCCCAGCTCGACCAGGTCATCGATCAGCTGCTCGCCCAGGCCCTCGATATCCATCGCCTTGCGCGAGGCGAAGTGGATCAGCGCCTGCTTGCGCTGCGCCGAGCAGAACAGGCCGCCGGTGCAGATGATCGCCGCGCCCTCGCCCAGCTCGACACCGGCCTTGGTCTGACGCACCACCCGCTGCACCGCCTGCGTCGCCGACCCGCACACCGGACACACATCCGGAAACCGGTACGGCTCGTGCAGTGGCGAACCATTGGACTGCATGGGCCGACGATCCGGTAGCACGCGCACGACTTCCGGAATGACGTCACCCGCGCGACGTACCACCACGGTGTCGCCGATGCGCACGTCGAGCCGGGCAATCTGTTCGGCGTTGTGCAGCGTGGCATTGGTCACCGTCACCCCGGCCACCTGGACAGGTGCCAGTCGTGCGACGGGCGTCAGCGCGCCGGTTCGACCCACCTGCACGTCGATGGCTTCGACGGTGGTGAGCTGTTCTTCGGCCGGAAACTTGTGCGCCAGGGCCCAGCGCGGCGCTCGTGAGACGAAACCCATGGCCTTCTGCTGCGCATAGTCGTCGAGCTTGTACACCACGCCGTCGATGTCGTAATCGAGTCCGTCGCGCAACGCACCGATGCGGGCGAAATAGGCGAGCAGGCCTTCTGTGCCCGACGCCATGGCCACTTCCGGACTGACCTTGAAGCCGAGCTCACGAAGCTGCGCCATGGTCTGCGAATGCTTCGCCGGCAGCGTCCAGCCTTCCACGACTCCCACGCCGTAGGCGAAAAAAGCCAGCGGGCGTCTGGCAGTGACGGCAGGATCGAGCTGGCGTAGCGAGCCGGCCGCTCCGTTGCGCGGATTGGCCAGCGGCTTCTGCCCGGCCTCCAACGCGGCGCGATTGAACTGCTCGAAGCCTTGGCGCGGCATGAACACCTCGCCGCGAACCTCGAGCACCGCCGCATCCAGGCCACGCAGGCGAAGCGGCACGCTCGCGATCGTGCGCAGATTCTCGGTGACGTTCTCCCCCGTCTCGCCATCGCCGCGGGTTGCGCCGGAAACCAGCACGCCGCGCTCATAGCGCAGGCTGATCGCGAGCCCGTCAATTTTTGGCTCGACCGAAAAGTCAGGCGCGCGAACGCCCAGCTCATCTTCGATGCGCAGCACGAAGTCGCGCACTTCCTCGTCGCTGAACGCATTGCCCAGCGAAAGCATGGGCATGGCGTGAGCGACCGGCTCGAAGGCACCGGAAGCGGTTGCGCCGACGCGGCGCGAAGGCGAATCAGCAGTCACCCACCCGGGATGCGCCGCCTCGATTTCGAGCAACTCACGCATCCAGCCGTCGAACACCGCGTCGGGCACTTCCGGCTCATCGAGCACGTGGTAACGGTAGTTGGCGTTGTCGATGAGGCCTTTCAGCTCATCCAGACGTTTCCGCGCAGACTCGGTCATGGCGAATTCCGGTGCTCGATATCGGTGCCCATAGCGGCGGATTGGAGCGGTTGGGAGGAATCGGGAGGCGGCGTCGATGACGCACTGCCCTGCGCGCGGCGCGCACGGGCCACGTCAGGCGCTTCAGCGCATCATCTTCATTTCGCGCTGGCGGTCGTAGGCGCGCAGCTCATCGCGGAGCAGGGCGATGCGCTGGCGTCCCATCGGGTTGCGGCGGTCATCCAGCACCTGCCCCCCGAGCAGCTCGGCCATGCGCTGCGCGGCCGGCAGCATCGTCTCCCAGGCATCGAGCCCGGGCATCGGACCGGGCAAGGTCAGGAAGAACGTCAGCCCGGGCGATTCGATGGCGTCCAGATCGGCCAGGTCGAAATGGCCTGGCTTGAGCATGTTCGCCACGCTGAAGATCGGACCCAGGCTGGCCTTGCCGTCGACCAGGCGATGGAAAATCCCCATGGCGCCGTAGGTCAGCCCGGCCTTCTCGGCCGCGACGACCAGATCCTGGCCATGGATCATCCGGCCATCGCTGGCCTCGACGTGCACCGTGACGATCTTCTCGATGTCACCGTCCGCGCGCTCGCCTTGCGATGACTTGCCCGGCATGGACGAGGGCTCGCCCGACGCGGCGGCGGAGTCGGACGCCGAATCGGCACCGAGACTGGGCTCCTGCCGGGCACCACCCTCCTGACCGCGGCGGCGGATCTGTGCAGCCTTGCCCGGCATGCCGAGCAGATAGATGCCGACCAGCAGGACGGCGCCGACGAAGGCCACGATCAGGGCGACAGTTGGGTCCCAGTTCACGCGTGCATCCTCCTGCGTTCGGCCTGCGCCGGCAAGACCCGGGCGGCTACGGCAGCGCATCGGGTCGGTCGGCCGGCGACGGCAACGATCAGGTCATCCCGACGGTGCGCGCCAGCCAGGCTCGGCCACCGGACCGGCCGGAAAGCGCTCCTCGGCCCGGCGTGCCCCGACCGCGACAGCGACAGCACGTCAGGCGGCCCCGGCCAACCGGGCAGCCTCGTCGAGGTCGACCGAGACGAGTCGGCTGACGCCCGGCTCGCGCATCGTCACGCCGGCCAACTGGCGTGCGGCTTCCATCGTCGCCTTGTTGTGGGTGACGAACAGAAACTGCACCTTCTCGCTCATCTCGCCGACCATCTGGCAGAAGCGGCCGACGTTGGCCTCGTCGAGCGGCGCATCCACCTCGTCGAGCAGGCAGAAGGGCGCCGGATTGAGGCGGAAGATCGCGAACACCAGCGCGACCGCGGTCAGCGCTTTCTCGCCGCCGGACAGCAGCGAGATGTTGCTGACCCGCTTGCCCGGCGGACGCGCCATGATCGAAACGCCGGTGTCGAGCAGATCTTCGCCGGTAAGCTCGAGATAGGCATGGCCGCCGCCGAACAGGCGCGGATACAGTTCCTGCACACCCGAATTCACCCGGTCGAAGGTGTCCTTGAATCGACCCCGGGTTTCGCGGTCGATCTTGCGGATGGCGTCCTCCAACGTGCCCAGCGCCGTGGTGAGGTCGGTGTGCTGGGCGTCGAGGTACTCCTTGCGCTGCGCCTGCTCGCCGAACTCCTTGATGGCAGCCAGATTGACCGGCTCAAGGCGGCGGATGCGCGTCTCGAGATCGGACAGCGACTGCCGCCAGCGGTCGATCTGGGCGTCTTCGGGCATGCCCGCAAGCACTTCGTTCAGCACCCCACCCGATTCGACGATGTGCTCCTCGAATCCAGCCGCTTTCATCTGCGCTGCCTGCTCGTCGAGTCGGCGCTTCTGCAGACGCTCACGCACCGTCAGCGCCGCCTGGTCTGCCTTCTGGCGCTGCATCTCCTGGTTGCGCATTTCGGTGTCGATGCCTTCGACGGCGGCGCGCGCGCTCGCCAGGTCACGCTCGACCACGACCCGCTGCTCCAGCGCCACCTGACGCTCGCGTTCGAGCTGCACGATCGGTGCATCGCCCTGTTCAAGCTGGCTGTCCAACTCGGAGCGGCGCGCTTCGAGCTGGCTGCGCTGCTGCGCCATGCGTTCCACCGCCTGGGTCAACGCGTTCAGGCGCGAGCGCTGCGACTCGACCTGCAGCGCCAGCGTATGCACCTGGTCGCGCACCTGGCGCAGATTGCTTCGCAATGCCTCACGCTCGGCAAGCAGACGCACGCGTTGCTCTTCGAGCCCGGCACGCTGCTCGACCAGCTCGGCCATGCGCGACACCGCCTGCTCCTGGCGCGCGCGCGACTCGCGTACGCCTTCCTCGGCCTGACGCTGCTGCCCGGCAAGCTGCTGCAGGTCTTCGCTGATCTTGGCCGACCGGGCCTGGGCGCTCTCCAGCCGTCCACGCAGGGCCTGTTCCTGACCGGACAGCTCCGAGGCCGAACGGTGCGCGAGATAGAGGCTGCGCTGGGCATCCTCGCGATGTTGCTCGGCTTCGAGCAATGCGCTCTTCAGGTCGCTGAGGCGGGTGTTGAGCTGATCCTCGCGGGCGACACACTCGTCGACCTCGGCACGCAGCGACTGAATCTCGCGCTCGCGCGCCAAAGCGCCGCGCTGCTCGTCGCCGCTCATGCCCAACCGCGCCCACCCGGCACCCACCCAGCGGCCGCTGCGATCGATGGCCATGCGACCCTCTGCGCTGCGGCAATGGGCAAGCAGTGCGTCCACGTCGTCGACCGCGTCGATGTCGGCCAGCAGCCGAAGTACCGCGTCGGGAGCGCGAACGTGCGCAGCCAGCGAGCCCGCAGATGCGGCGAACCCGTCGGCGGCACCGTCCAGCAGCGCGACCCGACCATCCTTCAGCGACGCCAGGCCGTCGATCCAGGTGGCCGGATCATCCACCGTCACCGCTTCGAGCAGATGGGCAAGCACCACCTCGACCGCGGTTTCCCAGCCGGCGTCCACGTCGATGACGTGGCCAAGTCGCGGCAGCTTGTCGAGCTGGCGCTCGCTCAGCCAGGCCAGACCCGCGCCGGATTCCTGGCCCAGCGCGGCGTGCTGCAGGGCCTCGAGCGAGGCCAGCCTGCCGCGCGACTCCTGGGTCTTGCGGCGCACTTCGGCCAGGTCGGACTGCGCCTGGCGCTGCGCCTCCTGCACCGCCACCACGCCTTGTTTGCGCTCGTCGAGCGCCTTGCCCAGGCCGTCGAGCGAGGCATGCTGTTCCGCGTGCTCGCGCTTGACGGTCTCGTGCTGCGCCGCCAGCGCGTCAAGGTCGAGACCGGCCTGCTCCTGGCGCAGTGCCTCGGTGCGCCGGGCGGCGTCGGTCATCTGCCGTTCGAGTAATTCGATGCGCGCGCGACCGACCTCGGCTGAGCGGCCCGATTCGGACTGCTGCTGCACCAGAGTGTCCCAGCTGGACTGCCAGCTGGCGATCGCCTGCTCGGCCTGGGTCATCGCCTCGTTCTGCGACTGCTCGGTCTCGCGCAAGGCCGCCAGCGCGGGTTCGGCTTCGGCCAGCCCGGTGCTCAATCCCTCGATCTGGCCCGCATCGCCCTCCAGGTGCGAACGCACTTCATCGAGGTTGCCGGTGTTCTCCTCGCGCGCCCGGCGCAGCCGTTCGAGCATCTCGCGCTGGTGCTGGATCTGCTGCTCGAGGCGGGCGATGTCGGCGCCGACCCGATAGCTCTGTTCCTGCACCGCGGAAAGCTTCTGCTGAGCCTCGCCCTGCTGCGCGCGACAGGCCTCGATCTGCTGCTCGGCGTGGCGCTGGTCGGCGACCTGCGCTTCGAGCTTGACCTCATCGGCGACGATGGCCTCGCGCAGGCCGACCAGTTCGGTCTCAATGCGCTGCCACTCCAGCGCGGCCAGCTGTGCTTGCCGGGTGCGCTGCTCTTCCTTCAGTCCCTGGTATTGCTCGGCCTGCCGCGCCTGCCGGCGCAAATGCTCAAGTTGTTTGTCAACTTCTTCACGCAAGTCATTGAGCCGATCAAGATTTTCCCGCGTGTGCCGGATGCGGGTCTCGGTCTCGCGACGGCGCTCCTTGTACTTCGAGATGCCGGCCGCCTCTTCCAGGTAGACGCGCAGGTCTTCGGGGCGCGCTTCAATGATCTGGCTGATCATGCCCTGCTCGATGATCGAGTAGCTGCGCGGCCCCAGTCCGGTACCCAGGAACAGATCGGTGATGTCGCGGCGACGGCAACGGGTGCCGTTCAGTGCGTAGATCGAGGTGCCGTCGCGGCTGACCGTGCGCTTTACCGAGATCTCGTTGAACGCCGCGTACTCGCCGGCGAGCGCGCCATCGCTGTTGTCGAAGATGAGTTCGACCATGGCCTGACCCACCGGCTTGCGTGCGGACGATCCGGAGAAGATGACATCGGTCAGGCTGTCACCGCGCAGGCGCGAGGCGGAGCTCTCGCCCATCACCCAGCGCACGGCATCAATGATGTTGGACTTGCCGCAGCCGTTCGGCCCCACCACGCCAGTCATGTTGGTGGGCAGGTGCAAGGTCGTCGGGTCGACGAAAGACTTGAACCCTGCGAGTTTGATGGTGCTCAGGCGCATGGGGCGAATCGGACTCCTGCTGCTGGGTGCTGCGTGCGGTGCTGGGCACGCTGTGCGGAGGAACGGCGAACGCGATCAGCCCGAAGGCTGCTCGGCGCTGGTGACGATCTTGGCGCGCTTGCGCAGGCTTTCGAGGAACTCCCGCGAGGCGGCCTCGCTGATCTGCCGCTTGGCGCCCTCACGAATCTGCTCCAGCGGCGGCGGGCTGAACGGTCGCGCCGCAACCCGGCGCAAGACATGGAAGCCGTACTCGCTGCGGATCACCACCGGCGCCACGGTGCCGTCCTCCATCTGCTTCAGCGCCTCGACGAGTTCTGGCGGCAGCTGGGTGGCATTCGTCCAGCCCAGTGCGCGCGACTGGCGGGCACCGGCGGCCTGGGCCTCGGTCATCAGCGCGGAGAAATCGGCGCCCGGCAGCAAGGCCCGATCGAGCCAGGCCTTGGCAGTCGCTTCGTCGCCGAACAGCATGTGCTCGACCTGCCATTGGGTGTCACCGGCGCGCTCCTTCTCGCGCTGGTAGAGCTGCAGGATCTGCTGCTCGGAAACCTCGAGATTCGCCCGCTGGTCGCTCATCCGATGGCTGGCCAGCTGCGCCGCGCGCGACAGCATCAGCTCGGCGCGCAGGGAGGGGTCCTCGTCGATACCCGAAGCGATCGCATCCTGGGCAAGCAATACCGTATCGATCAGGGCATCGAGCGCCTGCTGGCGCTGCGCGGAGTCAGTCGGGTCGAGGTTGCGCTGCTTGGCATAGGCAAGCAGCAATGGCTCGGTCAGCGTCTCGCCATTGATCACCGCCACCACCGTACCCGGCGGTGCCTGGTCGAGCACGCCTTGCTTGGCGTCGCCATCCTGGCTTGGCGCGCAGGCCGTCAGCGTCAGCAGCATGGCCACGACCATTGCACGGATTGTTCGGGTGGTGCCTTGCATCGATCCTCTACTCCTTGTCATCGGGGGCCAGCGCGCGAATCTGCAGCGCGTGCACATCGGTTTGCATCAGCTCGCCCATTGCCTCGTAGACCAGACGATGGCGAGCGATCGGCTTCAGCCCCTGGAACCGGGCGCTGCGCACGAGCACGCGAAAGTGGCCCCTGCCGTCGCGCGCGCCCTCGTGCCCGGCGTGCCTGGCGCTGTCGTCGATCACCTCGATCTGCGACGGATCGAGCGCCGCACGCAGCACCTGCTCGATCGTGGCTACCCGTGCCGCGGTCACGGCAGCACCCGGCGAAATGGCTGCACCTCGACGCTGGCATAGGCACCGCAGGCACGATAGGGGTCGGCTTCGGCCCAGCGGCGGGCAGCGCCCAGGTCCGCGAACGCCGCCACGATCACACTGCCGACAAAACCTGCCGGGCCGGGATCCTCACAGTCGATCGCCGGCATCGGGCCGGCCAGCAACAACCGACCCTCGTCCTGCAGCGCGTGCAGACGGGCCAGGTGATCGGCGCGCGCCTGCAGTCTCAGTTCGAGGGAATCCGGCGCGTCGCGACCGATGATGATGTACCACATGCTCGTGTTGCGAAACGGAAGAACCGGGCATCATAGTGGGCTCGCCCACTGCCGTCACGGTCTTCCTGTGTCAGAACGCCTGCGGGTACATCCCGAGCATCCGGCTCCCCGCCACGTCAAAGCCATCGCCGAGCGACTGACGGCCGGCGCGCTGGCCATCCTGCCGTCGGATGCGGGCTATCTGCTGGCCTGGACGCTGGACGCCCGTGATGCGGAGGACAGGGCGATCCGCCTGCGCCGACTGGACAACAAACATCCGTTCACCTTACTCTGTCGCCATCTGAGTGATGTGGGGCGGTTGGCGCGACTCGACGACGCGGCGTTCAGGCTCGTCAAGGCGCTGACCCCGGGACCCAGAACTTTCATTCTGCTTCCCGGCAACGAACTACCCAAACGATTGAAGCAGGCCAAACGGCGCACGCTGGGATGTCGCATCCCCGAGCATCCCGTGCTTCGTGCCGTGCTGGATGCGATGGGCGCACCCTTGGTCTCGACCAGCTTGAGCGTGCCCGAATACGATGTGCCCGCGCACGAGGCCGACGCCGTGGCGGAAGCCTTTCTGCGTCGGGTGGATTGCATGCTCGACGCCGAGGACTGCCCGCCCGGCCCGACCACGGTGATCGACTGCAGCGGCAGCGAGCCGCAGGTCATTCGCCAGGGCTGGACCGAAGTCAGTCTCGACTGAGTCTACGGACCCAGCGGGCAAACGAGGCAGGAAGGCTGGCCCAGGGCCGGCACGGAGGCGACGGCAGGACCGGCGCGACGAGGCTGCAGGAGTAGCCAGCAACTTGAACATCTGGTTTCGATGACCGACTCAACCGAAGTGGCGAATCCATCCGCGCACGCAGCCGATGCGGCGCGGCAGGAGCAGATTCCGCTTGCCCTGATCCGCGGCGAGCCGGTGCTGGAAGTGCCGCGCGACCTGTACATCCCGCCGGATGCGCTGGCGGTGATCCTCGACGCGTTCGAGGGCCCGCTTGACCTGCTGCTGTACCTGATTCGCCGGCAGAATCTCGACATTCTCGATATTCCGGTCGCCGAAATCACCCGACAGTACATCGAGTACATCGAGGTGATGCGCGACCTCCGGTTCGAACTGGCGGCCGAGTATCTGGTGATGGCGGCCATCCTTGCCGAGATCAAGTCCCGGCTGCTGTTGCCGCGACCGCCCCGCGAGGATGGTGAAGAAGAAGACCCGCGCGCCGATCTGGTGCGTCGGTTGCAGGAATACGAACGCTTCAAGAAGGCCGCCGAGGACCTGGACCAGCTGTCCCGGCTCGAGCGCGACACGTCGGTGGCGCACGCCCATGTGGAAGACCGCCAGGCCGTCCGCGAGCCACCAGCGGTCGACCTCAAGGAAATGCTGCTGGCGCTGCGCGATGTACTGAAACGCGCGGAGCTGTTCAGCCACCATGCGATCAAGCGCGAGGCGCTGTCGGTACGCCAGCGCATGAGCGAAGTGCTGACCCGCCTGAGCGCCGACAGCTTCATCGTGTTCGCCCAGCTGTTCGACATCCGTGAGGGTCGGCTCGGCGTGGTGGTCACCTTCCTGTCGATTCTCGAGCTGGCCAAGGAGCAGTTGGTCGAGATCGTGCAGGAAGGACCCGGCGCATCCATCTATGTGCGTTCGATGGTCCAGTCGAGCGAGGAAACAGAAGCATTGGAACCCGAGAATGCCCAAGCACCGGCGGCGTCTGACGATGCCGGCGCGACCAGCGAGAACGGAGCGTAAGTGGAAGATTCATACATTCAGCGTGTCGTCGAGGCGGCCCTTCTGGCCTCCCCGGCCCCCCTGTCGGTGCAGCAGATGCAGTCGCTGTTCGGCGAGGAGAGCCCCGCACCGGCCGGCAGCATCGAGCGTGCACTGGAGCGGCTCGCCGAGCACAACGCCTCGCGCGGCGTGCAGCTGATCGAAGTGGCCAGCGGTTTCCGCTTCCAGGTCGCCGAGGACGTGCACGGGCACGTGGCGCGCCTGTGGGCCGAGCGGCCTGCGCGCTACTCGCGCGCGCTGCTGGAGACCCTGGCGCTGATCGCCTATCGACAGCCCATCACCCGCGGCGAGATCGAGCAGATTCGCGGCGTGGCAGTGAGCACCGGCATCATCAAGACGATGGAAGAGCGCGAGTGGATTCGCGTGGTCGGGCATCGCGACGTGCCGGGCAGGCCGGCCCTGTTCGGCACCACACGAGGTTTCCTCGACTACTTCGGCCTGCGCTCGCTCGACCAGCTGCCGCCGCTTTCCGAGCTGCAGGACATTCCCGAACTGGAACCCGAGCTGCCGCTCGAACCGATCGCCCTTCGCGCCGACACGCCGAAGCCGCAGACCGACGATGGCGATGCCGCAACGGCCGCAGCGGCGACGGATGACGTCGTGGAGAGCACCGCGTCGGTTGACGACCCGGCGCCCGACGATGCCCAGGACAGCGAAGAGCCGCGACGCATCGGCGGCACGGCCGCCGAAACCACAAGTGATGAAGACGAACCCACCCACCCGAACCCGGCCAATCGTCCGGACATCGAATTGAACGACGCGACCACGCAGCGGACTGCGCCGTCGCCGTTGGAGCATGATCATGACTGAAACACCCCGCACCCGCCTCTCGCTCAAGCGCGAAGCCGCTCCCAAACTTGAAGAACGCCTGCACAAGGTGCTGGCCGAAGCCGGACTCGGTTCGCGCCGTTCGCTGGAAGAACGCATCGCGCAGGGCCAGGTTCGCGTCAACCAGGAAGTTGCGCAGGTCGGCTGCGTGGTGAAGAGCGGCGACCGCATCGACATCGACGGGCGCGGCTTCGTTGCCAGCGCACGGTCCGAGCCGCCGCGCATCCTCATCTATCACAAGCCCGAGGGTGAGCTCACCACGCGCGACGATCCGGAAGGCCGGCCGACGGTGTTCGAACACCTGCCGGTCATCAAGGGATCGCGCTGGATCGCCGTGGGCCGCCTCGACATCAACACCACCGGCCTGCTGCTGCTGACCACCGACGGCGAGCTGGCCAACGCGCTGATGCACCCGTCCCGCGAGGTGCTGCGCGAGTACGTCTGCCGCATCCACGGCGAGGTCGGCGATGAAGTGATGAAGCAATTGCAGCGCGGCGTGGAGCTCGAAGACGGCCCTGCCCGCTTCGACGGCATCGAGCGCATCGGATCCAGCGACAGCCACGCCTGGTTCAAGGTCACCCTCCATGAGGGACGCAACCGCGAAGTGCGCCGGCTCTGGGATGCGGTCGGATTCCAGGTCAGTCGCCTCAAGCGGGTGCGCTACGGCACCATCGAACTGCCCCGTCTGCTGCGTCGCGGCCAGCACCAGGAGCTGCCGCCGGAGCAGGTGGAAGAGATCCGCCAGACTTTGGAGCTGGCCCCTGTCTCGGCCTCGCTGACGCTGCAGCCGGTGATCGGCCAGCGACGCGCCAAGTCGAGCGAATACCGCCCTGCACCACGCGAGCAGAAAGCCTGGACGCAAGGCGGCTACGGCGACGAAGGCCGGGAGCTGCGCGCGTTCGACAACGTGCGCGAGGATCGCCCGGGCAAGCCGCGCCGCGGCAAGCCGGGCAAGCCTCGTCGCGGCGGCGCCAACAAGGGACCGAAGCCGGCATCCGACAACTACGGCAACACGCTGACGGCCCCGGCAGGCCAGCCCCGCGGCCGCCAGGCCGGCAACAAGCGGCGTGGCGCCGCGCCGGGCTTCGAGAACCCGCAGGAATTCCGCAGCTGGTACGTGCCGGATGGCGTGCACACCACCAGCCCGAATGCACGTCGACCGACCGCACGCGACGGTCGCCCGGCAGGCAAGCCCGGTGGACGCGCTGCCGGCCCGCGAGACGGCAGCGGACGTGGGCGCGGCGGACCGGGCGGCCCAGGCGGGCGCGGACCGGGATCGTCAGGTCCCGCACCAGGTGGGCGTGGTCCCGGCGGCCGCCGTGGCGGCCCGCGCGGCGATCGCTGAGGCGCAGCCGCCCTCGTCGCCAGCGTCGTCCTGATCGGACGCGCAGCCCCGCGCCGGCGTGACGCGCGCTGCGCCGTCGTCGCGGGTTCGCCGCAGTCATCAAGACCGCAGTCGAGATCTGTCCGGTCGCCAACTCGTCGCAACCGCCGACCGCGACGCCCGACACCAGGCATCGTCATCACCGCCTTCGACGAGCCGGCAGCGGCCGCTCGACCCCACCAGGCATTCGCAACTCAACCGCTTCGCCAAAAGAATCGGGGCCCGAAGGCCCCGATTCAGCAACGCGTGCAGAAAGGCCCGAGTATCAGTCGAGCTTCAGCGCACCACGGCTGCTGTCGCGACGCTTCGCTTCCTTGGCGTCGTAGTCGGCCATGCAGCTGTTCTGCTTGACCATCGCGCATTCCAGGTAGTCGGTGATCTCGACCAGCGCGGCGCGGATGGCCTTGCCGGCCGGCGTCTTGTTCTCGCTGGCAAGGTTGCCACCGAAGCCGCCGCGGTACAGGCCAACGCTGAGTCCGCCACCCTTGGCGCGACCTTCCACCGTGCGCACGAAATCCACTTCGCCGGTCTCCGCGTTGATGACGCGGATGTCGACAGCCAGATAGGCCTGATTCGACTTGCCGCCCAGTGACACCCCGCCGAAGCTGATACCGCCGCCGGTGCTCTTGGTGTTCTCTTCATACGCGGTGACCGTACCCGCCACCAGGTACTGCGCGCCGGTCAGCTGACCGATCCGCGCGCCGGTACCCGACTTCACCCGACCGGACGCGGCCAGGTTCTGCTCGGACAGGACCGATTCGAGCTTGGAACGCTCGACCACGCGGAACGCATTGGTCGCCGCCAGCTCGTTCGACAGCATGCTGGCCAGTTCCCAACCCACGCCGCCACGCCACCAGCCGGCTCCACTCTCGTTCTTGAATTCGATGACGCCCAGGACGGGCTTGTCGGCGGCAACCGCCGAAAACGACACAGCACCCAGCACGACCATGCCCAGACCCAACATCCACTGCTTCATTGCTTCACTCCCCGCTTGACGATATTGCTAAGAAGAAAGGACCCAGACGCCTATTGTGCGCCGGATCACGCTTCTACGCACGCAGAAGCGTACCGGACGCAGTGTCCATTCGGGCGGTTCAGCCGCGCGTGGGGATCGATTCCTGCATGTTGCAAGGCGTTCACAGCAGTTCGAAGCGATCCGCATCCCGGTGCGCGGGAAAGCGTTCGCGAAATCGCTGCAGCGACTCGCCGTCCAGACAGGTGGTGACCACCTGCTCCCCGGCGCCACATTCCACCAGCACCTCGCCGAGGTGATCCAGCGCCACACTGTCCCCGGCATAGGCCACGCCATTGCCATCCTCGCCGCACCGGTTCACCCCGACGCAGCAGGCCAGGTTCTCGATGGCGCGCGCGCGCAGCAGGGTGCGCCAGGCGTTTCTGCGCGGCGCGGGCCAGTTCGCCACGAACACCAGGAGGTCGTACTCCAGCGTTTCGCCACGCGGCTGCTGCCGGATGAACACCGGAAACCGCAGGTCGTAGCAAACCAGCGGCAGCACCCGCCAGCCGCGGCACTCCACGACCAGGCGATCGCGGCCGGCAGCATAGCGCTCGTGTTCGCCGGCCATGCGGAACAGGTGGCGCTTGTCGTAGCAGCTCAATGCGCCGTCGGGTTGCGCCCACAGCAGTCGGTTGAAAACACCGCGCTCGGTGCGGCACTGGATGCTGCCGGTGAGCGTCATGCCGGTGCTCTGGGCCAGCGACCGGAACCACGCCACCGTTGGCCCGTCCATGTCCTCCGCCGAGCCCAGCGCCTCGTTGCTGAATCCGGAGGTGAACGTCTCCGGCAGCACGACCAGATCGCTGCGACCCGCAAGCGATTCGACCAGGGCGCCGTAGTAGGCGCGATTGGCCTGCGGGTCGTGCCAGCGGGTGTCGCCCTGAACCAGCGAAACGCGCAACGACGACGCGGGTAACGGGGCCGTGTGAGACGGGGCCGTCACAGGCGCTGCAGCCGAACCACGGCCGCCTCCAGCGTGGACGCGTCCTTGGCGAAGCACAGACGCGCGAGTCGCTGACCGCGCGGCGGCTCGGCATAGAACGGCGACAGCGGAATGGCCGCGACACCGTGTTCGATGGTCAGCCAGCGGCAGAACGACGCGTCATCCAGATCGCTGACGTCCGAATAGTCGACCAGCTGAAAGTATCCCCCGGGTACCGGAAGCGGACGCAGCCGGGTCGACTCGAGCAATCCGCGGAAGTGGTCGCGCTTGCTCCGATAGAACTCGGGCAGGTCGAGGTGATGCTCCGGATGGTCGCGCATCATCTCGGCCACTGCGTACTGGGCCGGGGCGAAGCTGCAGAACGTGTTGTACTGGTGCACCTTGCGGAACTCGGCGCTGAGTGCGGCGGGTGCCACACAGTAGCCGAGCTTCCAGCCGGTGCAGTGGTAGGTCTTGCCGAAGCTGGAGATGACAAAGCTGCGACGCGCCAGATCCGGGTAGCGAAGCACCGACTCGTGCCGTGCCCCATCGAACACCATGTGCTCGTACACCTCGTCGGACAGCAGCCAGATGTCGTGCTCGTCGAGCAGCGCGTGCAGCGCGGCGATGTCGCGCTCGCCGAACACCGCACCCGACGGATTGTGCGGGGTGTTGACCATGAGCATGCGGGTACGCGACGTCACCGCGGCGCGAACGCGATCCCAGTCGACGGCAAAACTGTGCGGGTCGAGCGGCACATGCACCGCGCGGCCGCCGGCGAGATCGATCGCCGGCTCGTAGCAGTCATAGCAGGGGTCGAGCACGATCACGTCGTCGCCCGGGCACACCACGGCATGGATGGCGTCGAAGATCGCTTCGCTGCCGCCGGAGGTGACCGTGACCGCATCGGCCGCACTGATCTCTGCGCCATAGCAGGCGCGGATCTTCTCGGCGATGGCCTCGCGCAGCGCCGGAATACCGCTCATCGGTGCGTACTGGTTGCGCCCCTCGCGCATCGCCCGGTGCAGGGCATCGACCAGAAACTCCGGCACCGCGAAGTCGGGAAAGCCCTGACCGAGATTGATCGCCTGGTGTTCCAGCGCGAGCTGGGACATGACGGTGAAAATGGTGGTGCCGACTTTGGGCAGTTTGGTCGAGAGGTTCATGCCGATTCCGTGCGCGGGACAATCCTGCGGCGCGTCGTCACCGATACTGCAGCGGCGACGCGAGCCGGGCATGAAGTCTAGTCGCTTGTCGCGCGGATGGTGCATCGCGCCGGTCGCGTAGGGCACTTTCGACGCAGCCGCGCGGTGGGCCGATGCGGCGCGATGGTCGCCGCCGGCCCTGCACGCTCGGGCCGGCCGCCGCGCCGTTCGCGTGTGCGTCCGGCTGCGCCTACTGCGGCGCGCAGCCGGCTCGCCGGGTCACCGCGACACGGTACAACCGATGGGCGCGGTGAGCTTGATCACCGCATCGTCCACCGTCCAGCGTCCGCTCATCGGCGCCGGCAGCTGGATATCGAAGGCCATGGTTCCGCGCAAGCCTGCTTCCGTGCCCGTGCTGACATAGCTGCGCGTCAGCACGCCCTGGTTGGTCATGACGGTCGGCGCGGTGTAGGCGCAGCTCGGGCAGCTGCCCAGATACACGTCGAACGGCAGCTCGTCCGTGCCGAACGGCGAGGACCAGCTCTCGGTGGGAATCGAACCCAGGGCCCAGCGCCCCACCCCGTTGCCATCAAAGAAGTACGCCCCGTTGCTCTCGATCGCCTCGAACGCCAGCACGCTGTAGCCGTAGCCGGGTTGTGTCGGGTCGTACCACAGACCATTCACGTCCAGCGGCGCACCGCCGACCTGCGGACAGCCACCGCCATCCAGGTAACGGTAGGTTTCCGATCCGGTTCGGCCGTCGAGGTTCCAGCCGAACTGGAAGCTGTTCGCATCGGCCTTGGTCAGCACCGCATTGCCCACCGCGGTGAGGTCCGCCGCGCTGCCGTTCCAGCTTGCCCGGAACAGCTCGGCCTGCCACTGCGTAGCGTTGGCCTCCGGTGGAGCCGCCGCAGCGATGTACCAGGTCGGCGTGCCATCCTCGAGGTAGGTGTACCAGAGCATCCCCCAGCTCGCCGCGTCGCCGAACAGGAACGCACCCGCTCCGCTGCGCGCAGGATTGAAGAACGCGCCGAATCGCGGTGCTGGCAAGGCCGATGCCGACTCCACCTCCACAGTGAGCGTGAAGTTCGCCGCGCTCGTGCCGACGTTGGCCGGCGTCACGTAGTAGCGACCCGCCGGCAGGTTACCGCCGCCGGTGTACTCGATCAGCTCGTTTGCCCCTGGCCCGGTGGCGCTCGCCACCGCTTCGCCGCGCGGCGGCGCGGTGGCGACGCTCTCGGTGGACTGGGCTCCTGCGTAGGCCAGGTAGAGATCGACCTCGCCATTGCCCTCGGTGCGCGCACGAAGGCGCGATGCGCCGGGGGGCACGTCCACCACCAGCCGTTCCGCCGCCGAGGCCGGCGACAATCGCATCGCCCGTGCCTCACCCGAACCCAGCACTTCGGCTGCCGGCGCGCTGGTGGCGCGGGTGAACTCGACCAGGATCTCCGCAAACGGCTCGTCGGAGCCGCCGGCGGTGGGAACGAGATAAGCCGAACGGCGATCACCGCCGAGCAGGGTCGGATCGTCCCAGATGACCCGCACCGGGAAGCTCGCGAGACGATCGCTGCGCCCCGGACCGGTCGCCCGCAGGGCGCTGACCGGATTGGGTGTCATGTCGAACAGGCGTGTCTGCAGACGCACCACGTCGACGCCGGACAACCCGGCCGACCAGTTCTGCGCCAGCACCCAGAAACGGCGCGGGCTCGCACTGCTGGTGATCGGCAGCACGCACTGTTCCACCGCCGTGGACGTGGTGGAGCGGCACAACTCCTCGTTCGCATCGGGCGCGCCGTTGCCGTTGAAATCCTCACCCACGAACAGGTCCACGTCTCGCGCGGTGGTGGAATCGGCATCGGCGATCAGGCGGTATGGCCGCGCCGTGGCGCCCGCCGGCAGGTCGACCAGGCCGAAAAAGGTACCGTTGCCGGGCTGGTCATAGGGATCGTCGTTCGTGGTATCACCGCCCAGGCTGATCGTCTGCACGACCGGCGCCACCCAGTCGGTAGTGGAGAACTGCAACTGCGCCAGCGCCGCCAGGCCGTCGAACGTGACATCGCGGAACCCGCGATCGGCCTCGGCGTTGTTGATCAGCAACTGGGTGGGCGCGGCGCCGACCGAGGCAAACACATTGACCGCGACGTCACTGGCCGCGACAGACGTGTCGATCGCGCCCTGCGCATCCAGCGGCACGAACCGGATCCGGGCATCCGCCCACTTGCCGAGCAACGTGGGATCGCGGGTGTCCACGGTGATGGAGAGCGTCTGACTCGCGCCCGCGGACAGGGTGAAATCCGCGGGGGTCACGAACACGCCGAGTGGCGCTCCGTCGACCAGTTCGGCACGCCAGCGTCCGCCGCCGCGCAGATCGGTGACGGTGCGCGAGAACGAACAGCTCTCAAAGCAGTTGCCGTGCACCAGGGAGGGCAGATTCAGCTCGCGGCCGGTGCCGCCTGCGTCCGGATTCGCCGCGAGGAACGCGCTGCGGCTGATGCGGAAACTGAGCCCGGCCGCCACCGCTTCATCCACGCGGGCGCGCCCCGAGCCTTGATCGAAGGCGCCGGCCACGGCGCCCCCGTCAGTAATGCTCGGCAACGAGGTGGTGCGCAGCGCCGATTCCACGTCATCCGCGGTCCACGTCGGATGCGCTGCCAGCAGCAGTGCTGCCGAGCCCGCGACGTGCGGACTGGCCATCGACGTGCCGCTGAGGAAGACGAATCCGTATCCCGAGCCCGCCGCGGCGAGGATGCTGGTTCCCGGCGCGGTGAGGTCGGGCTTGAGGTAGTCCCCGCTGAGACTCGGACCGCGGCCGCTGCTGCTGTTCAGCTGGTCGGCGAAAGTCGGTTCGTTGCGGACCTGCGCGCCCTCCAGCCGGCCCTGATGATCGCTTCCTGAGTTCAACCACTGCAGCAATGCAGCGCCTTGGGTGAAGCCGAGATGGGTGGCGGGAATGCTGTGTTCGTCGGCCACGGTAGCCTCGCCGTCCGCCGCCTGATTCACCAGCACCATGCCGGCGCCACCGGCGAGGCGGACGTTGTTGCTCTTGGCGACGCGCGCCTGGATGCCGCGCAGGCACACCACGATTTCGCCGTTGAAGCGTCCCGGCTGCCACGGATTGCTCACGCCGCTGGGCGGAAAGTCCGATTCGGTGCCGACGCTGCAAAGTGGAAAGTCCTCGGGAACCACCATTCTTCGCGGGCCGATGCCGGTGGTGAGCCCTTGTCCGAGCAGCACGCCCGCCGACGGTGGCGCGGTGCTTCCGCCGCTCAAGTCGACCAGTCGGTTCACCACCGCGCGGTCGTGGGTCGCATTGGCCACCGCCAACACCCACGGCGACAGCGACGGATTGGTCACCGAGCTGTCGTCCGGCCCCTGATTGCCGGCAGCGACCGCGACGACGATCCCGGCATCCCGCGCATCGAGGAATGCCAGCGAATCCTCGCGCTGCCAGGGGCTCACGGTATCGCCCTGGATCGAATAGTTGATCACGTCCACGCCATCGGCCACGGCCTGGTCGATCGCAGCGACGAGCCAGGTAAGGCGGCAGGTTTCGTCTTCCTCGCACGCCTTGTAGGTGATGAGGTTCGCGTGCGGCGCCACGCCGGAGAGCTGCCGCGACGCACCACCGCCGGGCAGGTCGATGACCGCCGAGCGGACATTGCCAACCGCCGTGCTCGCGACGTGGGTGCCGTGACCGTCGACGGCGCCGCCGTCGTTGGCCTCACGGTCGTCGCAGTCCGGGGCGCTGTGGACGCCGGTGCACACGGTGAAATCGTGGATGCCGATCAGCTTGTTGTTGCAGCCCGCCGACGGATTGTTCGCGCACAGCCCGAACAGCTGGCCGCGCGGATTCGCATGGCTGTATCCATCGATCGGGCCCACCGCGGCGAAAGACCCGTGGGTGCGATTCACGCCGGAGTCGATGACGCCGACGACGACGCCCTCTCCGCGCGTCGCGGGAACGCCGGCCTGACCGAGCCAGATCTGGTCTGCGCCGATCCAGGCCGGCCCCGCATCGGTGGCCGGCCTGGCGAGGCTGTCTTCGCGCACTGAAGCCACGCCGGGCAGCGCACGCAGCCGCTCGGCCTCTTCCGAGGTCAGAGCCACGCTGAAGCCGTGGGTGGCGTGGCGGTAGATGAAACCTGGCTGCAGGGCGCGACCAAGCAACGCCGACGCGTCGAGCAGCACGGACGTGCGCTGCTGGTCCACCTCCAGGCCAAGTCGCTTCGCCGCGCTGCCGTGCATGTCCAGCTTGCGCGACCTGGGCAAGCCAGACTTGGCGCGCTCGTCCGCCATGCGCGCGGCCAGGGAACCACCGTCGAGGCGAACGATGTAGGTGCGTGGCGCCGCATCCTGCGTGTCGACCGGAACACCAGACGCGGCGTACCCATCAGCCGACGAGAGGGAGAGCATCACCGCCACAGCCAAGACCTTCGCGCGCATCGATTCCGTCCGGAGTCAGTCTGCGCGCAGTGTAACGCTGCGCACCTCGCCTGCCCGGTCGCTGGACGAATCGACTTCCGCGCACACACGCTCCGTGCCGTTTGCATGGACATCGGCCAGCGCTTCCGCCTAGCATCCCGCCCCGATGAATGCCTCCGGTCCTCCGCTGCTGCGTGCCTTCGGGCTGAGCTTCGCCCGCAGTGACGAGGCCATCTTCGGCCCGCTGGACCTCGAGGTCTTCGCCGCCGAGGCGCTGCTGGTGGAAGGCGCGAACGGCAGCGGCAAGACCACCTTGCTGCGGGTGCTCGCCGGCTTGCTGCAGCCAGGCTCGGGGCGGGTGGAGTGGTCGGGCCGCGAAGAGCACCGGCAGATCGCCGCGACCCATGTCGGACTGCTCGGCCACCTGCTCGGCCACAAGGGCGAACTGAGCTGCCTGGAGAACCTGCAGTTCGTACGCGGCCTGCACGGAAGCCGACCCGGGGCCGATGAGGCAGCCTGCCTGGCCGAGGTCGGACTCGCTGGCTATGAAGACCAGCCCGCGCGCGCGCTCTCCGCAGGCCAGCGCAAGCGCCTGGCTCTGGCGCGTCTGCGCCTGATGCCGGCCAGGCTGTGGCTGCTCGACGAGCCGTTCGCGAATCTCGACCTGCAGGGCATCGATCTCGTCAACCTGCTGATCGAACGCCATCTGGGTGACGGCGGCGGCGCCTTGCTGACCAGCCACGGTGCGTACGCGACCGGGGCCTACCGCACCCGACTGCTCCGGCTGGAGCGGCCGGCATGACGGCGCGGACGGTCACGCCATCGCTGCTGGCTGCATGCGGCGCCGTGGCGAGGCGCGACCTGCGCCTGCTGTGGCGCCGTCGCGGCGATGCCGCCCAGCCGGTGCTGTTCGCGCTCATGGTCATCACCCTGTTTCCGCTGGCACTGGGGCCGACACCGGAGACGCTCGGTGGCATCGCCGCGGGCGTGGTCTGGGTCGCTGTCCTGCTGTCGGGTCTGCTTTCGCTGGACAGCCTGTTCCGTGGCGATCTCGAAGACGGCAGTCTGGAGCAGCTGATGCTCGCGCCGCATCCGTTGGCCGCGCTGATCTTCGCCAAGGTATGCATCCACTGGTTGACCACGGCCCTGCCGGTGGTGCTGATGACGCCCTTGCTGGCCCAGCTGCTGTTCCTGCCGGATGCCCTGCTCGGACCGCTGATGGGTTCGCTGCTGCTGGGCACACCCCTGCTGAGCCTGATCGGCGCGGTGGTCGTTGCGCTCACGGTGGGCATGCGCCGCTCTGGTATGCTGCTGGCCCTGCTCGCGCTGCCCCTCTACGTGCCGGTGCTCATCTTCGGTGCGGGAAGCGTCGTCGCCGCCGCCGAAGGCCTGGCCTACGGAGGCGCGTGGCTGGTGCTCGGCGCCGCGCTGGTCCTGAGTCTGGTGCTGGCGCCGCTTGCTGCGGCGGCCGCGTTGCGAATTGCCTTGCCATGAATCCGATCGTCCGCTGGTTCCACCAACTCGGTTCGCCTGCCTACTTCCATGCATTCTCGCGGCGCTGGGCGCCGTGGTGTTTTGCCGCGGCACTGCCCTTGCTGGCGTGGGGTCTGTATCAGGCGCTGTGGGTAGTGCCCCCTGACTATCAGCAGGGCGACAGCTACCGGATCATCTTCGTGCACGTGCCCTCGGCGTGGATGAGCCTGTTCATCTACTTCGCCATGGCAGTGAATGCGTTCATTGCTCTGGTCTGGCGCATCCGCCTGTCGGAACTGCTGGCGATGAACTGCGCGCCGGTGGGTGCCGCCTTCACTGCCGTCACGCTGGCCTCCGGCTCGCTGTGGGGCAAGCCGATGTGGGGCACCTGGTGGACCTGGGATGCGCGGCTGACCTCCGAGCTGGTCCTGCTCTTCCTCTATCTGGGTGTGATGGGGCTGTATGCCGCCATCGAGGACCGCCGCGCCGCCGCCCGGGCCGCATCCTTCCTCGCTCTGATCGGCGTGGTCAACGTGCCGATCGTGCATTTCTCGGTCACCTGGTGGAATACCCTCCACCAGGGCAGCACGATCCGTGTGTTCGGCGAGTCGCACATGGACGCATCCATGGTACCGCCGCTGCTGGCGATCGCTCTGGCGACCAAACTGTGGTTCATCGGATCGCTGCTGGTGCGCACGCGCGCCGAACTGATCGAAGCCGACGTCGGCAAGGAATGGACGCGCCGTCTCAGCCAGGGCACGGAGTCGCCCTCATGAGCTGGCTCGAGATGGGCGGCTACGAGTTCTACGTCTGGTCGAGCTACGCGCTGTTCCTGCTCGCGCTGGCCTGGGATTTCCTGCTGCCGAGACTGCGCGAACAGCGCGCCTGGCGCACGGTGAAACGACGTATTCAGCGCGACGCACAGCGCGCGGCGCAACGACAGCCACAAGACCCCGAGCAAGCCCCCGGCGGACAACAGACTTCGGTGGAATCGCCATGAATCCGGTTCGCAAGCAGCGTCTCACCCTGGCCGTGCTGGTCATCGTCGCAGCAGGCGTCGCAGCAGGCCTGCTGACCATGGCGCTGCAGCAGAACATGACCTATCTGCATAGCCCGTCCGACGTGGTCGAAGGCAGTGCGCCGGCCGACGCGATGTTCCGTCTCGGCGGCGTGGTCAAGGAAGGCAGCGTGCAGCGCAAGGCCGGCACGCTGCTGGTGCGCTTCGAGGTGACCGACCGACTGCAGGATGTGCCGGTGGAGTTCGAAGGCATGCTGCCTGACCTGTTCCGCGAGGCGCAAAGCGTGATCGCACGCGGCCGGATGGAACAGGGCGTATTTCGCGCCGAAGAGGTGCTCGCCAAGCACGACGAGTCGTACATGCCCCCCGAAGTCGCCGAGAAAATCGCCGAATCACACGCCAAGGCCGCCCAGGCCAAAGCGGCCCAGGACTTGGCGGCTCGGGACATGGCAGCGCAAGACGCGCCCGCCGGCAACGATGCTGCGCAGGAGGCCGCGACGCAGCTGCCCGGCGATGCGCCGGGCGCGCCTGCTGCGGACGGAGGACAGGAATGATTCCCGAGTTGGGTCAGTTCGCCCTCATCCTGGCACTGCTGCTCGCGGTCGCACAGTCGACCTTGCCGCTGGTCGGCGCCTGGCGCGAGCATCCCGGGATGATGGCCACGGCGCGCAGCACTGCGTTCGGCCAGCTCGTCTTCATCGGCATTGCCTTCGGCTGCCTGACGACTGCGTTCGTGCAGCAGGATTTTTCCGTGGCCTATGTGGCGCAGAACAGCAATTCGCTGCTGCCGCTGGCCTACCGTTTCTCCGCGGTCTGGGGCGGGCACGAGGGCTCGCTGCTGCTGTGGGTGTTCGTGCTGTCGATCTGGACCGCTGCCGTGGCGACCTTCAGCCGCTCGCTGCCGGCCCCCGTGGTCGCCCGCGTGCTCTCGGTGATGGGCATGATCAGCGTCGGATTCCTGCTGTTCACCCTGCTCACGTCCAACCCCTTCCTGCGCCACATCCCGCCGCTGGCCGAGGGTCGCGACCTCAATCCGCTGCTGCAGGACCCGGGCCTCATCATTCATCCGCCGATGTTGTACGCGGGCTACGTCGGCTTCGCCGTGGCATTCGCCTTCGCCATCGCTGCCCTGATCGAAGGCAAGCTCGACGAGCGCTGGGTGCGCTGGTCGCGGCCGTGGACCAATGTCGCCTGGGGCTTTCTGACCCTCGGCATCGCGCTGGGCAGCTGGTGGGCCTACTACGAGCTCGGCTGGGGCGGCTGGTGGTTCTGGGACCCCGTGGAGAATGCGAGCTTCATGCCCTGGCTGGTCGGCACCGCGCTGATTCACTCGC
>JAGRJY010000128.1 GCA_020442465.1 Lysobacterales bacterium
ACAGCGAACGTTTGGCCCGCGTGGCATCAGCGATCTGCTCGGTATCGCTCCACCACTGCTGCAGGTCGTTCCAGCGCAGCCCATCGTTCGCGATGGGGCGGTCATAGACGAGCACCTTGTCCGCGTAAGCGGTAACCAGCCGGCGTTCTTGCCTGTCAGCCGATCCCGTGCAAGTCCGAGCGCAGCGGCTGCTCGGCGAAGTGCTGCTTCCACAGCCGTGGCGTGAGTTCGGCCACGCGGCTGGCCGGATGCTGGCCCACGCGCTGCAGGACATCGACGAAGTACGTGTACGGCTCGATGCCGTGCAGCCTGCATGTCGTGATCAGGCTTTGCACGATGCCGGCATGCTTGGCGCCGACCTCCGTCCAGCAGAACAGCCAGTTCTTGCGGCCCAGCGGGATCGGCCGCAACGCCCGCTCCAGGTGGTTCGTGTCCATCGGCACGTCCTCGTCGCCCAGGAACACCATCAACTGCGCCTTGCGTTCGCGCGCATAGGCCAGCGCCTGGGTCAGCTTGTTGCTCGGCAGCAGGCCCTGGCGCGCGAGCTGCTCGTCGACCCAGGCGAAGAACTGCTCGACCAGCGGCTTGGCGTGCTCCAGCCGGTGCAGCCGCTTGCTCTCGCCGCTCAAGCCCTTGTGGCCGATGACGGCCTCGACCTCGTAGACCAGGCCGATCATCTTCAGCGCCTGATCGGCCGCTTGCGGCTCGGCATTCAGCGCCTCGAAGAAGCCGCGCCGTGTGTGCGCCCAGCACTGCGCGTGCGTCACGCCGGTGGCTTCGGCGTAGCGGCTGTAGGCCGCATAGCCGTCGCTGAGCAGCACCGCGCCCGGCTGCGCCTTGTCGCCCAGCAGTTCCTTCACGCAGGCGTGTTGGCGCGACTCGAAGAACGGGAAGCACACCTCGCCCAGCTCGCCGTACACCGGCCAGAAGTAGCCCGCCTTCATCTTGCCCGGTCCGGCCCGGCCGGCCTTGATCGGTGTTTCGTCCACCGCCTTGACGCGGCTGCGCCGGATCGATTCGAGCTGCGCGTCGTAGATCGGCTCCAGCAACTGCGCGCCTTGAGCCACCAGCTGCGTCAACCAGGGCCGGCTGAGCTTGAAGCCGGCTTCGGTCAGCCGCTGGTGCTGGCGGTACAGCGGCAGATGCCACTGGAACTTGTCGACCATCACGCCGGCGATGAAGCTCACGTCGGCGCGGCTGCCCTCGATGACGCCCACCGGCGCCGGCGGGCAGTGCAGGGTTTGGGTGTCGCGGCGCTTGATCACCGGTCGTACGTACTTCAGCACCACGTAGGCGCCCGGGCGCTGCGCCAGGCGGTGGCTGACCTTCTGGCCGACGATCTCGTACTGCGCGGTGAACTGCTCGGCGCTCAGGCCCTGCACTTCGGGGTTGGGCACCTCGATGCTGACCACCGGCACCCGGGCCTCGTCGAAGAACGGTACGCTGGCGGCGTCGTCGATGAAGTCGCTGCGGGCACGGCGTCGCTTGTGCGCGGGCACGTCCTGCTCGAGCGCGGGCGTTGCCGGCTCCACCGGCATCGGCTCGCCCAGCAATTGACCAAGATGCAGTTGCTGCGCGTCGGGCAGCGGCGCGTAGCGCTCGCTCTTTTGGCCGAAGATCTGGCGCCGGAACCATTCGATCTGGGCGCGCAGCCCCTCGATCTGTGCGGCTTGCGCGCGCAGCAGTTGCGCCACGTGCTGCATGTCCATGGCGGCCAGTTCCGCCGCATCGGGCATGCGCGTGAGCACTGCGTTTGACATGGCGGGTCATGCTACGCAAGCCCCGAACTGCGCACCACGGGAGTGATCCGAATTGCCTTCCTTGCGGGGCGCGCCGTCGGAATCGACGAATTGATGTTCGTGCCGCTGATCGCGTGAACTGCCATGTCGATAGCGCTTGAGATAACGGCGCGGCTCGATGCCTTCGAGCAGCAATTTGAGCTGCGTGCAGTCGATCTCGCGCGTGCGCGCCTGCGACCAGTCGCCGATGAACTGCCCGGCCTCCAGCCGCTTGGCCCACACGCACCAGCCGCTGCGGTCGAAGTACAGCACCTTGATCTGCCGGCCGCTGCGGTTGACGAAGACGTACAGGTCCCCGCCGGTCGGGTCCTGGGGGAAGGCTGCGCGTGCCACGGCGTACAGGCCGTCGAAGGACTTGCGCATGTCCACCGCCTGGCCATACAGGTACACGCGCACGCGGGACTCGGGGAAGAACATCACCGCCTCACGATCTGCAGCACGACGCCACCACCGAGGTCCAGGCGCAGCTCCACGCCGGCACCGGCATCACGCGGCGGCGTGGCCAGGTGTCCCAGGTCGATGAAGCCTGCTGTTTGAGGCGGCACGGCCAGCTCCGATCGCCCACCGCGGTGAGGTACAGCAACTTCTGCGTCGCCGGCCGAGCCGAGTCGTTCGCGCCAGCGGTAGAAGCTGCTCGTGCTCAGCCCCTCACGGGCACAGAACGCGCTGACCGTCATGTCGGCTTCGCCGAAGCGCAGCATCACCTCGCGCCAGTTGCGTGTGTCCAGTCGCCGCCGCCGCTGTTCACCCATCGCCGTCTCCTCACGTCATGTCGATGTGAGGGATTGTCGAAACCGATCAAGCGCAGGGGAAGGACGCCGGTGGCTTACCGGTTACTTGTCCGCGTTAGTGACGATCTCGACGTCGTTGTCCAGCGCGTCGCGGAAACGCAGATCGGGCTTGTCGGGCGAGGCGAAGATGAGATTCTTCGGCCGGCCTTTAGCCGCTGCGTGCAACGAGAC
>JAGRJY010000129.1 GCA_020442465.1 Lysobacterales bacterium
CGCTCCGGCGACATCGTCGCGCGGCAAAGCGGCGACGAATTCCTCGTCCTGCTGCGCGACCTCAAGCGTGCCGAAGACGCCGGCCGGGTGTCACGCAAGATCATCGACTCGATCAACGATCCGTTCGAGCTCGGCGAGCACAGCGTCAACGTCGGCTGCAGCATCGGCATCGCCCTGCTCAATGACACCAATCCCACCCTCGAGCAGCTGCTGCGTGCCGCCGACACGGCGATGTACGCGGCCAAGGAGGGCGGTCGCAACGCATTCCAGTTCTACAGCGACGCGTTCTACGACCGCGTCCAGCGCAAGCTGGTGCTCGAGCAGGAACTGCGTCAGGCGATCGCGCGCGGCGAGCTTTCGCTGGCCTACCAGCCGACCATCAATTTGCAGGATGGCGACCTGCGCGGCATCGAGTGCCTGGCGCGCTGGACCAGCGCCGACGGTGAATCGCGCTCGCCCACCGAGTTCATCCCGATCGCCGAGGACTGCGGCGAGATCCATGCGCTGGGACGCTGGGTGCTGACCCAGGCGTGCATGCAGGCAGCCGCCTGGCATCGGGCGGGCATGGGCTTCGAGCGCATTGCGGTGAATGTCTCCGCGATCCAGCTGCGCGATCCGGACTTCGCCGCCGCGGTGATCGACATCTGCGAGGAGACCGGCTGGCCCAGCGACCGGCTGGAGCTGGAGCTGACCGAATCGGCACTGATGCGCGACAGCGAAGTGCTGCGTCGCGCGTTCTCCCTGTTCGAGGCGCGTGGGGTCAGCCTGTCGGTCGACGACTTCGGCACCGGGTTCTCCAACCTGCACTACCTGCACCGCTTCCCGGTGAAACACCTGAAGATCGACCGCACGTTCATCCAGCACCTGCTCACCGACCCGCAGATGGGTCGACTGTGCGAGGCCGTGGTGGGGCTCGGTCATGCGCTGCGCCTGCGCGTGGTCGCCGAGGGCGTCGAGACCGAGGATGCGGCGGTGCGCTTGCGCCAGCTCGACTGCGATGAGGCGCAGGGCTATCTGTTCGCCCGCCCGATGCCTGCAGAAGAGCTGGAGGCCTGGTATCGCCAGCGCGCCGCGGAGTCGTTCAGGCCGGCGCGGCCGCGAAAACGCGGCGAAAGCGGACGCGGCGCCGCCGGCCCCTGACCGTCGCGCAAAGCGCGCCTGCCCGCAGCCAGATCCGGCGCGGTTCGAACCGCTCCCGCCGCTAGCGCCGGGGTGAATACACCGCCGCGTGGATGCACGAGAACAGCGCGATCAGGAACCAGCCGAACGGCAGCAGGGTCAGGGTGATCAGCCAGGTGACCGCAAAACCGGCGCAGGCGAACAGCAGCCAGAACAGCGCCCACAGGATGCGCCCCTGCACGAGCTGCCCGAGTCCGGGAATGAACAGACTGCACAAGGCGGCGATGACGTTGCCTGCACTGCCCTGACCTGACGACATGAGCGGATCTCCTGGGTACGGCGCCACGACGGTTGCCCCTCGTCACGCATGAACGGTGTCTGCCAGACATGCGGGCAGTGGATCCCACATGCAAGCGCAGAGGCTCTCCGCCCTGCATGACGACCGTGCCGATCAGGTGTGACCTTGCGGTTCGCCCGATCGGGAAGACGCCGGCGCCCTCAACCCGGACATGCGCGGATGCCCGCGGCTGTTGCCGCGACGCTGGCCGCGCCGCGAAGAAACCGGGCATGCTGTGGCGATGCGCGCATCCACCCGGATCCGATGACCCCACTCTCCGGCGGCTTCGATATCGCCATCGTGGCCGTCGTCGTGCTCTGCCTCGGCGTGCTGACCTGGCCGCGGTTGCGCGCCTGGCCGGCGTGGCGGGCGGCGATCACGCCGTTGGCGTCGATCATCGGATCGGGCTTCCTGGTGATCGGCCCGATCCTGGCTCATCTCGCCGGCGGCCAGGCGGTGGCGGCCATGCTCGGCCTGTGCGTGCTGGCGTGGATGTTCGGTTCGGCGATCCGCCGCAACATCGCCGCGCTCGACGAACCCGAGCTGCATCCACGCGCGCGCAGCGCCGCATTCCGACGCTGGGACGGCGTGGCCGAAGTCGCCCTGGCGATCGCCTACTTCGTCTCGGTCGCCTACTACCTGAACCTGCTTGGCGCCTTTCTGCTGAAGGGCTTCGACATCGTCGACCTCACCAGCGCGCGTGCGGTCACCAGTGTCTGCGTGATCGGCCTCGGCACGCTGGGCATGCTGCGCGGTTTTCGCGGCATCGAGCGTGTCGAGGTGTTCGCGGTGAGCCTCAAGCTCGCGGTGATCGCCGGACTGCTGTGCGCGCTGACCGCGGCGCACGTCGTGCATGACCTGCCGGCGCCCCCGCAGGCGGCCGAGCACGACGCGGTTACCCTGATGCGCACCCTGCTCGGCTGCGTGCTGCTGGTGCAGGGCTTCGAGACCTCACGTTTTCTCGGCGCCACCTACGATGCGCAGACCCGGATCCGCAGCATGCGCCATGCCCAGCTGCTCGCCGGCGCCATCTATGTCGGCTTCATTTTCCTGGTCTTGCCGCTGATTCCGGCAGGCGCCGTCGACCAGGGCTCGGAAACCGAGATCGTCGACGTGGTCGGCAAGGTCGCGCGCGTGCTCGGTCCGATACTGGTCGCCGCGGCACTGGCCTCGCAGCTGTCTGCCGCGGTCGCCGATATGGGCGGCGCGGGCGGACTGGTGGCCGAATTCAGCCGCGGGCGACTGACGCCGGCGCGCGCCTACCTGCTGATCACCGTGGTCGTGCTGGTGCTTACCTGGACCACCGACCTGTTCCGCATCATCACCTTCGCCAGCCAGGCCTTCGCGGCGTACTACGCGATTCAGTGCGGACTGGCTGCCTGGCTGGATACCGGGCGACCGCTGCGCTGCGCACTGCACGTGCTGTCGTGCATGTTCGCCCTCGCGGTGGTGCTGTTCGCCCTGCCCGCAGGCGGCTAACCCCTGCGCATCGACCTGCTACGCTGCCGCGCATGTCCGCGCCTTCACCCTTCCGACGCCATCTTGCCGCCTTCGCGACGGCGACCCGGCCCTTCCGCGACCGCGCGGCCGAGCGCCTGCCGCACTACTGGAACCTGGTCCGCGGCGACCGGCCGATCGGCTGGCTGCTGTTGTTGTGGCCAACCTGGTGGGGCCTCTGGCTCGCCGCCGAAGGCGTGCCGCCTTGGCCCACCCTGGTGATTTTCACCCTGGGGGTGTGGCTGATGCGCTCCGCCGGCTGCGTGGTCAACGACTATGCCGACCGCTGGCTCGATCCGCACGTCGAGCGCACCAAGGCGC
>JAGRJY010000130.1 GCA_020442465.1 Lysobacterales bacterium
CCGGGTATCGGGTCGAGGGCATGTCTTGGTGAAGCGGTTGCGCTGAGGGCGGGGCCGATCCTTCCGGGTCGGTCAGCTCAGCCCGACGCTAGAGTCGCGCCGCGTCCGCCCTGGCACGCACGTCGGCGAGCTTGTGGTCGGTGACCAGGCGGCCGTCCTCCCACACCGTGACCAGCGCGTCCTCGTAGCCCATCGGCAGGGTCAGATCGTCGAGCGACCGCGCTTCGGGCGGAATCGGCACGGTCTTGAACGAGCCGTACTCGCGATGCCGCAGCAGGGTCATGCGGCCGCGCTTGCTCATCTTGCCCTTGTCGGTCACCGGATCCTTGTACACGTCGATCCACTGGCCATTGACGCGGGCGGCCGAGCACTTCAGGGCGAACTTCTGGGTGTCGCGGTTGAGCTGCTGCAGCAGCGCCCCGCCCATGCCGAAGGCGACGTTGTCGGTGGCGTAGCCGGCGCTGGTCACCCGCTCGAGAATGGCGCGGATGCTGTTCGGGTTGATGCCGTCGCCCTGGATCACCCGAACGTGATTGAGCACCCGGAAGCCCTTGCTGTTCACGGTGTGGCCGAAGGCCTCGTCGAGCAGTTCCAGGCACTGATGCACGACCGCGACCGGGTCGCCGGAGTCGGGGCGGATCACCACCGTCGCGCCCGAGGCGATCACCTCGTCGCGCAGCGTCTTGCCCCAGTGTTCGCGGATCGCATGGAAGATGTCGTAGCTGTCGGAGACCACGGCGACGATCGAACCGGGCTTGGCGAACTGCGTGAGCATGTTGCGGTAGGCCTCGACCTCCCGTTCGCGGCCCCAGCTGGTGATCGTGCTGTGCTCGGCGGCGGGGATCGAGAACCCGGCGACCGGCTCGTGGTAGTAGGTCTTCGCGGCGAGCAGGCCCGACACCGTGTCGGTGCCGAGGAAGTTGACCAGGTGCGCGGCGCCGCCGAGCGCGGCGGATTCGGCGCTGGACACGCCGCGCGCGCCGAAATCGTGCAGCTTGAACGGTAGCTGGCCCTGCGGATCATCGCTGGTGCGTTCGAGAAACTGGCGGATGGTCTGCTTTGCATGCCAGCTGATCGTCGCCACGGTGACCGGATACCAAAGCCGCAGCAGCAGCGTCTCGACGTAGGACGGCACCCAGCAGGCCTTCGGGTCGGTCGATTCGATCGTGACCAGGGCCTGGTGGGTCGGTACGACCTCGCCTTCGGGCACCGCGCGGATGCGCAGCGGCAGCAGGCCGCCGTGCGCCTCGACGATGTAGCGCCAGCCGTCTTCATTGAACGGCTCGCCGTGCGCGGCGAACAGGTCGCGCGCTTCGTCGATGTCGGCGTGGCTGATCGGCTGGGTCAGGTATTCCTTGAGGATCGCCTGCAGGCCGAAGAACACGGTGCGGTCGTACAGGCCGCCGCGCGATTCGACGTAGAAGAACGTCGCGTCGGTATTCGGCGGGTACTGCAGCCAGTGGCTGGCCTTGTAGCTGTCGGTGTTGAGCAGCAGGTTGTTGAGGCATTTCATGACGGAAACTCCTTCTCGTCGGTGACGCCGGCGGTCTGTCCGCGGGCGGGGTGGGCGTGGTCGCTATATCGACGTCGCCCGGTGAAACGTCACGTGAAGCTTTGGCTCGTCATCCCGGCGCAAGCCGGGATCCATCTTGATTTGTCGAGACTCGCAGCCTCTATCCAAGAGCGAAACTGGATCCCGGCGGTACTCGTGCCGTCCTGGCGCTCGCCCTCCGGGCCGCCTTCGGCGTTCGGGCGCGCTCCTGCGCGCCTCGTTCGCCGGGATGACGGCGCAGTACCCTTGAGCGCTCGGGCAGCGAATCGTTTGCACGGGGCCGTCCATCACCCTCTCCCCAGGAAGTACTCGAGGATGTGCAGGTGGTCTTCGAACAGTGCCGGGCCCATGTCCAGCGCCTCGCTGACCGGAATCCAGCGCGCCTTGTCGGCGTCGTCGCTGCCGCGCACCGTCGGCAGCTCGCCCGCGGCGAAGTGGAAGTGGAAGGCGTGGGTGACGGTACGCCCGCGCAGGCTGCGGTCCGGGTGATCGAAGACCTGGGAACCCTTGATCGAACCGCGCAGCACGGGCAGCGGCACCTTCAGCCGGGTCTCTTCGCGAAGTTCGCGCAGGCAGGCGTCGAGGATGGTTTCGTCCTGGCCGACGAAGCCGCCCGGCAGCGCCCACAGGCCCTTGCCCGGTTCGGCGCGCCGGCGCACCAGCAGCACGTGCCCCGAGTGCACGACGACGGCATCGGTGGTGACGAACGTCGGCGGGTACGGTGCCTGCGACCAGGCCTCGCGGTAGGTGTCGATGAACTGGTGTTCGGCGACCAGCTGCCTGAACGTCGGTGACGACTTGCGGAAGGCTTCGAGCATGTCGAACACCGGCCCCGGCACGTTGGCGCGGATGAGCATCAGCCCGCCGTGGCTGTCGATCTGGTTGGCCTCGAACAGGTAGCGGCGCAGCTCGGTGGCCGACAGCGTTTCGGTGTGCTGCACGTCGACCAGTCCCCACTGCGGAAACTCGCGCAGGTAGTAGCTGGAGGCGTCCTTGTCCTTGCCGATCAGGCCGATGCGGACAGGCGTGGCTGAATCACCGTCTGCGCGGTCGCTGTCGATCGCCTCGGCGACCGTGCGCTGCACGTCGGCGATCCACTGGCTTTCGTTGTAGAGGTGATCGCGCAGCGGGCGCACGATCAGCCGATCCGCGGCGTCGGGCAGGGCCGACTGGATCATCACCGAACGCTCGGCGACGCTCCACGGATTCTTGATCGTTCGGGGGGTGTGCGCAGAGCCGACCAGGAAGATGACCTTCCTTGCGTGACTGAGTGCGTACCGGGCAACAGCGAGATGGCCGTTGTGGAAGGGCTCGAAGCGCCCGATGAAGACGAGATAGTCGTAGTCCATGAGAATCCCTCACGGTGATGTGGCTGGCGGTCTGTCCGCTGGCCTCGACTCCATCCTACTCCTCTGCGGCCCGGGGTCAATCGAGCCCCCGCCGGTCATTTAGCGGGCAGCAAGCCGGTCGCCCGACCTCATGCAGCGGGCGCCGCGCCGGTCTGGCAGTGCAACGACAGGTTCAGTATCGCGATGTGCCGCGCTTGCGGAGGTCGCGCTTGCGAAGGCCGCGGCGGCGACGGCCAGGTGGCGATGGTCCGCGGACGAAGGACCGGTCCCCGATCCGCCTCCGCCGCCCGCCATCCCGGCGGAAGCTGCTACGGCTCGTCCTGGCCCAGGTAGGCCTGCAGCCGTGCCTGCCACGCGTCGCTGTCGAGCGCGCGCAACAGGCTGCGGTTGAGCAGCTCGCGACGCTCGGGCCGATCGGGCGTGAGCGCGAGTGCGTACATCTGGTGATCGAACTGTGCCGGCAGCACCGACAAGCTGTCGCCGTAGTCCTGGGTGACGAGGTATTGCAGGATCGGCGCGTCGTACACCACCGCATCGGTCCGTCCCTGTGCCAGCTGCGCCAGCAACGGGCCGATGGCATCACCGGTCTGCGCGTGGATGCGTCGCGACTCGAGCCAGCTGGCACTGGTACTTCCGGCGACCGTCGCCACGCGCACCCGCGGCAGGTCTTCCGGCCCCTGCACCGAGCCCTGCAGCGCGCCGACGGTGAGACTCGCGGTGATGCCTGCGGTGAAGGTTGCGACCAGGACGATGGCGGTGAACATCCAGATCAGGCCGAGCAGTCGGCCGGCAAACGTCACCGGCGCCTTGTCGCCGTAGCCGACCGTGGCCATCGTCACCGCCGCCCACCAGAAGCCGTTGCCGATGCCGGAGAGCGGATGGCCGCCGAACTGGTCCGGGTTGGCCTTGCGTTCGGTCAGCCAGGCGAGCACGCCGATGCCGCCCAGCAGCGCGCTCAATCCGCCGACCCACGCAAGAAAGCGCCAGGACACCAGGCGACGCAGGATGCCGGATACCGAGCTGTCCTGCGCCGCGCGGGTAACGATGCCCAGCCCGGCGCTGCGGAAGGGGTGCGAGAAGTCGACGCGCTCTTCGCGCTGTTCGGTCACCGTGAGCGCGCCCACCCCGACATCGAAGCGCCCATCCGCCACGCCGTCGAGCAGGTCGGCGAGACCGGTCTCGGTGTAGGTGAACGCCCATCCCTGATCGGCGGCGATGGTTTCCCACAGTTCGATCGCCAGCCCGGAGTAGGCGCCATCCTGTTCGATCACGAAGGGCGGCGCGACGCGCACGGCGACGTGCAGTGACTGGGACGGTGCGACGGTCGTCGCGGTGGGGGCTTCGGCGTCCTGCGCCGTCGCGGCGGCGCTGCAAAGCAGGATCGCGGTGAACAAAGAGGGCATTCGCCGAATCATCATCGTCATCCTCGTCTATACGTTCACCTGTAACAAGGACGCGGAGTTCGGGCAACCCATCCATTGTTGTTCGTGCAGAATGGAGCCTGTCAGCCTAGGAGGTGACGCGCGTGGTGATCCGGATTGCCGTGATGGTCCTGCTGTGCGGATCGGCCCGGCTCTCCCAGGCTCAGTCCTGGCAGCCGCCCGGCGTACACATTATCGGCGTCCTGCAAGAGCAGCCTGGCGTGAGCGAGGCGTTTCTTCGCATCGACGCAGACGATTGTCATTTCGTCGGCATTCCGCCTGACAACGTCGGTTTCGGTGCCTACTACGATCTCGTCCAGGACGGCAGCGAGATCGTCCTGCGCGTGGGCTATCAGCAGAATCTGGTGCCACTCATCACCTGCCCAAGATATGCCACCTTTGTGCCGATCGGAGCCTTGACTCCCGGCAGCTACTCGCTCGATCTCATTGGCGTCAACGTGTCTGATGGAGGCGCCGAGTATGATTTGGGGAGTTTGACGTTTGTGGTGGCGGCCGCTCCCCAGTCTGTCCCTGCAGTCGGCGTGCCCGGCGCGCTGTGGCTAGCCACACTGCTCGCACTTGCTGGCGCGCGTCGCGTGCGCCACTTGACCTTCAGTTCCATCGGAGGTTCGTCCAGGTCAGATGATCCAGCTGGGCATGATTGAACTCCCGCAGCAACATCCCTGCGAATTCTGCGAAGGCATGGCCGGCCGCGACCCGAAGTGGGGCGTGATCGAGGAAGGCGCGCACACGCTGACGGTGATCAATCCGTATCAGTTCGAGATCGGCCAGTGCTGCGTGATCACGCGACGCCACGTCGGCACGCTGCTCGATCTCGACGAGGGCGAGTCGGGCGCGATCCTGCAGGCAGCCCGGCGTGTCGCACACGCGCTGATGCACGCGTTCGAACCGCTGGCGATCCTCACTTTCCAGAACAACGGCGTGTACAGCGGGCAGGAAGTGCCGCACTACCACTTTCACGTCGTGCCCCGGCAGCCGGGCAGCGACTGGGGCATCGGACCGCCGCAGCTGGCCTACTTCGATGCCGCGGGTCGCGTGCGCGGCACGCCGCATGATCCATCAGGCGACGCAGCGCGCAGGCAGCGCGTGCAGGTTGACGCCGACGTGCTGCACGAACGCGTCGCGCGCATTCGCGCCTGCCTGGCTGATAGCACGACGGCATGAAGCCGAACGATCAGGCCTCGGTCGTGCGCCCGACAGTCTTGCATCGAACTGTGGTTCGCCCAGCATGCATCTGATCGAACGACGTCCTGGCGTGCCGGGCCGAGGATGAAACTGCGAGAGTCGGGCACGGTTTCGGCGCACGCTGCATCGCCCGCGCGGGCGCGCGAGGTCGGGCTGCGCGTCCTGACCTGGGTGCTGCTGGTGCTGGCGATGAGCCGTGGGGTCGCGTTGCTGGTACACGAGCCGATGGTCGGGCTTGCCAACAACTACGACATGATCCGTGTGCAGGCCTGCATCGATGCCTACCCGGTGCGCGCCGAGTCGGTGCCGCCCTGGTCGAACAGCTGGCAGGCGCCCATCGAGGCCTATCGCTTCCGTGACGACGTGGATGCCGAATGCTTCATGACTTCCGAGTCGCTGATTGCGTGGGTCGCGCGGCCGGCTCTGGCGTGGGAGGCGAAGCGCGACGCAGCGCAGGGCGCCACCGCCAGCGCAACCACCGGCGCTTTCTCGATGAGAACGGTCGGCTGGTTCAAGCTGACCCTGCTCGGAGTGGCCTGCGTCGTGATCTCGCTGCTTCTCATCGCACAGGGCCGGGCCGGTGCGGCCGCGGTCAATGCGCTGATAGCCGCCTTGGTGCTGATGGATCCGGGTGTGACGCTCTACTTCAATACGTTCTATGCGGAGTTCTCGGCTCTGCTGTTCGGCTACCTGGCCGTGGGTCTGGCGTTCGTGCTGCTCGGCGAACCGACACCGGGAAGAGGGTGCTTGATCTTGCTCGGCGTCGCGGTGGTGCTGGCCTGTCTGTCCAAGGTGCAGCACCTGGCGTTCGGCCTGATGCTTCTTGGCGCTCTCGGCTTCGCTGCGCGGGTGTCGAGGCGGAAGGTGCGTCGGGCGCTGACCATCACCTTGCTGGTGTCGGGCGCGCTGGGTGCAGCCGCCCAGATCGTTCACCTCAACACGGCCGCCACCGCGTCGATGGGACGCGCGAACATCACCAATGTCGTGTTCGAGGCCGTGCTGGGAAGCTCCTCCGCACCGTCGCGAACAGCCGCCGCCCTGGGCCTTCCCGAGCACTGCAGCGCGATGGCCGGCGCGAACTGGTTCAGTCCGGGCGTCGCCCAGCAGCATCCCTGCCCGGAGGTTTTCGAGGTCTCGCGGCTGCGCATCGTGAGCCTGGCTTTCAGCGAGCCCGACACCCTGGCGCGCGCCTGGGGCAGGGGCCTGTTGGCGTCGCGGCCGTGGATCCCGCCCCTGCTCGGCAAGGTGGCTAGGCGCGATTCCGCGCCGCTGCCGGAGGCCCTGTACACGATCGACGGCTGGCTGAGCGGCCTGCCGGTACCGCTCTACGCGCTGCTGCTGTTCGGCCCCGCCATCCTGATGCTGCTGGCGTTGGCATCGAGCGTCCCACGTCGGCTGCCCGTCCCGGTGCTGTTCGTGCTGGCGACACTCGCGGCCTTGCCGCCTTGCATGCTCAGCATCGTGGTCCTCGGTGACGGATTGGCGGACACCGCCAAGCAATTCCACCTCGCGATTCCAGCCGCTGTCGCGTTCTGGCTGATCGCGGCCGCAGTCGTGCCGGGAACATGGCTCGCGCGCTGCGAACTTGATGACGAGGACGTCGCGGCCGCGGCAGCGCGGTAGCGACAGGGCGCGGCGGCGATCTCAGGCTGTCGATACAGCCCTTCGTCGCGGCCACACCAGCGCGAGTGCCAGCACGCACACCAGCGCCGACACCGCGAAGCTGGCGCGGCCGCCGACGTGTTCCCAGACCACGCCGGCGAGCAGGGTGCCGACCACGCCGCCGACGCCGGAGCCGAGTCCGTACAGCAGGCTCTGTCCGTGGTGGGCGAGGCGGCCGGGGAACAGCGTTACCGCGCGCTGCATGCAGGCGGCGTGGAAGGCGCCGAAGCTGAGCGCGTGCAGCAGCTGCATCGCCAGCATCCAGGGCAGTGACTGCGGCAGCGCGGCGACCACGGCCCAGCGCAGGGCGGTGACGGCGAGGCAGGCCGACATCACCGCGCGCGCATCGAAGCGCTCGAACACGCGGCGCATGCCGAGCAGCATCGCGATCTCGGCGACGACGCCGATCGCCCACAGCAGGCCGACGGTGCTGCCGGAATGGCCATGCGCTTCGAGGTGCACGGTGTAGAACACGTAGAAGGCGCCGAAGCCGGTCTGCATCAGCATCACCGTGGCGAAGAAGCCGACGGCGCCGGGTACGCGCAGGATCTCGCCCCAGGACGCCGACCGCGGTGCGGCATGCGGCTCCGGTGGCGGGGCGTTCACCGTGTGGGCGATCGCCGCGGTGGCCAGCAGCAGCGGCCACATCGTCCACGGAAACCACGCACGGCCGATGCTGTCGAGCAGCCAGCCATAGCTGCCGGCGACGACCAGGAAACCGACCGAGCCCCAGACCCGGATCTTGCCGTACTCGGCGCGCCGCGGTCCGAGGCGTTCCAGGGTGATCGCCTCGAACTGCGGCAGGATCGCGTTGGCGAAGAAGCTGAACACCACGATGCTGCCGAGCACGCCGACCGAGTCGTGCACGAGGAACAGTCCGCCGAAGCCGGCTGCGGCCAGCCATGCTCCGCCGCGCAGCCAGTGCAGCGGATGTCTGCTGCGCGCGCACAGGCTGCTCCAAAGCGGTGGCGCGACGATCCGCGTGGCGTACCACAGCGACAGGCAGACGCTGGCCAGCCATGCGCCGTGGCCGGACTCGACGATCCAGCGCGCGAAGTAGGGCGTGAATGCGCCGAGCGCCGCGTAGTAGCCGAAGTAGAACGCGGACAGGGGCGCGTGCTGCCTCATGGCCGACCGCAAGCCCGGTTCTGCATCGTCCG
>JAGRJY010000131.1 GCA_020442465.1 Lysobacterales bacterium
CCGGGTATCGGGTCGAGGGCATGTCTTGGTGAAGCGGTTGCGCTGAGGGCGGGGCCGATCCTTCCGGGTCGGTCAGCTCAGCCCGACGCTAGAGTCGCGCCGCGTCCGCCCTGGCACGCACGTCGGCAAGCTTGTGGTCGGTGACCAGGCGGCCGTCCTCCCACACCGTCACCAGTGCGTCCTCGTAGCCCATCGGCAACGTGAGGTCGTCGAGCGAACCCGCCTCCGGCGGAATCGGCACGGTCTTGAACGAGCCGTACTCGCGATGCCGCAGCAGGGTCATCCGACCACGCTTGCTCATCTTGCCCTTGTCGGTCACCGGATCCTTGTACACGTCGATCCACTGACCATTCACTCGGGCAGCCGAGCACTTGAGGGCGAACTTCTGGGTGTCGCGGTTGAGCTGCTGAAGCAGCGCACCACCCATGCCGAAGGCGACGTTGTCGGTGGCATAGCCGGCGCTGGTGACGCGTTCGAGAATCGCGCGGATGCTGTTCGGGTTGATGCCGTCGCCCTGGATCACCCGCACATGGTTCAGCACGCGGAAGCCCTTGCTGTTCACGGTGTGGCCGAAGGCCTCGTCGAGCAGCTCCAGGCACTGGTGCACCACCGCGACCGGATCACCCGAGTCGGGGCGGATCACCACGGTTGCGCCCGAGGCAATCACTTCCTCGCGCAGGGTCTTGCCCCAGTGTTCGCGGATCGCATGGAAGATGTCGTAGCTGTCCGACACCACCGCAACGATCGAACCCGGCTTGGCGAACTGCGTGAGCATGTTGCGATAGGCCTCGACCTCGCGCTCGCGGCCCCAGCTGGTGATCGTGCTGTGCTCGGCGGCGGGGATCGAGAAGCCCGCGACCGGCTCGTGGTAGTACGTCTTCGCGGCGAGCAGGCCGGACACCGTGTCCGTGCCGAGGAAGTTCACCAGATGCGCCGCGCCGCCGAGCGCGGCCGACTCGGCGCTGGACACGCCGCGCGCGCCGAAGTCGTGCAGCTTGAACGGCAGCTGGCCCAGCGGGTCATCGCTGGTGCGTTCGAGGAACTGGCGAATCGTCTGCTTTGCGTGCCAGCTGATCGTCGCCACGGTGACCGGATACCACAGCCGCAGCAGCAGGGTCTCGACGTAGCTCGGCACCCAGCAGGCTTTTGGGTCGGTGGATTCGATCGTCACCAGGGCCTGGTGGGTCGGCACGACTTCGCCTTCCGGCACTGCGCGGATGCGCAGCGGCAGCAGGCCGCCATGCGCCTCGACGATGTAGCGCCAGCCTTCTTCGTTGAACGGCTCGCCGTGGGCGGCGAACAGGTCGCGCGCCTCGTCGATGTCGGCATGGCTGATCGGCTGGGTCAGGTATTCCTTGAGGATAGCCTGCAGACCGAAGAACACGGTGCGGTCGTACAGGCCGCCACGCGATTCGACGTAGAAGAACGTCGCGTCGGTGTTCGGCGGGTACTGCAGCCAGTGGCTGGCCTTGTAGCTGTCGGTGTTGAGCAGCAGGTTGTTCAAGCATTTCATGACGGAAACTCCTTCTCGTCGGTGACGCCGGCGGTCTGTCCGCGGGCGGGGTGGGCGTTGAACCTAGTTCGAATGCGCCCGGTGAAACATGATGTGGTGTGCGGATTCGTCATCCCGGCGCACGAGGCGCGCAGGAGCGCGCCCGAACGCCGAAGGCGGCCCGAAGGGCGAGCGCCAAGGATGGCGCGAGTAAAGCCGGGATCCATCTTGCTCTTCCGGGAAACGAGGGCTTGAAGAGCAAGATCCAGATGGACCCCGGCTCGGGCACCGTCCGGCCTGTCCTGAGCCTGTCGAAGGGCCGGGGTGACGTTGAGGTGTCGGTAGGCCGGCTTGCAGCTCCCTGCGTCCTGAAGAGCGGGGATGATGACGAAAGGTGCATGCGCGGCAGGACGGTGAAACGTTTGGATCAAGACGTCCATCACCCTCTCCCCAGGAAGTACTCGAGGATGTGCAGGTGATCTTCGAACAGCGCCGGACTCATGTCCAAGGCCTCGCTGACCGGGATCCAGCGCGCCTTGTCGGCATCGTCGCCGCCGCGCACCGCCGGCAGTTCACCGGCAGGAAAGTGGAAGTGGAAGGCGTGGGTCACGGTGCGTCCGCGCAGGCTGCGATCCGGGTGGTCGAACACCTGCGAGCCTTTGATCGAACCGCGCAGCACCGGCAGCGGTACCTTCAGCCGGGTCTCCTCGCGCAACTCGCGCAGGCAGGCGTCGAGGATGGTTTCGTCCTGGCCGACGAAGCCGCCCGGCAGCGCCCACAGGCCCTTGCCAGGTTCGGCCCGCCGGCGCACCAGCAGGACGTGGCCGGAGTGCACCACCACGGCATCGGTGGTGACGAAGGTCGGCGCGTAGGGCGCCTTCGACCAGGCCTCGTGGTAGGTGTCGATGAACTGGTGTTCGGCGACCAGCTGCTTGAACGTCGGCGAGGACTTGCGAAACGCTTCGAGCATGTCGAACACCGGCCCCGGCACGTTGGCGCGGATCAGCATCAGGCCACCGTGGCTGTCGATCTGATTCGCCTCGAACAGATAGCGACGCAGTTCGGTGGCCGAGAGCGTCTCGGTGTGCTGCACGTCAACCAGCCCCCACTGCGGAAACTCGCGCAGGTAGTAGCTGGAGGCGTCCTTGTCCTTGCCGATCAGGCCGATGCGGGCAGGCGCAGTGGGGTCACCGTCCGCACGGTCGCTCTCGATCGCCTCGGCGACCGTACGCTGCACGTCGGCGATCCACTGGCTTTCGTTGTAGAGGTGATCGCGCAGCGGGCGCACGATCAGGCGATCCGCGGCGTCGGGCAGGGCCGACTGGATCATCACCGACCGTTCGGCGACGCTCCACGGATTCTTGATCGTACGGGGAGTGTGCGCAGAGCCGACCAGGAAGATGACCTTCCTTGCGTGGCTGAGTGCGTAGCGGGCCACAGCGGCGTGGCCGTTGTGGAAGGGCTCGAAGCGCCCGATGAAGACGAGATAGTCGTAGTCCATGAGAATCCCTCACGGTTGGTTGATGGGCTGGCGGTCTATCCGCTGGCCTCGATCTCATCCTACTCCTCTGCGGGCCGCGGTCAATCGAACCGGCCCGGGGCATTTAGCGGCCAGCAAGGCGGCCGATGAAGCGCCACGGGCACCACCGACGCGATGCGCATGTCCACGCAACGGCATGTTCAGTCCACAAGAGGAGTGTGCGCCCCGGCGCGCCTGTCACCGCGGCGCTTGATGGCCCTGGCGAACCGGGCAGGCTCTACAGCTCGCCCGGGCCGAGGTACTGATGCAGCCGCGTACGCCACGCATCCTGATCGAGCGCGCGCAGCAGGCTGCGATTGATCAGTTCGCGGCGATCGGGGCGGCTCGGCGCGAGGGCCAGCGCATACAGCTGGCGATCGAACTGGATCGGCAAGACCGACAGTTTGTCGGCGTGATCGCGAGCGACCAGGTACTGCAGGATCGGTGCATCGTAGACCACGGCGTCAACGCGGCCCTGCGCGGCTTGACTGAGCAGCGGTGCGATCCCCTCGCCGTGCTGCGCACCGGTTCCGCGCGCAGCCAGCCAGTCTGCGCTGGTGCTGCCGGCGACGGTCGCCACGCGCACCTTGGGCAGATCATCCGGCCCCTGCACCGAACCCTGAAGTGCCCCGACCGTGAGGCTGGCCGTGATGCCTGCGGTGAATGTCGCCACCAGCACGATCGCGGTGAACATCCAGATCAGCCCGAGCAGCCGGCCCCCGAACGTCACCGGCGCCTTGTCACCATAGCCCACGGTCGCCATCGTCACCGCGGCCCACCAGAATCCGTTGCCGATGCCGGACAGCGGATGCCCGCCGAACTGGCCGGGATTGGCGCGTCGCTCCGTCAGCCAGGCCAGCACCCCGATCGACCCCAGCAGCAGCACCAGCCCGCCCACCCAGGCCAGGAACTGCCAGGACAGCAGCCGTCGCAATACGTTGAGCACGGTGTTCTCTGGCGTGGCGCCCACGGCGATGCCCAGCCCGCCGCTGTGGAAAGGGTGGGAGAAGTCGACCCGCTCCTCGCGCGCTGCGGTGACCGTGAGCGCGCCCACGCCGACGTCGAAGCGTCCGTCGGACACCCCGTCGAACAGCTCGGCCAGCCCGGCCTCGTGGTAGGCGAAGGTCCATCCCTGTTCGGCGGCAATGTCCTCCCAAAGCTCGATCGCAATGCCCGAGTACGCGCCGTCCTGCTTGATCACGAAAGGCGGGGCGATGCGGACGGCGACCCTGAGTTCGCCGGACGGATCTGCTGCCGGGCTCGATGAATCGGGCGGGACGGAGGGTGACTGCGCCTGCGCGACGGTGACGGCGAGCAGCAGCAGAGCACACAGCGCGAACACGGTTCGAGTCAGCATTACGACCTCAGCGCACGACTTTGGTCCCACCAGTAGCAAGTTCCGTGGGCGGTGGGCAACCCCGGATGCATGCATTCATGCAGAATGCGCTTCAACCAGTGAGGAACGCGTGACTCGTCATGAAGCGACTCGCCGTCATGGTCGTGCTGGGATTTCTGAGCCAGGTGAGCTGGGCGCAGCCGATTCCGATTTCGGGTGTGCGCATTGTTGGCGTCGTGCAGCAGCAGCCGGGCTCCCGCGAGTTCTTGCTCCGAGTCCACAACGAATCGTGCCATTCGATTCGCGTACCGCCCGATCTGCCGAGTTTCGGTGCGCTACTGGAGTTGCAACGAAACGGCCAGAACCTCGAATTGCGCATAGGCTTTTCGCCCGGAGGAATGATCCTACTCTGCGGCACGCCAGCTGATCCGTGGGTTTATCTTTTCCCTCTTGGCGAACTCGAATCCGGTACGTTCTCACTGCATCTAGTCGGCGTGGATCGCTCGGACTCCGACCTTGAATACAGCCTCGACCAGACGGTCTTCACCATATCGCAGCCCCCTGTACCTGTTCCGGCGAGCGGCACTTGGGGCATGCTGAGTCTGTCCCTCCTGCTCGGGCTCGCTGGTGCGCATCGAATGCGCCACTTCGCATTCAGTTCCAGCGGACACCCGTTCGCGCCAGTCGGTCGTGCAAGACATGATTGAGCTTCCGCACCAACATCCCTGCGAATTCTGCGAGGGCATGGCTGGCCGCGATCCGAAGTGGGGCGTGATCGAGGAGAGTGATCAAACGCTGACGGTGATCAATCCCTACCAGTTCGAAGTCGGCCAGTGCTGCGTGATCACGCGACGCCACGTCGGCACCCTGCTGGATCTCGATGACGCGGAGTCCGCGGCGGTGCTGAAGGCCGCGCAGCGTGTCGCGCACGCGCTCATGCGTGCGTTCGAACCGCTGGCGATCCTCACTTTCCAGAACAACGGCGTGTACAGCGGGCAGGAAGTGCCGCACTACCACTTCCACGTCGTGCCCCGGCAGCCGGGCAGCGACTGGGGGATCGGACCGCCGCAGCTGGCCTACTTCGATGCCGCGGGGCGCGTGCGCGGCACGCCGCATGATCCATCAGGCGACGCAGCGCGCAGGCAGCGCGTGCAGGTCGACGCCGACGTGCTGCACGAACGCGTCGCGCGCATTCGCGCCTGCCTGGCCGACGGCACGACGGCATGAAGCCGAACGATCAGGCCTCGGTCGTGCGCCCGACAGTCGTGCATCGAACTGTGGTTCGCCCAGCATGCATCTGATCGAACGACGCCCTGGCGCGCCGGGCCGAGGATGAAACTGCGAGAGTCGGGCACGGCTTCGGCGCACGCTGCATCGCCCGCGCGGGCGCGCGAGGTGGGGCTGCGTGTCTTGA
>JAGRJY010000132.1 GCA_020442465.1 Lysobacterales bacterium
CCGGCACGGTCGCCGGATGCTGGCTGCGCGAACAGGGTCTCGACGGCGAAGACGCGATTCGCGTCGTGCGCGCGTTTCGCTCGCCGCGCGCGATCGAGACGGCGCAGCAGGAGGATGCGGTGCGTGGGTGTGATCCGGGCAAGGCGGCGGGCTGAGCGCGGTGTGACCCGGATTTCTCTTGCATGCGAGACGAGATGCAGCGCGTTGGCGCTCGCTCTCGAGCGATGGTGCCCGGGAGGAGGAGTGATGGCTGGCGCCGTCGCAAGCAGGGTGCACCGGTGCACACGGGGCGTGGGTAGTGGCTGACTCCATCGGAAGCAGGTGCGCACGGGGTATGCGGGTGGACATCGCCGTGTCGAGCGATGGGGCAGCGGCACCCGAGGCTTAGGGTGATGACTGACATGGTCTCAAACGGGGCACCGGCACCCAGGGGGTATGGTGATGGCCGACGTGGTCTCGAACCAGGGGGCACCGGTGCCCAGGGGGTATGGTGATGGCTGACGTAGTCTCGAACCAAGGGGCACCGGTGCCCGGGGCGTATGGTGATGGCTGACGTGGTCTCGAACTCTTGGTGGCAGCGCAACTGGAAGTGGATGCTGCCACTCGGCGGGCTGGCCATGCTTGCCTTTCTGGTGGCCTGCGCGACGGTGTTCCTCGCCCTGGTGTTCGGGATGATGAAGCAGGCCGACGTGTTCGGCATGGCGATGGATCAGGCCCGGTCGCATCGCGAGGTCGCGGCCGCGCTCGGCGAACCCATCCAGGATCGCTGGTACCTGATGGGCAACATCACCATCAATGGCCCGACCGGCGACGCCGCCATGTCGATTCCGATTTCGGGGCCGAAAGGCGACGCGACCATCCATTTCGAGGCGCGCAAGTCTGCCGGGGCATGGCGCTTCACCGAGCTGGTGGTTGAACTCGATACCGATGGGCGGCGCATCGACCTGCTGCACGACCCGATGCGAGAGGATGACCCGGGCGACGCCGCCATCCCCGCTCTCGAACGATGAGCGAGCTGGGTGCCGGTGACCGTGCAGCGGCGATGTACAGGGCCTATGCTTGACGCGGCCGCGCCGGCGAAGCCGTAGCGATCGATCGCCGGCCGTTGGCCGCACGCTGCGCCACAGCCCGCGCACGGGGATCGCCGCCCTTCGGAGTACCTGACGCCATGCAATCCACCGCGACCTCTGTTGATCAATACCTGGCCGAGCTTCCGGAGCCGCGGCGCACGCTGATCGCCGGCGTCCGCGATATGGTCAATCGCCATATCCCCAAGGGTTACCGTGAGTCGATGTGCTACGGCATGATCGGCTGGAGCATTCCGCTGGAGCGTTACCCGAATACCTACAACGGCCAGCCGCTGGGCTACGTCGCGCTCGCCGCGCAGAAGCGGCACAACGCGCTGTATCTGATGGCGGTGTACGCCGACTCGCTGCAGGAGCGCACCCTGCGCGGGGCCTACGCCGAGCGCGGGCTGAAACTCGACATGGGCAAGTGTTGCCTGCGCTTTTCCGACAAGGCCGCGCCCCCTGAAGACCTGCTCGGCCCACTGATCGCGAGCATGTCGGTCGAGCAGTTCATCGCGACCTATGAAGCCGCGCGCGCCGCGCCGCGGCAGAAGCCTGCCGGCAAGGCGAAGGCCGGTTCGAGCGGATCCGCAGCCGGCACGGCACCCAAGCCGGCGCGGAAGACCGCGGCGAAGACGGCTGCGGCGAAGCGGAAGGCGTCAGGCAGCGCTGCACCGAATCGCGCCGTGTCGACAAGCACCGCACGGCGGTCGACCCAGTCGTCGAACGGCGCATCGACAACCTCCGCGAAGCCTGCAGCCAGCGCCCCGCGAAAGTCCGGCTCGAGCACGCGCAAGGCGACCGCCGGCACCACGGGCGCTCGCAAGACGGGCAAGGCCGCGGCGAAGCCCCGCGTGAAGGGATGAGCGCCGAATCGGTCAGCGCGTTTCGCGCGGCATACCTCGAACAGGAGGTTTCCCCGAACTACTGCCCGCGCTGCCATCTCGCGTTCACCTTCGGCGGCGGCACGCTCGCGCTGATCGGATGCGTCGCCATGCTGCACGACGTGCAGGGCTGGGAGTGGTGGACGATTCCGCTGGCGTTCCTGTATGCGAACCTCGCCGAGTACCTCGGCCACCGCTTCCCGATGCATCATCCGTTTGCGGGATTGAAACTGATCTACAAGCGCCACGCCGGCCAGCACCATCGCTTTTTCACCCACGAGGCGATGGCGTTCGACGGTCCGCGCGATCTGCGTGCGGTGCTGTTTCCGCCCACCCTGGTGATCTTCTTCTTCGGCGGCTTCGGCGTACCCGCCTGGTGGCTGCTGTCGTGGCTGGTCTCGGACAACGTCGCCTGGCTGTTCATCGCCACCGGCGTCGCCTATTACCTCAACTACGAGGTGCTGCACTTCGCCTACCACCTGCCCGAGTCGCATCCGCTCTCGCGGCTGTCGCTGGTGCGTCGATTGCGCTGGCTGCACCGGCACCATCACGACCCACGGGTCATGACGAAGGTGAACTTCAACATCAGCTATCCGGTCTGCGACTGGCTGTTCGGGACGCTCGACCGCAACGCTTCCTGAGCGGCGGGCGGCATCGCGTGGCATCGCGCACCGGTTGCCGTATTCACTGGCCCGGCATGGGGCGCGGCTGCCGGCGACGAGCGTCCGGGCGATGAGCCGACACGGCGCGCTTCCAGGTCGGCTACCCCTGGCAACCCGGCGCAGCGGGGAAGCTCTCGTCATCGTGCCGTCTTGCGTCGTCGGGCGGCCGCCGTCCGAGCCTGGGGCCAATCCGGGAATTTCCCGGCTCGTCGGTCTTGACCGAGCGGAGGCTGCTTGTAGCGATTCCGGAAAAGAGCGCCCAGGAGACTTCGCGAATCTTCGCGGTCACACGTCCTGCGGATCGACCGGCGTGATCGGTGTCTCGTCCTTGCGTGCATCCGCCTCGAACAGCCGCGACAGCTCGGCGCGGGCCTCGGCGCTGGAGGTCACCAGGGCGGCTTCGTCGTCGTACAGGAGGTGCTGCTCGCGCAGCAGCGCCTCGTCGTGGACGCGGAAGGTCTCGGCGAGCTGACGCGCCTGCTCAGGTGGCACGCCCAACACCTCGAACGCCTGTCGGCCCATGTCCAGCGAAGAGTGGAAG
>JAGRJY010000133.1 GCA_020442465.1 Lysobacterales bacterium
GAACCCTACATCCTCTACCACGACAAGAAGATCTCCAGCATCCGTGACCTTCTGCCCGTGCTCGAGCAGGTCGCGAAGGCCGGCAAGCCGCTGCTGATCGTGGCCGAGGAAGTCGAAGGCGAAGCGCTGGCGACCCTGGTCGTCAACACCATCCGCGGCATCGTGAAGGTCTGCGCGGTGAAGGCGCCGGGCTTCGGTGATCGTCGCAAGGCGATGCTGGAAGACATGGCTATCCTCACCGGCGGCACCGTGATCTCCGAGGAAGTCGGTCTGTCGCTCGAGAAGGCCACGATCAAGGATCTCGGCCGCGCGAAGAAGATCGTCATCTCCAAGGAGAACAGCACGATCATCGACGGCGCCGGCGAGTCCGACGCGATCCAGGCCCGCATCAAGCAGATCAAGGCCCAGATCGAAGAGACCTCGTCCGACTACGACCGCGAGAAGCTGCAGGAACGCGTGGCCAAGCTGGCCGGTGGCGTGGCGGTCATCAAGGTCGGCGCGGCGACCGAAGTCGAAATGAAGGAAAAGAAGGCGCGCGTCGAAGACGCCCTGCACGCGACCCGTGCGGCGGTGGAAGAAGGCGTGGTGCCGGGCGGCGGCGTCGCCCTGATCCGTGCGCTGTCGACCATCAAGGACGTCAAGGGTGCCAACGAAGACCAGAACCACGGCATCGCCATCGCCCTGCGTGCGATGGAAGCCCCGCTGCGCGAGATCGTCACCAACTGTGGTGAAGAGCCGAGCGTGGTGCTGAACAAGGTCGCCGAAGGCAGCGGTAACTTCGGTTACAACGCCGCGACCGGCCAGTTCGGCGACATGATCGAGATGGGCATCCTGGATCCGACCAAGGTGACCCGCATGGCGCTGCAGAACGCCAGCTCGATCGCCGGCCTGATGATCACCACCGAAGCGATGGTTGCCGAGCTGCCGAAGAAGGAAGCCCCGGCCCACGACCACGGCGGTGGCGGCATGGGCGGTATGGGCGGCATGGACTTCTAAGAAGCCCGACACGCTGTTCAGCCCGGGCTGCGAGGCCCGGGCACAGTTGCGCGGCGGTGCGTCAGTACCGTCGCCGCTCCGAAAGGATTCGGAGCAACCCCTGGAAGCCCCGCCTTGGCGGGGCTTCTTCTTTTCCAGGCATGCCGCCGCCTTGGCGGGGCTTCTTCTTTTCCGGGCATCCCGCCGCCTTGGCGAGGCTTGTTCTTTACCGGGCGTGCCGCCGCCTTGGCGGGGCACCTTCATGATGATGGGCAAAGCCCCTTGCGCGACTGGGCATGGTGGTCAGCCGCTGCTTGGCGGCCTTCTCGCTCCCGGTGAGCAACCTGGCCCGATTCGGCGCGATCCGGCGCGCGCGACGATCGTGCGCGGGGACGTTCAATCCGCACTCACGTCCGTCGCATGCGTGTTCGCCACCCTTCGACGTGGCCCGGCCGGCCACGACACTGCACCCGGCGAGCGGATCGGAGCGGCCGCGTGTGCGCGCCGACCTGAAGAATCACTTGCGTGTCAGCGTGGCGATGAACGCAAGCAGGGCGAACAGTGCGATGAGCAGGGCGAGCAGGAACAGGGCGCCGAACGTGAAGAGCGCGGTCAGAACGCTGGATGCAGCGTCGCCCCCCATCGAGCCTGCCGTGTCGGGCACCGGTGCCAGCGCGGCGGCCAGGCCAGAGAACTGCGCCCACAAGGCGGCACAGGACACCACGACGAAACCTATGCTTGCCGCGGCAGGCACGCGTCCGAACAAGGCCCGCCCGCCGATGCGCAGTCCGGGCAGGAAGGCCAGCAACAGGATGATCCCCAGCCAGACCAGCAGTACGTCCGAAAACTGGCTGAACAACCACAGCGGAGCGAACAAGGCGCCGTACCAAGGGCGCCCGTAGGGCTCCAGCCGATCGACCAGGAAGCCACACACCCCGCTCCACGGGTTCGCTTCCATGTGCGCCAGATCGCGACAGGCCAGCATGCCGAGAAGACTGTCCGCACTCAGACCGCCAATCACCGGTGTTCCGAAGGTCAGACAGAATGTGGCCAAGCCAACGACGAGTACGAGCAGCGCGGTCGAAAGCAGGCCCCAGAATGTCCCTTCCGCCTTCAACCGTTGGTGCAAGGAAAACTGTTCGGCCCGAAGCAGAGCGGCCTGTTCCGCCTGATTGCGCCGAATCCACTCGGGCTGTTGCTCCGCGAACGGAGGTGAGGGCGCAGCCGGAACGTCTGGTGAAGTGGCAGGCGGCTCATCGGCGGGCCCCTCGATACCCGCTGCGACCGGGGCACGATCGAACCGCATGCTCAGCACGATGCAGGCCAGCCAGACCAGCAGGGCAGGCCAGGCGTGCTCGAGGAGCACGAACGTCGTTTCCAGCGGCGGGGCCACCGAGAGCCAGTGAGACAGCCAGGAACCGGGGAGCATCGCCATCCCGCTGCAGCCCGCCGCGCCGAGGCCCGGCCGCGTTGAGCACCCCAAGGCGGCGAGCACGGTCTCGGCGACGATCGGCCCGAACAGCATCATGATGGTGCAGAAGCCCAACAACCCGTAAGCGAGAAGGCGACTGCGTGCGCTTGCCCGGCTGGTCACACCGGCGGCAAGCGGCATGAGTGTTTCTCGTGAGGCGTCGGGTCGCCATTAGATAGCAGCGCTGGTCGCGCGTCCATCACCCCACGTTTGACTCGTGCAGGCCGAACGACGATCCGTGAGCACTTGCGCTGTGGTGTCGCCGTGCGCGGCACGGACCGGTCTGGCAGCACGCACCGTGCCCGCCGACTCCACGCAGGGGCCGGGTCGTGGTGGATGGCGACCTGCACGCCACGCGACGCCGCGTCTTCGATTCGGCCCAGCGACACTGCGGTACCATCGGGGAGACCCTGCTGACACAGCGGGGACGGGGAAGCCAGCGATGACCCATCTGTCCGCCGGCCGCGTGCTCGGTCGTTTTCGCGTGATCGCGCCACTGGGGCGCGGCGGGATGGCGGCGGTGTATCGCGCGGAAGAGGTCGGCCTGGGTCGCGAGATCGCGCTGAAGGTGCTGCCGGCGGAACTGATGGATCAGGCCGGGTTTCTCGAGCGCTTCGAGCGCGAGGCGCGGGTCATCGCGCACCTGGAACACCCGAATATCGTGCCGCTGTACGCCAGCGGCATCGACGAGGGCATTCCGTGGATGGCGCTTCGCCTGCTCAGCCACGGCACACTGCAGGATCGCCTCGAAGCGGGGACGCTCGAGCTCGAAGAGGGGCTCACCCTGTTCGCCCAGATCGCGAAAGCGCTGGACCACGCACACGGACAGGGCGTGCTGCATCGCGATCTGAAGCCGCAGAACGTGCTGCTGGGAGGCGATGGCTCGGCCTACCTCGCCGACTTCGGCATCGCGCGCCTGCTGTCCGGCACATCGGTGCTGACCGGCACGGGCGCGGTGTTGGGCACGCCGCCGTACATGGCGCCGGAACAGGCGCAGGGCGAAGAGCTGGGCCCGCCCTGTGACCGCTACGCACTGGCAGTGATGCTGTACCGCTGGCTGTGTGGCCAGGTGCCGTTCGACGCCGACACGCCGCTCGCCGTGCTGATGAAGCAGGTGCAGGCGCCAGTGCCGACCGAGCCGATGAATGCGCTGCCGCCGCAGGCGCGCGCGGTGCTGCTCAAAGGGCTCGAGAAAAGCCCGGCGCAGCGCTGGTCGTCGTCACTCGCCATGGTGCAGGCGCTGGATCAGGCCATGCGGCCGGGTGCGACGTCGGTGACGTCGTTCGCGACCGGGTCGGCCGCACGCGCCGGCGGTGCACGCACCGCGCCGCACGTGGCGCAGTCGCCGCCCACGGCGGGCGGCGGCGCGATGAAGTGGGTGGCCGCCATCGTGGTGGTGATCGGTATCGCGATTGTGGCATCCCGATTCCTGCCGATGGACAAGCCCGGGCAAGCCGAACCGCAGCTTGCGCACCGTGATGCCGCATCCGAGGTCTCGGGCGCTGGTACCCAGCCCGATACGCCGCTGCCGCAGCCCAGCGGCGAGGATGGGCAAGCAGGCCGTGACCACGACGCAACGGCGCGACAGTCCTCGGAACCGCGCGACGTGGCGCAGGACGAGCCCGGTGCGAGGTCTGCTGGCGACGGGCGGGGCGATGACGGATCGACACTGACCCTCGATCCAGCAGGGTCCGACGAAGCCGCCCGCGACGCGCTTGCGACTGCCGCGGCCGAGCGGGCGCCGACGACGGCAGTACCGTCTGAACGTATCGATCCACCGAAGCTGGCGACCGATCCTGCAGCGCCGCAGCGTGATGCCGGCGTCGCGCCCGCTCCGCCTCGCATCCAGGACGAGCCGCGGCCCCCGACACGAGCGCAGCTGCCTGCCCAACCGCGACCGGCCGAACCGGAACCGGTGGCGCAGGACCAGGCTGTCGGATTCTCTGGCGAAGGCATCGCCGCGCCGGCCGCGAGCCCAGCGGACGACGTGGCGGTGATCCGCGACATCCAGAGTGAGCTGCGCCGGCTGGGACGCGAGGTGGCGAACACGGGCCAGCTCGACGATGCGACCCGCGCCGGGATCGAGAGCTTCTCGCAGGCGAGCGGTCGCGACGTCCGCGGACTGGGGCTGGGTGCCGTACTCGCTGCACTGAAGTCCGCGCCGGCCTGGCCCTCGGCGGAGCGGGCGCCCGGCAGCGTGTTCCGCGACTGTCCGCAGTGTCCCGAGCTGGTGGTGATTCCGGCTGGCCGCTTCGTGATGGGCAGTCCGAAGGACGAGCCGCAGCGCATGCTGTGGGAAGGGCCGCAGCATGAAGTGCGCGTGCCGGCGTTCGCCATGGGCCGGTTCGAGACGCAATTCGCGGAGTGGGATGCCTGCCTGGCCGAGGGCGGATGCAGTCACCGCCCGGACGCCAACGGCTGGGGCGGCGGCACCCAGCCGGTGATGAACGTCAGCTGGAACGACGTGCAGGCCTACCTGGCCTGGCTCTCGCGCAAGACCGCACAGCACTACCGACTGCCCAGCGAGGCCGAGTGGGAATACGCCGCGCGCGCCGGCACCAGCGGGCGCCATTACCTGGGCGACTGCTTCGGCAGCGACACGGCGAATTTCCACGCCGGCATGCCGGCCAAGGGCTGCAAAGCGGGGCAGTTCCGCCGCCGCACCGTCGCCGTCGGCAGCTTCCCGCCCAACCCGTTCGGACTGCACGACATGCACGGCAACGTCTGGGAGTGGACGCAGGACTGCGACAACAGCAACTACCGCGGCGCGCCGACCGATGGCGCGGCGTGGATGAGCGGCAACTGCCGCAAGGCCATCGTGCGCGGCGCTGGCTGGCATGACTGGGGATTCTGGCTGCGTTCGGCGGCGCGTTTCGGCTTCGTGCGCGAAGCGCGGCATCCCTTCGGCGGGTTCCGCGTGGTCAGGGTGTTGCCATGAACATGCCGATGCGCTGTCCCGGCCTGGAATCGTCGTCCGCAACGACCGTGCGCCGGTGCGCGCAGGCTGAACGGCCATGACCCCGACTGCACGCGCAACCGAAAAGGGCCCCGCGAGCTTCCTTCGGATCCTCGCCTGGTTCGTCGTCGGTGGAGCAGTGGGTTATGCGCTCGGTCGCTGGGTGGGCAGCGGCAGCGACTGGGCGCTCGTCGCCAGCACCCTGATGATCCCACTCGGCATCTGGGTGGGTTGGGGCCTGATCATGCTCGCCGCGGTGGTGGCACTGCCGTTTCTCCTGCCCGGCGTGATCCGGCAGATCGGCCAGGCCAAGTCGGCGGCGGACATCGATCCCGCGGAGGAGGCGGCGCGCCAGGCCCAGCTCGAACGCCGGCGGGCGCGTATCGGTTGGGCGTTCGTCTTGTCCTGCGTGCCCATCTGTTTCGTCGCCGGACTGATCAGCGGCGCGCCGTTCACCTACCTGGGGGTGGGACTGCTGGCGGGATGGGGCATGCGCCGCTCACGCGCCCTGCAGGACGTCGAGTTCGAGTAGCGCGGGGCCTCATCCGAAGGCGAGCGGCGCGCCGGGCACCGTGGCCAGTCGCCGATAATTCCACGGCAGTTCGCCCGGTCCAGGCGTGCGGATATCGCTCCGCGATCCGCGCCCGGCTTCAAGGATCGGTGCCGCTTCGGAACGGCGTCCTGTTCACGCTTGGGGATGCCATCCCTCTGCGCCCCCAACGGTGACAGCACCGACAACTAGAGCCGGTGGAAGCCGTCGATTTCGATCAGCAGCTCGCTGCGGCAGATGTCGGCGCGCAGGAACAGCCGCGGCACATCGGGGTGCAGATACGTCGCGAGCATCGTGCGCACCGCGGCGAGGTCGTCTTCGCGCCGCACGTAGACCTTCAGCAGGCTGTCGCCATCGAAGGGATGATCGTGGCCCAAACCGTCTTGCTGCGCCCGCGCCCGCAGGGCATCGAAATTGCGGAAGGTCTCGGCGATCTGTTCGGCGAGATCGTCGTCGTGGCGCGAGTGATGGCCCACCACCGACGCTGTGCCCGACAGCATCAGCGGCAGCGCGAGCGACGGCGGACCGGCCATGGCGCGGGCAAAGCTGGGCGACTTCGGCCCGTAGCAGCGCGGATAGTGGTAGGCCGGTACCTGGCGCGGATTCTCGATCGGTCGGCCCGGCTGGCGGGCGCTGAGCCAGTAGACCTGCAGCGTGCGCGGGTGGCGGGATTGGCCGATAGCCGTGGCCGCCGGCAGGTCGGCGTCGGTGAGCTGCAGGCCGAGGCCGCGGCCGACGCAGAACTGCCGATAGCGCTCCTCGTCGCCGGTGCCCTCGTTGATCGCGTCGAAGTAGTTCCAGATGCGCAGCAGATGCGCATGCGCAGCGTGGCGCAGATGGTTGGACAGGGCGGCGTAGAGCTGCTCGGCGGCGCAGCGGATCGCGCCGGGCTGGCCGCTCTCCAGCTGGGTCGCGTGGCCAAAGCTCAACGTCGCCGTGCGGGCGCCGGCGAGGGCGCCGTCTTCCCAGCACTCGACCTCATCGTCGACCTGCCACACCTCGAAGCAGTCGCGGTCGTCGAGCGGCTGCAGATTCACCCGGTAGTAGCGGGGATCATTCAGATGATCCGGCGCGCCGTGGCCGAACCCGAACACCGCGAGCACATTGCGGTCGAGCAGATCGCGCGGATGACGCGTGCGCACGTAGCGCGCGCGCAGGCCGGCCCGTGCCGCGAACGGCAAGGTCTGCGCGCTCATGCGGTCGACTCCAGCGTGGCGGCTGGCGCGCCGCGGCCGCGCCAGCGCTGCCAGCGCAGACCCACGGCGGTGATGCGGTAGATCATGCGGAATGCGCGCAGGCGGCTGTGTACGGCCGGGTTGTCGAACACGTCGCCCGACAGCATCGAGATCACCGCCTGCTCGATCTGCCACACGTTGCGCGGGCGTTCGAACAGATGCCGCATGGTCGGTGTGGTGAACCGCTCGATGAACCAGGAGAACGTCTTCAGGCCAGCATCCATGCGGCGGCGATAGGCGCGCTGCAGGGTCGATTCCTCGGCCGGCGCACGCAGTACGCGGTCGACAAGCTGGGCCGCCTGTTCGGCGCTGTGCATGGCGAGAAACACGCCCGACGAGAAGATCGGATCGACGAAAGCATAGGCATCGCCGGCCATCACCCAGCCCGGGCCGGCGATCTCACGGCTCTGGTAGGAATAGTTGCCGGTGGCTTCGGCCGGAGCGGCGGCCTCGGCGCGCTGCATGCGGCGCGCCGCTTCGGGATGCGTGCACACCGTCTCGCGCAGGAAGGTGTCGAGGGCGCCCCGGCGCTGCTTCAGGTAGTCCGGCGTGCACACCGCACCGACGCTCATGACGTCGTCGGGCAGCGGAATCATCCACATCCAGCCCTGCGGCAGACGGTAGATCGAGATATTGCCCGCATCGTCGCCCGGGCGCCGTTCGACGCCGCGGAAGTGTCCGTAGAGGGCTGCGCTGCGATGGCGCGGATGGGCGCGCTTGAGCTTCCATTGCCGGGCGAGGAGGGTGTCGCGCCCGCTGCAGTCGATCAGGTAGCGGCAGCGCAGCGAGACGGTTTCGTCAGCGCGCTTCAGCGCAACCGTCCAATGCTGGTCGGCCTCGCGGTGCACCGCGACCACCTCGGTCGACTCGCGCGCGTCGGCGCCGGCGGACGCCGCGGTACGGAACAGCAGGTCGTCGAACTGGTCGCGCCGCACCTGGAAAGCGTGATCGGCGACGACGCGCAGGGCGCGGTCGAAGCGGAAGCGATTGTGCGCGCCCGATTCGCCGAGGAAGTCGGCGGCCGGCTTGTGCACGCCCATCGCTGCCACCTCCGCAAGCACGCCCAGCCGTTCGAGGATCGGCAGGTTCAGCGGCAGCAGCGACTCGCCAATGTGGAAGCGCGGGTGGCGATCCCGTTCGATCAGGCTCACCCGCCATCCCTGGCGGGCCAACAGCGTCGCCGCAGTCGACCCGGCCGGCCCACCTCCGATCACGGCAACGTCGATGTCGGTCGGCAACGGAGCGGACATGGGCTGGGGGGGGTGGAACCAATCAACGAATGTTTCACGAATGATACACTGCCGCGCTTTCCCGACGCCCGATCGCAGCGCTTTGCCGGGCCTCGCGCCGGCCCGCAGGCAGCGGTCCGGCTGGCGCAGGTTTCGATCCCGCAGCGGTCCGGTGTCGAGGCAACCCTTCCCGAGACGGCACGCAGTCCGTCGATCCACCTGTCCCGCGGTGCTCAATGTCCAACCAAACTCCCGCCGAACTCGAGCTGGCCCAGCTGCTCGTCGAATCCCTCAACCTCGAAGACGTCGAACCGGCGGGCATCGATCCGGAGCAGCCGCTGTTCGGCGACGGCCTGGGTCTCGACTCGATCGACGCGCTTGAACTCGCCCTCGCGATCAGCAAGCGTTACGGCTTCCAGCTGCGCTCCGACAACGAGGACAACCGCAAGATCTTCGGGTCCTTGCGCGCGCTCGCGGCGCACGTCGAGCAACACCGCAGCGCTTGATCGCCGTGCTCACCGTGCTGCTGGCGCTGGCGTTTCCCGCGCTCGCGCACGCCTCGGTGGCCCTCGATTCGGCGGCGCTCGCGCTCGCGGCCGGCATCAGCCTGATCGCCCTGCTCGTGTTGCCGCTCTGGCGCCGGCCCATGGCATTGCTGGCCGTGGGCGGTGTGCTGGCGCTGGGCTTGGCCGCGCTGGCGCAGGCGGAGCAGATCCGCCTGCTGCTGACCTTGCCGCCGGTCGTGCTCAACGCGCTGATCGGCCTGCAGTTTGCCCGCAGCCTGCGCGCCGGGCGCATGTCGCTGATCGAACGTGCCGTGCGTGCGCTCAATGACGGCGTGGTGCGGCATCCGGATATTCCCGCCTATGCCCGCCGGCTCACCCTGGCCTGGGCGCTGCTGCTGTTCGGCCTGGCGCTGCTGAATGCGGTGCTGGCGCTGCTCGCCGAGCCGGGCGGCTGGCTGGCCAGTTTCGGCATCCACGGTGTCTGGTCGCTCCCGGCGGCGTGGTGGTCGTGGTCGGCAAACGTACTCAACTACGTGGTCATCGCGGTGTTCTTTCTGGCCGAGTACGCCTACCGCGTGCACCGCTTTCCGGAACACGACTACGGCGGCCTGATCGGGTTCCTGCGCCGCATGGCCTCGCTGGGGCCGCAGTTCTGGCGGGGGCAGGGGTGACCACGGCGCTGCAAGCACTGCCGTGCGAAGGCACGTCGCGCTTCCACGTCGCGGCCGACCATCCCTGCCTGGCGGGACACTTCCCCGGTCGGCCGGTGGTGCCGGGCGTGGTGATCGTCGATGCAGTGCGGGCTTGCCTCGACGAATGCTGGGGCGACCGGATGCTGCTTGGCCTTCCGCAGTTCAAGTTCCTGCGCCCCCTGCTGCCCGACGAACCGGCGCTGATCCACTGGCAGGCACGCTCCGCGGCCAACGATCGGCTGGAAGTGCGTGTCGACGTCCGCGTCGACGAGGTCGTCGTCGCCCGCGGCACCCTGGTGCTGGGCCCGGCTGCCGCATGAGCGCCGGCGACGACTGGACCCACCGGCCCGAGGGTGGCGGCCGCTTCGCGATCTGGCTGATCCGCGGCATCGCCCAGTACGGCGGGCGCGCGGTCAGCCGCCTGCTGCTGTTTCCGATCACGCTGTACTTCCTGATCGTGCGCGGCCCGGAGCGTCGCGCGTCGCGGGACTATCTCGGCCGCGTGTTCGGGCGGCCGGCGACGACCTGGCAGGTATGCCGGCACATCCACTGTTTCGCCTCGACCATCCTCGATCGGGTGTTCATGCTCAGTGGACGATTCCGCTCGCTGGACGTGCGTGTGCACGGTGTCGATGCCCTGCACGAAGTGATGGAGCAGGGGCGCGGAGCGCTGCTGTTCGGTTCGCACCACGGCAGCTTCGAGATCCTCCGCGTGTTCTCGCAGGAACGCCCCGACGCCCGCGTGCGGGTGGTGATGGACCCCGGGCAGAACCGCGCGATCACTGAACTGCTGGATGCGCTGTGTCCGGAGATCGCCGCCACCGTCATCGATGCGCGGATGGACGGCGCCAGCATCGCGCTGGCGATCCAGCGCGAGGCCGATCTGGGCGCGCTGATCAGCCTGCTCGTCGACCGCGGTCGACCCGGCGATGCCATGAACAGGATGCCGTTCCTGGGCGCGCCTGCGCCGTTCCCGTCGGCGCCGTGGCTGATCGCTTCGGCGCTGGGCATCCCGGTGTTCCTGTGTTTCGGCCTGTATCGCGGCGGGCGGCGCTACGACGTGCACTTCGAACTGTTCGACTCCTGCGTCGACGTACCGCGCCGGCAGCGTGCGGAGCGTCTGGCAGTGGTTCAGCGCCGCTATGCGGAGCGTCTTGAACACTACGTGCGCATGGCACCCTACAACTGGTTCAACTTCTATGATTTCTGGCGTACCGATGCCGAACCCGTCGACGTGCAGGCAGCGACCCATGCGTCGCACTAGCGTCCTGCTCCTGGGGTTCGCGCTGGCGTCGATGCCGGCCGGGGCCCAGGTCGAGCCGACGCCCGAAGCGACGCCCGTTCCGGACCTGCGCGCGCTGCTCGCCTCGCTGGCCCGCACGCCGCCGGCACAGACGCGCTACGTCGAACGCCGCGAGTCGCCGCTGCTCGATCAGCCGTTGCTGTTCGCGGGTCAGCTCGAACAGCCCGGCGCGGGCAAGCTGATCAAGACCGTCGAGGGTGCGCGCCGCGAGCGCATGGAGATCGACGGCGATCGCGTGCGCGTCGAGCGTGAAGGGCGCCGGGTGCGTTCGTTCTCGCTGCAGCGTGCGCCCGAACTTTCGGCGCTTGCCGCCAGCATGGACGCCTTGCTGGGCGGAGACGCCGACGCGCTCGATGCGCTCTACCATGTGCGCCTCGCGCACGATGGGTCGAGCTGGCGCGTCGAGCTGGATCCGCGCGACGCGCGCCTGCGCAAGCGCGTGCTCGGCATGCAGCTGCTTGGCATCGACCGCAGCTGGCGCTGCCTCGATCTGCAGCTCGACGGCGGCGAGAACAGCCGCATGTGGCTGGGCGACGCCGCGGCGCGGGCAGCGACATCGGCTGACGAGGCCGAGCGCGACGCGCTGTGCGGGGGCGGCGCAGACCAGGCGTTCCCGTGACGCGTGGCGAAGGCTCCGCCGCCCGGTCGTTCGGGCCGAGCGTGGTCCAGGTCGGCTGGCGCCTGGCGCTGTGGCTGGCGCTGCTCGGGCTGTTGGCCGCATGGCTCGCCACCACGCTGCGACTGAGCGGCGATCTGCGCCTGTTCATGCCCGCCGCGCGCGACGCCGCGCAGCGTCTCCTGCTCGAACAGCTCGGCGAGGGGCCGGGCTCGCGACTGCAGCTGATCGCCCTGCACGGCGAAGAGGCGGACGTCGTGGTGGCACGCGGTCGCGCGCTGCGCGATCGACTGCGCGAAGACGAACGCTTCGTCTGGTCCAGTAACGGCGAAGAGGGACTGGACGAGATTCCCGAACGGCTTCGCGACTACCGCTACCTGCTCTCGCCGGGCGTCGAGCAGGGCGCATTCACCGTCGACGCCCTGCGCGTCGCGCTGCAGGACCGGCTCGACGACCTGGCTTCGCCCGCAGCCGCACTGGTGGCGCCGCTGATGGCGGAAGATCCCACGCTCGAGAGCCTGCGACTGCTCGAGTCCTGGGGGCCGTCGCGCGAGCCCGAGCGATGGGACGGCGCGTGGCTGTCGCCCGAAGGCGAGGCCCTGCTGGTCGCCGAGACGCGTGCGCCGGGATTCGACCCCGCCGGGCAGCAGGCCGCGCAGCAGGCCTTGCGCGATGCTTACGCCGAGGCGCTCGCCGAGGAAGGCGCAGAGGGCACGGCGGGTGTCGATCATCCGCTCGACATCGATGCCGCGCGGCAGCGCGGGCTCGAAGTCAGTGGCCCCGGCGCCTTCGCCGAGCGCATGTCGACGCAGACCCGCGACGAGGCGACACGGTTCGGGCGATGGGCGGTGCTGGCGCTGATCGTGCTGCTCACGCTCGGCTACCGCAGCGTCGTGCCACCGCTGCTGGGTGCGTTGCCGCTGGCCTCCGCGGCCCTGGGCGGGCTGGCGCTCACGGCACTCGTCTTCGGCTCGGTACACGGCATCACGCTGGCATTCGGTCTGACCCTGATCGGCGTGGCCCAGGACTATCCGATCCACCTGTTCAGCCACCGCCGCGGCGACGAATCGGCGGTCGCGACGGCGCGCGCGATCTGGCCCACGCTGGCGTTGGGCGCGTTCTCCAGCGCGATGGCCTACCTGGTGTTCTTCTTCACCGGTGTGGAGGGGCTGCGGCAGCTGGCGGTGCTGACCGTCAGCGGTCTGGTCATCGCCGCGCTGTGCACCCGCTTCGTTCTGCCGCACGTGCTGCCAGCCCGTCTGCCGGCGCCGCGTTTGTGGGGTCATGCCGCGACCGCGTTGGCGGCAGCGTCCGCGTCGCGCGGGAAGCGGGTGTTGGGTGGGCTCGTGCTCGCGGTGGGCACGGTGCTGTGCGTCGCGCCGGCCACGCCGTGGTGGGAGGACAATCTGGCGGCGCTGACGCCGCTGCCGCACGACCTGCTGCAGCGTGATCGCGCGCTGCGCAAGGCGCTCGCCGCCCCGGACGTGCGCTGGCTGCTGGTGCTGCGTGCCGACAGCGTCGAGCAGGCGCTGCAGCGCAGCGAAGCACTGCAGGGCGAACTCGACGCGCTGGTCGAGCGCGGCGGGCTCGGCGGCTACGAATTCGCCGCGCGCTATCTGCCTTCGCAGGCGCGCCAGCGCGCGCGCCAGGCGCAGCTGCCGACCCGAATCGAGCTGGCGCCATCGCTGCAGCAGGCGCAGCAAGGATTGCCGTTTCGCGCCGACGCCTTTGCGCCCTTCCTCGACGCGGTGTCGCGCGCGCGCAGTCTGCCGCCGCTGCAGCTGGCCGATCTCGACGACACCGCGCTCGCGCTACGGCTGGGCGGACTGCTGCTGGACGAGAAAGCGGCACCGGATGCGGCGGCGCCAGGTCGCTCCGCGGGCACGGCCGCGCTGATCCAGCTCAGCGGCGTCGACGACGTGGCGCCGCTGCACGAGCTGGCGCACCGCCACGCCGACCTCGACGTGCTTGATCTCAAGCAGGTCGCCGGTTCGCTCGCCTCGGCCTGGCGTGGGCATCTGCTGCGCGCGATGGCCGCGGCTGCACTGCTGCTGGCCCTGCTGGTGACGCTGTCCCTGCGTTCGCTGCGGCGCAGTGCACGCGTGCTGTGGCCGGTCGCCCTCGGCAGCCTGCTCGTCGTCGGCATCCTGCATGCCGCCGGCCAGACCTTCACCCTGTTTCATCTGGTCGCGATGGTGCTTGCCGCCGGTCTGGGTCTCGACTACGCGCTGTTCTTCGAACGCGCAGCGCGACAGCCGGCCGAGTACCGCCGCACCCTGCATTCGCTGGTGCTGTGCGCGCTGTCGACCCTGTTGGTGTTCGGCCTGCTCGCGCTGTCGGGAATTCCGGTGCTGCACGCCCTGGGCTCGACCGTCGCGCTGGGTGTCGCCGCGCACTTCACTCTGTCGCTTGCGCTCGCCGGTGGCGGCGTGGAGCATGCCCAGCCAGCCCCACACGAGGATGCCCATGGCTGACGCCTGGCCCGCCCGGCGCGAAGACATCGAGGCGCTGATTCCGCATCGCGGCACCATGTGCCTGCTCGATCGCGTGCTGCACTTCGCCGACGACGCCCTGCACGCGCAGAGCGACCGTCATCGCGATCCCGATCACCCGCTGCGCCGCGACGACTGCCTTGCCGCGCTGCATCTGTGCGAGTACGGCGCCCAGGCGATGGCGGTACATGGCGGACTGCTGGCCCGCGCCCGCGGCACCGAAGCGGCACCGGGGCTGCTGGTGTCGCTTCGCGCGGTGGAGCTGCATGTGGTGCGCATCGACGACCTGCCGGGCCCGCTGGATGTGCACGTGGATGAGCTGGCGGACAGCGGAGCGGGCTGGCAGAGCCGCTTCCGCATCCTTCACCAGGGCCGGCAGCTCGCCCACGGGCGCTGCGCGGTGCTGAAGTGGCAGCAAGGAACCCCTGCATGAGCGCGCGGCGTGCCTTGGTGACCGGCGGTAGCGGCGACCTCGGCGGTGCGATCTGTCGCGCGCTGGCTGCATCCGGCATTTCGGTGATCGTCCACGCGAACCGCCACCGAGAACGCGCCGACGCCTTGGTTGCCGAACTGCACGCGCAGGGTGCCGGCGCCGAGGTCGCGGTGTTCGACGTGGCCGATGGCGCCGCCACGCGCGCGGCAGTCGAGTCGTTGCTGCAGCAGGGGCGTATCGACACCGTGGTCAACAATGCCGGGATCCACGACGATGCGCCGATGGCCGGGATGACCGACGCGCAATGGAAGCAGGTCATCGACGTGTCGTTGCACGGATTCTTCCACGTCACCCAACCGCTGCTGCTGCCGATGGCGCGGGCGCGCTTCGGGCGCGTGATCAGTGTCTCGTCGGTGGCGGCGGTGTTGGGCAATCGTGGCCAGACCAACTACGCCGCGGCCAAGGCGGGCTTGCACGGCGCCACCCTGTCGTTGGCGCGGGAGATGGCCAGTCGCGGCATCACTGCGAACGTGGTGGCGCCGGGTCTGATCGCCGGTGCGATGACCGAAGGCCTGTTCGCTGCCGAGCAGATCAAGCAGATGGTGCCGGCCGCGCGCGCCGGATGCCCCGAAGAGGTCGCCGCGGTCGTCGCCTTCCTGGCTTCGGAAGCGGCGTCTTACGTCAACGGCCAGGTGATCGGGGTCAACGGCGGGATGGGCTGAGTCTGCTCAGCCCGCGGCGACGCCGCGCCAGTCCGGTTCGATCAGGGTCAGCGGTGACTGCTGGGCGGACGCATCCGCGAGCGCAGTGAGTTCTTCGGCGAGCTTGCGCAGGCGGTCCAGATTGGCGCGAAGACGTGCGCGGAACGCCGCATCGTCGAGCGGATCGCGCAAGCCGCGGTTGAGTTCGGCAAACCAGTCCAGGCAGGCCTGGTCCAGAAAGCTTCGTGACGGCGCTGCTGGCACCGCGATGGGCTCGCGCGCCCCCCAGACCGCGAACAGTCGCTGCATCTCGATGTTCAGCTGCTTGGCCTCGGCCAGTTCGCTGCGCAGGCGCGAGAGCGTCGGCAGGTCGTCGAGCCGGTCGGCGAAGAACAGCGGTCCGAGCACGCCCCAGTAGTAGGTGTAGTCCCACAACACCTTCAGCGGCAGCACCACGGGGTCGCCGAACAGAGGGTACTGGCCGCGGTACATCGCCAGCGTGCTCTCGTAGAAGCTCTGGAACAGCTGGTCGTAGACCGCGGCGTAGGGCTCCCAGGCTTCGCCGGCGAGGTCCTTGCCGATCAGCCGGCAGATGTAGGTGTTGGCGATCGCGATGAAATCGCTGCCCGGCGAGTAGAACGGATCGAGGAACGCCCCTGCTTCGCCGGTGAGCGCCCAGCGCTGCGCCGAAAACAGCTGGCGACAACCGTAGCTGACCCGGCGCAGGAAGCCGAAGTCCTGCACCGAGCCGCGCACGGGCTCCAGCGCGCGGGCCAGCGCTGGCTGATGCTGCTCGATCCAGGCGAGCATGGCGTCGAGCGTCTGGATGCGCTCGATGGGGAGCACGTCCGGATCGCAGACCACGCCCACGGAATGCGAGCCCGAGCCGAGCGGAATCAGCCAGACCCAGTAGCCGGGGCCGACCAGATGATTGGTCGAGCGCCAGCGCTCGGGCGGATGACAGCGCTGCACCCAGGCCGGGTCGTCGGACCAGGCATCGATCTTCAGGTGTCCCTTCACCCGGAACCAGGCGGCGTGGATGCGGTGTCCGTTGTCGGTTTCGAGGTTGAGCTTGCGCCGCAGCAGGCCGGCGCGGCCGCTGGCATCGACCAGCCAGCGCGCGCCGGCTTCGTGCTCGCCGCCTTGCGCCCGCCAGCGCGCCCGGTGCACGCCCTCGCCAGCGCCACCGTCATCCAGGTCGATGCCCTGGACGCTGCAGCCGAGGCGCAGATCGATGCCCTCGGCCTGCACCTGTTCGACCAGGAAGTTCTCGAAGCGCCCGCGGTCGATCTGCCAGGCGCCGGTTGGCAGTGCCTGGCTGGCGCCGAGCTCAGCGCAGTGGTCGATGCGGTCGCGGTGATCGGAGAAGAAAAAGCGGAAGCCGAACTTGACGATGTGCCGCTCGTCGAGATGCTGCTTCAGGCCGAGCACGCGGCCGAAATAGTGGGCGGCGATCTCGACCGTTGATTCGCCGATCTTGAACGCTGCTTCGGGGGCGGCGCCCTCACGTCGCTCCAGCACGAGCACGCGCAACGCGGGATGTTCGCGGCGCAGTTGCAGCGCCAGGCTCAGTCCGGCCAGACCGCCGCCGACGATGATGACGTCGTGGTCGGTCGGCGGGGTGCTCATGGGCCTGGCGTGTACTCGTGCGTTGCGCCGTCGTTGGCCGCCGGATCGTGGGTCGCGCCCGCCGCACCGCCATCGTGGATCACCGGCGGATGCCGGCGCGCTTCGATGTAGCGCGGCACAACGTGGCCGTAGGTCCACACCCGCCCGACCACGTGCGCGGTGATGCGGTAGAGGTCGTGCAGCGGGCGGAAGTGGCTGCGGCGGAACTGGCCGGCGAGGCCGTCGCCCGCGTAGCGCGATTCGATCGGTACCGACACCGCGCGCGTGCCGAGCCGGCGCGCGGCCTGGATCAGGATGTCGGCCTCGAACACGAAGCCTTCGCCAGCGACATCGGCCAGTGCGCACACCGATCGCGGATAGTAGCGCTGGCCGCTCTGGGTATCGGCGATGCGGTAGCCGGTCGCCCAGGCGATGCCCCAGTCGCCGAACTCGTTGGCCAGCCGGCGGTGCCAGGGCTGCTGCGCGCGCTTGCGCAGGCGCGCACCGACGACGATGTGTTGGGGATGGCAGGTCGCCGCGCGCAGCAGGCGCGGAATATCGCTGGCCAGATGCTGGCCGTCGCCGTCCATGCTCAGCACGCCATCGACTTCGCGTTTCAGCGCCTCGCGGAACCCGCTGCGCAACCCCTCGCCCTTGCCGCGGCGGGTGGGGTGCTGGATCAGCGTGATCGGCAGGCCCTCCAGCTGCGCACAGGTATCGTCGTCGGAACCATCGTCGATCACGATGACGTCGCTGCTGTGCTCGAGCGCGCCGAGCACGACTTCGCGAATGCGCAGCGCTTCGTTGAGCGCGGGAATCACCACCGCCACCCGCAGCGCGCTCATGCGGCCAGCTCCACGACGAGGGACTGCCCGGGCCCGGCTTCCAGTCGACAGCTGCCCCGCCCCGCGGCAAGCGTCTCGATGAATGGCAGCGACGGCGCCATCGCGTTGTCGCCCAGCCGTGCGGCCAGGCCTCCGGAGATCGTGGCGGGAACCGGCGACGCGGGTTCGAATTCGAGCCGAAGCAGCGGCCCGCGCCCTCCCGCGTCGACGTCGGCGCGCTCCAGCACCAGCGCCAATCCGAGCAGGCCCTGGCTGGTGGAGACGGCAGCCAGCGGCCCGGTCGCCGGGCCGTCGTAGGCGACCAGCAGCACGCGCGCTTCCTGCGCGGCGAGTTGCAGCGCCGCTTCGAGCAGGCCTTGCGCAAAGGTCGCGCGGTACGCCGACAGCGCGGTTGCCGGTCGATGACAGCCGGTGCCGATCGTCCAGTACCCGGCCGCGGCGTTGTGCACCGAATTGTGGAACTTGGTCGGCGACATCTCGGCCGGCGCATCGCGGAGGGTGGCACACATGTAGTCGGTGATCGCGAGGTCGCCGTGGGTGGAGGCGAAGATCGACGGCAGCGACGCCGGGTCGCAGTCGGCGTCGGCGCAGGCCGACTGCGCGGCTTGCAGGGCGAGCAGCACCGAGTCCGGTGCGCGGCGCCGTTCGTTGGCTGGAAGCAGGTCGGGGGCGGGGCGTCGCGGCGCGGACTCATCCGGTTCGATCTCGCCGCGCGCACAGGCCAACATTGCCGGCCAGCTGGTCAGGCCGCTGGCCCAGGCACCGATGCCGCGGATTCGCAGCGCTGGCAACCAGCTCATGCCTGCGCTCCGTCGCGCCCGAACAGCAGGCTGCAGTTGTTGCCGCCGAAGCCGAACGAGTTGTTCAGTGCCAAGCGGACATCGCCGCTGGTGCTGCGTTGAAGCAACTGCGCCGCGATCACCGGCTCCGGATCGTCGCAGTGCAGCGAGGCCGGCATCAGGCCGGTGCGCACCGCCTGGATGGCGACCACGGATTCGACGATGCCGGCGGCGCCCAGGGTGTGTCCGGTGAATCCCTTGGTCGAACTCGCGCTCAGGCGATCCGGAAACACCCGTCGCACCGCCAGTGCCTCGATCTCGTCGTTCTTCGGCGTCGCCGTGCCGTGGCAGTTGAGATAGTCGACGTCTTCGACGCCGCGACCGGCTCGTGCCAGGGCTTCGGTCATGCACAGTTCGGCGCCGAGGCCCTCGGGATGCGGACTCGACATGTGGTGGGCGTCGCTGGACTCGCCGTAGCCGAGCAACCAGGCCAGCGGCTTCGCGTGCCCTCGCTCGATCAGCGCATAACCACCCGCTTCGCCGAGAGACAGCCCCGCGCGGGAAGCATCGAAGGGGCGGCAGGGTTCCGAGGACACCAGGCCGAGCGAGTGGAAGCCGTACAGCACGCTGCCGCACAGGGTATCCACACCGCCGACCAGGGCGGCATCGACCAGGCCGGCCGCCAGCATGCGCGCTGCCTGCGCGAACACCTTGGCGCTGGAGGAACACGCAGTGGCCACGGTGACCACCGGGCCGGCGGCGCCGGTGGCAGCCTGCAGGAAGCTGCCCAGCGAGTGCGGAGTGTGCACGATCGGGCGCGCCAGGTCGTGCGGAAAGGCGCCGCTGTCGGTCAGTCGCCGATAGGCCTCTTCCGACGCGCCGATGCTGGACGTGGATGTGCCGACGATGACCGCCACGCGGTCCGGGCCGTACTGTGCGCAAGCGCGACGCAGCGCGTCGAGTACGCCGTCCTGCTGCAGCGCCAGCCAGGCAAGGCGATTGTTGCGGCAATCCCATGCTGCGCACGCATCGGGCAGAACGACCGACTCCACGGCGTCCACGCGACCGATCCAGGTGTCGAGCGTGCCGATGGGTAGCGCGGCGGTGTCGTCCGCGGCGGCCGCGCCGTGCCGGCGCAGACCGCTACGGTGGTCGCGAAAGGCCTGGTCCAATGCGGCGAGGCCCAGGCCGCAGGCCGTGGTAGCGGTGGCCGCGGTGACGGCCAGGGGGGACATCGGGTGCATCCGTACGTCAGTGCTCGCAACTTCTCTGGCGCGCGAGTATAGGAGAGCCGCGGCGGCGGGTCTTCACCGAGGTGCCGTCGACGCCTTGGTCTGCCTGTCCGGATCGCGCAGACTGTGCGCATGTCGGAACCCTCCGCTGCACCCCGTTCGGTGGATTCGGTCGCGACGACCGGGCGCCGGTCGCGCGGCGACCATCGCCGCACGATTCTCGCCGACCTTGACGCACTGCACGGCATGCTGGTGGCCACGCTCGCGGCGATCGGATCGGGCGGCTTGCTGTATCTGGCCTACCTCGTGCGTGGGTGGCGTATCGCCCGCGGCGCCGTCAGTGTCGCCCCCGGCGACGAGGGCTGGGCGGGTGCCGAAAACACCTCCGGCCCGGTGCGCGTGCTGCTGTTCGGCAAGCACTGCGCCGACGGCATGCCGGACGCCGACTTTGCGCAGCGCATCGCCCGGGTGGCGGCTCTGGTCGACGAATTGCCCGACCTGCGCGTCATGCTGCTGGGCGGCGGGCCGCCGCCGACCGAGGCGGAGATCGCCCATCGCGCACTGCTGGCATCCGGCGTGCCGGCGACGACCCCGTTCGAGTTCGAACAGGAGTCGCGCGACACGCTGCAGAACCTGCGCCACGCGCGACAGCTGATCGGTGCGGAGGCGCGTCCGGTGGTGCTGGTCAGCAATCGCTATCACCTGCCGCGCTGCGCGCTGTTCGCGCGTCATCTCGGCATCGACCATGTGCTCTGTGCGGCCGAGGCGCAATGGCGGCCCAGTCCTTCGAATCTGGCCAAGCTGGCGCTCGAATCGGCCTACTGCATGTGGGTGGATGTCGGCCGCCGCTGGGCGCAGCTGATCGGCCACCGGCGCATGCTCGGCAAGGTCAGCTGAACGGTCACGCGCCACGACGCCGGGACGCGGCGCATCTTCGGTGTCCCTTCGCCTATCATCGCCGCTCTCCCCGTTTCAGGAATCACCGCATGATCTTGCGCCGCGTCTGGATGTTCGCCCTGCTGCCGACCTTGCTGCTGCTGATGGGCGCGCGACAGGCCCCATTGACCGATCCGGATCCCGTCGCCGTTCCGCCAGGCGTCTCCGCCGAAGTCGTCCAGCGCGAAATCAAGCGTGCGTTGCTCGGCCGCAACTGGACGATCACCGGCGAGTCGGCCGAGGGCATCGACGCGACCCTGAACCTGCGCGATCACGTCGCCCGCATCCGCGTCACCCGGGATGGCGAGCGTGTCCGCTTCGTCTATGTCTCCAGCGAGAACCTGAAGTTCGAGGAGAAGAAGGGTCAGCGCTACATCCACAAGAACTACCTGAGCTGGATCAACAATCTGGTGACCGATCTCAGCCGCGGCCTGCAGCTCGAATCGATGGGACAGTAAGCGACGCCCTGCGTCTCTCGAGGTCGGCGCGCGGGTCGGGCGTAGTCCGCGGCGCGCCGACCTGAAGTCCGCCGCGCGGCACGACGCCGGCTGCTCGCTCCGGGCACTGTGCGGGTTGCAGGTTTCGGATTGCGGGTTGCGGATTGTGGGTTGTGTGTTTCCGAGCCCGGTTCGCGATGCGGAACCTGCGCTGGAGGACCCGCCTGCCGGCGTTCGCGGCTAGGACACGCGCCCCAGCGCGTCCAGCAAGGCCTGGCGCGGCAGTTTGTCGGTCTCGTTGCGCGGCAGGCGCGACACGAGTCGCAACGGTCGCGGCAGGAATACCGGGTCGACCGTCTCGCGCAGGGCAGCGACGAGGGCTGCCGCCTCCTGGCCGGGCGCCACGACCAGGGCGGCCAGTCGCGTCACCGCGCCGGCGCTGTCCGGCACAAAGACCGCGGCATCCTCGACGCCCGGCAAGGCCAGCAGCCGCTGGGTGATGTCGATCAACGACGCCCGCTTGCCGGCAATTTCCAGATGGTCGCTGCAGCGGCCGACCAGTCGGAAGCTGCCGTCGGGCTCGACCTGCATGCGGTCCTGCAGCAGCACCGGCTGCGGCAGCCACGGCGCCGTGACCGAAGTGCCCTCGTCGCCGGCATCGAGCAGCACGCCCGGCTGCGGGCGCCATAACTCGGTGCGTGCAGTCTGACGATGGCCGATCACGCAGGTCTCGGTGCTGCCGAACAGCTCCAGCACGCGCGCACCGGTCAGTCGTTCGGCGTCGGCGGCCAGCGCTTGCGGCAGCGGCGCAGTGGCGCTGAGGATCAGCGCCAGCGGCGGGTTCGGCAGTCCGGCGCCGATCAGACTGCGCAGGTGCACCGGCGTGGTCACCAGCACACGCGGCGCCGGCATCTGCTGCAGCGCGTGGATGATGTCGGCGGGAAAAAAAGGCCGGCTCCGATGGATGCAGACGCTGCCCAGCAGCGGCAGCAGCACCGAGGTTTCCATGCCGTACATGTGCTGCGGAGGCACCGTGGCCACGACATGCCATGGGCCGGTGCCGACGTCGTCGAGCAGGCTGAGATTCTCGGCGGTGCTGAGATGGAACTGCCGCCAGGACTTGCGATGCGGCGCCGGAATGCCGGAGCTGCCCGAGGTGTAGCCGACGACCGCGAGCTGGTCGCCGGCGATTTGCACAGAATGCGCGCCCTGCGCAGGTTCATCGGCCGGCGATGCGTCGACCGGCATCGAGCGATAGCGCGACGGACGCTGCGCCAGCCGCACGCCGTCGGCGTGGCCGTCATCGCCCACCGCCAGGGCATCCGGATGGCGGGCCAGCATTTCCTCGACGACGCTGGGCGCTCGCGATGAGGGCAGCAGATTGGGCCGGCCAGTGAGCAGGGCGGCGCCGAGCAGAAGCAGGAAGCGATAGCGGTCCTCGCAGAGATTGAGGACCTCGGTCGCGCCGGCGGCCTCCCGGTCGAGCCAGTCGGCCAGGGCATGCGCCTCGCCGAGGTATCGACCCACGCTGAGCGGGCCCTCGGCGCCCCAGCAGAACGCGCGCGCGCGTTCGCCGAAAGCCAGCGGAAAGGGGTCCTGTACACGCGCCGGCGCGGCCGGCTGCTCGGGTTTCAACGGCATGCTCATCCTGCTCAGGCCTGCCACCGGAGCGGGGCAGGTCCAGACGTGCATGCATTCTAAGGGCGCGACCACCGCGCGGGTGGCGGCCGGCAGCGTGCTGCCGCCGGCCCGGTTTGGTCAGGGCACCACGCTGTCTTCGAAGCCGTGCTCATGCACGATGTCTGCGGTGGCGTAGCCGCTGATCAGGAAGATCGTGTTGTCGCTGCCCGCATACACCTCGCCGTTGCGGCCTTCACCGAAGGTGCGGAGGTTGCCGACGAAGGGCGTCCACGTCGTGTAGCTCCAGCTGCTGCCCTCGTCGAATCCGACCAGGATGCGACCTTGGCAGTAGTCGCCGAAGAAGTACGCACCGTGCAGCGTCTGCGCCGGCCCACGGTAGCGATAGCCACCGGTGATCGAACACACGCCGCCCGACTGCGGCACGTCCATGATGGGTTCGACGAACGCTGGCGGCGCGTTGCATACCGGGGCGGAGGTGGCGATCGAACCGGACGGATTGGCGAACAGGCCCTCGCGACAGCGCCAGCCGAAATTCTCGCCGCCGGTGCTGCTGGCCGGGAGCAGATCGATTTCCTCGTGCGCGTCCTGGCCGACATCGCCGATCAGCATGTCGTCGGTATCGCGGTCGAACGAAAAGCGCCACGGATTGCGCAGACCCGACAGCCAGACCTCGGCGCAGCCCGGGCCACTGCTGGCGTAGGGATTGTCGGCCGGCACGGCGTAGCCCGCCGAGCCGTTGGCCGCAGCCGCGCACAGCCGGTTGCTGCCCGGCGGCGTGATGTTGTCGACGTCGATGCGCAGCATCTTGCCGAGCAGCGCGCGCGAGGGGCCGCGCGTCGCCGGGCCGCAACTCGAATTGGACGGGCAGCCGAGCCGGCCGTCGTTGCTGCTGCCATTGCAGAGCATCGCCGGGTCGAGCGTCTGCGCGCGCGAACACGGGTCGTTGCCCGAGCCGCCGTCGCCCAGCGCGATGTAGAGGTAGCCATCCGGGCCGAAATTCAGCTGTCCGCCGTTGTGGTTGGAAAAGTCCTGCGAGACCTCCATCAGTCGATCGAAGGTCGCAGTGTCGGCGACATTGGGATTGCCGGCACTGGCGAATACGCGACCGATGGCGGTGTCGCCTTGTGCGTCGGAGTAGTGCACGAACACCTGACGGTTGCTGGCGAACTGCGGGTGGAACGCCAAGCCAAGCAGGCCGCGCTCCCCGCCGGAGGTGAAGCCGCCCGGGGGCACGAAACAGTCGCCGCCGGCCGCGCTGCACAGGCGCAGGAACGGCGTGGCCAGCGTCGAGCCGCCCTGGATGATCTTGACCCGGCCCGATTGCTCGATCGCGAACAGGCGGGTGGTGCTGTCGTTCGGAGCGTAGATGCCGGTCAGCCCGCTGAAGCCGTTGGCGAATTCGGTGAGCCGCAATCCCGTCGGCAGTGGCGTGCCCGCCGTTGACGGTCCTGTTGCGGCCAGTCCGGCCAGCATCCATCCGATCCAGCTTGTGCGCATCCGGGCAGTTCCCGATTCAGGAAAGGGCCACAGTGTGCCGCATTCGTCCGTCGATGGAACCCCACGGCGATGAGCGCGTCCAACCGGCGGAAAGGCGGAGGTACATGTTGTGTGCATCGCCGGCACAGCCGTGCAGCGCACACGCGGGGCGAAATCCGGATCTGTCGGCATCCACAGATCGTGCGGCGATTCACGGTTTGACAAGTTCATGCATGACGTACTGGCGCGCTATCGATTGAATTCGACGCGTGCGCGATGCCGTCTCCGACTGTCCACCGACCGCCGCGCACGTTCACCGATGGCGGGTGGCGGTGTCGGGGAACCTGCCGCGCAGGGTGTTCGCCAGCGGAGCATGCCGCACTGGCGTCAGCTGTCCGGTTCGAAGCCGAGATAGGCCGGTCCGCCGAGCTGATGCATCTGCGTCTGGATCCAGCCGACTCGCTCACGCAGATAGGGGCCCGGCGCGTCGGCACGATACTGCTTGGGATTCGGCAGCACCGCAGCGAGCAAGGCCGCCTGGGCGGCGTTCAGTCGCCCGGCCGGCATGCCGAAGAAGCGCTGCGACGCAGCCTCCGCGCCGTACACGCCGGCGCCGAATTCGGCGATGTTGAGGTAGACCTCGAGAATGCGCTGCTTGCTCCAGAGCAGCTCTATCCAGGCGGTGAACCAGGCTTCGAGTCCCTTGCGCAGCCAGCTCGGGTCGCTCCACAGGAACAGGTTCTTCGCCACCTGCTGCGAGATCGTGCTGGCACCGCGCGATCGTGTGCCGGCGACGCGATCGGCCCAGGCTTCTTCGATCGCTTCGATGTCGAAGCCGTCGTGGAGGGGAAACTTCTGGTCTTCCGACGCGACCACGGCAATCTGCAGCTGCGGCGAAATCGCCGAGATTGGCACCCAGCGCTGATCGAGATGTTGCGGGCCGTTCGCCTCCGGCGTCCACGCCAGCATGAACGCGCTGGTAGGCGGGTCGATCCAGCGCAGCGCGGCCACCGGCAACACGCTGGCCACCACGAGGGCGAGCACGAACACCACGCCGCGGATCAACCAGCGGCGAACGAACCCGGGCTTCTTGCGACGACGGGGCGGCATGCCGGCATGGTGGAGCGGAGCTCACCGCGAGGGCAAGCGGCAGCGCTTGCGCGCGCTCAATCGCCGCGCGGTGCGGCGTCGATCCGCTGGGTCAGCGCGGCCGCGCCGCGGTGCAGGGGATCGGTGCGCAGTGCCCGCTGCAGCTCGAGCCGCGCCTCGCTGATGCGCTGCGTGCGCAGCAGCAGCACGGCCAGGTTGTAGTGGCCGTCGGCGAAGCGTCCGGATGGGGCGGCGGCGATCGCCTCGCGCAGGTAGCGCTCCGCCTCGCTCCATTGCTGCGTTTCGGCCAGCGCCATGCCGAGGTTGGTCAGCACGCGGTGGTTCGCCGGTCCGTGTTCGAGCTCGTGGCGGTAGAAGGTCACCGGGTCGGCCCATTGCGCTGCGCGCCATGCGGTCACCCCGGCGCCGGCGAGCGCGAACACGACGCACACAGCTTGGGCGGCCCGGATGGGGAGGGCCTCCGGTTCCTTCCAGGGTTGCAGCGCGGCCGCCATCAGGCAGGCGAAGCCCAGTCCCAGCCCGGGCATGGCCATGTACAGCCAGTGTTCGAGAAGGGTTGCGTTGAGTGCGATCAGGCCGGTGTACGGCAGCATCGCGCTGCAGCCGAGTGCGCACGCCAGCGCCAGCCTTGGCCAGCGGCGCCAGCCGAGCAGCACGATCGCCACCATCGCGAGCACGCCGAGTCCGAAGATTCCGCGCGCCGTGAGCAAGTCGGGATAGTGCTGCGCGGCTTTTTCGTAGTACAGCGGCCAGGGCATCACGATCAGCCTGGCGTAGTCGGCAAGCACGCTGACGAAGGTAGTCAGGCGCAGGGTGAGGTCCTGTGCGTAGACGCTGTGCTCCGGGGTGAGGCCCGATCGGCCGGTGAAGTTCCATACCGAGAGTTTGAGCGCCGACCACGCGCCGGCCAGCAGGATCGCCGCCGCCACGGTGGTGATCGCTGCGCGCGGAGGAGGGCCGTCTCGCCAGGCGCGATACAGCAGCGCTGCAAGCAGCCACGGCGCCAGCACCACGGCGCTTTCCTTGGCAGTCAGCGCGAGCAGCATGCAGACAAGACACAGTGCGGCGTACGCTGCCCGGCCGTGAACCGGTGGTGAGCCCGGGCGTGACATCCGTTCAAAAGCGAGCATGCCGGCCCACATCCAGGCGTGGGCGAGCGGATCACCCAGGCCCGAAATGTAGCTGACTGCCTCGGTCTGTACCGGATGCAGCCAGAACAGGCCGAGCGCGATCAGCGCCAGCGGTGCAGCGAACTGCATGCGCCGTAGCCACAGGAAGCACAGCAGGCCACCGGTGAGGTGCATCGACAGCGAGAGCGCATGAAACGGCAGGCTGGAGCTGGTGCCGAACGTGTTGGCCAACAAGGCGAACAAGCCTTGCTGTTGCGGGCGGAAGAAGTTGCTCTCGACGCCGGCGCCCGCCGTCGGGCTGTGGCTGACGATCGCTGCGAGATCGCCATCGAGTACGTGCACATTGCGCAGCACGAAGCTGTGATCGTCGAACAGGAAGCCGCCGCGCAGCGAGGGCAGATAGGCGAGCACGGTCAATGCGGCGAGCCCGGCGACGATCATCCATGGGCGGCGATCATGGCTTTCGCCCCGCGGCTTGCCGGGTTCCGTTGCTGCCGTGCGGGGCGGGATCGATGCCTCACCCTTCCGATGGCGCGCTCGCCGGTTCACGAGCGGGCGAACCGGCGGGCGCGAAGCCTCGGCATCATCCGCCGCGCTCGTTCTGCTGCTGCGGAATCCACAGCGTGACGCAGAGTCCGCCGCCGTCCCGATTGCTCAGCACGATGCGGCCGCCATGTGCTTCGGCGATCTCGCGCGTCAGTGCCAAGCCCAGTCCGGTGCCGCTGCGCTTGGTCGAGTAGAACGGCAGCAGAGCGCTGGCCATCACCGGCTCGCTCATGCCGCTGCCTCGGTCACGCACCTCGATGCGCCACTGGCCGGCGACCTCCTTCACCTCGACTTCCACCGAATCGGCCGGTGCGCCGGCCTCGACCGCATTCTTGGCCAGATTCACCAGGGCCTGCCCGAGCTGCGCCGGATCGGCCCAGGCCACACTCTGCTCGGGGGCGGACCAGGTAAACGGCTGCTGGGTTGCCAGCGCTTCCAGAAAGCGCTGCCAGGCGAACCGTTCGGGACGTGGTGCGGGCAGCTTCGCGAAGGTGGCGTAGCCGCGTACGAAGCGGTCCAGATGCGCGGCGCGTTCTTCGATGGTGGCGAACACCTTCTCCAGACGCTCCGGCTGGCCGCGCTGGACCAGCTCGTGGCCCGAGTGCGCCAGCGACGAGATCGGCGCCAGCGAGTTGTTGAGCTCGTGGCTGATGACCCGGATGACCTTCTTCCACACTGCGACTTCCTGTCGGCTCAGTTCGCGGGTGATGCGCCGGATCAGGTGCAGGGTGTGATGACGCCCGTGCAGGCTGAAGCTGCGTCGCGACAGGTGGAAGGACTCTTCCTGATCTTCGATGCGCGCGGTGAAGATGCCGTCCTGGCCCTCCTGCATCGAGGCGCGCATGGCCTCCGGCGCCCGCGCGACCAGCTCGTCGAAGCGGTGTCCTTCGAGCTTGCTGCGGGTGCCGAACAGCTTGCGTGCGGCGAGATTGGCGTAGACCACGTGCCCGGCGGCGTCTTCCAGCAGCAGGGCTGTAGGTGTGTTCTGCACCACCGTATCAAGCAGCAGTTCGCGCTGGAACAGCTGTTGGCGCTCGTCGCGCAAGACTCCGCCGAGTTCGTTGTAGGCCTCGACCAGGTCGCCGAGCTCGTCATCGCGGTCGCGGTGCACCGACGTGGCGAAGTCGCCGTCCCGGTAGCTGGCCACGGCGCCACTGAGCGTGCGGACCAGGGCGGCGATCGGCCGAATCAGGCGATGTCCCAGCCAGGCCGCCAGCGGCACGATCAGCAGCGCCGCCAGCGCCGTCGCCAGCAGCGCATCATCGAGCAGGACGAACAGCAGGTAGACCAACCAGCAGCCGGCCAGTGCCGCCAGCGCGAGCAGCATCGCCAACTTGCCCTGCAATGAAACGCGTCGCACCGTGGCCTACTCCCCGCGCGGTCGAATTCGGTCGCTGCGGATTGTGACAGCAAGCGCGCCGCAGGTTGGCCCTGCGCACCGCGTCGTCACCGCAATCAACGCGCGCTGTCGGCTTCGATGCCGAGCTTCTCCATGCGCCGGTACAAGGCCTGCCGCGACAGGCCCAGTTCGGCGGCTGCGGCGCTGATCACGCCATCGTGACGCTGCAGCGCTTCTTCAATCGTGTCGCGCTCGACGACGGGCACGGCGACCGATCGGCGCGTCGCTGGTGCTGGCCGCGGCAGGCCGAGGTCGTCGGCGCTGATGCGGCCGTCGCGACACAGCAGCACGGCACGCTCCACCGCGTTTTTCAGCTCGCGGATGTTGCCCGGCCACAAGTGGGCGCGCATCGCGGCGAAAGCCGAGTCGTCGAGGCGCGCACGACCCGCGACGAAATGTTCGGCCAGCGGTTCGACGTCTTCGATGCGCTCGGCCAGCGGCGGCAGGCTGAGTTCGATCAGGTTGAGCCGATAGTAGAGGTCTTCGCGGAAGCGGCCTTCGCGGATCATCGCCGGCAGGTCGGCATTGGTGGCGCTGACCACCCGCACCTTGACCTGACGTGTGCGCGTCGAGCCGAGACGCTCGAACTGCCCGGTCTCGAGCACCCGCAGCAGCTTCATCTGCCCGCCGAGCGGCAGGTTGCCGATTTCGTCCAGGAACAGCGTGCCGCCGTCCGCCGCTTCGAAGCGTCCTTCGCGCGCCTTGTTCGCGCCGGTATAGGCGCCGGCCTCGGCGCCGAACAGCTCGGCTTCGATCAGGTCCTGCGGCAGCGCGCCGCAGTTGACCGTGATGAAGGGCCCTTCGCGGACGCTGGAGTTGACCTGGACGATTTCGGCGATGCGCTCCTTGCCGGCGCCGTTCGGTCCGGTGATCAGGATCGGCACGTCGGCGCGGGCCACCTGGCAGGCGGTCGACACCAGTCGTTCCATCGACTCCGAGGCGAACACGATGCCGCGCAGGTCGTAGCGGTCGCGCAGGGCGCTGCGCTGGCGCTGGCGTGCGCGTTGCGTAGCGCTGGCTTCGCGCCGCGAGCGTCCCAGTTCGGTGAGATTGCGTACGGTGGTGACCAGCTTGCGGTCGTCCCACGGTTTGCCGAGGTAGTCGGCCGCGCCGGCCCTGACCAGATCGACGGCAGTGGCGAGGTCGGTCCAGGCGGTCAGCAGGATCACCGGCATGTCCGGCTCGATCTCGCGGATCGCGTTGAACAGCGCCACTCCCTCTTCCCCCGAGGTGGTGTCGGCGGTGAAGTTCATGTCCTGGATCACCAGATCGATGTCGTGTTCGTCGAGCACGGCCAGGCCCTCGTCGGGACTGCCGGCGAGCTGCACCTCGAAATCGTGCAGCTGCAACAGCACCTCGAGCGCGGTGCAGACCTGGGAGTTGTCGTCGATGACCAGAACGGTGGGCATAGGGCGGATTATCGAACGGGGGCGGCCGGGCAGGAAGGGCGTGCCCTCGCGCGACGGACGTCCGAGGACGACCCGTCGCGCGATCGGCGCAGGTCAGACTGTGCGTGTGGCCACGGCAGGCGACACCCGCGACGCACGACGTGCGGGCCCGAAGGCGGCGAGCTGGCCGAGCAGCAGCACGATGACTGCGCCGACCGGCACCCAGATCGCATCGATGCGCGGAAGGCCGGCGACATTCATCAGCACCGCGTTCAGCACGTAGGCGAGCACCGCGCCGCCGATCGCACCGATGCTGCCGATGATGAAGTTCTCGGTGAGGAAGTACTGCAGGATGTTCGGGCGCGTGGCGCCCAGGGCGCGGCGGGTGCCGATCTGCTTGACGCGCTGGGTGACCCAGAAGCTGACCAGCCCGACGATGCCCAGGCCGGTGACCAGCAGCAGGGCACCAATCACCACGCTGAGCAGGGTGGCGACGGCGCGATCATTCTCGTAGAAGCGCGCGCGCATCTCTTCGAAGCTGAGCAGGCTGCGCACGATGCGCTGGCTGTTGCTGGCGGCGAGCATGGCTTCGACTTCGCCCATCAGGCGGTCGCGCTGGCCGGGCTCGGCGCGCACGACGTAGCGCGTGAACGGACTGCTGACCATCGCATAGGGCACCAGGGTGGCGCGCTCCTCGATCTGGCCCCAGCCGCTCCAGGGCGCGCGAAGGCGCGCGACGATGCCGATGATGCGCGCCTTCGGGTCCTTCTCCGGGTCGGCCATGATCACTTCCCGGCCGACCACCGTGCGCACGTCCTCGACATCGGGGAACAGCGCGCGGGCGAGGTCTTCGGTGATGATGACGGCGGGCGGAGCAAGACCGGTTTCGGGACCGAAGTCGATGATCTCCTGCTGCTCGAAGTTGCGCCCGGCCACGAGATCGAGACCATAGGTGGCGATGGCGAATTCGTCGGCGAAAAAGATCGCGCTGCCGATGCTGATGTTCGGCTCCTCGGCGCGATCCTGGATGCTGGTGCTCCAGCCGCCGTTAGACAGCGGCATCGAATTGGTGGCGAACGCCGCCTGCACGCCGGGCAGGCGGCGCAGACGATGCAGGTCGTCGGCGCGCACCGACTTCACGTCGAAACTCTGCGAGAAGCCGACGCTGCTGACCGTGAACACGTTCGCCTCGTCAAGACCCGAGGGCCTGCTCATCAGGTCGAGGCGCGCCTGGATAATGAACAGTGCGTTCACCACCACGGCAAGGGTGAGCGCAACCTGCAGCCCGATCAGGATCAGGCCGGCCTTGTTGCGCAGCAGAGCGGAGAAGATCGGTCGAACTCCCATGACGAACTCCTAGTTCGATTTCAGCTGTGCGGCAGGCGCGACCTGGCAGGCGCGCCAGGTGGGAAACAGTCCGGCCAGCAGGCTGGCCAGCATCGACAGTCCGATGGCGAACAGCACCAAGGCAGGATCCAGCTGGGTGAGGGGCTCGGCGTCGCGCACCAGCGCGCGCACTCCGGCCAGTCCCGCATAGGCGACCACCAGTCCGAGCAGACCGCCGGCCAGACCGATGGCGCCGGACTCGATCAGGAACTGGGAGAACACTTGCCGCCGGCTGGCGCCGAGTGCGCGCCGCACGCCGATCTCGCCCGAGCGGCCGAGGAACTTGGCGAGCATCAGGCCGATCGTGTTGATCAGGCACACCAGCAGGAAGGCCGAAGCGATGCCCAGCGAGATCGGCACGTCGCGCCCCACCACATTGCGCTCCTGCAGCCACGACATCACTGGCTGGACCCGGTTGTTCAGCGGGCGGGCGAAGCGCCCCAGCTTCTTCTGCTCGCCGACATAGGCGTCGAGGAAGGCGTGGTAGGCATCGCGCTCGGCAGCCGAGTCGACCTGGACCCAGAACTGCAGCCAGACGCATTCGGAGGCCAGCCAGGCGTCGTAGGTCGCGTCGGCCGGCGAGGTATAGCAGTTGTTGTTGCCGGCGCTGCGCAGGCGCAGATCGTCGTTGACCGTGAACGGGACGTAGAAGTCTTCCGGGGTGTCGAACTCGCCCTGGGTGATGTCGAAGTACTTCGGCAGCGGACGCCAGTCATCGAGCACGCCCACCACGCGGTAGTTGAAGTCGCCGAGTTTGACTTCGCGGCCGACGCTGTCCTCGCCGCCGAAAATCTTGTCGTTGGTTTCGCGCGAGAGCACGACCACTTTGGCGCGTTCGTCGTCGACGCTGCGATCCCAGGGCCCGCCGAACAGGAACCTCGGCTCGAACATGGGGAAGAAATCCGCATAGGTCATGCGCGCGATGGCATTGAACGGCTTGACCTCGGCATGGGTCGGTTGCACCGCGAACGCGACGCGCATCATCAGGGTCTGGTAGCGCGCCTCGCGCGCCTGCATCAGCGCCCGGCCGTCCTGGTAGGTGACCTGGTCGGGCGGCACCGGTCCGTCCTTGGTCTCGCCCCAGGCCTCGTCGGCACTCCAGTTGTCCACGCGCACGATGTGCAGCTTGTCGCTCTTCCACGGTATCGGGTCGGACGACATCATGTGGAACATGGCGTACAGGGTCATGAACGCGCCGATGCCGAGCGCGATCGCGGTGATCATCAGGGTGGTGAGGATCGGGTTGCGGCGCAGGCTGCGCGCGCCGAGCCAGGCGTAGTAGCGGAACATGGCGGCTCCTCAGGCGGTGGCGGCGTTCTGCGGGACGGCTTCGCGCGACGACGCCAGCACCGGTTCGCTGCTGATGTCGACCAGCTGGCCGTCGATGATGTGCACGTTGCGCTCGGCGCGCGCGGCCAGCTCCGGATCGTGGGTGACCATGATCACCGTGGTGCCCTGGGCATTGATCTCCTCCAGCAGTTCCATCACCGAACGCGCCATCAGCGAATCGAGATTGCCGGTCGGCTCGTCGGCGAGCAGCAGCTTGGGTGCGCCGGCGAGCGCGCGGGCGATGGCCACACGCTGCTGCTGTCCGCCCGACAGTTCGCTCGGGTAGTGGCGCAGTCGCGACGACAGACCGACGCGGGCCAGCGCCGCTTCGATGCGTTGCCTGCGCTCGGCGGCAGGCAGGCCGCGGTAGCGCAGCGGCACGTCGACGTTGTCGAACAGGTTGAGGTCGGGGATCAGGTTGAAGCTTTGGAAGATGAAGCCGATCTTCTCGTTGCGCAGGCGCGAGCGTTGGCTGTCGTTGAGACCGGCCACCTCGATGCCGTCGAGCCGGTAGCTGCCGTTGGTGTGCTCTTCGAGCAGGCCGGCGATGTTGAGGAAGGTCGTCTTGCCCGAACCGGAAGGACCGGTCACGGCGACGAACTCGCCTTCCTTCACGTCGAGCGAGATCTCGCGCAGCGCATGGGTCTCGACCAGGTGGGTGCGGTAGATCTTGGAGAGGTTCTGCATCTGCAGCATGGCGGTTCCTCGAAACGTCGCGAACAGGGGTAGGGGAGGCGTCAGCGCGCGATCAGCACGCGCTCGGCACCACGGAATTCATCGATGCTGGAAATCACCACCTGGTCGCCTTCGACCAGGCCGGAGAGAATCTCGACCGCGGAGAGGCTGGTGGAGCCCACCTGCACCTGGCGGCGCACGGCGATGCCGTCTTCGACCACGTAGGCGATGCGTCCGCCGCCGGTGTCGACGAAGGGGCCGCGCGAGAGCAGCAGCACGTCGGGCTTCTCTTCGATGAGGATGCGCACGTCGACGCGCTGGTTCTGTCGCACGCTGGTCGGCTGGCCTTCGGCGAACCGTACCCTGCCGATCACCTGGTGCTGGGTGATTTCCGGCGCGATCGACACCAGCTCGCCGGGATGGCGGTCGCTGCCGATGCGGATCTCGGCCTGCATGCCGAGACCGAGGTCGTCCGCCATGGTTTCCGGCACCTGCACCTCGATCTCCAGCGCTCCCAGGTCGACGACCGTGAGCAGGGCCTGGTTGAGGGCAACCGCGGAGCGGTCGGCCACGGCCACGCTGCCGACCAGCCCGGCCACCGGCGCGCGGATCGACAGGCCGTCGACCACGCGCTGCAGTTCCGCCACGCGCAGGCGCTGGCGCTCCAGGCCCAGTTCACGGGTCTCCTGTTCGAAAGCGAGGCTCTCGCGCGACAGGGCCGCGTCGCCGCTCGCATGGTCGAAGCCGAGCTCGGCCTTCTTCAGATCGTCCTTCGCGCGCTGGTATTCGACCTCGCTGATCGCACGAATGGACCAGGACTTCTCGGCCCGCGCCATCTCGCGCCGCGCGGCATCGCGCGCCACTTCAGCCTCATCCAGAGCGCGGCGCGTGCCCAGCAACTGCTGCCGGGTGGTGATGCGCTGCCGCTTCACCTCGATGTCGAGCGATTGCAGGGTCGCCTCTTCCTGGCGCAGCAGGCTCTGCACCTCGGGGCTGTCGATCTCGGCGAGCACATCCCCCTGTTTCACTTTGGCGCCGGCCTGCGCCTTCAACGCGATGGTGCCGGCGGCGGGTGCATACAACGTCGGACTCACCGCGGCGACGACGCGTCCGGGCACCTGCACGTCGCGCAACAGGGTGCCGCGGCGCACCGTGTCGATGCGCAGCCGCTCGCTGCTGACCGATGCCTCGGCGATGAACCAGCGCTGCATCATCGGCGCCAGCATCAGGGCCACCGCGAGCGCCACCGCGCCGGCAATCAGACCGCGACGGTGCGCGCGCCACCACGGCGGGCGGGCAAGCACGACGTCCTGGGCTGAGGTGTCTCGAATCATGGGTGGGCAGACCGAAGGCGGAACTGCTGACAGTTCTGCACGATCCGTGCCAGCGCGTCGCCGCGCGCAAGTATTTGATTTTGCGGGTCAGGGTGCGTCACCGGACACGCGTCCGCGCTGTCCGCGCTGTCCGCGTCCTCGCCCAGGCGGACGTGGTCAGCGAGGCGTTGCAGGCGGTTGGGGGAGCGGTAGCCGGGTAGCTACGGGCGCTGTCGCAGCCACCGCCCAGGCAGTGCGCGTGCCCGTTGTCTCAGGGCGACTCGGGGCCGATGGCGTCGAGCAGCTCGGACAGCGGCTTCGGCCGCGCGGCGATGAAACCCTGTGCGTAGTCGAAGCCGATGTCGCGAACCAGCTCGAGCGTGGCCTCGTTCTCGACGTGCTCGGCCACGGTGTGTTTGCCGAGCATGTGCGCGATCTCGTTGATCGAGCGCGCCAGCGCCAGGTCTTCCTCGACCGTGGCGATGTCGCGGATGAATGCGCCATCGACCTTGACGATGTCGAACGGCAGGCGACGCAGGTACTGGTAGGAGGACCAGCCCGAGCCGAAGTCGTCGAGCACCAGGGTGACGCCGGCGTCGCGCAGGCGCTTCATGCTCTCGGCGGCCTCGGCGATGTGCTGCACCGCGGCGGTCTCGGTCAGCTCGATCGAGAAGCTGCCCTCCGGCAGATTGCCTTCGCGCAGGGTGCCGATCACTTCGTCGATGAACGCGCGGTCGACGATATTGCGTCCGGAAATGTTCATCGCCACCCGATACGGCAGGGTGCTGGCGTGCTTGGCCAGCTGCTGTGTCAGCTCATGCAGCACGAAGCGGTCGACCGCATGGATCTGGCCATAGCGCTCCGCCGCGATGATGAAATGTTCGGGCGAGGCGAAGCCATCGTCGCTGCGCATGCGCAGCAGCACTTCGACGTAGTCCGGCGACTCCTGGGCATGCGCGCTCAACGACTGCGCGCGCTGGCCGAACAGCACGAGCTTCTGCTCCTCCAGCGCCTGCTCGACGCGGCCGACCCATTCCACCGACTGGCGCATCTGGCGGATGCGTGCGTCGTCGGGCTCGCTGACGTAGACCCGGCTGCGACCGGCATCCTTGGCAGCACGGCAGGCGCGCTGGGCATCGCCGATCAGGGCGCCCAGCGAGACGCAGGACTCATCGATCGTGCACACGCCGATACTGCTCGACACCCGCAGCGGCTGGCCGTCGTGGCGCAGGTCGAGCTGGCCGACATGTTCGAGCAGGGTCTCCCCGGTGCGCCGCACTTCTTCGAGTGGCGCATCCGGCAGTACCACGATGAATTCGTTGCCGGCCATGCGTCCGGCATAGCCGTCGCGCACTTCATGCTGGGCGAGCAGGGCGCGCACCAGATCGGCCACCCGCGCCAGCACGCTGTCGCCCGCCGTCATGCCGTGCGCCTCGTTGATCACGTGCAGGTGGTCGACGCTGATCCAGAGCAGACCAAGCCCGCCGCGCTCCGAGGCACCGATCCACGCGCTCAGGCGACGCTCCACCTCGCGCCGCTGCAGCAGCCCGGTGCCGCCGTCATGCAAGGCGACTTCGGCCAGCTCGTTGTGCATGCCCTCGACCATGCGTCGCCATGCACGTTCGATGACGTCGAGTTCGCCGCCTTCGATGACCCTGCATCGCTCGCTGCTCAGCGCTTCGAGCAATTCCTGGTCGGTCAGGTCTTCGGCCTTGTTGCCGAGCCGACCGACGAACACGAAGCGGTCGCGTTCCGGTGCGTGCCAGGCCAGCTTGAGCAGGCGGCTGTTGCCGTCGGCGGTCTGGAATTCGAGCCACTCACCCGCCTGCAGCAGGGCCAGCTGCTTGCGCATCTCCAGGCGCTGCTTGTCGGTGCGCGCATCGCCGGTGGGGCTCGCCGCTGTGGGCGGCGCGAGAGGCGGAAAGTCGACCCAGTCCTCGACCGGGCCCTTGACCGCCTGCTCGAGCGCGTCGAGCTGCGGGCGCAACGCCGCCAGCTCGGTCGGCTGTTCGACGAACAGGGTTTCCAGCCATTCGAGGTGGGGTTCGAAGTCGGCCTGGGCGTCGCTTTCTTCCACTGCGCGCAGGCCGACGTCGAGCTTTTCGAGGCCGCGCAGGATCGACTGGAATGCGTCGGACTGCTGGCCCTGACGAAGGCAGCGCAGCACCATCACCGGCTTCAGTCGCTGGTCGAGAATCTCCAGCAAGGCCTCGGGGACTTTGCGTCCGAAGAACACCATGGCCAGTTCGCGGTCGACGCGACGGCGCGCATCCACCAGCTTGTACTGGCCCTTGCAGGCATCGATCACCCGCTCTTCGATCGCGGCGCCGGCGCGCTGCTGGCGCTGTGTGAGCAGATCGAGATGACGACTCACGTCTTCGATCTGCTCCTCGCCGAGCAGCTGCTGCTCGGCCAGCGAGCGCACGATGGACTCGACGTCCTTGAGCAGGCTCAGCGTCTGCGGATCGTCGCGTTCGGCGCCCAGTGCACTGGCGAACTCGAGCTGTCCGAACAGCTTGCGCAGCGCGGGCGCATGCTTGGCCACCCCACCGGCGCGCAATTCGGTGCCGAGCACCGACGGCAGCAGCGAGCGGCTCCACTGCATCAGTGGCTTGGAGAGCAACGGGTCGGACTCGACCGCAGTTTGCAGTCGCGACACCAGCTGCAATGCCTGCCCCTGCTGCAGGGAAACGCCGCGGCGCTCACGCAGTTCGTTGCCGAGCTCCTGATCGACCGCCTTGGCCCAATCCGGTTGGCTGTCGTGGCGTCGTTCGATCAGACGGCGCAGCAGGTCCTGCACACCGTCGTCGTCGAGCATGTCGGTGGGCGGCAATGCCGAGTCAGCCAAGGCCGAATCCGTGCGCGGCGCGTCGGCTTGTTCCGCACCGATGCTGGTGCCGTTGGGCGCTTGATGCTGGGGCCCGAGCACGCTGCCGTAGGTGCCGATCAGCCGTCGCGCGGCCTCCATCATCTGTGCGCTGGCTGCGGACAAGCGTTCGTCGGCAGCCTGGCGCTGCGGGGTGTCAGTGGCTGCAGGCTCCCGCCGCTCGCTGGTCCGAGCGCTGGGAGCGTAACGTGGCTCACTGCCGGGTGCAGGCTCCGGGTGTGGCGTGGCGCGCTGCGGCTGGCGCATGGCTTCCTGCCGCATCGGCGGCGCGGCGGGCGGCGGCGCGTCGGGTACGCTGAATCCGATCCGCTGCAGTTCGCGATGCACCTGCAGGTAGAAGCTGCTGAGATCGATCGCGTCGCCACGGTGGGAGAGTCGAAGCAGGTAGCACTGGAGGCTGGACTCCAGTCCGGCCGACTTGCTCGCGTGCAGCAGGGCATCGAGCACCGACTCCACTTCGAGCGACTCCATGCGCAGCGCATCGCTGAGATCGTCGATGGACTTCAGCACCGGCAGCAGCGCGTGCCAGGTGGAGCGCGTCTGCCGCTCGAGGCCGCGCGATGCTTCGGAACGCACCAGCCAGACCTGCATTTCGTCGTCGTCGACTAGACGCAGTGAAGACGTGCCGACGGGCGTCGGCTTGCTGCCGCCGAACACCAGCGTTTCGATACGTTGGGCGAACCCACGCAGCACATCCGCCTTGCATGCGGCGATGCGCTGGCTGGCGAGTCGTCGCGGCATCGACAGGGTGGCAAAGGATTCGTCGTCCTGCCCCTGTTCGAGCACCTGCTGCGCCATCTCCATCCACTGCTGGATGCGCGGGCCGAGGTCGGCCTGCAGCACGCGCCGGATGGTGCGCTTGGCAGCGTCCAGGTTGGCAGGGGCCTCGCCCGACCTGTTCTGGGGTGGCGCGACGCCCATGCGCAGCAGCACGTTGCGATCTGCGGCCAGCACCTCGACTTCAGTGCCGGTTTCGGAGCTGCCAACAATGCGTCCCCTGGCCAGCCCCACGACCTCGCCGTCCGGGTCCTCCCAGATCAGCTCGACGTCGCGATCGAGGTCGTATCGGGGCGCCGGGGAGCCATCGATCCTGCGAATCAGCACGCGCTGTTCGTCTTGCGCGACCAAAGTCCAGCGTGCCGCACGGTTCGGCCCGGTGAAGAAGCTCAGACGCACAGGCGGCAGAGATCTACCCTGCTGCGCATTCGATTCGGAAGGACTCAATGGGTGGCTTCTCTGTCACGCACTCCGGACCGCTGGGCATGGCAGTACGCCAGCGCCCCCCTGAAACGGCCCGCCGGGCCATCTTATGCGAGCCGTGCATTCTGCCCAAATAGTCCGGGCAGGCGCTGTTCAGGCGGCTCCGCTTCGCCGGCGGTGCCGGGACGGCGGGTAGTCGAAGCAGCGGCGGAACGCGCGGGCGAAGTTGGCGGCGTCCGAGTAGCCGCATTGCTGGGCCACGTCGCCCACGGCTGCCCCTTCCTCAAGCGCCCTGCAGGCTCGCTGCATGCGTGCCTGCAGGCTCTCGGCGCGGAAGGATCGCCCCTCCTTGCCGAGGCGTCGGCACAGGGTTCTGTCCGACATGCCTGCAAGTTCGGCAATCTCGCCCATCCCCGCAGCAGTGCCCTGCGCGCGCACCATCATCCCGACCCAGTCGCCCAATCGGGACGATCGGCAAATGCCCTGGATCGCAGAACGGCAGCGCGCCTCGACCTCCGCCAACCGGGCGGGCTCTGCCCGCGCGCGCGCTGTCTGCAGCCAATCGGCAGGAAGGTCGAGCTCGAATCCGGGATGGGCGGCGGATTCGAAGCGGATGCGCCAGGGCCTGAGCGCGGCGTAGCCGGACGCGTGCGTCGGGCGCGCCCAGGCGACCCGCACGTCGCACGGGGGCAGCGGCGCATCGGACAGTGCGCCGAGCATGCGCCAGAGTGCGGCCAACACCACATCGAGATGCAGCGCCAGCGTCTGCGGACTGAACGGCAGCCAGGGGATGACCTCGATCCGGGCCCGTGCCGAGCCGGGCTGCAGGCGTAGACGGAAACCCGGGCTCAGCAGGGCAAAGTAGCGGGCAGCGAGCTGCAGGGCGTCCCCGACGGTGCGTGCCTGCAACAGGGCGTGACCGAGCAGGTGGTGTTCCTCGGGTTCGATCGCCCGCCCAAGAGCCAGGCCAAACGCCGCGGGCAGACCCCGCCTGCGGAGCAAGGCCAGCGTGCGCTCGATGCCCGCCAGCGATACGGTGGCCAAGGGGTCATCGGCCCCGCCGTGTCCGAGCCCCAGCGCGCGCAGTGCGCGGGACCGTGTGCGCTGGCTGTCTGATGCGAGCTCGATCAGATGGACGTAGTAGCGCGCCGGCAGCTGCGGCCCAGTCTCCGCCGCATCCGCCGATTCCGGCTTTCGCGATTTCGGTTCCCGCGACATCGGTTTCGGCGACTTCGGTTTCGGCGACATCGCGATCGCAGCGGCGGTGCTCTGGCGGGAGGGCATGGGGCGTTCCCGGACGAGTGCTTCAGGTTGGCCGAAAATGACAGGCAGTCTGCCACGTTCGGCGGCAAGGTATGCCCACGCCCTCAAGGAATGCCCCCGCCATGTCCACCCCCATCGATGCCTTGCCCAGCCGGCCAAGGGACCAGGGCCAAGAGCCCGGCACGTTGCCGGGCCGCCGCGCGCAACTGCAGGCACGGTTGCCCTGGCTGGCCGCGCTGAGCGTGCCGCTGCTTCCCTTCATCGGGTGGGCCTGCAACCGCGGGTTCGACACCACGCATGGCTGGTGGCTTCCATTCGTCTTTCTCTACGGCGTGCTGCCACTGCTCGACCCGCTGCTCGGCGAGGATGGCCGCGAGGTCTCCGACGATGTGCTCGCGCAGCGCGAGCGCGACCCGTTCTACCGCGCCATCCTGCTGGCCTGGCTGCCGCTGCATCTGGGCTGCCTGCTGCTGGGAGCCTGGGCCTTCGTGCATCCCGGGTTGCCCTGGTTCGACGCCCTGGGCCTGATCCTGAGTGTCGGCCTGGTCACCGGAGGCGGCATCAACGTCGCCCATGAGCTCGGACACAAGCGCGGTGCCGTGGCGCGCTGGTCGGCGCGCCTCGCCCTCGCTCCGGCCTGCTATGGACACTTCCTGGTCGAACACAATCGCGGGCATCACGTTCGCGTGGCGACGCCCGAGGATCCCGCCAGCGCCCGTCTGGGCGAATCATTCTGGCGCTTCCTGCCGCGCACGCTGGTCGGCAGCCTGCGTTCAGCCTGGGCACTCGAGTCGGTCCGACTGCAGCGTTCGGGCCGGTCGGTATGGAGTCCCGGCAATGAAGTGCTGCTGGGCGTGCTCCTGTCTGCCGTGCTGTTCGCCGGCATCGCATCGGCGTTCGGCGCCCTGACCCTGGTGTTTCTGCTGGCCCAGGGCTTCTACGGCGCCACCACCCTGGAGTCGGTGAACTACATCGAACACTATGGACTGCGCCGCCAGCGCCGCGCCGATGGGCGCTACGAGCGCTGCACCCCGGCACACTCTTGGAACAGCAACCGCCGGCTGACCAACATCATGCTGTTCCATCTGCAGCGCCACGCAGACCACCACGCCCATCCGACCCGGCCCTACCAGACCCTGCGTCATTTCGAAGCCGCGCCGCAGCTGCCGGCAGGCTACGCGACCCTGGTGCCGCTCACCTGGCTGCCGCCGATCTGGTTCGCCCTGATGGATCGTCGCGTGCTGGCCTTCTACGACGGCCGTCGCGAGCTGGCGAACACGGGCTGAGTCCGCGATGCCGTGCTCGGCTGGATGGTGCCCGCCAGCCACGTTCGATGTACCCACTCCTGCCACGGCGCCCACGACGCGCAGCGAGCGGATTGCCGGCGCGCCCCGGCCTCGGCGTCAGGTCGGGGTGAGCGTGCTCGCGCAGCGCGGCCGCCACGCACTCACGTTCGACACCCTGATCGTGCTCGCTTCCGTCGACCATTTGCGGCGCGAGGTTGCCCCGTGCTGCCGATTGCACAAGAATCGGAGTCGCAGCAGCCGGCAAGCATGTCGACAACGAGTTGATCTTCGTCTGGGAGGGCGGGCGTATGAGCGACAAGTATCGATTGATCACGCGCAGCGATTTCGACGGGCTCGTGTGCGCAATCCTCCTCGAGGAGCTGGGGATGATCGACGACATCCTGTTCGTCCATCCCAAGGACATGCAGGACGGCAAGATCGAGGTCAGCCATCGCGACATCAGCGCGAACCTGCCCTACGTGTCCGGCATTCACATGGCCTTCGATCACCACGTGTCGGAGACCCTGCGCAACCCCGGCGAGCGCGACAACCACGTGATCGAGGCGGGGGCCCCGTCGGCAGCCCGGGTGGTCTACAACCACTTCGGTGGCCGCAGCCGCTTCCCGGACATCAGCGAAGACATGATGGCGGCGGTCGACAAGGGCGACGCTGCGCAATTCAGCATCCCCGAGATTCTCGACCCGCGCGGCTGGGTGTTGCTGAACTTCCTGATGGACGCACGCACCGGGTTGGGCCGGTTCCGCGAGTTCAAGGTCTCCAATCACCAGCTGATGCGCGACCTGATCGCCTACTGTCGCAACCACACGGTGGACGAAGTGCTGGCGCTGCCCGACGTGCGCGAGCGGGTCGACCTGTATCGCGAGCACTCGGAGAAGGCCAAGGAACAGATCGCCCGCTGCACGCGGGTGCACCGCAACCTGGCGGTGCTGGATCTGCGTCAGGAAGAGACGATCTTCGCCACCAATCGTTTCACCATTTACGCGCTGTACCCCGAGGTCAACATTTCCATCCATGTGCTGTGGGGGCGCGGCAACCAGAACGTCGTGCTCGCCACCGGCAAGTCGATCATCAATCGCACCTCGCGCACCCACATCGGCGGCCTCATGCTCGAGTACGGGGGCGGTGGCCACGATGGCGCCGGCACCTGCCAGGTGGCGGCCGACCAGGCCGATGCCGTGCTCGAAACCCTGATCGGGCGGATCAACCGCGACGGCTGAGACGACCGCCCCGGGTTTCCTGCGCACGCGTCACATCCGGTCGGGTAGCGCGTCAGACTGGATAGGCGTCGCGTTGCCGACTGACCGGTCAGTCGGGCCGCGGTGCCGGTTCAAGGGAGAATTGCCATGATGACCCTCATCTTCGTGCTCGGCGTGTTCCTGTGCCTGCTGGCGGCCTGTGTGCTGCTGATCAAGATCGGATCGGCCTTCGTCGGGCTGATGTTCTCGCTGTTCAGTGGGGTGTTCTCGCTGATTGGCGGGTTGCTCTCGGCGGTGTTCGGGTTGCTCACCGGGCTGTTCTCGGCCGTCGCCGGAATCCTGGTGGGTGCCGTGGTCGTGCCTTTGGTGTTGTTTACCGTGGGGCTGGGTCTGATGTTGCCGGTGCTGCTGCCCTTGGCGCTGCTGGCCGGTTTCTTCTGGCTGCTCGCGCGGGTGATGCGTCCGAGTCCGCCTGCTCCGGTGCCCTCGGGCGCCATGCAGTCCGCGGGCTAGTCGGGCGGGGCACCGTCCGCCGACGGTGCCGGGCTCGTTCGGCCACCGGAGCGCCGGGAACTTCTCGCTGGGGCCGGGGTCGCAGCCGCACCGGCGCGTTGCGTCCCCGACCCTTGAGAGCCTCCATGAACACTGTGAACGCGGTAGCGCTGACCGGCGCCCTCATCCTGGCCCAGTCGGCTGCGGCGCAGACGACGCCCGGGCCCGATGACGACGCGGCCGTGCGCGCCGCGATCAGCTCCCTGGTTCCCAATGCCAGCATCGACAGCATCGCCGACTCGCCGTTGCCCGGCGTGCTCGAGGTGGTGGTGAACGGCAACGTGGTCTACTTCTCGGCCGACGGCAAGATTCTCATCCAGGGATCGCTCTACGACGTGGCCGGTCGTCGGGACCTCACCGAACAGCGCCGCGCCACCCTGCGCGTCAGTGGTCTCGAAGAGGCCGGTCCGGAGCGACGCATCATCTTTGCGCCGGAGCATCCGAAGCACTCGGTCACGGTCTTCACCGACATCGATTGCGGCTACTGCCGCCGCATGCATCAGGAAATCGCCCAGTACAACGAACTCGGCATCGCCGTCGAGTACCTGTTCTTCCCGCGCGCGGGCGTGGGTTCGGATTCCTTCGACAAGGCGGTGACCGTGTGGTGCTCGGACGACCGCCGCAAGGCTCTGACCGACGCCAAGTCGGGCGTGGCACTGGACAAGAAGTCCTGCCCGAACCCGATCGAAGACGACTTCAAGCTGGGCAGCAGGCTGGGTGTCGGCGGTACGCCGGCGGTGTTCAATGCCGATGGCGTGCAGCTGGGTGGCTACGTGCCGCCGCAGCAGCTGCTGCAGCGCCTGGATCAGCTGGCCGCACAGTCCAAGAACTGATTCGAACGGACGGCCCCGGCTGCGCAGGCACGCCGGGTTTGCCGGGCCGCCGCGCCCTGCCGACCGCCGGTCGGTACCGGGTAGGCGCCGGGCCGACGCAGGAAACGACGCTGGCGCGCCCCGGCGACCTCGGGGCGGTCACCGGCTTCGGCTATCCTATGCGGTCTTTCGCCCTGTTGATCTCCCGACCATGATGGTTCTGCATGGCCTGCCGGCCCTGTCCCGATTCCGCCTCGATCGGCTCGAATCGCGATTGGCCGAGCGTATCGGCCACCCGGTTTCGGTCGCCGCCGCCACCCAGCTCTATTTCGTCGACACGGCGCGTCCGCTGGACGAGGCCGAGCAGCAGCGTCTGCAGCGCATCCTCGAAGCCGGTGGCACCGCCGAGATGGACGAAGCCTCGCTGTGGGTGCTGCCGCGACTCGGCACGCGCTCGCCGTGGTCGAGCAAGGCCAGCGAGATTCTTGCCGGGGTCGGCCTGCCGGTGAAGCGGGTCGAGCGCGGCGTGGCTTTTCGCTTCGCCGTGGCGTCGGAGCGCCCGCGGGATGCCGGGGCGCTGGCGATCCTGCACGACCCGATGACGCAGAGCGTGCTGCTGGATGCCGGTCGCGCCGCCGATCTCTTCGCGGTCGCTGCGCCCGCGCCGCTCGGCCATGTGGATCTCGAGGCGATCGACCAGGCCAACCGCGAACTGGGGCTGGCGCTTTCCGCGGACGAGGTGGACTACCTGCGTGAGCGCTACGGCGTCATGGGGCGTGGACCCACCGATGCCGAACTGATGATGTTCGCGCAGGCCAACAGCGAGCACTGCCGGCACAAGATCTTCAATGCCCGCTTCACCGTCGATGGCGAGGAGATGCCGCATTCCCTGTTCGGCATGATCCGCCACACCCAGGCGCAATCTCCACAGCTCACCCTCAGCGCCTACAAGGACAACGCTGCGGTCGTCGAGGGCCTGGCTGTGCAGCCGTTCCAGGCCGACGCCCATGGTCGCTATCGCAAACAGCCGGAGCGCGCCGGCGCGTTCGCCATCAAGGTGGAAACGCACAACCATCCGACCGGCATTTCGCCCTTTCCCGGGGCGGCAACGGGTTCGGGCGGCGAGATTCGCGACGAAGGGGCGACCGGCCGCGGCGGCAAGCCCAAGGCCGGGCTGACCGGGTTTTCGGTCAGCCACCTGCGCCTGCCGGGTTTGGCGCGCAGCTGGGAGAGCGACCGGCCGCTGAACCCGCGCATGGCGAGCGCGCTCGACATCATGATCGAAGGCCCGATCGGTGCGGCGGCCTTTAACAATGAATTTGGTCGGCCGGCGCTGACGGGCTACTTCCGCAGCTTCGAGGTCGACGAGCCGGGCGGCGTGCTGCGCGCCTACGACAAGCCGATCATGCTCGCCGGCGGCGTCGGCGCGATCGACCCGGATCTGGTCGAGAAGCGGCGTCTGTCCGCGGGCGACCTCGTCGTGGTGCTGGGCGGGCCCGCGATGCTGATCGGTCTGGGGGGCGGCGCGGCGTCGTCGCTGGCTTCGGGCGAGAGCCAGGAAACCCTCGACTTTGCCTCGGTGCAGCGCGACAACCCGGAAATGCAGCGCCGCTGCCAGGAAGTCATCGATCGCTGCTGGCAGCAGGGCGCGGACAATCCGATCATCTCGATCCACGATGTCGGCGCCGGCGGGCTGTCGAACGCGATTCCCGAGTTGCTGCACGACAGCGGTGTCGGCGGCGTGATCGACCTGCGTGCGATCGCCTCGGACGATCCGGGCATGTCGCCGATGCAGATCTGGTGCAACGAGTCGCAGGAACGCTACGTGCTCGGTATCGCGCCGGCAGACCAGGAAGCCTTCGTCGCGCTGTGCGCGCGCGAACGCTGCCCGTTCGCGGTGGTCGGCACGGTCACTGAGGCGCAGACCCTGGTACTGAAGGACGCGTTGCTGGGCGACACGGTGATCGACCTGGCGATGGACGTGCTGTTCGGCAAGCCGCCGAAGATGCACCGGCAGACCGATCGTCCCGCGGTTTCGCCCTGGCCCAAGCTGGATACCCGCAAGATTGACCTGCGCGAGGCCGGCCTGACCGTGCTCGCGCATCCCACCGTGGCGTCGAAGAGTTTCCTCGTCACGATTGGCGATCGCAGCGTCGGGGGCCTGTGCGCCCGCGACCAGATGGTCGGTCCGTGGCAGCTGCCGGTGGCCGACTGCGCGATCACCCTGGCCGATTTCGATGGCTACCAGGGCGAGGCCATGGCGATCGGCGAGCGTACGCCGCTCGCCCTGCTCGACGCCGCCGCGTCGGCGCGCATGGCGGTGGGCGAAGCACTGACCAATCTGGCGGCAGCACCCGTGGCGAGCCTGCGCGAGGTCAAGCTGTCGGCCAATTGGATGGCCGCGGCTGGCCACCCCGGTGAGGACGCGCGCCTGTTCGACGCGGTACGCGCGGTCGGGCTCGAGCTGTGCCCGGAGCTCGGCGTCGGCATTCCCGTGGGCAAGGATTCGCTGTCGATGCAGGTGCGTTGGCAGCGTGAGGGACAGACCGAGCTGTCTGTGTCGCCGGTCTCGCTGGTGGTGTCGGCGTTCGCCCGCGTCGCCGACGCCCGCGCCGGGGTGACCCCGCTGCTGCGTCGGGACGAGGACACCGAGCTGTGGTTGATCGGACTGGGCGCCGGCAAGCAGCGCCTGGGCGGATCGATGCTGGCGCAGTGCTACCAGGCTTTCGGGGGGCCGTGTCCCGACCTCGACGAACCCGAGCGGCTCGTCGCGTTCTTCGATCTGATCCAGGAGGCGCGCGCCGAGGGCCTGCTGCTGGCGTATCACGACCGCAGCGACGGCGGAGCGTTCGCGACGATGTGCGAGATGGCGTTCGCCAGCCACCTCGGCCTCGAGATCAATCTCGATGCCTGGGGTGACGACCCGGTTCGCACCCTGTTCGCCGAAGAGCTCGGCGCCGTCGTCCAGGTCGGTGCCAACCGCCGGGCCGCGTTCGCCGACCTTGTCGATCACCACGGTCTCACCGAATGCGCGCAGCGTATCGGCCGGCCTGTGGCAGGTTCCACCGTGCGCATCAGCAGGTCGGGCAAGACGCTGGCCGAGTGGCGTTGGGACGAACTGTTCGATGCCTGGTGGCAGACTTCGCACGCGATTCAGCGCTTGCGCGACAACCCGGAAGCCGCCGACGCCGAGCATCAGGCCCGACGTGATTTTTCCGACCCCGGCATGCAGCCGGAGCTCAGCTTCGATCCGGCGCAGGATGTGGCGGCGCCCTATCTCAACGGGCTTGCGCGTCCACGCGTGGCGATCCTGCGCGAGCAGGGCGTCAATGGCCAGATCGAGATGGCCGCGGCTTTCGACCGCGCCGGGTTCGAGGCGATCGACGTGCACATGACCGACCTGATCGACGGCCATCGCGGCCTCGACGGGTTCCACGGCCTGGCTGCCTGCGGCGGCTTCTCCTACGGCGATGTACTGGGCGCCGGCCGCGGCTGGGCCACGTCCATTCTCGAACGCAGTGCCCTGCGCACGGCTTTCGGCGAGTTCTTCGCCCGCGAGAACACCTTCACGCTCGGCGTCTGCAACGGCTGCCAGATGCTCGCGCGACTCGCTCCGCTGATTCCCGGCGCCGAGCATTGGCCGCTGCTGCAGCGCAACCTGAGCGAGCAGTACGAAGCGCGGCTCGCCCTCGTCGAGGTCGTCGAGTCGCCCTCCATCCTGCTCGCCGGCATGGCAGGCTCGCGCATTCCGGTGGTGGTGGCGCACGGTGAGGGACGCGCCGAATTCGCCTCGGATGCCGCGCGCGATCAGGCTCCAGTCGCACTGCGTTTCGTCGACACCGCCGGACTGCCCACCGACTCGTTCCCGGCGAATCCGAACGGCTCGCCGCAGGGCATGACCGGATTCACCACCAAGGACGGCCGCGCGACCATCCTGATGCCGCATCCCGAGCGCGTGTTCCGCACCGCGCAGATGAGCTGGGCGCCTGCCGAGTGGGGCGAGGACTCGCCGTGGATGCGCATGTTCCGCAATGCACGGGCGTGGTGCGCATGAAGATCTCGCCGCTGCGTCAGTTCGTTCTCGCGGCTGCCCTGTGGCTGCCGGCGTGCTTCTTCCTTTGGGCGGTTTTCTCCAGCGTCATCGTCTGGCCGATCGGCAAGGCCTCCGACCTGATCCTGCCCGCGATGCTGCCGGGGACGATCGAAGGCGTGCTGCAGGATCGCTTCATCCTGCAGATCGACACCCTGCTGCAGACCACCCAGAGCGCGGACGGTCGCATCGGACTGCTCAGCTTCACCGTCAATCCGCTCGTGTACGCCTGGTGCATGGCGCTGTTCTGCGGGCTGGTCATGGCCTCGCCGGTGTCCGTGCGCGGTCGGCTCCTGCAGCTCGCCCTGGGCTTGCCGGTGCTGATCTGTGTCGCCGTCTGGGGCACCGTGTTCGACTGCCTCGAGCTGCTGGCGCTGAAGTCGGGCCCGCTCGGGCTGGCCGCCGTCGAGCAAGCGGGCTGGCACGTGGAAGCGATCGCTTTGGGCTCCCAGTTCGGCTATCTCATCCTGCCCGCCGTGACGCCGATAGCCCTGTGGGTCATCATGAACAAGGAGTTTCTCGAGGAGCTGGTCGGCTGGCGCGGGGAACTCGACGACGCGGGCGCGGGTCCGACAGCCACTGACGCCGGTTCTGCCGGCGCTCCTTCAGACACCACGAGCGAGTCATGAACGCGGTCAGCGAGCAAGCCCTTACCGAATCGCCCCGGATCGAAGCCGAGACACCGGCCGAACTGGAAGAGCGCATCAGCCAGCAGCTGCTGTCGCGCGGGCGACTGAAAGAGCACGACCTTGGTCGCGCGCGCCGATTGCTGGAAGAGTCGGGAGGGTCGCTGATCGGGTTGATGACCCGAATCGGCCTGGTATCCGAACGCGATGTGGCCGAGGCCAGCGCCGAAGTGCTGCGCCTGCCGCTGGTCTCGTCGAAGGAGTTTCCCGAGCAGCCGCCGGCCAACGTGCAGGTGTCGATGCGCTTCCTCAAGCAGATGCATGTCTGTCCGCTGCGTGAGCACGACGACGCGCTCGATCTGCTCGTGGCCGACCCGCAGGACCCGTATCCGGCGCAGGCGCTGGCGATGGCGACCGGTCGCGTGGTGCGCCCGCTGGTCGGCATCCGTTCCGAGATCGATGACCTGATCGAGCGCTTCTACGGCGCGGGTCGCTCGGCCATGGGCACCATCGTCGAGAACCTCGCCGAGGGCGAGGGGCGCGGCGAGGACGACATCGAGCACCTGCGCGACCTCGCCTCCGAGGCGCCGGTGATTCGCCTGGTCAACCTGATCATCCAGCGCGCCGTTGAGGCGCGTGCTTCGGACATCCACATCGAGCCGTTCGAGAACCGCCTCAAGGTACGCTACCGCATCGACGGCGTGCTGCAGGAAGTCGAGTCGCCGCCGGCCGGTTCCACCGCGGCGGTCATCTCGCGCGTCAAGATCATGGCCAAGCTCAACATCGCCGAGCGCCGGCTGCCGCAGGACGGTCGCATCATGCTGCGCGTGCAGGGCAAGGAGCTCGACCTGCGCGTGTCCACCGTGCCGACCGCGCACGGCGAATCGGTGGTGATGCGTATCCTCGACCGCGAGTCGGTGGTCTTCGACTTCCATACACTCGGTTTCACCGACGAGTTCCTGCCGCGATTCATCGACGTGCTCGAACAGCCGCACGGCATCCTGCTGGTGACCGGTCCGACCGGCTCGGGCAAGACCACCACGCTGTATACGGCGCTGTCGAAGATCAACACGCCGGACGTCAAGATCATCACCGTCGAGGATCCGGTCGAGTACCAGATCGAAGGCATCAACCAGATTCAGGCCAAGCCACAGATCGGCCTCGACTTCGCCCATGCCCTGCGCTCGATCGTGCGCCAGGATCCGGACGTGATCATGATCGGCGAAATGCGCGACCTGGAAACCTGTCGCATCGCCATCCAGTCGGCGCTGACCGGACACCTGGTGCTGTCGACCCTGCACACCAACAACGCGGCCGGCGGCATCACCCGCCTGCTCGATATGGGCGTCGAGGACTACCTGCTGACATCGACGGTGAACGGCATCCTCGCCCAGCGCCTGGTGCGCAGGCTCGAGTCTACCCACGCCGAGAGCTACCAGGCGATGCCCGAAGTGGTCGAGGAATTCGGTCTGCGCCGATTCACCCAGGCCGACCCGGTCATGCTCTACCGACCGACGGCGTCGCCGCTCACCCCGACCGGCTATCTCGGCCGCACCACGATCATGGAGTTCCTGACCATGAACGATGCGATTCGCCGACTGGTCATGCAGCACGCCGACATGGGCGTGATCGAAGATGCCGCGCGCGAGCACGGCATGCGCACGATGTACGAAGACGGTCTGGTGAAGTCGCTCGCCGGCGTGACCACGATCGAGGAGGTGCTGCGTGTCACGCAGGAATCGTGAGGCGATAGCTTGCGGTCTGCGGTGCGGGTACCGCGGCATGGCCGGGAGCTCGGACTCGGGACTCGCCGGTTTCGCCGGACGCGCCGCTCTGACGAGCTTCGAACCGGGGCGCGGCGACGTCGGCGCCCGGTACATGGCTGTCCCGGGTTCCGCGTCCCGGCTGCCGAGACCCGGCTGCTGACATGCCGCTGTTCCGCTACAAGGCGTTCAGCCCTGCGGGCGACGCCATCGACGGTGCGATGGAGGCCGCGTCGGCCGAGGAAGTGATCGCCAAGCTGCAGGACGCCGGCAACCTGCCGGTCGAGGCCAAGCCGGCCGACTCCGTGCACGGCGGCGGCTTGTTCGGCTTGTTCGGCCGCCGTGCCGAACTCAATGCGGAGCAGGTGTTGCTGTTCACCCAGCAGCTGGCGACCCTGCTTGGCGCCGGCCAGCCGCTCGACCGCGCATTGCAGATCCTGCTGGATTTGCCCGACTCGGAAGGTGCCCGCAAGCTCATCGAGCGCGTGCGTGATGAAGTGCGCGGTGGCGCGCCGCTGTCGTCCGCGCTCGAACACCAGCCCGGCGTGTTCTCCAAGCTGTACATCAATATGGTGCGCGCTGGCGAAGTCGGCGGCTCGCTGCACGACACGCTGAGACGGCTTGCCGACTATCTCGAGCGCAGCAAGGCGCTCAAGGGCAACGTGATCAACGCGCTGATCTATCCCATCATCCTGATGGTGATGGTGATCGGTTCGCTGTTCCTGCTGCTCGGCTACGTGGTGCCGCAGTTCATGCCGCTGTTCGAGGACATCGGCGCCGAGCTGCCGATGCTCACCCGGATCGTCCTCGGTGTCGGCAACGTCATCAACGAAGGCTGGTGGGTGATGCTGATCGGACTGGTGCTCGGCGTGGTGCTGCTGCGTCGCGCGCTGGCCGATCCGGTGCGCCGTGATCGCATCGATGCGTGGCTGCTCGGGCGCGGGCGCGTCGGCGACCTCATCGCGAAAATCGAAACCGCGCGCCTCGCGCGCACGCTCGGCACGCTGCTGCACAACGGTGTACCCTTGCTCGCCGCGCTGGGCATCGCGCGCAATGTGTTGGGCAATCGCGCCCTGGTGCAGTCCGTCGATGCGGCAGCGGAAGACGTCAAGACCGGTGGTGGCCTGGCCGCGGCGCTTGCACGCAGCAAGCGGTTTCCCCGACTCGCGCTACAGATGGTCCAGGTCGGCGAAGAATCGGGTGAACTCGACGGCATGCTGCTGCGCGTGGCCGACACGTTCGACACCGAAGTGCGGAACACGCTCGATCGTTTGTTGTCTGCATTGGTGCCGGTGTTGACCATCGTGATGGCCGGCATCATCGCCATGGTCGTCCTGGCCATCCTCATTCCCATTCTCGAGCTCAGCTCCATTGTCGGGTAGCCCCATGAAGAAGCACACATCATTCAAGATCCAGTCCGCCCAGCGCGGATTCACCCTCGTCGAGATCGTCATCGTCATCGCCCTGATCGGCATCATCATGGGCGTCGTCGCCGCCAACGTGTTCGGCAACAAGGAACGGTCCTACTACAAGCTCACCGAGACCCAGCTCACCACGCTGTCGGCGAAGATCGAGACCTACGAGATGGACACCGGCAACCTGCCGGGTCAGCTGCAGGATCTGGTCAGCGCGCCGGGAAGTGCCAGCGGATGGCTCGGCCCGTACACCAAGGAAAAAGACCTGAAGGACGCCTGGGGCACCGCGATCGAGTATCGCTCTCCCGGGGCCAGCTCGAAGTTCGAACTGGTGAGCCTGGGCGCCGACCGGAAGCCGGGCGGTGAAGGCGTGGACGCCGACATTCGCGTCCAGCCGCAGTAACACGTGGTCTCGCCGTCGAATGCGCGCGATGAAGCAACGCGGCTTCACTTTGCTCGAAGTGGTGGTCGTGGTGTTGATCATCGCGCTGGCGACGGCGGCCGTCGCGCTCGCAATCTCCGGGGGGCTGGAGGGTGCGCGGGTCCGCGCCGCATCGAAGGATCTCGTTGCGGCGCTGCGCGCGACGCGTAGCAAGGCGGTCGTCACTCGCGAGTCGCAGGTGCTCGCGCTCGACGTCGAGCGTCGCGCCTATCGGGCAGCCGGTCGCGACTGGGTCGAACTGCCTGCGGCGATGGAGCTGTCGATGGAGACGGCCGCCGACGAAGTCGTCGACGAGGGGGTCGGCCAGATCCGCTTCTTTCCCGATGGCTCCTCGACCGGTGGCAACATCGAACTGCGTCGGGGCGAGGCCCTGTGGCGCATCGATGTCGCCTGGTTGACCGGCGAAGTGCGGATGAACCCGCACTCGAACGATTGAACCTGGCCGCGATTTCCCGGTCTGAATCACCCATGCACAGTCGCTCTCGCCATGTACCGCCAGCGCGCAGCCAGCAGGGCTTCACCCTGCTCGAGGTGGTTGCCGCGTTCGCGGTGCTGGCGCTCGGCCTGGCGCTCGCCATGCAGGCCGCGACCGGCGCCATGCAGCAGAGTCGCCAGGCCGCCGAGCACACGCGCGCGGCGCTGCACGCGCAGAGCGTGCTCGATACCCTGGGCGTCGGTGCACCGATCGAAGAGGGCAGCTACGACGGCGAGTTCGACGACGGTTACAGCTGGGTCGCCGAAGTCACCGAGTACCAGGTGGCGATGGAGAACATCCCCGAAGGCATCGATCCCCTGAACACGCCGGTGGTGTTGCTTCGCGTCGATCTGGCGATGCGCTGGCCGCACGGTGAGCAGACCGCCGAGGCGCGCTTTTCGACCCTCAAGGCGATGATGCCGGCACAACCATGAGTTTGCGCGCGCGCCAGTCCGGATTCACCTTGCTGGAGATTCTGCTCAGCGTGAGCCTGCTTGCGCTGCTGGTGGGGCTGGCCTACGGCAGCATCCGCGTGGCGACCAAGGCGAGCACGAGCGGTGAACGGCTCATCGAGCGCACGGAAGAAATGCGCACCGTGCAGCAGTTCATGCGCCGTCAGATCAGCCAGATGATGTCCGCGCCGTTCGACTACGTGGTCGACGACGGGGGCGAGAAGCGGTTCGAGGGCTCCGAGGACGCGATCCAGTTCGTGGCGCCGATGCCGGGCTATCTGTCGCATGGCGGGCCGCATGTGCAGCGCCTGGAGATCGTTCGCGGCGACCGCGGCAGGCAGCTGCAGTTCCGCTTCGCCCAGCTCAACGGCTGGGATCCCGAGGCCGGCTTTCCGGACGATGCCGAGCCGGTGGTGCTGATCGACGGCATTCGCGACGGCGGCTTCAGCTTCCGTCGGCTCGACGAGAACGGCGAGCTCGACGACTGGGAGAACGAGTGGGAAATGCCGGTCGAACTGCCGGTCATGCTGCGCCTGGAGTTGGACTTCGACGATGATGATCCGCGCCATTGGCCGGTGTTCGAGGCCGCGTCTCTGGTCGCCACGTCGAACAGCGTGCTGAGCTTCGACAGTTTGCGGCCACGCGCGCCGGGCTTCGGGTCGCCCAGCAACCCGAAGCCGCGGGAGGCGCCATGAGGACGCGCCAGTCGGGCATCGCTTTCCTGCTGGTGCTCTGGTTGCTCGCCCTGCTGGCGATCGTGCTGGGCGCCTTCGCCCTGCTGGCGCGCAGCGAGCGTCTGATGGCGCGGCAAACCTTCGAGGGGGCCAAGGCGCGCTACGCTGCCGAAGCCGGCATCAGCCAGGCCGTGTACGCGCTGTCCTGGCCCGATCCCGCCCAGCGCTGGATGCCCGATGGACGCGTCTACACCTTCCAGTTCGATGATGCCGAGATCGAAATCGAGATCACCGATGAAACCGGCAAGCTCGATCTGAATCAGGCCGATCAGGAAATCCTCACCCGGTTCTTCGAGGTGCATGGCCTGGAAACCGTCGATGCCTCGGCGCTCGCGGCGGCCGTCATCGACTTCCGCGACCCGGACGACCTGATCACGCCGGGGGGCGCCGAAGACGACGACTACGAGGCCGCAGGGCTGCCCTACGGGGCCAAGGACGCACCCTTCGATCTGGTCTCCGAGGTGCAGCAGGTGCTCGGCATGAGCTACGCCCTGTACCAGGAGATCGAGCCGTCGCTGACGGTGTGGAGCATGCAGGCCCGGCCGAATCCTGCCTTCGCGCCGGTCGACGTGCTGCAGGCGATGCCCGGCATGGATGCGCTGCTCGCGCAGCAGGCCCTGGCCATGCGCCTCGCCTACGATCCCACCTCGGGGCTGATGCCCGATGTGCTGCCCGACGGCAGCCCTCTGGTGACCGTGGGGGGCAGCGGCACTTATACTGTCCAGTCGCGTGCGCGGCTTCCCAACGGGGCCTGGGCTGCGCTCGATACCACCATCCGCATGGCGGCTGTTCCCTTGTCCGGCTCGGCATATACGGTGCTGCGCTGGCAGGACGGCAGCTTCAACTGAGCGCCCCGAATTGAATTCCATGCCGTTTGCCGACGCCCTGTCACCCCTGCTAGGACGCCTGCGCGTGCGCTACGCGCAGTCGGGTCTGCCGGCCTTCCTGGCCTGGTGGACCGGACAGCTGCGCGACTGCATTCCGGCGCGCTGGCAGCACCTGCTGTCGGCGCCCGAGCAACAGCTGAGGCTGCAGTGGAGCGATGACGGGCTCACCCCGGTCCGCGTGGTCGGCGAGGTCGCGACGGCGTTGCCGGTGATCCGCTTTCCGGTCGATGAGGCCGGTGTCGAGGCGTTCGAGGCCGCCGTCGGCGATCTGCCCGCCCACGCGCCCCGCGTGCTGCTGCTGCCGCCGGGCGCTGCGCTGCGGCGCACGCTCAACCTGCCTGCCGCGGCGCTCAACAACGCACGCTCGATGGCGGCGTTCGAGATCGACCGGCAGACGCCGTTCCGCGGCGATCAGGTGATGTACGACTGCAGGGTGACGATGCCGCCGGCCGGTGCGCGGACGTTCGCGGTCGACCTTGCGGTGATTCCCAAGGACGCCTACCGCGGACTGCTCGAGCGCGTGGGTCCGATCGCCGACCGACTCGATGCGGTGGACCTCGATGTTCAGGGCCGCCCGGCCGGGTACAACTTCCTGCCGCTGGAAGGACGTCGCGCGCATGACCATCGCCCGTTCCTGATCAACCTGGGTCTGGTGCTGGGCGGCGTGCTCTGCCTGGGCCTGGCCATGGCACAGCTGGTCGACAACCGCCGGGGTGCGGTGGCGCAGCTCGAAGCCGAGATCGAGTCCCAGCGCGCCGCGGCTCGCGTGACCGCGCAACTCAAGACCAATCTCGAAGATGCCGTCCGCGCCGCCAATTTTCTCGCCGAACACCGTGCCCAGCAGCCGAGCATGCTCGAACTCCTGCGCCTGCTGACCGAGCTGCTGCCGGATGACACGTATCTCGAGCGCCTGAGTTACAGCGGTGACACTGCATCGATTTCGCTGCAGAGCAGTTCGGCTGCGCAGATGGTCGAACGACTGCAGAACGAGGCCAGGTTCGACAATCCCTCGCTGGTCGGCGCGATCCAGCCCGATCCACGTTCCGGGAAGGACCGCGCCACCCTCACGGTGCGTTTCACCGGCGAAGGAGCCAAGCCATGAACCGGCAATGGCCGACCGGTGTGCAGGGGCGGGCCGCAGCGTTGGCCATCCTGGTCATCCTGCTTGCGCTGGTCTACCTGCTCGGCGTGCATTGGTGGTTCACCGCGCCGTTCTTCGAGGCGCGCGCCGAGCTGATCGATCTGCGCGACACCGAGGCGAGGCTGCGCGCCACCGCGCAGGAGCGTCCGATGATCGAGGAGCGACTGGCCGAGGTGCGCGCGTTCGAGGCCGCCAGCCCGGAGTTCCTGGTCGAGGGCAACTTCGATCTCGCGGCCTCGGCGATGATCCAGCGCCTGCAATCGCTCGTCGACGAGCAGAAGGCCGGTGCCGCCTGCACCATCAGCAGTCGGTCGCCGTTCCGGCAAACCATCGAAGAGCCGTTCCTGCGTGTCACCATCAAGGTGCGCATGCGCTGCACCATGGAGCACTTCGCGCCGGTGCTGCACGGGCTCGAGTCGAACAGCCCGCGACTCTTCGTCAGCGATCTGAGTGCCGTCAACCGGCGCCAGTTCGCGCGGGGCGGCAAGGCCGCACCCGAGGCGGTTGACTTCACTTTCGACGTGTACGGCTTCCTGCGCCACAAGGAGAAGTCGCCATGAACCAGATGACCATGCTGTCGGTCGGGCGCGTCGCGGCCGGCGTGTTCTTCGTCTGGTCGCTGCTCGTGCTGGGCACGGTGTACGGCGGGCTGGGCGCGCGCTATTCGCTGCACCCGGACGCCTCGGCGGCGGCGGTGAGCAGCGTCGACCTCAGCTCGGCCACCAGCGGCGTCGGCGGCATGGAAGAGTACGCGGTGATCAGCGAGCGCCCCCTGTTCAACGAATCCCGGCGTCCGATCCCGGTCGAGGGGGAGGGCGAAGAGCCTGTCGCAGTCGCCACGCCCTCGGCGTCGTTGAACGTGACGGTGACCAGCATCATCATCACCCCCGAGCACAAGTTCGCCATCGTGCTCGACCAGAACACCAGCCAGTCGCAGACGCTCAAGCCGGGCGACGCGCTGGCCGGAGACCAGGCCGCCTGGAAACTGTCGGAACTCGGCCCCCGCAATGCGGTCTTTGAGGGCCCCGGTGGCCGATCGACGCTCGAACTGCGCGTGTTTGACGGGTCGGGCGGGCAGGCGCCCACACCAGTGGCTGCGGCCAGCCCGGTCATTCAGGAATCGCGTCCCGGCAACAACGGAGGCCGCAACGGCGCCGATGCCCAGCCGGTCGTCGAAGAAGACAAGTCCGAGCCCGCGGCCGAGTCGCCGGAAAGCCGCGCCGAGCAGATCCGCCGGCGCATCGAAGAACGCCGCAGGCAGATGCGGGAAGAAGCCGAGCGTGCTCGGGCGGAGCGAGGCGAATGAAGGAGAGCACATTGAAACTTCGCATGATGTTCGTGGTGGCGGCCCTGGTAGGCCTGACCGGCTGCGCCACGACCCGTCCCGGGCAGCTGTCCCCGTTGGGGTCGCCCGTCTCGGTGCTCGCCGATCGCGCGGGTGAAGACGCCGAGCCGCCGTCCGCCGAGGTGCTCGGCGACGACAAGTCGGCCGTCGAGATGCCCACCTTCCCGATCAAGGACGAGGGCACCGGGTCGTTCATCAACGAAAAGGCGGCCTCGCGCATTCCGCCTGCACCGACCGGTTCGGGTGAGGTGACCTTCAATTTCGAAGGCGAGTCGCTGCACGCGGTGATCAAGACCATCCTCGGCGAGATCCTGCAGCAGAATTACGTGGTGGCGCCGGGCGTGCAGGGTACGGTCACGTTCGCCACGGCCAAGCCGCTGCGAAGCGACCAGGCGCTGTCCATCCTCGAGATGCTGCTGCGCTGGAACAACGCCACCCTGGTCTGGCAGGACGGCCGCTACACGATTCTCCCGGTAGCCCAGGCGGTGCCCGGCAACCTCACCCCGCGTACCGGGCCGGTGTCGAACGCGCGCGGCTTCGAGCTGCGCGCCGTGCCGCTGCAGTACATCTCGGTGATGGAGATGGAAAAGCTGCTCAAGCCCTACGCCAAGCCGGATGCGATCGTGAACGTCGATCCGGCGCGCAACATGCTGGTGCTCGGCGGCACGCGCTCCGAACTCGAGAACTACCTGCAGACCGTCGACATCTTCGACGTCGACTGGCTGTCGGGCATGTCGGTGGGCATGTTCTCCCTGCAGCAGGCCGAGGCCGACAAGGTCGTCAGCGAGCTGGAGAAGATCTTCGGCGAAGGCAGCAGCACGCCGCTGGCGGGCATGTTCCGCTTCGTGCCGCTGGAAGGCATTAATGGCGTGATGGTGATCACGCCGCAGAAGGAATACCTGAAGTCGGTCGAAGAGTGGCTCGAGCGTCTCGACCTGGGCAGCGGCGAGGCCGGCGCGCGTCTCTACGTCTACGACGTCAAGAACGTCAATGCTGCCGATCTTGCCCAGACCCTCGGTGACGTGTTCGGCGGGTCGTCCGGTGGCGGTGGCGGGCGTTCGGGGGGCAGCGTGGCCCCGGGGCTGCAGCCGGCCAGACTGAACAGCGTGACGAACCAGCGTAGCGGCGGCACGCGCAGCCAGAGCAACCAGAAATCGGCGAGCACCTCCAGCTCCAACGAGAAGCAGGCAGCGGTCAACAACAACCAGCGCGGCACCAACACGCGCAGCAGCAATACCCGTGGGGGCGCGGCGGCGCGCGGCACGAACAGCCAGGGCTCGTCGGGCGGCTCCGGTGGCGGCAACGTGTCGCTCACCCTCGATGACGACGTGCGCCTGTCCTCGGTCGAGGAAAGCAACTCGCTGATCGTGCGCGCCACGCCGATGCAGTGGGAGTCGATCCGTCGGGTCATCGAACGTCTGGACATCGTGCCGCTTCAGGTCGTCATCGAGGCGCAGATCATTTCCGTCCAGCTGAACGACCAGTTGAGCTATGGCGTGCGCTGGTACTTCGAGAACGCCGTGGCCGGCGGGCTGGGTGACGGTGCGCCCTCGGCGGTCGGGCGCAACATCTGGGGCGACTTCGCCGGCTCGATCCAGGGCGCGGCCACGAGCTGGTCCTTCGTCGGGCCCAACGCCGGCGCCATCATCGACCTGATCGACGACGTCAGCGAAGTGCGAGTGCTCTCCGCCCCGTCTCTGGTCGTGCTCAACAACAAGTCGGCGACGATCAATTCCGGCTCGTCGATTCCGATCAACTCCACCTCGATCGGCGGCATCGGCGGCGTCAGTGGCGACACGGTGTTCAACACCACCCAGTACCTGCAAACCGGCATTACCCTCTCGGTGACGCCGCGGGTCAATCCGGGCGGCCTGGTGTTCCTGCAGATCGACCAGGAAGACAGCTCGCCGGTCGGCGAAATCCAGCCCGGCACGAATCCGCCGATCTCGCAGAACACCATTTCCACCGAGATCGCCATCCAGAGCGGTCAGAGCGTGGTGCTGGGCGGCCTGATCAAGCAGACCGACACCAAGGGCAATTCCGGCGTGCCGGGGCTGAGCAGACTTCCCGTCGTCGGCGGCCTGTTCGGGCGCAAGTCGCGGTCGGTCAACCGTCAGGAACTGCTCGTGCTGATCACCCCGAAGGTGGTCCACAACACGGACGAGGCGCGCCGCATCACCGAAGAGTACAAGGCGCAGTTCCGCGCCATCGAGCCATTCCGGCGGAAATAACCCGTCGATATCGCGCTGCCGGGTCGGACGGTGTCCTCCGGCGGCGCCGGGCGAGGCCGAAGGTCGGGCAACTTCCCCGTCCAGCACAGCATCCCCGGGCACGGCAATCCCGAGCACACCTATCATGGAGACCCCGCTCATGCGCACATCCCCCATCCTCGGCCTGGCAACCGTTCTTGCCGCCCTGACCGCGGCAGGATGCGCGGGCGGGCCCGGCACCAAGGCCGCCGCCGTGGACAACCGTCCGCCGGTGGAGGTCGTCCGCGAACGCGCCACCGAGCGCTGGAATCTGCTGCTGAAGCGTGATTTCGCCGCCGCTTACGCCTTTCTCTCCGAGGGCGCCCGAAGCATGCAGAGCCAGGATGCCTATGCCTCCGGTCTGGGTAGCCGCCCGGTCACCTGGCTGGGCGCCGAGATCCGGGACGTCGAGTGCGAGCCCGAAGGCGAGGTCTGCAGCGTCATCGTCAACGTCCACTACTCGATCAAGTCCACCCTGCCGGGCGTTGGCCGGGTATCCTCGCAGTCCCCGGTGACCGAGCGCTGGATCAATACCGGTTCCGGCTGGGGCTACGCGCCCCAGGAAATTGTTAGGCAATGATTAAAACCGTCTTGCGGCGGGCTGGAAATGTGTCGTAAGCTGTGGGGGCTGTTGCCCTGACCCCTGCATGCCAAGCCGCTCAAAAAGCGGCATCCGGAAGTGGGCGGGGTGGCGCAAAAGCCCTGTGGACCTATATTTTTAGGAGTGTTCTGATGAAAAAGAATTCGCTGACGACCGCAGTCGTCGCCGGTGTTGCCGGCGCCGCTGGTCTGGTCAACGTGGCGACCGCGGTCAACCTGAACCCGGATGGTCTGGGTCAGGTCCTGATCTACCCGTACTACACCGTCAACGGTGGCAACGCGACGCTGATCTCGGTCGTCAACACCGTCGACGAAGTGAAGGCCGTCAAGGTTCGCTTCCTCGAAGCCAAGAACTCGCGCGAAGTGCTCGACTTCAACCTGTACCTGTCGCCGTTCGACGTCTGGACCGCGGCTGTGACCGACAACGGTGGCGGCACGACCGCTGCTCGTCTGTTCACGTCGGACACCAGCTGCACCGTGCCGACGATCCCGGCTGGTGGCGTTGACTTCCGTAACTTTGCGTACGCCGGCAACACCCCGGCGACCAACGACGACGCCGAGAACGATCTGGGCCGTACCCGTGAAGGTCATATCGAAATGATCGAAATGGGCGTGGTCGACGAAGACTGGGACGACCCGATCGAAATGATCTCGGCCGTCACCGGCTTCGAAGCGGCTGCTACCCATGGCGGCGATCCGGATGGCGTGGGCGTGGGTGCCCCGGCCGTTCCGGCCAACTGCCAGCTGCTCGTGAACTCGTGGGCGAACAACCTCGGCGCGAACGACTGGGCGAGCAACCCGGACCTCGACGTCCGTGGCCCGACCGGTGGTCTGTTCGGCGGTGCGATCATCGTCAACGTCGCCAACGGCACCGCGTTCTCGTACAACGCTGACGCGATCGACGGCTTCTACCTGCTGGGCGACGGTTCGCTGCACACGAACCCGGGCAACCTGCAGCCGAGCCTGCTGTCCGCCGCTACCGCCGCTGGTGAAGCTGACTCGATCATCTTCGACAACGGCGCGCTGATCACGCTCGACTTTGCTTCCGGTCGTCCGGACGCGGTGTCGTCGATCTTCATGCACGACAACATCTACAACGAGTACAGCACGGTTGACGGTTTCTCCGACACCGAGTGGGTCGTTACCTTCCCGACCAAGCGTCTGCACATTGAGTCGACCGATGCTCTGGCGCCGTTCTCGACCGTTAGCCCGAGCCACGACGACAACGACAGTGGCGACGGCTTCCTGTTCGACGTGTCGGGCTTCTGCGAGCCGATCAACGTGACCTACTTCGATCGTGAAGAGCAGGAAACGGGCGTCGCTCCGGGTACGGTCGACTTCTCGCCGCCCCCGCCGTCCCAGGACATCGTCGGTCTCAGCCTGTGCTGGGAAGCGAACGTGATCACCTGGAACCAGAACGCCGAAGTGACCGCTGGCAACTCGGCCATCCTGGGTTCGCGTTTTGCTCGCAACATCGACCTGCTGGACATCGACAATGCGGTGTTCACGGAAGGTTGGATTGCGATGGCGATCGGCGATCAGTTCAACTACCTGCTTGACCTGGGCGTCTCCGGCGCCGGCGACGACACCGGCGTGGAAGCTCGTAACCAGCTGTTCGGTCTGCCGCTCACCGGCTTCTCGGTGTCGAACTTCACGAACGCGAATGCTTCGCCGGGTGTCCTGGCGAACTACTCGACGATCTCGAAGCACCGCGCCAGCCGCGACAGCCAGTCGGTTACCGTTACCGGTGGCGTGCCCACCCCGACGGGCAACCCGGCTTCCTAAGCGGTACGCTGCAAAGTGGTACGACAAGGGCCCTTCGGGGCCCTTGTTTTTGGGAAGACATTTTTCAGGGCCGGGGCTCGGGACAGCCCTCCGGATCCGGTGAAGAATCCAGACCCGTGCACATGGCACACCGGGCCAGCGACGAAAGGTTCAGACCCGCGCCCCTGCGGCAGTATGGTTCAGCGATTCGTGAGCCAGAGCTGCTACCCTATGCCCGCGGCACACTACCGCTGCGCGCTGCGCGCAGGGTGGGCAATACTCGCCGGCGACTCCGGATCCACCGTTTGATTTCACCGAGAAGGTCCCGTTCCATGCGGATTACGCTGAAGAAAGCTTTCGTACTGGCAGCCTCGCTTGCCGTATCAGCCACGGTTGGCGCTGCCAACGTGGTGGTTTCCAACTCCGACAATCTGACGATTGCGATCCAGAATGGCAGCACCGTGCAGTTCGATGCACAGGGCAACCTCATCCTTCAATGCCAGACGGTTTCAGGCAGCGACAACCGCTGCTGTGTGGTGACCGATACCAACCCCTGCGTGCCGCTGGGTTCGGGCACCGGCGACACCACGCCGCCGACCGCACCGTCCAGTCTGGTGGCGACCGCCGCCAGCGATACCCAGATCAACCTGACCTGGACAGCGTCGACCGATTCGGGCGGCTCGGGCCTCGCCGGCTACCGCGTCGAGCGCTGCACCGGTTCAACCTGCAGCGTGTTTGCCGAGATCGCATCCCCCTCGACCAACTCCTACTCCAACACCGGCTTGACGGCCTCGACGAGCTACCGTTACCGCGTGCGTGCCGTGGACGGCGGTGGTCTGTTCTCGAGCTACTCGGCGATCGCCACGGCGACGACTCAGGCTGGCGGTGGTGGCACGGGCGCCTGCGAAGTCGGGCCGAATGCCAACATCCTGCCGGCCGGGTTCACGCGAGTCGACAGGACTTGGGCCCAGGCGTTCACCTGGCCCAATGGCCAGCAGATTCCGACTTACCCGAACAGCACCGGCGCGGTGACACCGTTCGGCGCCGACAAGGGCAAGTACACCGTGATTTCCTTCGTGCCGAACGTCGAGACGACGATTCGCATGGAATTCTCGGAAGCGCAGGCCAACACCCTGATCGGTTACAGCCCGGCGCGCCCGATCGGCGGCGGTGGCGGACTGTACGTGACCGTCAGCCCCTGTGCGGGTGACTTCCGCGCAGCCGGTGACGGTACCGACCCCGCCGCCTTGGCGGTCTGCCGCAAGTTCATTTCTTCGGGCGATTTCTTCTACAGCAGCAAGGCGTCAGCCTCGGCCAGCGTATGCAAGGTGACCGCCGGTGTGCAGTACTACATCAACGTGATTGCCGCGAGCCCGGCCGGCGGCATCACAGTCGGTGAAGAAACCTGCAACAACGGTATCGGCTTCGCCGGCTGCGACATGATGGGCAAGCACAACGTCAGCGGCGGATAGTTGCAGCGAGCGTTGGAAGAACGGAAGGCCGGGTGAACCCCGGCCTTCTTTTTTGTGCGCCGTTCGGAGTGGGCGTGAATCATCGTCTGGCGCCTCGACCTGACGACCTACGTGTGCCACGACGAAGCGCGCCCTGCGATGATTCGAACTTCGCGGAGCCCGGTGGCCCATGAAAGAGCCGGCAGCCCACACGGACTCCTGCCAGGGAACTTGCAGGGAAGAACATGGTCTGTGCCGAATCCCGACGACTTCCGGAGTTGAGCCGATGCTTTCGCGTTTCCCGTACCTGACCGGCCTCATGCTTGGTGGCGCACTCGCGGCGACTGCGCCTGTCCGCGCCGCCGATGCGCCCGCATCGAACGAGGTGGTGGTGTCCCGCGGATCCGCGGTCCTGACGCTCACCGATGTCGACGCGCGCGTGTCGAAAATTCCGCTGACCAAGCGCGCGGGTTTCATGAACAGCCCCGAGCGCATTGAAGACACGCTGGAGAAGATGCTCATCGTTCGCCAGATGGCCGAGGAAGCGCGCGGGCTCGGCATGGAGTCCGATCCGGTTGTTCAAGCGGAAGTGAAGTTGGCCGCTGACCAGGCATTGGCCCGCCGCTGGCTCGAAAAGCGCATCGCCGAGATCAAGGTGCCCGATTTGAGCGCCGCCGCCAAGGAACGCTACCTGGGCAACAAGCAGGCCTACGCGACGCCGGAGACCATCAGCGTGCGCCACCTGCTCATCCGTACTTCGGCCCACGGCGAGGAGCAGGCGATCAAGCTGGCCACCGAGCTTCGTGCCCAGTTTCTCGCTGAAGGAGGCGAGTTCGGGGATTTCGTCGCCGCGCACTCGGAAGAACCGGCCGCTGGCGACAAGAAGGGCCTGATCGAAGACCTCGTGCGCGGCCAAACCGTCGGTGCATTCGAAGAGGCGGCGTTCAAGCTGCAGCAGCCGGGTGAACTGAGCGAGCCAGTGCTGACCCGCTTTGGTGCGCACCTCATCCAGCTCATCGCGCGCAAGCCGAGCCAGCAGCGACCGTTTGAAGAAGTCCGCGAGGGCATCCTGGCCGAACTGCACAAGGACTTCCTCGGCGCCCAGCGCAACGCCCTGCTCGATGGCCTGCGTTCGCAGACCATGCAGCCGAGCCCCGACCTGTTGCTCTCGCTGCGCACGCGATACCTGCCGGACGGTGCAGGCAATGTGGCCATCGGCACCGCCGAGGGCATCGAAGAAGAGCACGAAGAGGCCCGATGAGCGTGCGTGGGCCCGGGGTCGCCGCAGGGTGAACCGGGTCGGATCGCCGGTGGAATCGCTTCGCGGATCCAGGGCGCGCGCCGACGCGCCCGCAGTGATCGTTCCGGTCTACAACGCGGTCGATGCGCTGACCGAGTGCCTCGAGTCGCTGTTGCCGACGCTGCGCGCCGACGTCCCGCTGTTGCTCGCCGACGACGCGTCGCCCGATCCGCGCATTCGGCCGCTGCTCGAATCGCTGCCCGCGCGGCATCCCGGGTTGAACATTCGGGTGATGCGACAGTCGTGCAACCTGGGATTCGTCGGCAACTGTATAGCTGCCGTCGATGCCTGCCCCGGCCGCGATGTCGTGCTGCTCAATTCCGACACGCGGGTCACGCCCGGCTGGATCGAGCAGCTCGCCCAATGCGCCGCCAGCGATCCTGCCATCGCCACCATCACGCCGTGGTCGAACAACGCCGAGATCTGTTCCTACCCGAAGTTCTGCGTCGCCAACCCGATGCCCGAGGCCGATGAGGCCGCATGCATCGCCGACGCAGCCGCTGAGCTCGCCGACGAGGCGCCGGTCGACTTGCCCACCGGCGTGGGCTTCGCGATGTGGATCAGGCGCAGCGCCTGGGACACGCTCGGCGGGTTCGACGCCGCGACCTTCGGGCGGGGCTATGGCGAGGAAAACGACTTCTGCCGCCGCGCTGCTGCGCACGGCTGGCGCAATGTGCTGTGCCCGAGCGCCTACGTGGCCCACCGGGGCCATGCCTCCTTTGCCGAGACAGGCCACAAGCCCGGTGGCGAGAACCTGGCCCGACTCACCCACCGCTATCCGGACTACAATCACCTCGTCGCGGATTTCATCGCCCGGGATCCACTGCACGAGCTCCGCGCCCGACTCGACGAAGCCCTGGCGCGTCGGGGAGGTCGCCTGGAGCATCTCGCTTCGCGCGACTAGTGCGCAGTGTCTGCTGCAGATGTCGACGGAACCTGGCGCGACCGGACTCCCTCGCAGTCGAGCCCGGTGGCGACCGATTCGCCGGGCGTTCTCTCGCACACCGGGCGCAACGCGATTCTGCCCATTCAGTACGACCCGAAGCGCGCAGGGCGCTTCCCCAGACCAGACAAGCCCACCTTCGATGACCAACCCCACCCTCGAATTCACCGGCGAGCGATTCACCCCCGAATGCGTGCGCGAGATCTGGTACGAACACCAGCATCGCTATGCCTTCGCGCGCCGATGGGCGGCCGGACGCCGGGTGCTCGACGCGGCGTGTGGCGAAGGCTACGGCAGCGCCCTGCTGGCCGCGGATGCCCGCTCCGTGCTCGGGCTCGACATCGACGACACCACCGTGGCCCACGCACAGGCGCGCTACGGAGCAACGCCCCGGCTGCGCTTCCAGTGCATGGACGTGACCCGGCTCGACGCGCTGGACACCGCAAGCGCCGATCTCGTCGTCAGCTTCGAAACGCTTGAGCACCTCGAGGCGCATGACGCGCTGCTCGATGGCTTCGCCCGCGTGCTCGACCGCGAAGGCGTGCTGATCATCTCCACGCCGGACAAGGCGAACTACAGCGACCGCAGCGGATTCCGCAACGAGTTCCACGTGCGCGAGCTGTACCGCCATGAGTTCGAGACGCTGCTGCGCAACCGCTTCGAACACGTCGATCTGGTCGCGCAGAAACTGCTGTTCCAGTCGGTGCTCTGGCGGCCGGATCTCGCCGGCAGCGCGGCCGCGACCACCATGCAGGGCGACGCACCGCACGACACACTCGACCATGAGCCGATGTACTGGGTCGCGGTGTGCAGCCACAACGGCGCGCACCGTGCGCGGCTGCCGGCCGTGCACTTGTTCGGCGATGCCGACGAATCGGTGTACGCGCACTACAACCACGAAATCCGCAAGAACATGTCTGCTGGCGCACGCATCGCCGAACTCGAGGCCGAGGTCGCCAGCCTGAAACAACGATTGGACGAACGCTGAGCATGGACTACAAGATCGACTACGGCACCGTGACGCTGAATCAGGGGGGCAACAAGGGGCCGTTGTACGCGTCGATAGACGGCAGGGCCGCCTCGCTGGGTGAGGGCGAGATCGTGTTCTACGACCCGCAGCTCGACCGCAACCACGTGATGACGGCGCAGGTGCTCGAAGCGCTGGACGCCTGTCGCGCCTTCCGCAGCATGGACGAGCACGCCAACGCCCTCGCCGAGCAGATGCCGAACATGCAGGGCCAGCAAGTCGCGATCAAGCGCGTGCTCGAGAGCCTGGCCAGTCGCGGGCTGATGATCACCGACGACGCCTTCCTGCAGGGTTTTGCGCGTGAACCGGCCAACACGCCCGCCGAATGCGCCGGCGTGTTCGTGCGCTGCTGCGACCAACCGGCGCAGCTGAAGTCGCTGCTCGCTTCCCTGCTGCCGCTGGCGAAGGCCGGCAAGGTGCCGGGCACGCTCTGCATCATCGACGACTCGACCGACGAGGCAGCCGCGGCCGAGCATGCGAGGCTGCTGCAGTCGTTTGCCGGCGAGTCCGCGCAAACGACACGCTATGTCGGCGCGACGTCGTGGTCCGACACTGTGCAGCGCCTCGCCGGGCAGGTCGATGACGGTGAGTCCCTGTCGCGGATGCTGCAGCGCGACCGCAAGCACCGCGGCTGGCGCGGCGGCGGCATCGGCAAGAATCTCATCAGCCTGCTGGCGGCCGGCAAGCGCTATTGCCTGCTCGACGACGATTTCCAGTTTCCGGTTCGCCAGCATCCGCACCCGCGCAACACCATCGACTTCACCGGCCAGGCATGGAGCCCGCGGGTGTTCGCCGACCTCGACGCCGCCGCGGCCGCGGGCGGCAACGCCGTCGACGATCCGTTCGCGTTTCACCTGGCCCTGTGCGGGCACAAGCTCGGCACGCTGCTCGGTACGCGCGGACGCATCCCGTTCCATTCCGCCGCGCTCGCAGGCCTCGCGCCCAGTCATCTGCCCTTGCTGCGTCCGTCCTCATGGGTGATGTCCACGGTCAACGGACATCGCGGGCACAGCGGTGCGGCGGCACTGTCGTGGCTGTATCTGCTTGATCCGCGCGCCACCCAGGACTGGTTTGCTGCCGGCGATGCCTTCGAACACATTCGCGGCAATCCGCCCGTGTGGTGGGGTACCGATCGCTTCCAGGTCAGCCGGGTCGGCGCCTTCACGCCGTTCGCCGTCGACAACACCCGACTGATGCCGCCGACCAGTCCGTTCGGTCGCGGCGAAGATGCGTTCTTCAATGCGCTGGCCGGCCTGATGCACCCCGAGGCGGTGCAGATGGATGTGCCCCTGTCGGTGGCGCATGTGCAGCAGGGCACGCCGCGCGATCGCTCGTCCCTGCTCGACGTGCCCGAGACCGGCGACGTCAACCATTGTCTTGCCGAGCTGCTGCGGCGCGCGACGGCCGACGTGATGGCCGAGGGGGCCGAGCGCCGTCTCGCTTCGGCGGCCGCTGTGCTCGAAGATCTGAGCGATGCCAGCGAAGCGCAGATGGTCGGATTCCTGCGCGAGCATCAGGTGTATCAGCGCTCGACCCTGATCGAGCGGCTGAAGGGGGCCTTGCAGGCCAACAGCGCCGCGCCCGACCTCTGGCGCGACGACGTTCGCCGGCTCATCGAAGCGAACGGGCGCGCAGTCGTCGATCGCGATCCGCCGCGCTACGGCGGCTGGCCGCACGACGCCACCGCTGCGCAGTGCGCGTCGCTGCTGCGACACGAGCTCACGACGCTGGCAGCCGGCATGCGCGTCTGGGCGCAGGCCTGGCAGGTCGCGGCCTGCGGCGACATCGACTGACGCCAGCCCGTGCACGATCACCCCACATGCCGCGTGGTGATCGTCACCCATGACAGCGAAGCCACCCTGCGTCGCTGCGTCGAGGCCGTGCTGGCCCAGTCTGAGGTCGCGCTCGAGGTTTGCATCGTCGACAACGCTTCGTCGCGCGATCCCGCTGAAGCGCTGATCGGTCTCGATCGCTGCACCCTGGTTCACCATGCGCGCAATCTCGGCTTTTCGGTGGCCTGCAATCGCGGCGCCGCGGACTGTGCCGCCGAGTGGCTGCTGTTCCTCAACCCCGACTGTTTTCTCGAGCCCGGGCAGCTCGCGCGGCTGATCGACATCGCGATCAGGATTCCGCAACTGGGGGTGCTCGGCGCGCAGCTGCTCAACGAAGACGGTTCACCCCAGGCAGCGTCGTTGCGCCAGGCACCGCGCGCACGGCAATTTCTGCCCTGGGTAGAGCGCACACCCTTGTGGACGCAGCCGGTGGAGGCCTGTCCCGACGAGGCCGTGCGCGTCGAGGCCATCAGCGGTGCGCTCATGCTCATGCGCGCCACAGCATTCCGTTCCGTCGGCGGGCTCGATGAAGGCTATCGCCTGCATTGCGAAGACCTCGACCTGTGCAAGCGACTGCAGCTCGCCGGGCAAGCCGTCGCCTGCGCCACCGCGGTGCGCGTCACCCACGTCAAAGGCACCTCGAGCCGACGCCGACCGATCTGGGTCGAATGGCAAAAGCATCGCGGCATGTGGCGCTATTTCGGCAAGTTCGAGCGCGCGCAGTCGCCTGCTTGGCTGGTGATTGTTGTCGCGCTCGGCATAGCTCTACGGTTTCCGTTGGCGGCAGTTCGCGCGTGGCTTGAAGGTTTCTGAGATTGCGTGCGAACTGAATTGCCAGGCGATTCTGAAAGATCCATATCCATCGTGCGCGGCGTGGCGCTCGACGCCGACAACGCCAGCCTGCTGCGCATCGCGCGCGAGCTGGGCGCGGTGTCGACACGTGCGCTGCCTCGACGGTCGGGTCTGGTGGAAGGCGAGGGCGTGCAGCGGGTGGAAGCGCTGGCGGAGGCGCCGCGCGATCAGTTCGGCAAGCCGTTGCTGTCCGGTCACCACGCCGCCTTCGCCTTGCACAGCGACGAATCGTTCCTGGCGCAGCCGTGTCGCTACGTGTTGCTGCACTGCTGGCGTGCCGATCCGGAAGGCGGCGGCGAGACCGTGCTGGCCGAGCGCGACCGCATCGTGTCGCTGGCCGATGCCGAGACGCTGCAGGCGCTACGCACATGGCGTCTGCCGTATCCGTCGGGCGACAGCGTCACGCTGGACGGCGACCTGGTGCGTTACCACCGCGACGAGATACTCGGCTGCGTCGCGCGCCGCGGCGAAGCACTCAGCGCGCAGCAGTCCGAATGGATGACGCGCTTCGAGGCGCTCTTCCAGTCGGCAGCCCGGCGCATCCGCTTGTTGCCGGGCGATCTGCTCATCCTCGACAACCACCGCGTGCTGCACGGGCGCACCGCCTTCGCGCCGGGCTCGCCGCGGCTGCTGAAGCGCGTGCGGGTGGAGTAGCGGCTGCGTGGGGTCAGAGTGCACTTTCGCGCGGCGAAAGTGCACTCTGACCCCATCTGCTCGCTTATTCGAAGCCGTGGCGGAACAGGCGCACGGTGAACTCCACCGCGCCAATATCGCAGTCGTTGCCGGGCATGCCGTCGTGATCCACGCCGCGTGGACTCCCGGCCTGATCTGCGCCGCTGCAGCCACTGAACCGGTCGATGGCGGGAGAGCCGGGCTGAAGATTGTGCACGCGGGTGAGCGCGTTGATGTGGGTCAAGTCACCGAGCACGGGGTCGATCAGACCCGCGCCAGCGCTTGAGCCGATCAGGTTGTTCATCATGTCGGGCGAGCCGATCGGTGCCTCGGCTTGGCCCGAGCCGGCGTTGTCGCCGAGCAAGGCGTCTCGCAGCTCCAGCAGGGAGGTGCCTACTGCGATGTCCGGGGCCGATCCGTTGTCGACATTCCCGGCGACGATGGAGCCATCCACGGAAATCGTTCCAGAAGAGAAGGACGAGTTCGCCATGCCGCCGCCCGAGCCCAGGCCGTTCGAGTCTGCGTCGGATCGATTCTGTGCGATGGTCGAGCCCACAACGGCAAGCACCGATTGGGGGCTGGTGAGCGCGAAGACTCCACCGCCGTCGAAGTTCGAAGTGTTGCCGGACAAGGTGCTGTTGGAAACGGTCACCTCCCCGTCGAACGGAATGTTCAAGTAGATCCCGCCGCCGACGTCCGAGGATGCGTTGTCGGTGAAGGTGCAGCGATCGATGCTGAGCGAACCGACCATGGGTGCCTCGAACACTCCGCCTCCGCCGCGCGCCGCATCGCCTCCGCCGGCAGTGACGGAGTTTCCTTCGAACAAGCAAGACTCCAGACTGACGCTGCCTTCGTCGATCTGCAGCCAGAGCCCGCCGGCATCGACCTCGCTCTCGATGGCGCTCACCGAGTTGCCGATCCAACTCGAGCTGCTGACCGTGACGTCGCTACCGTCGAGGATGTGGAGCGCAGCGCCACCGCCGCCGCAGAATCCCGTGCAGTCGACCGCGTTGCTCTCGAAACGCACGTCCTGCAAGGAGAGCGTGCTGCCGGATACGTCTGCGTGGACGCCACCCCCGCGAGCCAGGCTGCCGTCGCTGGCCTGGTTGTTCAGGAAAACCGCTCGATCCATCGTTGCCTGACCGCCGTTCTGGATCGCGATGTACGCGCCTCCACCTTGGGTGCTGGCGTTGTTTTCGAACGCGACGTCGGTGAAGGCGACCGTCGCCCCATCCGGCATGCCGCCGGCGTAGACGGCGCCGCCCAGCCCGAGTCCCGACGCGGCGTTGTCGATCAGTGCCACGTCGTCGAGGTGCAGGCTCTCTTGCGCGCGAATCGAACCGCCGTTGGCGTCCATGGCGCGTCCGTTGATCAGGCGCATGCCGGAAAGCCTCACCACCGATAAGGTCTCGAACTGCCCGTCGTAGATGTCGAAGTGCCGGGAGTTCAACGCAGCATCCAGCGTGAGCAAGTCTCGCCCCGGACCCTGGATGTTCAATGAGCGGCGGACGATGATGCGTCCCTGGGTCAGCTCGCTGACGACCGGTGATGAGAAAACAGCCGGATCAAACGAAATCGAAACGTCGCCGACGATGTCGTGTGCGGCCAGCACTGCGTCTCTGAGGGTGCATTCTCCGACAAGCACTCCGCACACGCCGTTTCCCGCATCTCCTGCGCGGCTCACGGTCAACGCGTTGGACGTCTGAGCAACTTCGGTGTACTCGAACGCGCCAACGTCGCAGGCGGAGCCGAAGGGGCGGGCGACGCCGCGCTGATCAACAGAGATGCATCCAAGACCGCCCGCATCGATGGCGACCGATCGGGCGCCGAGCGCATGTGTCTCATTGGGGCCTCCGTTGTCGGCCAGTGGCCCCAGACTCAGCTCGCCTCGGCTCACCACCGTGAGGCTCACTCCGCCAGGACCGCAGTTGGCGTGTGTCGCCATGTTGTTTGGGCCGAAGCCGGAGCCGCCCACAGAGTAGCAATCCGAAGCGTCGCCCGTTCCGGCGATGAGGGATCGATAGAGGGTAAGGTGAGCAAAATCGCTCGACAGCTGGCTGCCCAGCGGCGCCGAATTGTCGGCTACCGTCGAGTCTTCAAGCCAGAGGTTTCCGGACAGCCCGCCGCCTCTATTCGCGGTGTTTCCGGATACCGTGGTGGCGATCAAGTGAATGTCGCCATTCTCGGCGTGCGCCCCGCCGCCCGAGTTGCCCGCCACGTTCTGTTTGATCGTCGACGCAGCCACGATCGCATCGGTGGTGATGTGCAAGGCGCCGCCAAGCAACGTCGCCGTGTTTTGTTCCAACACCGATTCCACCATCTGGAAATGGCCGCCGCCGATGGCACCACCGTACTGCGCGCTGTTCTGAATGAAGCGGGTGTTCTCGATCCCTGAGTAGCCAGAGGGATACATGGCCGCGGCTCCGCCTCGACGGGTCGCATGATTGCCCACGAACTCACCTTCGATCATGCTCAGCCCGCCCTGACCGACATACAAGGCGCCACCGTCAAGCGAAGCTTGATTGTCGATGAACCTGACGTCCTCGATCAGCACTTGATCGTTGGAGAGCGACACGGCGCCGCCGACTCTGTCAGCAGTAGCGGACCCGTCTGCACAACCGCGTTCGAGATTGAGTCGGTAGAACGCGAGCTGGGAGACTTCTGCGCTGCCGCTGTCGGCGAGAATTCTGAACTCTTGCGCGTCAGCGGCCTGATCCAAATTGCAGGTATAGGAGGGATTGCGACGAATGGTCGTGCGCGCGACGCCGACCCCTCCTCCGAGAATCGCGAGGTTGCCGCCGATCAGTGGAAGCCGTGAGTTCAAGACAACCGTCGATACCGAGGGAAGAAAGCTGATCACATCGTCCGCGCCACCGGCATTGCACTCGCCAGGGCTCACTCGGCCGTTCTGGGAGTTCGTCGTAGCGTTTTCGATGGCTTCACGAAGAGTGCACACGCCGTCGTTGGCAGCAACGTCCGCCGATGAGCTGACGATCAGGTTGGCTGCTTCGCTGGGAGTGAGACAGGCTGTCCACGTCGCTGCAGCCAGACATCCTTGAGCTAGGTACTTTGTGAGTTTCATGGGTGGACGGGTGAGCAATGGGATTGCGCAGTCAGACTAGGGCTAGCGGGGTCGGCAGGGGTCGCAACGCGAAAGAGGTCAGCGGGGGTCAGAGTGCACTCTGACCCCTATTCGTCCCTTTCCTTTCTCAGGGCGACTCGAAGCCCTGCGCGAATACCGTGATGGGCGCGCAGGTGAGCGCATTGAGCTTGGTGCCGTCGCCGTCGAAGTACAGCAGGTGTGGCCGGCCCTCAGGGCTGCGGCTCAGCATCGATTCGAGGCCCGAGGGCGAGACGCCCGATGCTGCCCAGTAGGTCGAAGAGGTTGAGCAGTCGAGGTCGTCGCAGACGTGAAAGCCCACTTGGTTGGCGGCAAAGCTGGCGATCAGCGGACGGGTGTCATCGAGCAGGATCAGTCCGGCGTTGTAGGTCGCGTCGGTGACCGTCAGTGGCGTGGGCAGCGCACTGTTGCAGGCAGCGTCGGCGCATTCGACCAGGCCGTCCCAGCGTGTGGCGACGGCGCCAGTTTGGCCGTCGAACACCAGCGGGCGATCGTCGGCGAGAATCTGCAAGGAGCTTCGCTCGGGATGCGAGTTGCTCTGCGGCGTCGACACGGTGTTCACCGTCGATGTCGAGCAATCGGCATTCGTGCAGCGAAGCACACGCATCACGTTGTTCGCGGTGGTGTTGTTGCCCTGAATGAACGCCAGGGCGAGCATGCCGGACTGGTCGATTGCGCTGGTGGCGGCGCCGGTGAAGAAGTCTCCGGATGGGTCGACGTCATGGATGGTTGTCAGGTCGCTCGACTCGCAGCTCGTCGACGTGCAGGTTCGAGCCACGATGTCCCAGTTGCTGGGGCCTGCATTGCGGGTGGAATAGATCATGACCGGCTTGTCTTGCGGCAGCATGATCATGGCGCGGGCGAAGCCCTGGATGGACGACTCGATCGTGCGCGGCGTGAAGCTCGCACACTGCGTGTCGTGACACTCGTAGTAGCGCAAGGTGCCGAAGCGATCCGCGAAGAGCAGGGGGCGACCATCCGAGGTGAGCACCAGCCCGGGTGCTGCGGCGTAGCCGAATACCGTATCCAGCTCACGATCGGTGCGACTCGTGCATGCGACATCGTCGCAGAGAATCAGGTGCAGGCTCTGCTCGCTGCTGGTGCCGCCGGCGTAGGCGATGACGGGACGGCCATCCGGTCGATACACCATGGTGACGAAACGCTGATACCTCGAACTGTTCGGCGTCAACGTCGCCAGCTCGTGGGTTTCCACGTAGGGGCATCCCGGCAGCAAGGGTTCGAGGCTGGCGGCAACGGCCTGTGTGCCGCCCATGGCGAGGGCAAGGGCAATCAGTCGGTACATGAGGGTCTCTGTCGAAGGATCGGGGCCCCGGGGCGACGGCGCGCCGGGTCTCCAGAGGTGATGCGTTCGCGTTGAACGCGAGACAGCGCCCGCGTCACCACGGGGCACGCGTCGGGCGCGCGATGGTAGCCGAAATCGGGATTGGCGGCCAGCGGGGAAATTAGCTAGGGTCAGCGTGCACTCTTGCTCGGCGAAAGTGCACGCTGACCCCGTGCCTCACTTCAATGCCTTGAAGCGCAGGCGATGCGGCTGGGCGGCTTCGTCGCCGAGGCGGCGCTTCTTGTCTTCTTCGTATTCGCGGTAGTTGCCCTGGAAGAACTCGACGTGCGAGTCGCCTTCGAAGGCGAGGATGTGCGTGGCGATGCGGTCGAGGAACCAGCGGTCATGCGAGATCACGAATGCGCAGCCGGGGAACTCGAGCAGCGCGTCTTCGAGCGCGCGCAGGGTTTCGATGTCCAAGTCGTTCGACGGTTCGTCGAGCAGCAGCACGTTGCCGCCCTGCAGCAGCGTCTTCGCCAGGTGCAGACGACCGCGCTCACCGCCGGACAGCGTACCGACCAGCTTCTGCTGATCCTGACCCTTGAAGTTGAAGCGGCCGATGTAGGCGCGCGACTGGATCTCGATGCCGTTGATGGTGAGGATGTCCGAGCCGCCGGAGACTTCCTGGAAGACGTTGTGGTTGCCTTCGAGCTTCTCGCGACTCTGGTCGACGTAGGCGAGCTTCACCGTCGGGCCCATCGTGATGGTGCCCGAGTCCGGCTGCTCCTGGCCGATGATCATGCGGAACAGGGTCGACTTGCCGGCGCCGTTCGGGCCGATGATGCCGATGATCGCGCCCGGCGGCATGATGAAGTTGAGGTCTTCGATCAGCATGCGGTCGCCAAACGACTTGGTGACGCCCTTGAACTCGATCACGCTGTTGCCGAGGCGCTCACCCGGCGGAATGAAGATTTCATTCGTCTCGTTGCGCTTCTGGTAGTCGACCGACTGCAGCTCTTCGATGCGCGCCAGACGCGCCTTGCCCTTGCTGCGTCCGCCCTTGGCGTTCTGTCGCGCCCATTCGAGTTCCTTGGCGATCGCCTTCTGGCGCGCCTTTTCCTGGTTCTCTTCCTGCTTCAGGCGCTCTTCTTTCTGCACCAGCCAGTCGGTGTAGTTACCCTTCCAGGGAATGCCGCGGCCGCGGTCGAGTTCGAGAATCCACTCGGCGGCGTTGTCGAGGAAGTAGCGGTCATGGGTGACCGCGACGACGGTGCCGGGGAAGCGGGTGAGGAACTGCTCCAGCCACTCCACCGATTCGGCGTCGAGATGGTTGGTCGGTTCGTCGAGCAGCAGCATGTCGGGCTTCGACAGCAGCAGGCGGCACAGCGCGACGCGGCGCTTCTCGCCACCGGAGAGGTTGCCGATCACGGCGTCCCAGGGCGGCAGGCGCAGGGCGTCGGCGGCGATATCGAGCTGCTGCTGCAGGGTGTGCGCGTCGCCGGCCTCCAGGATCGCTTCCAGTCGCGCCTGCTCGGCGGCCAGCTTGTCGAAGTCGGCGTCCTCTTCGGCGTAGGCCGCGTAGACCTTGTCGAGCTCGGCTTGCGCGCTCAGCACCTCGCCGACGCCTTCTTCGACGGCCTGGCGCACGGTCTGCTCAGGGTCGAGCTTGGGCTCCTGCTCGAGGTAGCCGATCTTGATGCCCGGCTGCGGCCGCGACTCGCCGGCGAAGTCCTTGTCGACGCCGGCCATGATGCGCAGCACGGTCGACTTGCCGGCGCCGTTCAGGCCGAGCAGGCCGATCTTCGCGCCGGGAAAGAACGACAGCGAGATGTCCTTGATGATCTGGCGCTTCGGCGGGACCGTCCTGCTGACCCCGATCATGGTGTAGATGTATTGCATGGCGTGCCCTGGTTGGCGGATCGGGCGCGCGGCGCCCGGAGCAAAGAAAGCCGGCAATTATCGGGGAAATCGTCGGCGGAGTCATGAACCGGGCCGTGGTGCCTCGCGCAGGCGCGGCGAAAAAGTGGGGTCAGAGCGCACTTTCGCCGAGCGAAAGTGCACTCTGACCCCACTTATTCCTCTTGCCATCGCTTCGCCACATTCGCCGCCCCGGATCGCCATGCGCAGCGGTTCTGCTGTGCGTGACACCCGACTGGCGAACTGCGATGAACCTCAGACTGGCGGCAAAGATCGGCTGGATCGGCGCGTTGCTCATCGTGCTGCTGATCCCCCTGGCCCTGCTCGATGACCTCGTGCGCGAGCGCCAGCAGCGCAGCGAGGAGGTGGCGGCCGAGATCAGTGCCTCCAGCGGCGGCGCCCAGCGCCTGGTGGGTCCCTTGCTGCTGGTCGATCAGACGCGACGGATCGAGAAGCTCGAGACCGTCAACGAGCAGGGCACGCTCAAGCAGGTGACACGCACCGAGCGCGTTCATGAACAGCGCGTCGTGCTGCCGCGCCGGGTGCAGGCGGAGATCGACCAGGCCACCCAGCGCCGCGCCCGCGGGCCGTTCGAGGCGCTGCTGTTTCGCGGTGAACATCATCTTCGCGCGGGCTTCGACGCGGTCGCCGTCGAAGGCGAGGACGTCACGATCGACTCGGTGCGCCTGCTGATGGCGGTGGGCGATGCGCGGGGCATTCGCGCGGTGTCCGCCAAGCTCGACGCGCAGTCGCTGGCCTTGCAGCCGGGCACCACCCTGGTCTGGAATCGCGACGGCGTGCATGCCGAGCTGGCCGTGGCCGACGTGCAGCAATCGTTCGAGGTGGCGATCGACCTCGATCTGGCCGGCGCCGGCGCCTGGTACTGGGTGCCGGCCGCGGGCGAGACCGAAGTCCGGCTGCGCAGCGACTGGCCGCATCCGTCGTTCCAGGGTGGATTTCTGCCCGACGCGCCGGAGATCGGCGAGAGCGGATTCGCCGCCGGCTGGACGATCAGCCGCTTTGCTGGCGCCGGAAGCGACGCGCTGCGCGCCTGCCTCGCGCGCCAGGAGCACTGTGCGGCGCTCGGTCAGTCGTTCGGGTTCCGCCTCGTCGAGCCGGTCGACCGCTACCTGATGACCGACCGTGCATTGAAGTACGCCTTGCTGTTCCTCGGCCTGGTCTTCGGTGCGGTGTTCTTCATCGAGATCAGTTCGGTGCTGCGCGTGCATCCGATGCAGTACACGATGGTGGGGCTCGCGCTGGCGATCTTCTACCTGCTGTTGCTCGCGCTGGCCGAGCACATCGGCTTCGCACCGGCCTATCTGATCGCGGCAACGGCGTGTTGTGCGCTGGTGGTCGCCTATCTGGCCCCGGCACTGCAGACGCGGACGCGACAGGCGACGCTGGCCGGATTGCTGGTGCTGCTCTACGCGCTGCTGTACGGGATCCTCCGCTCTGAAGACCTCGCACTGCTGCTGGGTTCGATCGTCCTGTTCGCCCTGCTGGCGGCAGTGATGCTCGCCACGCGGCGGCTCGACTGGAGCAAGGTTGGCCTGCCGCGCAGCGAGCCCGGCACGGAACCGCTGGCCCGCGGGGCGTCCTAGCCGTGCGCGGTCGATCGCTGGGCTTGGCCCCGCGAGCCAGCGGTCGGCCGCGTTCGGCGCTCGGCAACCCGCTGGCCGCCGTGGAGGCTTGTGCCGCACTGCGCCGCCGTTGTGGCTGCGGGCCGGACCACGGCGCGAAGGGTGACAAGGCGCCCTGCTCGGCGGAGTCCACAAGCCGGCCGTCGACCCCCGGCCGGGATTCGCAACGGTCTCCGGGCAAGGCCCTTGGCGGGTTGCTGGGAACGTCAGGGGCGACCGCGCGGCGCTGAGAGGCCGCCCGGCAAGGCAGCGAGACCACCCGCGCGGGTCATCCACTTGGGCGCGCTGCAAGCCCGAGCGACATGCAGCGCTCGCGTTGGTGGCACCCGGTCGGGGCGGCGGCAGCGCCGCCAAGGTCGCTTGCGGTCGAATCCGAGGGCCAAAGGGCTGAGGAGCCAAAGGGCCGAAGGGCCAGAAGGGCTAAAGGCCAGAAGGCAAACGGGTCGGAGACAGCCCCGGGGCCGGCTATCATAGGCGTTTTCGCCCCGAGGCCTGCCCATGTTCCCAGCATCGACCCGCATCGCCGACTTCGACCCCGAGCTGGCCGCCGCCATCGAGGCCGAGCGCCAGCGGCAGGAAGACCATGTCGAGCTGATCGCCTCGGAGAACTATGCCAGCCCGCGGGTGCTCGAGGCGCAGGGCAGCGTGCTGACCAACAAGTACGCCGAGGGCTATCCCGGCAAGCGCTACTACGGCGGCTGCGAGCACGTCGATGTGGCCGAGCGGCTGGCGATCGAGCGGGTCAAGCAGCTGTTTGGCGCGGACTACGCGAATGTGCAGCCGCATTCGGGCTCGCAGGCGAACGCCGCGGTGTACCTCGCCCTGCTCAGTCCCGGCGACACGATTCTGGGCATGAGCCTGGCCCATGGCGGCCATCTCACCCACGGCGCCAAGGTCAATTTCTCCGGCAAGCTGTTCAACGCGGTGCAGTACGGCGTCGACGAGAACGGTCTGCTCGACTACGCCGAGATCGAGCGACTCGCCCACGAGCACAAGCCGAAGATGCTGGTCGGTGGCTTCTCGGCCTACTCGCAGAAGATCGACTGGGAACGCATGGCAGCGATCGCGAAGTCGGTGGGTTCGTATTTCTTCGTCGACATGGCGCACGTCGCCGGCCTGATCGCCGCCGGCGTGTATCCGAACCCGGTGCCGCACGCCGATGTGGTGACGTCGACCACGCACAAGACGCTACGCGGACCGCGCGGTGGCATCATCCTCGCGCGCCGCAACGAAGAGCTGGAGAAGAAGTTCCAGTCGCTGGTCTTCCCCGGCACCCAGGGCGGACCGCTGATGCATGTCATCGCCGCCAAGGCCGTGGCGTTCAAGGAAGCGCTGGAGCCGGAGTTCAAGGCGTACCAGGCACAGGTCGTGAAGAACGCGCAGGCGATGGCGACCACGCTGCAGTCGCGCGGCTACAAGATCGTCTCGGGCGGCACCGAGAATCATCTGATGCTGATCGACATGATCGGCCGCGACGTCACCGGCAAGGACGCCGAGGCCGCGCTCGGTCGCGCCCACATCACGGTCAACAAGAACGCGGTGCCGAACGACCCGCGCTCACCGTTCGTGACCTCGGGCCTGCGCATCGGCACGCCCGCGGTCACCACCCGCGGCTACAAGGAGCCCGAATGCGTGGCGCTGGCGAACTGGATGGCCGACGTGCTCGACGACCCGACCAACGAAGCGGTGATCGAAGGCGCGCGCGCCAACGTCACCCTGCAGTGCCTCCAGTTTCCGGTGTACGGCTGACGTCGATGGAGCTGATCGCGCGCAAGTGTGGCAGTCAGGCGCGTGACGACGCGCTGACCTGCGTGCGCGCGGACGGCACCCGCACGGCGGTGGCGTTGCCGCGCCAGCGCATCCTGCCGCACGACCTCGTGCATGCCGTGGTCGAGTCGGCGCTGGGCTTCAGCGACGGGTTCATCGGCTTGATCGCCAAGGGGGCCGAGATCGGCTTCCTCAACGCCACGTTCACCGACTACATCGACCCGGCCCGCCATGGCGAGGTGGCGCAGGCCGAATCGGCCGTCGAGTCGATGCAGGCGCAGCTGTGGAACGATGCCTTCGACGCGGAGGCCTTCGAATACGGCATGCAGCATGCCTGCGCCATGCGCGGCGTGCCGACACCTGCGCATCTGAGCGCCCGGCAGTGGAACGAAGTGTTCGAGCGGATCAGGGCGCTGGGTGGGCAATGGGAAGCGTTGCCCGCAGGGGACGAACTGCGGCTGGGGTTTCCGCTGGATGCGGTCGGTCCAGCGGCGCAGGCGGGCTTGCCGGGGCCTGTCTTCGATGCGCGCGCCGATTCGTCGCGCCGGCAGCCTGCGCGCTGATCCCTCTTGCCCCGCCGAGCCGACGCCTGAATGCACTGTCCGTTCTGCCAGCATGAAGACACCCGGGTGCTTGATACCCGGCTGGTCGACGACGGCAGTTCGGTGCGCCGACGCCGCGAATGCGCGGCCTGCGGCGAGCGTTTCTCGACCTTCGAGACCGCCGAGATCAAGTTGCCCGCCATCGTGAAGAGCGATGGCCGCCGCGAAGCCTTCGACGAGCGCAAGCTGCGGCTCAGTCTGGATCGCGCGCTGCAGAAGCGGCCGGTGGCGCAGGACGCGGTCGACGGCGCGGTGGCCGCGGTGATTCGCGCGCTGCGCCTTGCCGGCGAGCGTGAAGTGCCTTCGCTGCGAGTCGGTGAGTGCGTGATGGCCGAGCTCAAGCAGCTCGACCAGGTCGCCTACGTGCGCTTCGCCTCGGTCTACCGCAGTTTCGAGGACGTGCAGGCGTTTCGCGAAGAGATCGAGCGCCTCGAACGCGACCTGCCGGCGTTCGACAGCCAGCAACAGCTTCCCCTGCTGGAGTCGGTCGAGAAGTCGCGCAAGTGAGTCTGCTGCAGATCGCCCCATTGCGGGACTGGCCGACGAAACTCGATGAACTGGCCGCCGCGCATCACGCCGAATGGTCCCCGTTGATCGGCCCCGACTGGACGCTGGACGTGGCACGCGCCGAGTTGCACGACAGCTGCGGCGATGCGCCGCTGCCGGCGACGTTCGTCGCCGTGCAGGATGGCGAGGCCTGTGGGTCGGTCAGTCTGCTGGTCGACGATGCCGACGATCTGCGCGGCTACGGTGGGCCATGGCTGGGCAGCCTGTGGGTATCGCCCACGTATCGACGCCGTGGCATCGGCGCCCGGCTGGTGCGGCACGCGGTAGAGGAAGCCGCGCGACGCGGCGTCGATCGGCTGCTGCTGTTCACGCCGCGGCATGCCGCGTTCTACCGCAGCCTGGGCTGGGCCGACGTGGGCGGCGCGCGGGTTCGCGGCGAGCCGGTGGACGTCTTGAGCTGTTATCCCCGCATCGCCATGCAGTCATGAACAGACCGTTGCCGCGAATCGGGGAAGGCGACGCCTTCGATCGTGAGTGCATGGCGCGCGCGCTGCGGCTGGCCGAACGCGGCCTGTTCACCACCCAGCCGAACCCGCGCGTCGGCTGCGTCATTGCCCGTGATGGCAGCGTGGTGGGCGAGGGATTCCATCAGCGCGCAGGCGAACCGCATGCCGAGGTGCACGCACTGCGTATGGCGGGTGCGCAGGCGCGCGGCGCCACCGCCTACGTGACGCTGGAGCCCTGTGCCCACTTCGGCCGCACGCCGCCATGCGCCGACGCGCTGATGGCGGCGGGCATCGCGCGGGTGGTCGTCGCGGCGCACGATCCGTTTCCGCAGGTCGACGGTCGCGGCATCGAGCGACTGCGCGCGCACGGCATCGCGGTCGAGTCCGGCCTGCTCGAGGCCGACGCGCTCGAACTCAATCGCGGGTTCTTCGCCCGCGTGCGTCGGGGACGCCCCTGGCTGCGCCTGAAGCTGGCCTGCAGCCTCGACGGCCGCACCGCGCTCGCCGACGGCAGCTCGAAGTGGATCACCGGCGATGCGGCGCGCGCCGACGTGCAGCGCTGGCGTGCACGCAGCGGCGCCATCCTCAGCAGCGTCGCCACCGTGCGCCGCGACGATCCGCAGCTCACCGTCCGCCTTTCCGAGCCCTTCGCTCCGCCCGTGCGGGTGATCGTGGCGGGGCGCGGCGCACTGCTGCAGTCGGCCCGGCTGTGGCAGGACGGCGCGGCAGCGAATCTGCTGGTGGTGGCCGATGATCGCGCGGTCGATGACGTGCCCGAAGGCGTCGAGGTGCTGAAGGTGCCGGGCGAGAGCGCGGGGCCGAATCTGCACGCCATGCTGAACGCGCTGGCCGCGCGCGACGTCAACGAGGTGCATACCGAGTGCGGCGCGCGCCTGGCCGGCAGCCTGATCGATGCCGGGCTGGTCGACGAGCTGCTGCTGTATCAGGCGCCGACCTTGCTGGGCGAGGCCGGGCTGCCGCTGATCGCCGGATGGAACCTCGCCGATCTCACCCGGCGCCTGCCGATGACCCTGGTCGATCGCGTGGCGGTCGGCGCCGACCTGCGGTTTCGATTCCGATTCGACTGGGAGAGCGCTCGATGATGAGCACGAGGACGGCATGTTCACCGGTTTGATCCAGGGCGTCGGCCGGGTGACCGGACTCGAGCCGCGCGACGGCGACCTGCGCCTGCACGTGGCCGCCGGCTCGCTGCCGTTCGAGGCCGTCGAGCTCGGCGAGAGCATCGCGGTCTCCGGCTGCTGCCTCACCGTCGTGGCCTTCGATGCCGAGCACTTCAGCGCCGACGTGTCCACCGAAACCCTCGCCTGTACCACCCTGCAAGGCTGGCGGGTGGGGCAGGCGGTCAATCTCGAACGCGCGATGCTGCCGACCACCCGGTTCGGCGGGCACATCGTGTCTGGTCACGTCGATGGCGTGGGCCGGGTGGCGTCGATCGTGCCGGATGCGCGCGCGCAGCGATGGCGCTTCGAGGCGCCGGTCGGGCTGCTGCGCTACATCGCGGTCAAGGGATCGATCGCGGTCGATGGCGTCAGCCTGACCGTCAATGCGGTGGATGCGGAAGGATTCGACGTCGCATTGATTCCACATACCGTGGCGCATACGCGCTTCGGCGAGACCCGGGAAGGCGACGCGGTCAATCTCGAGGTCGACGTGATCGCACGCTATGTCGAGCGCATGGCGTCGGCGTCGGGGTCAGAGTGGTCTTTCGCTGGCGAAAGACCACTCTGACCCCAATTCCCCCTAACTCAGAACGAGCTCCGACGCCCATGGCCTTTGCAAGCATTCCCGAACTGCTCGACGAAATCCGTGCCGGGCGCATGGTGGTGATCGTCGACGACGAGGACCGCGAGAACGAAGGCGACCTGATCATGGCCGCCGAGCTGGTGCGACCCGCCGACATCAACTTCATGGTGACCCATGCGCGCGGGCTGGTCTGTCTGTCGCTCAACCGCGAACGCTGCCAGCAGCTCGGTCTCGGACCGATGGTCGCGCACAACCGCTCGCAGCATCACACCAACTTCACCGTCAGCATCGAGGCGGCCGAGGGCGTGACCACGGGCATCTCGGCCTACGATCGTGCCCACACGATCCGCACTGCGGTGCGTCCCGACGCGCGCCCTGACGACCTCGCCCAGCCGGGGCACATCTTTCCGCTGATGGCGCAGCCGGGCGGCGTGCTGACCCGAGCCGGACATACCGAAGCGGCGTCCGATCTCGCCCTGCTTGCCGGGCTGGAGCCGGCCGGCGTGCTGGTCGAGATTCTCAACCCCGACGGCAGCATGGCGCGGCGCCCCGAGCTGGAAGTGTTCGCGGCCGAGCATGGATTGAAACTCGGCTCGATCGCCGATCTGATCCGCCACCGCCTGAGCACCGAGAAGACCGTGCAGCGCATCGACGAGCGAGCGGTGGAGACCAGCTTCGGTCCGTTCCGCCTGCTCACCTACCGTGATGTGCTGACCCGCGAGCTGCACTTCGCCCTGGTGCGGGGTGCGCCGGGCGCCGAACGCCCCACCTTGGTGCGCGTGCAGGCGAAAAGTCTGCTGTCCGACGTGCTGCAGCTGCGACGCGACGACCTGGGCATGCCCCTGGCTGACGCCATCGGGCGTATTGCCGCGGAACCCGAAGGCGTGGTCGTGGTGCTGGCCGAGCAGAACGAGCCGGCCGGCCTGCTGGCTCGCCTGACCCGGCAGGAAGAGCCGGCACCGTCGAGCGTGGACGGCTGGCGTCGCAACGGCGTGGGGGCGCAGATCCTGGCCGACCTCGGGCTGCGCCAGCTGCGCGTGATCGGCACGCCGCGCAAGCATGTCGCTCTGGCCGGGTTCGGGCTCGACGTCGTCGAGTACCTCGACAGCCACTGAGGCGGCGCGCCGAGCGCGTTGCCGCCATCGGGGCTGGCCCTGCGTGCCGGTGCGATCCTGGTGGGCGCGATCCTTTCGGGCGCGATCCGCTGTTCCGGCCCACATAACCGTTGAGCGCACGGCCTGCCGACGTTCACGCCAGGCGTGCAGCGGCCGCAGCGGCCGATGCTATGATCCGGTCACTTCACCGCGCCCTGAAGCATGACCGTACCGGCTTTCGACATCCCGGGCTACGAACTCGTCCGCGAATTGGGCGCGGGCGGCATGGCGACGGTGTTTCTCGCCGTGCAGCGTTCGCTCGATCGCCGCGTGGCGATCAAGGTCATGCGTCGCGGCATGGCCGACGAGAATTCGGAGAAGCGCTTCCTGCTCGAAGGCCGGACCATGGCCCGGCTGCCGCATCCGAACATCGTCGGCGTGTACGACATCGTGCAGAACGATGCGATCAACTACATCGCGATGGAGTACCTCGACGGCGGGATGCTCTCCGACCGCATGCGCGAGGGACTCACGCTGGCCGAAGCGGTCACCGTGGTGGTGCAGATCGCCGGCGCGCTGCAGTTCGCCCACGACAACGGCATCGTCCATCGCGATCTGAAGCCGTCCAACATCATGTACCGCGATGCGGTGACGCCGGTGCTGACCGACTTCGGCATCGCGCGGGCGCAGAACGCCGAGTCCACCCGGCTCACGCAGACCGGCATGATGATCGGCACGCCGACCTACATGAGCCCGGAGCAGGCCACCGGCGGCGACCTCGATGGACGCTCCGACCAGTATTCACTGGGCGTGCTGTTCTACGAGATGCTCACCGGGCATCCGCCGTTCGAGGCGTCGACGCCGATCGCGGTGGTGATGGCGCACATCAACCAGCCGGCGCCGCCGCTGCCGCCGCAGTTCGCGTTCTTCCAGCCGATTCTGGATCGCATGCTGGCCAAGGATCGCGAGCACCGCTTCGCCGATCTGCGCACCTTCGCGCGCGAGGTGAAGCAGCTGCTGACCGGCAATCAGGCGCTGCTGCACAAGCTGCGTATCGATCCGAGCCAGAGCGCCTCCGAACAGTTGCGCGCGTTGGGATTCTCCGAGAGCCAGATTCACACCGGTGCCGGCCAGGTGGTGGCGCCGCCGCGAGTCAGCGGGCAGCGCCCGATGGTGGACCTGCCGCGACATGCCACCGGCAGCGGCCCCGGCGTGCGCATGGCCGAGGATCTCCCGCCGCCGCGCAAGCCCTGGCTGATTCCGGCCTTGGCAGCGGTGCTGGTGCTGGCGCTGGGACTCGGCGGCTGGCTCGTCTTCGGCGGCAAGGACAGCGAGATCGATCCCAAGCTCGCCCTGCTGCTCAACAGCGAACTGCAGAACATCGATCGCCTGATCGACGAGGGCAAGCTGCTGTCGCCGCTCGAAGACAATGCCTTCAAGCGGCTGCAGAGCGTGATGTCGCTGGCGCTTGAGAAGGCGCAGAGCTACCCCGAGGGTGAGCAGCGCATGGCCCGCATTGCCGGGCTGCTGCGCGAGCAGGCCCAGGCCTCGCTGGACAAGGGCGACTATGTGGCCGCCGAAGCGCGGGTGGGTGAAGCGCTGGTGGTTTTGCCCGAGCAGCCGGAGAGCCTGGCGCTGCAGAAGGCGATCGGCGATGCGCGCCAGGTCGCCGAGACCGAGGCGCAGGTGGCCGACCTGCTCAAGCGTGCGGATCAGGCCATGCAGGCCGGACGACTGGCCGGCGAAGGTGCCGACAACGCCTGGGCCCTGATCCGTCAGGCGCAGACGGTGGCGCCGACCTCGCCGAAGACCAAGGCGGCGATGACCGCCCTGATCGGGCAGATGCTCTCGTCGGCGCAGCGCTTCTATGACCAGGGCAAGTACGACGAGGCGGATCGGGCCCTGCAGGCGACGGCGGTGTACCTCGCCAACGAGCCGGCATGGAGCAAGCTCTCCAGCCAGGTGGCGGCGGGCCGCGATCTGGCGGTGAAGCAGCAGCGCATCGGTGACCTGTTGCAGCGCGCGCGGGCGCAGATCACCGCGGGCAAGATTGCCGAGCCGGCCGGAGACAATGCGCTCGAGTCGCTGCAGCGGGTGGCCGAGATCGATCCGGCCCAGGCCGACATGCTGGCACTGCGCAAGCAGGCCGGCGATTCCTTGCTGCAGGCGGCCAAGCGTGCGGAAACGGCGCGCGACTCCACCCAGGCGCTTGCCCTGTACGAGCAGGCGCTGCAGGCGGTGCCCGATCTGGCAGCGGCCCAGCAGGGTCGCGATGCACTCACCGCGCGCCTCGACCAGCAGCAGCTGAAGACGGCGAAGCTGATGGCGGCCGCGCGCGAAGCCATCGCCGAGCGGCGCTACTACACGCCGGCCGGTCGCAACGCCTACGAGGCGCTGCTTGAACTGCGCGCCATGGACGCGCGCAACGCCGAAGCGCAGAAGCTCATGGCCGACCTGCCCAAGCTCACTCGCGAGGCGGCCGCGAATCTCGCCATCGAGGGCAAGCCGGAAGAAGCCCTGTCCCTGCTCATGGCCGGACAGAAAGCGGAGCCGGGCGACAGCCAGTTCGGCACCATGATCCGCCGGCTCGAAGGTGAAAAGCTCGCCGCCAAGCAGGCCGAATCGCGGCAGAAGACCCTGGAATCGCTGCGCGGTGCGATTGCCGAGCGGCGCTGGGGCGCCGAACTCGGCAAGACGGTGGCGACCCAGGTCAACGACCTGCTCAAGCTCGACGACAAGGACCGCGACGCGTTGGCGATCCGCGAGCAGTTGCTGGCGAACCTGCTGGGTGCGCTGCAGGCAGCGCGCACCGAGGATTCGCTGGCGCCGATGGAAGCCACGCTCAAGGAACTCGCCCGCATCTGGGGTGAGCGCAGCGTCGACGTATCCACCGTGATGACCATCGCGCGCACCCGCCGGGCCGAAATCGCCAAGGCCGAGCAGGAGCGCCTCGCGGCCATGCAGGGCGACCTGGTGCTCAACGCGCAACCGTGGGCGACGGTCGAGTCCGTGGTCGACCAGGCCAGCGGCAAGCGCGTGGAGCTGCCTCGCGATGCCTCGACGCCGCTGCGCCTGGCGCTGCCGGAGGGCCGCTACACGGTGACCTTCAAGCATCCGCAGGTGGGTCGCGGCGTCACCCAGGTGGCATCGGTGCGCGCCAAGCAACGCGCCGAGGTCAGCGTGAGCTTCCCCACGCTGACGGCAGACGATTACCTGAAGCGGGCGGGCTATGCGCCGTAACCCGTCGTTGCGCGCGCTGTGCGTCCTCGCCCTGCTCGGCGTCGCCGGCGTGGCGCACGCCGACTGGATGCGCGACTACGACCGCGGCGTGCGCGAGTTCGAGGACGGCAACTGGCGTGAAGCCGAGTCGCTGATGCGCAGCGCGATGAAGGACCGGCCGGACTCCAGCGAGCGTCAGCGTTTCCAGGGCACCGTGTTCAAGCCCTACATGCCGCATCACTACGCTGGCGTGGCGGCATGGCGTCTCGGCGACTGCCAGCGCGCGCTCGACTACTGGTCGAACGCGAGCAACCAGTCCGCAGTGGCCAAACTCGACGGGTTGGGTCCGCAGCAGCGCTCGGGCATGGACACCTGCAAGACCCAACTGGCCCAGGCCAGCAAGCCGACCAGCGGCTCGACGTCGACCGCGTCGACCGGTGCCGGCACACCGACTAATACCGGCGCGGGAACGGGTAGTTCAGCGCCACCCAAGTCCGGCGGCACAGGTTCGACCACGACCACGGCGCAGAACACCAAGCCGGCCGATCCCGTGCCGAAGCCACCGCCGAAGCCCCCGGTCGAGCCGCGGCCCACGCCCAGCGCCGGGCCGGCTCCGGCGGCATTGCGCAGTCTGGTCGACCAGTTCATGCGCGGCCGCTACGCCGACGTCGTGCGCAGCAATCCGTCCGGCCTGCCGGACGCCAAGGCCAGGGCGCACGGATTCCTGCTGCGCGCCGCTGCCGCATTCACTCAGGCCGAACTGGATGGGCGCTCCGGCTCCGCGCTCGATCAGGCGCGCGCCGACGTGCGCGCCGCGCGTGCCGCACAGCAGAACCTGCAGCCGGACAGCAGCCTGTTCTCACCACGCTTCCGCGCGTTCTACGCCGAGACGCGCTAGGCAGCGCTTGACGGCTCGCGCCGAGGTCTGACCTCGCCCTTCCAACGCACCCGACGCAGGTGTGTCTTGCGCACGTCGTGACGCTGCGCGCGTTGGTCGACGGCAAGTCTGGGCAGGGTCGGGGATGAATCCCCTCCTACAAACGACCGGGGATACGCGCTCGCGCTTGCTCTCGCAGGTAGCGATGCGTCCCAGTCGATGCGTCCACAGCAGGCCAGGCGATCCGCCCGCGCGCTCTTGCAGGAGCGGATTCATCCCCGACAACACCGTCCGGACGCGCCCGGCGCAGGCATCTCTTGCGCATGTCGCGGCGTCGTTCGCACGGGTCGACTTCACGCCTGGACTGGGTCGGGGATGAATCCCCTCCTACAAACAACCGGGGATATGCGCTCGCTCTCGCAGGCAGCGATGCGTCCCAGTCGACGCGTCTACAGCAGGCCAAGCCACCCGCTCGCGCGCTCTTGCAGGAGGGGATTCATCCCCACGCTCCTGCGGCTGGCTGGAGCACGCGCTGTTGTAGGAGGGGATTCATCCCCGACAACGCGCTCCCCACGTCCTACGCCCGGCGCCCCGCGGCGAACCCGGATGCACGGCAGACGAGGCGGAGGTTTCCGGCTTGAAGCCGACGGATACACCGCTGTTCTGCCGTGTGCGGGGCCTTGGCCCCGGCCGACGAAGCACGACCGGTGACGGGCCATGCGGTGGAAGGTCGGCGACGGGAAGTCTTCGATGGACGCCCTGGTTGAGCCAGGCCGATCGCTGGACCCATCTGCGGCGCGGAGGATCATCGCAGCGCGCGGAAGCCCGGCGCGCTGCGGTGCATTCGCCTGGCCGACAGACCGCTAGACCCAGCCCGCCACCATCACCCGCTTGCGGTGCACGAGCTGTTCGTAACCGTCGTCGGGCACCGGCAGCACTTCGACCCGCGAGAAGCCGATGCGCTGCATGATCCACACCAGCGCTTCCACGCTCGGCACCAGGCAGATGCCGGTGGTCGAAGCTTCGGGGCCGTGGGTTTCGCCGGTTTCATCGATGATGCCGAAGCTGCCCTTGAGCGGGCGTACGAATCGATAGCTGCCGTAGTCCACCCAGCCGGTCAGGCCGGGCACCACCTGGGTTTCGACCACGCACAGCCGGCGGCACAGGCTGCGCGCGACGCGCAAGGCGCCTACCGGATTCTCCAGGTGGTAGATCAGGCCGAAGCACAGCACCAGGTCGTGGATGCCGGCCTGCGCCGGGGTCAGGTCGTGGATGTCCGACTGCACCACCTGCCAATGGTCGAGACCCAGCACATCGCGGATCAGGCCGGCGTCCTCGACGTGCTCGGCGCGGGCATCGACGCCGGTGACGCTTCCGAACCCCGACTGGGCCAGATGGGCCGAGAACCAGCCCTGGTGGCAGGCCATGTCGAGCGCGCTGAGCCCGCCTCGCGCATCACTAAACTCGGTGTTCAGCGCCGAGTCGAGCATCTGCGTGCGGGTGGCGTGAATCAGGTCGAGCGCGCCACCGTCGTAGGTCGGCGTAGTGCGCCCGGAGGGAAGGCGGAACGGATAGAACCAGGTCTTGCCCAGGGCTTGAGCTTCGAGGTCGGACATCGGATCGGGCGTGGCGCAGGGGAGCGGCAGTCTAGCAGGCTGCCGGGCAGCGCCCCGGCATCGACAGCTGCCGAACCCCTCGCCGGATCAGCTGCGCGTCGTCCCCAGGTCGGGCAGGCTGCGTCGTTCGCCCTCGGCCGGGCCGCTGGCGGAAAAGTCGCCGTCCAGCACCACCCGATTGCGACCGCTGCGTTTTGCCTGGTACATCGCCGCATCGGCGCGGGCCAGCCAGTACGCGCCCTGGTCGGCGTCGGAGAGCAAGGCCGCACCAATCGAGATGGTGACCGGCTTGCCGTCGGGTCGTCGCAGCGCATCGGCCACCCGCGCGCGCAGCGCCTCGAGCGCATGCCGCGCGGCCTCCCGTCCGGTGTCGGGCATCAGCATGACGAACTCCTCGCCGCCGAACCGGTAGAGTCGGTCCTGCCTGCGGTGATGTTGCTGGATCGTGCGCACCAGGCTGACCAGCACGTCATCGCCGACTTCGTGGCCGTAGGCGTCGTTGATCGACTTGAAGTGATCGATGTCGATCATCGCGAGCATGCAGGGCGCACCGCTGAGCTGGTGGTTCTGCAGGGTCAGGAACAGGTCGGTGTCGAAGGCGCGGCGATTGAGCGCGCGGGTCAGCGAGTCGTGCGTGGCCAGGCGCTCCAGCGCCAGCCGTTGCCGCGAGGACTGCAGCGAGAAGATGTACGAGCACAGCGAGACCAGCACGCCGCTGCTGAGGAATACCACCCGCTCGACGTGGTTGGTGAAGACTTCCGGATGGGTGCCCAGGGTCGCGAAGACGATGATATTCGCGGCGAGTGCGATGCGCCGGCTGGTCAGCAGGAAATTGGTGGTGAGTACCGCGTACGACCACAGCAGGCCGTGGCGGGCATAGAGCAGGGAGACCACAAGACAGCTGCTCGTGGTCACCACCGCCATCAGCATGCCAGCGACCGGCGCCCGGCCGGGCCGCCAGGCGAAAATGCCCACGGCGGCGACGGCGATGACGATGATCGCGTCGATGATGGCAACCGTCCATTGGCCGTTCCAGGCGCGGAACAGCACGAACGGAAACACGGTCATCGAGATCAGCGCGGAGAACAGCGAGACCAGGCCGAGCTGTGGATCGCTGGTGATGCGGTCGAGCTTGCCACGCCAACCCGGTTCGGCGTCGGCCGCAGAGGACACCCCCGGCCATGCTCCGCCGATCGGGGCGTCGGGGTCTGGCGCATTGCGTCTCATCTTCGGTAAGCATAGTCCGTATTGAATGAACGCGACACAGGCCGGGTGGCGGGCCCCGGCCGGATGCTTCAGCCACCGTCCGGCCCGCGCGGCATGCGCGTGGTAACTTTGCCGGCTGTGCCTGCTGCCCCGTGATGCCTTTGTCCGAATCCACATCCACTGCTGCCGTGTCGCCGCGCGACGAGCCCTGGCGGCTGTGCGTCGCGCCGATGATGGACTGGACCGACCGCCACTGCCGCAGGTTTCACCGCCTGCTGGCGCCGCACGCGCGGCTGTACACCGAGATGGTGCATGCCAACGCGGTGGTGCTGGGCGATCGCACGCGCCTGCTCGGGTTCGATCCGGCCGAACACCCGGTCGCGGTGCAGCTCGGTGGCAGCGAGGCCGACTTGCTCGCCGACGCCGCGCGCATTGTCGAGGACTGGGGCTACGACGAGGTGAACCTCAACGTCGGTTGCCCGTCGGATCGCGTGCAGTCGGGTCGCTTCGGTGCCTGTCTGATGCGCGAGCCCGAACTGGTGGCGGACTGCGTGGCAGCGATGCGCGCGGCGGTGCACATCCCGGTCACGGTGAAATGTCGCATCGGCGTCGACGACCAGGATCCGCGCGACGCTCTGTTCACCCTGGTCGATCGCTGCCAGCGTGTCGCCGGCATCGAGGTGTTCCTCGTGCACGCGCGCAAGGCCTGGCTGCAGGGGCTCAGTCCGAAGGAGAATCGCGAGGTGCCACCGCTCGACTATCCGCTGGTGCACGAGCTCAAGCACGCGCATCCCGGACTGCACATCGTGTTGAACGGTGGCCTCGACAGCGTGGCGGCGATCGAGTCGGCACGCGGACTGGACGGCGTGATGATCGGACGCGCGGCCTACCACCAGCCCTACCTGCTGCACCGCATGCATGCCGCGTTGTTCGACTCCGAGCTGGCGCCGCGTGGCGACCTGCTGAAGCGTTTCCTGCCCTACGTGCAGGCCAGCCTTGAACAGGGCGTTGCACTGAAGCACATCAGTCGGCACCTGCTCGGACTGTTTCACGGCGAGCCGGGCGGGCGCCAGTTCCGCCAGCTGCTCAGCGAGCAGGCGCATCGCCCGGATGCGGGCATCGAGGTGCTCGAGCGTGCGCTCGATCGTACCGCCGACCATCGGTGTGCTGCATGACCGCTGCGTCTTCGCGGAGCAGCTGGTCGGAGCGTTTCGCCGCGCAGGCACCGACCGGGCCGGCCTGCCCGCGAGGCGTGTTTCTGGTCAGTCCGCAGGGGCTTTCGATCAGCGCGGAGTCGGCGCTGGACAACGCCTACATGGATGCAGCATCCGGGGCGGACAGCGCGCGCGCGCTGCAGCAGCACGCTGCGCTGCACGCCGCCTTGTCTCGTGCGGGGGTGCCGACGATCTGCTTTGCCGGTCGCGCCGAGACGCCGGATGCGGTGTTTCCCAACAACGTGTTTGCGACCGCCCGGGATGCATCGGGCGCTCGGCTGATCATCGGCAGCATGCGCCATCCGGTCCGTCGCCTCGAGGCGGAGCGCGCAGACATCGTCGACTGCTTTCGCGCAGTGCTGGGCTACGCCGTCTGCGACCTCCGCGACAAGCCGGGCATCAGCGAGCTCACCGGCACGCTGGTCATCGACCGCGCCCGCCGGATCGGGCTGGCCGGACTGAGCAGCCGCTGTGACCGGGATGGCGTGGCCAGCATGCGCGATGCGTTCGGGCTCGCCGAGGCGTTCGAGTTTCCCCTGCACGCGAGCGAATACCACACCAACGTCGTGCTCTCGGTGCTGGCCTCGCGGGCCCTGGTGCTCGCGCCGGGTGGCCTGGCTGATGCCGCCGACGCGGCGGCTCTGGCCGACCTGTACGCCGGAGCAGTCATCGAGCTCGATGCGGCCGAGCACGCCGCCTTCGCCGGCAACTGCATTGCCGTGCGTCCCGACCAGGTGTGGATGAGCGAGCGGGCAGCCGACGCGCTGCGGCCGTCGAGCCGCGCCGCGTTCGAGCGCCTGGGCTTCGACGTGCATGCCGTGGCCCTGGATGCCATCGAGGCGGCCGGCGGCTCCCTGCGCTGCTGCGTGGGCGAGCTCTACTGATGGCCGAGTTCAGAGCGAATTCACCGCATCGAACGCAGACTCGGGCCATGCCCTGTAGGCACGTCCCGCCGTGGCGGCTAAGATTCGGCCCCTCTATGCGCTTGCGCTCGCTGCCACTGCTGATCGGTATCCTCCCGGCGTCGCTCTGGGCCGCCGACGATGACCGCTTTGCCGCGCTGCCGGAGGCGGTCGCGCGGGTGGAGCGCGAGACCGGTGGCAAGGTGCTGCAGGTGCGGCCGATCCAGCGCGGCGACCGCGAGGTCTTCCGCATGAAGGTGCTCACGCCGGAAGGGCGTGTAAAAATCGTGCTTGACGACCCCAAACGCAATCGCAACCGACGCGACGATGCCAACGAAGACCGGGAGCGGGCTGAGCGTGAGCCCGATCCGGAAGACCATCGCCGCTGATCCCCATTCCCGAGGAGACACCCCCGCATGCGCATTCTGCTGGTAGAAGACGAAGCCCCCCTGCGAGAGACCCTGGCCGCCCGGCTGCGCCGCGAAGGCTTTGCCGTCGATCTCGCCAGCGACGGCGAAGAGGGCCTGTACCAGGGGCGGGAGGTGCCGTTCGACGTCGCAGTGATCGACCTCGGCCTGCCGAAGATGTCGGGCATGGACCTGGTGCGCGCGCTGCGCGCCGAGGGCAAGACCTTCCCGGTGCTGATCCTCACCGCGCGCACGTCATGGCAGGACAAGGTCGAAGGCCTCAAGGCCGGCGCCGACGACTACCTGGTCAAGCCCTTCCACGTCGAAGAGCTGCTGGCGCGACTGAACGCCCTGTTGCGCCGCGCAGCGGGCTGGAGCAAGCCGGTGCTGGAATGCGGACCGATCCGCCTCGACCTCGCCGCGCAGACCGTCGGCATCGACGGCATCGCGATCGATCTCACCAGCTACGAATACAAGGTGCTTGAGTACCTGATGCTGCATGCCGGCGAACTGGTGTCGAAGGCCGACCTGACCGAGCACATCTACCAGCAGGACTTCGATCGCGACTCGAACGTGCTGGAAGTGTTCATCGGTCGCCTGCGCAAGAAGCTCGATCCGGAAGGCACGCTCAAGCCGATCGAGACGGTGCGCGGGCGGGGCTACCGGTTCGCCATTCCGCGCAACGAGGGCTGATTCCTGGGCCAGGGCGAGACGCGGCGGCGGCAGACCTGGTCGCTGCAAGGTCGCCAGCTGATCACGGCTGGCCTCGGACTGCTCGCCTTTCTCAGCCTGACCGGCTACGCCCTCGACAAGGCGTTCACCCAGACCGCGCTCGCCGCCCAGCGCGAGCGTCTGCAGAACTATCTGCAAACCTACGTCGCCGGCTCCGACCTCAACCGCAACAACGAGATCATCCCGCCTGAAGACCCGCCCGAGCCGCGCTTTTCGCAGCCCGGGCGCAGCGGTTTGTATGCGGCGATGCATGGCGAGCAGTTCTTCTGGCAATCCCCGTCGGCGCTGGGACGCAACCTGCCGTTCGACGACGACCTCGCCCCCGGCGAGGTGCGTTTCGATGGCCCACTGCGCAGCGAGGTCGGCGAGATCTACCGACTCGGCATGGGCGTCGCCTGGGAAGTGGCGCCCGACGAGGCGGTCTACTTCACCCTGTTCGTGGCCGAGTCGGCCGAAGTGCTCGAACGCGAAATCAACATCTTCCGCCGGTCGCTGTGGGTGTACCTCGGCGGTGCCGGCATTTTCATGCTGGCGCTGCAGACCTTCATGGTGCGCTGGAGCCTGCAGCCGCTGCGCAACGTCATCACCGACCTGCGCCGGGTCGAGCGCGGCGAGCGCGATCAGCTCGAAGGCGACTATCCGCGCGAAGTGTCGATCCTCACCGACAATCTCAACGAGTTCATCGAGAGCGAGCGCGAACACCTCAAGCGCTACCGCAACACCCTCGGCGATCTCGCGCACAGCCTGAAGACGCCGTTGGCAGTCATGCGCACTCGCCTGGAAACCGTCGAACCGGAACGGCAGGCCCTGCGCGACGAGATGGCCGCCCAGGTGAACCGGATGGACGAGATCGTCGCCTATCAGCTCTCCCGCGCGGCCACCTCAGGCCACCAGCGGTTTGCCGCGCCGCTGGAGATCGACACACGGGCGGAAGAACTGGTCAGCGGCCTGGAGAAGGTCTACGCGCGCAAGGGCACCTACTGCGAGTTCGACCTCGACAGCTCGGCGCGCTTCCACGGCGAACTCGGCGACCTGATGGAACTGCTCGGCAACCTGGTCGAGAACGCTTTCAAGTGGGCGAACCAGCGCGTGTTGCTGACCACCCGGACCATTCTCGCGAACGAGCCGGGACGGCGCGCCGGACTGATGCTGGCGGTCGAAGACGATGGTCCGGGTATTCCGCCGGAGAAGGTCGAGCATCTGCTGCAGCGCGGTGTGCGCGGGGACGAGCGCGTGCAGGGCCACGGCATCGGTCTGGCCATCGTGCAGGACATCGTGCGCGCCTACCGCGGCACGCTGACCGTGGGCCAGTCGGTCGAACTGGGCGGCGCGCGCTTCGAGGTATCGATTCCGCCGGGCGCCTAGGCGCCGGTCGTCGGCGCGGCCCGGGCGCTTCTAGCGCGGTTTCCCCGGCATCGGGAACGGGGTGACGATGCGGTCGCCACTTTGCGAGTCGCGGATCGCCAGCTGGCCCTTGCGTTCGACTTCCTCGACGCGCACCACCGCCTGCATGGGCAGGTGCAGCCGACGCGTGCTGCCGAACTCGTCGCGCAGCTTTTCTTCGGTCGGGTCGATCACCACGCCTTCGCCGCTGTCCCACACCAGGTCGGCAAGCTCGGTGAAGCCCCACAGCGCGCTGCTCTGCACGGTCCGCGCATAGAGCTCGTAGATCTTGCCGGCGTTGAGAAAGGTGACCTTGTACAGCGGGCGGACGGACATGAGGTGCGGTTCCAGCGGTGGGTGCGATGAAGGGTCGGTATTTCGCCAGTGGCGTGGGGGAGCGAGCCGAGGCTGCGTCGATCGGCAGGGCAAGCGTAGCTCAGACCATGCCGCGACGAAGTCGCCGGGCGACGGCGGGGCGACTGAGCACGCCCCACAGCAGGCCGAGCAGGAAGCCGCCGATGTGCGCCGCCCAGGCCACTGCGCCGAGGCCGGGGCCGATCAGGGTGAAGCCGATCTGCAGCAGGGCCCAGATGCCGATCATCACCGACGCCGGTGTGCGCACGAACTCCAGCACCACGCCCAGCGGCACCACGAAGCCGAGCTTCGAGCGCGGAAACAGCGCGAGGTAGGCACCGATCAGGCCCGACACCGCGCCGCTGCAGCCGACCACCGCGGCGCGCGGATTCTCCAGCGCCACCACGCCGACCAGGTTGGCCAGCACGCCGACCACCACGAACAGGGCGAGAAAGCGCAGGCCGCCCAGCGCGCGCTCGGACGGCATGCCGAAGATCAGCAGGAACAGCAGGTTGCCGACCAGGTGTGACCAGTCGGCGTGGATCATCAGCGCAGTGAACAAGGATGCCGTCCAGCGCAAACGCTGCAGCAGCGTCGCCATGTCTTCTTCGAGCGGACGAATCGCGCCCCAGCGACGCAACACCTCGTTATGGGCCGCGGGTTCGAGCAGGCTCAGCCAGACGAAGATCGCCACCGAAGCGAGCACCAGCGTCGGGGTGACCCAGTTGAAGCCATGGCGCCGGCGGCTGGGTACTTCAACGAACACGCGACACGCTTCCTGCTTGCCGGTGCATGCGACGGCTCATGGCCGCGGCAGCATCCACGTGCGTGCGCCAACCTTGAGCAACACGCCGTCGGGCAGAATCTCCTCGACGCTCAGGCCGTCCTGGATCACGTCGCCGTCGGCGCGGCGGTGGCCGTCGATGATGGCGAAACGACGGTCCCGTTCTTCGGCGTAGACGTGCACGGTGAGCTTGAGGCTGGGCAGGCTGGCGCGTTCGGCCGCGGGCATCTGGTCGAGGCGCGCGTACGGAATGGTTGGCGCCGCCGGCACGCTCGCCGGCTCGGCGGGCGCCGGATCACGGGGCAATGGCGATGCGGGCACGGCGGGCTTGGGCGTGTCGGAACCTGCGGCAGCAGCGGGTGCGGGCGCGGACGTCGTCGCCGCCGGTGCGTTCCGGTTCGCGCCGCCACCGACTTGGGGTGGACGGGTCTGCGCTGGCAGGCCCGACCCGGCGCTGGACCCTGCCGCCGAGGACGCAGGCGGGGCCGCAGCCGGAGAGGGAGCCGTTGTGTTGGTTTCCGGTACCGCCGCTGCGGAACCTGCCGGCGCGGTATCGCCGCCGGACGCGGCCACCTGCGTCGCCGGGTTGGGCGCGCTGCGCGTGCCGAGCCACCATGCACCAGCGGCCACCAACAGGACCGCGATCACGGCAATCGGCATGCCCAGGCGCCAGCGGCGTTCCGGTTCGGCCACCCCGGCCGGGCTCAGCAAGCCCGGCGGACGGCCGATCTGCCGTTCGGCTTCCGACTTGCGCAGGGCTTCGAGAATCAGCGACATGCGCGCACCGGTTCGGCGTCGAGCCGCTTGCCTGCAACGACCCGCCGATCGGCAGGGCGGGACACGTGCATCGGCTGCCGTTCGTGGGGCGCGCTGCACGCGAAGGCTGCGGCGCAACGCAGCATCATCGGGATCGAATCGATCGTGCTCATCGGCAGCTAGTCCAGTCGCCGGCGCAGGCGCGGGCCGCCGGGAATATCGGCAGCGAGGGCAAGCAGGGTCTCCGGACCGACGATGCCATCGGGCACCAGGCCGTGCGAGGCCTGCAGCGAACGCACCGCGGCCTCCATGCCGGCACCGTAGTACGCCGGACCCACGTCGGCCGCGACCGCCGCGCCGCGCGCCACCAGTCGTTCGCGCAGCCATTCGACACCCGGTCCGCTGTCGCCGCGGCGCAGTGTCACCGGGACATAGGTCGGGGCACGCCAGAGGGTGAAGTATTCGCCCAGCCAGGTGCGCTCCAGGTCGCGACGCGACACGTCGTGCACCTCGCCGCCCAGCGACAGGCGTGCGCGTGTGCGGCTGAGGCCGAGCAGCAGGGCCCAGGCTTCGCGCCCTTCGGCAGAGGTGATGCGCAGCAGCGCCGGTCGTCGCAGCGTGGACAGCTTGGTGAGGCTGCCGCCACCGCGCAGGCAGAACAGCCCCGGCGCAGGCTGGGGCGCACAGCGCATGGCCGTCTCCACATCCAGTTCGTCCGCACGCACCATCCACAGTGCGAGCAGTCCATTCCAAGCGCCGACGCGCGTGGTTCCGGACTCAGCCAGCAGTTCCGCCAGGTCGGAAAGCGTGCGCTGCGGCGCGTCGTCGGGTTCGCTGTCGGACTCGTCCTCCGCGGCGGGCTGCTGCGCCACGGCTTCGGGCGGTTGCGGATTCGACGGCCACAGCGCGATCGCGATCGCGATCACCGCGAGCGTCGCTGCGGCGATCCACGCCGTGCTCACCGGCACGCGCTTGGGCGGCGGCGTCGCCATGGCCTCGCGCGCGGCCTGTTCGACTTCGCGTTCGCCGATCTGGCTCAGGCTCTTGGCGTAGCCCGCAACCAGTGAGCGATCGGCGATCACGTTGATCAGGCGCGGCACGCCCTCGGCGAAATCGTGCAGGCGGCGTAGCGCCAGGCGCGTGAACGGCATGCGCTGGCAGCCGGCGACGCTGAGACGATGCCGCACGTAGGCCTCGGTTTCGTCGCTGGACAGCGGCGTCAGGTGGTAGCGCGCGGTGATGCGCTGCGCCAGCTGGCGCAGGTCGGCGCGGCCGAGCAGCTCGCGCAGTTCGGGCTGGCCGAGCAGGATGATCTGCAGGAGCTTCTGCGTGGGCGTTTCAAGATTGGTCAGCAGACGCACCTGCTCGAGGGCTTCGGCGCTGAGGTTCTGGGCCTCGTCGATGATCAGCACCACGCGCAGCCCCTGCGCATAGGCGTCGAGCAGGTAGGCGTTGAGCGCATCGACCAGGCCCTTCAGGCTGCCGCGTCGCCCGGTCAGGTCGATCTTGAGTTCTTCGCAAATGGTCTCCAGCAGCTCGAGCGGAGACAGGCGCGGGTTGAGCACCAGTGCCACGCGGGTGTCGTCCGGCAACTGTTCGAGCAGCAGACGGCAGAGCGTGGTCTTGCCGGTGCCCACTTCGCCGGTGAGCTGCACGAAGCCGCCGCCGCCGCCCTGGCCGATGCCATACAGCAGATGCGCGAGCGCATCGCGGTGGCGCTCGCTCAGGAAAACGAAGCGCGGATCCGGCGTGATCGAAAACGGTGGTTCGCGAAGTCCGTAGTAGTCGAGATACATGATCAGTTGAGGTCTGTGAACACCGACGACGCGTGTCGCGCGACGACCACGGGCGAGGTGCCCCGTGGGCTGGCCCACCGGGCGCACCGTGCAGTCATCACTCGGTTCCGTATCGACATACGCGCCGTCGCTCTTCCTTGCCAGGCGCACCGGCAGCGCCGGTGCGGTGTGCGTCATGGGTATCGGCGGGTCCGTCTACTTCCTCCCGCCGCCGAAGCCACACGGGCATCCGGCCCGGGTGGACTCGTGTCCGGATGACCTGGACACCTGTGTCGACAGTCCGGGCGCGGCTGCGCACGCACTGCCGAAAGTTCCTCCTCGTTGGTCTCTGCGGTGGCGCGCCCGGTGGTGCCTGCAACGCGGCAGGCAAGCAGCCAGAGCGTACCGGTCAGGTGTTAGAAATCAGTTAATTCCGACGACGCGCGGGAGGCGCGATCGACGGCACCTCGCGGCGTGGCAGCGGTCGGCACCTGACCCGTCGCGGCCCTCGCCGTCGAGCGGCGCGCATCCTAGCCTGGGTCGGGTGGCTCAGGCTCGGAGGGCCCCAGCGGCAGTTGCGGCTGCTGCAGCTCGATGCGTCCTTCCCCGGCGGTGATTTTCTTGAACTCGGCGCGACTCACCGAGACATAGCGTTCGTTGCCGCCGATTTCGACCTGGGGGCCGTCGGTGATGGCACGCCCCTCGTCGTCGACGCGCACCACCATGGTGGCCTTGCTGCCGCTGTGGCAGATCGTCTTGATCTCGCTCAGCGTGTCGGCCCAGGCCAGCAGGTACTGGCTTCCTTCGAACAGCTCGCCGCGGAAGTCGGTGCGCAGGCCATAGGCGAGCACGGGTATGCCGAGCGCATCGACGATCTCCGACAGCTGCCAAACCTGGCGCTTGGTCAGGAACTGAGCCTCGTCGACAAGCACGCAGTGCAGCTTGCCGTGCCGCTCGATGTCACGCCGCGCGATGGCCAGCAGGTCGTCGCTGGCGACGAACGTCAGGCCGTCGGCGCGCAGGCCGATGCGCGACGCGACCACGCCCTTGCCGTAACGGTCGTCCAGTTGAGGGGTCAGCAGGAGCGTGCGCATGCCGCGCTCGCGGTAGTTGTGCGCGCTCTGCAGCAGGGTGGTGGTCTTCCCGGCGTTCATTGCCGAGTAGTAGAAGTAGAGCTTGGCCACCGGCACTTCCCAGGTTCGGGGCGCGGAGCATACCACTGCCCTGGAACGCGGCCTCGCCGCAGGTTACCCGCCACCGCACGCGCGCATCGCGGCGCGCTCGGCTGGCGCGACGAGGGGGATTGCCGTGCACGCGGAAACCGGTCGCCGCCCCGCGCCGGTACCGCCGGCGCGGCGACTCGCCCCGGCGCAAGCCCGCAGAACCTCAGACCCGGCGCGGCCGGCGCTCAGCGCGGTTCGTCGTACTTGCGCTCGATGCCGGAGTCGCCGCCTCGCGGCGCGCTCTGCAGTGGCCCCACGTCGACCGTGCCGGTCGGCGGATTCTTCCAGGTGCGATCCTGCCAGGCGAAGTAGTCGTCGGCGCGCCAGTAGTGGTCGGCGTAGTAGGTGCTGCCGTCGACGGTCAGCCAGCCGCCCGGACCCGGAATCTGGATCGTCAGCGCGCCGACGAAGCCGACGCGGCTGCCGGTGATCTTGCTGCGGCCCTGGCGCAGCTTCTGCTCGATCCGCGGCTTGGCCACGGCGTCACCGAACTCGGCATAGACCTGCTTGCCCACTTCGACGGCGCGGGCGCGCTCGCTGTCGCTGAGGCTGTTCCAGTAGTACTCGCGCAGTCCGATGAAGGTCTGGTATCCGCGTTCGGCGGCCAGATCCATCCAAGCGTAGGCGAGCGAGCGGTCCTGCGCGGTGCCGCGACCCTGCCAGAGCATTTCCCCCACGGCGGCCTGCGCGGCCTTGTCGGCATAGCGGCTGGCGCGCTTGAACGCCCCGAATGCGGCTTCGGGGAGCCCGTCCTCCAGCGCCTCCAGCCCTTCCATGCGGAACTTGATGTCGGGATGGTAGGCAAGAAAGCTTTCGGTCAGCACCTCCGGGCGCGCTCCGCCCTCGTCGCCCGGTGCGGCGGTGGTCAGGGGGGAGGCCAGTGGGCCGGCAAGGAGGCAGAGCAGCGGCAAAACGTAGGGGCGCATGGCATTCGGCGAAGCGAGGTGTTCGGGCAATGTAGGGGCGCTGCGTCCGAATCACACCGGTCGAAGGTCATGCTGGTTCGACCATTGTTCAGTTGCGGGCGGCCTCCGGCCGGCGAGCGCGAGTCCACGCCGCATGCCGAGCGGGCGCCGCAGGAGGCGCGGGCCAGGCCGTCGCGGGCGCCCGCAGGAGCCGCGGGCTAGAATGCGCGCCCCGGACCCAGGTGCACCATGCAAGGACTCAATCCGCCGCAGCGCGAAGCCGTGGCCTACATCGGCGGCCCGCTGCTGGTGCTCGCCGGGGCCGGCAGCGGCAAGACCCGGGTGATCACCGAGAAGATCGCCCATCTGGTCAATGATCGTGGCCTGTCCGCCTCGAAGATTGCGGCGATCACCTTCACCAACAAGGCCGCGCGCGAAATGCGCGAGCGCATCGGCAAGCGGCTTCGCGGCGACGCTGCCGAGGGTCTGTGGCTGTGCACCTTTCACGCACTCGGGCTGCGTTTCCTGCAGATCGAGCATCAGGCTGCCGGCCTGCGTCGCGGATTCTCGGTGTTCGACACCGACGACAGCGCGGGCTTGCTGAAGGATCTGCTGCCCCGCGGCAGCAAGCCCGACGCGGTCGATGCATTGCGACAGCTGATCTCGCGCGCGAAAAACGACGGGCTGTCGCCCGAGCAGGCCGCTGCGGCCGCCGGTTCGCCGCGCGAGCGCGAGGCCGCCGAAGCCTACGCCGAGTACCAGAAGCGCCTGGCCAGCTTCAATGCGGTGGACTTCGACGACCTGATCCGCCTTCCGGTGGAACTGCTGGATCAGTCCGAGGAGCGACAGGCCGCGTGGCGCGAACGGCTCCGCTACCTGCTGGTCGACGAGTACCAGGACACCAACACCGCGCAGTACCGCATGCTGCAGCTGCTCGCCGGCCCGCGCGGAGCGTTCACGTGCGTGGGCGATGACGACCAGTCGATCTACGCCTGGCGTGGTGCCAATCCGGAGAACCTCGACCAGCTCGGTCGCGACTATCCGCAGCTCAAGGTCATCACGCTGGAGCAGAACTACCGCTGCGCGCGACGCATCCTGCGCGCGGCGAACACCCTGATCGCCAACAATCCGCATGTCCATCTCAAGGCGCTGTGGAGCGAGCACGCCGAGGGTGATCCGATCCGCGTCTGGCAGTGCCGCGATGCCGAGCACGAAGCCGAACGCGTCGCCGCTGAAATCAGCTTCCTGCGGCAGTCGAAGAAATGGGAGTGGGGCGACTTCGCGGTGCTGTTCCGCGGCAACTTCCAGTCGCGTCCGCTCGAAAAAGCACTGCAGCTGCTGCGCGTGCCCTATCACCTGTCCGGCGGCACGGCCTACCTCGACCGTGGCGAGGTGAAGGATCTCATCGCCTGGCTGCGCGTGTTGGCGAACGCGGAAGACGATGCGGCGATGATCCGCGCCATCGCCTCGCCGAAGCGCGAAGTCGGTGCCGCCACGCTGAGCCGACTGGCCGAATTGGCCCGCGGCCAGGGCCAGTCGATGCTGCGCGCCGCGGGGCAGGTCGCCGTGCTCAAGCAGCTGCCGGCACGGGCCAGTGCAGGGCTGTCGGAGTTCGCCTCGATCATTGACGGCCTGAAGGCGGCCGCGCGCAGCCTGTCGCCGGCAGAGCTGTGTCGCCTCACGCTCGAGCGCAGCGGTCTCGCCGCCGCGCTGCGCGCCGGCTGCCGTGACGAGTCGGGATACCAGCGCCGGCTCGCCAACCTCGAAGAGCTTGCCGGCTGGCTGGAGAATGCCAAGGACGTGGGTATCGACGGTCTCGCCGCGCAGCTGGCCTTGCTCAGTCACGCCGATCGTGGCGAGCCCGGCCAGCAGGTGCGACTGATGAGCATGCACGCAGCCAAGGGGCTGGAGTTCAACGCGGTGTTCGTGGTCGGCTGCGAAGAAGGCGTGCTGCCGCATGAGGCCAGCCTGGAAGAAGGGCGGCTCGATGAAGAACGCCGGCTGATGTACGTGGCGATCACGCGGGCGCGGTTGCAGCTGGTGCTGAGCCATTCGGAAAGCCTGCGCCGCTACGGTCAGACCCAGCGCGTGCAGCCGAGCCGGTTCCTCGATGAATTGCCGGCCGGAGACCTGCTGCGGGATGGCGACGATCCGGCGCAGCATGCCGAGTCGCGCGACGCGCGCACCCGCGACCGGCTCGGCGCCATCGCCGCGCTGCTCGGCGATTGAGCCGCGCCCGGACCGCGACCGGCTGCGGGGTCGTGCTGTGCTGATGACGCCACGTGCCGCGCGGCGCCTCCGAACTGCCGCACGCGTCTTGTAGACTCGCGCCGAATCGCACCATTGATGCCAAGGAACCCAGCATGCGCTTGATCCCCTTGATGCCGCGCGCGGCCCTGCTTCCCCTGCTGCTGTGCGTCGCCGCTTGCGCCACGGCGCCGAAACCGAAGCCCGAGGGCGGGTCGGCGCCCGCCGTCGAGGTGGTGGCGCCCAACCTCGCGGCCACGGCCTGGATGCAGGCCTCGCAGGAATACCGCGGTGCCGTGCGCGGCACGTTCGCGGCGGCTGCTCGGCAGCTCGAGACCGCGCTGGCCCAGCCTGACTGGGATGCGTTGCCGCCGTCGGAGCGAGTTGGCCTGCCGATGCAGGGCCTGCCTGCGGCGGTGATTGTCGATGCCGATGAAACCATGATCGACAACTCGCCTTACCAGGCGCGCAACATCCGCGACGAACGGGGCTACAGCCTGCCGAGCTGGCAGGCCTGGGTCGCCGAGAGCAAGGCGCGTGCGCTGCCCGGCGCGCTCGACTTCGCCCGTCATGCCGAGCGTCTGGGCGTCACCGTTTTCTTCGTCACCAACCGTGCCCACGATCCCGAGCGTGCGCCGACGGTCGCCAACCTGCGCGCGCTCGGCTTCCCGGTGCGCGAGGACGGTTCCAACGTGATCCTGCAGGGCGATCCGCGCGCGCCGGGCGAGGACAAGGGCACCCGCCGCCGCTGGGTCGGCGAGCGCTACCGCGTGCTGCTGATGCTGGGGGACAATCTCGGCGACTTCATCGACGGCAGTCGTGCCGATCATCCGTCCCGCAATGCGCTGATTGCCCCGTACGAGTCCTGGTGGGGCGAACGCTGGTTCATGCTGCCGAATCCGTCCTATGGCTCGTGGGAGTCGGCCATTCGTCGCGCCTGCGATCGCAGCATTCCGCCCGCACGCTGCATGCGCGATGGACTGCGCCATGACTGATCCGCGCGACCGGCTGATCTTTGCCCTCGACGTGCCGACCGCGGAGGATGCGCACGTCTGGATCGACCGTCTCGGCGACACGGTGACGTTCTACAAGGTTGGCATGGAGCTGCTGACGTCCGGTGCGTACTTTGAGGTGATCGAAGCGCTGGCCGCGCGCGGCAAGAAGATTTTCGTCGACCTCAAGTTTCTCGATGTGCCCGCCACGGTCGCCCATGCGGTGAAGGGCCTGACCCGCTATCCGATCGACCTGTGCACCATCCACGCGCAGCACGACGCGATGATGCGCGCGGCGGCTGAGGTGAAGGGGGAGATCCGCCTGCTCGGCGTGACCGTGCTGACCTCGATGGATCAATCCGACCTGGGCGCGCTGGGCATCGCCCGCACCGCGAACGAACAGGTGGTCGATCGTGCGCGCGCCGCGCAGGCCGCCGGTCTGGACGGCGTGGTGGCATCCGGCCTGGAGGCCGCAGCGATCCGTCAGGCCGTCGGTGAGGGCTTCCTCATCGTCTGTCCGGGCATCCGGCCGGACGGCCCCGCCGGTGACGACCAGAAGCGCGTGGTCGGCGTGGGCGAGGCATTTCGCGCCGGCGCCAGCCACATCGTGGTGGGTCGGCCGATCCGCCAGGCTGCCGATCCGGCCGCGGTCGCGCGGGCTCTGGCCGAGCAAATCCGACCATACCTCATATAAATCAATATCTTATGAGATTTATCAAAGGTATTGATTGAAGTAAGCAATGTAAGTAGCATTGAGTCCAGAACAACGGCGATACGCCGAACAGCGCCCAAGCTCCACAAATCAAGCTCCAACGAGCTCCATCCGACCGGAGTGTCGGCTTGCGGGAACCCAGGACAACCTCGGTTCCCTTTTCTTTGCGCCGCATTCTGCACGCCGGCCACGGGCCAGCGGTCCGTGTGTCTGCTAAAGTCGCGGCCCCGAGCAAGTGGAGTCGAGTCATGCGTCGTGTGTACCTTCTCGCCCTCAGCGGTCTTCTCGCCCTGAGCCTGGCAGGTTGCGAGTCGAAGCAGGAAGAAGCCGCCCAGAAGGCGCCCGAACAGCTTGGCCCGGCCGAAACCGTGGTCGCCTCCGCCGCGCAGATGCGCAAGGGCGATCTGGCTGCCGTCATCAAGGGCGCCGTGCCCGCGAAGCGCTACGAAGAGATCCGCAGCGAGTGGTCGCGCCGCGTCAAGGAAGAGCCGTCCAGCGAAAAGGACAAGCAGGAATTCGCTGAGATGATGGGCAAGCTGACCGCCAGCGACGCCGAGACCAAGCTGTACGCCGAGCTTGAGCCCGAGCTGGCGAAGATGGAAACCGAAATGGCGGCGCAGCTTCCGCTGATGGTCGGCATGGGGCGCGGATTCGCCGTGCAGGCGCTGATGGAGAGCAAGGAGCTCAACGACGCGCAGAAGCAGCAGGCCACGGCGATGATCGATGCGCTTGCCGCCTGGGTGCAGAGCGCCAACTTCTTCGACCGTGACAAGGCCAAGGCCGCCATCGGCCACGTCGTGGGCACGGCGCGTTCGCTGAACCTGCAGTCGCTCGATCAGGTCGAGCAGATGCAGTTCGAAGAAGCGATGAACAAGGCGGGCGAGGCCTACCTCGGCCTGTCGAAGACCCTGTCGGTATACGGTCTTGACCTCGATGCGACGCTTGCCAGCGTGAAGGCCGAGGTCGTCGAGCAGAAGGAAGACCTCGCCAAGGTGAAGGTGTCCTATTCCCTGTTCAACCAGCCGCTGAGCTTCGAGACCGAGATGGTGCGTCGCGACGACCGCTGGTTCGGCAAGGACGCGATGAAGGAGCTGGACAAGGCGCTGGCGCCGAAGCCGGCCGACGATGCGGCGCCGGCCGAAGCCGAAGCCGAAGCCGAAGCGGGCCAGCCCTGATCCACGCGCCCGCCGCAGCACACCTGCGGCGGGCTCGATGAGGCGCAGCGATGGCAGACGCACCGAGCACATCGCCCGTCCGCCCGCCCGTCTGGCTACGCTGGCTGGGCGTGCTGATCGAGCCCTGGATCGCGATCCGTCGCGAGCCCGGCCGACCCGCTGAGGAACTGCTCGATGCCAGCCAACCGGTCTGCTATGTGGTTGAGCGGTATGGCCTGTCGAACGCGCTGATTCTCGAGCAGGCCTGTCGTGAGGCGGCTCTGCCCTCACCCTTGGTGGCGATGCGCGGGGGCGATCTGCTCGACAAGAAGCGATCGATGATCGCGCTGTCGCGGCGCCAGGGCTTCCTGTTCCGCCGGCCGCGTTCGCGCACCCATTCCGAAGGCCTCGCCCGTCTGGTCGAAGCCCTGCGTGCCGAGCCGGAACGCGATGTTCAGATCGTGCCGGTGTCGATCTTCGTGGGTCGCGCGCCGGACCGCAACGAGGGCTGGTTCCGCGTGCTGTTCGCCGAGAACTGGACCCTGGTCGGCCGCTTCCGCCGCTTCCTCGCGCTGCTGTTGAACGGTCGCAACACCATCGTTCGCTTCTCCGAGCCGGTGTCGTTGCGCCAGGTGCTCGACGAAGGGCTGGACGCCGAGCGCAGCGTGCGCAAGACCGCGCGGGTGCTGCGCGCGCACTTCCGCCGCATCCGCGCTGCGGTCATCGGTCCCGACCTGTCGCACCGTCGCACCCTGGTGGACGGCGTGCTCGACTCCGAGCCCGTGCAGCGCGCCATGGCCGATCTCGCGCGCAAGGAGAACATCTCCCCGGCTGCGGCGTACGCCAAGGCGCGCGGCTACGCCATGGAGGTGGCCGCCGACTACTCGCACACGGTGGTGCGCTCGTGGTCGTTCATGCTGACCTGGTTCTGGAACAAGCTGTACGACGGCGTGACCGTGCACCATCTGGACACGGTGAAGGAAGTCGCGCCGGGTCGCGAAGTGATCTATGTGCCCTGCCACCGCAGCCACATCGACTACCTGTTGCTCTCCTACCTGCTCTACACCAATGGCATCGTGCCGCCGCACATCGCCGCCGGGGTCAACCTCAACCTGCCGGTGGTCGGTCCCATCTTGCGTCGCGGCGGCGCGTTCTTCCTGCGCCGCAGCTTCAAGGCGAATGCGCTGTATTCGGCGGTGTTCAGCGAGTACGTCGCGACCCTGATCGGACGCGGCGTGTCGATCGAGTACTTCATCGAAGGCGGGCGCTCGCGAACCGGTCGACTGCTCGCGCCGAAGGCCGGCATGCTGGCGATGACCCTGCGCGCCTTCCTCCGCCAGCACCGCCGTCCGGTGGTGTTCCAGCCGGTCTACATCGGCTATGAGAAGCTGATGGAAGGGCAGAGCTACCAGGCCGAGCTGGCCGGGCGGGAAAAGAAGAAAGAATCGCTGCTCGGCCTGCTCGGCGCGTTCAGCGTGCTGCGCCACCGATACGGCAAGGTCGCGGTGAACTTCGGCGAACCGATCCATCTCGAGGACGTGCTCGAGTCGGTCGACCCGGACTGGCGCGCGAGCCTGCAGCGCGGGGAGGAAAAGCCCGGCTGGCTCAACGGTGCCGTCGATGCGCTGGCGCTGAAGATCCAGGAACACGTCAATCGCGCGGCCGACGTCAATCCGATCAACCTGCTGGCGCTGTCGCTGCTGGCGACGCCCAAGCACGCCATGAGCGAGGCGGATCTGCTGGTTCAGATCGAACTGTTCCGCGGCCTGCTGCACGCGGTGCCGTTCTCCAATCGGGTGACGGTCACCGAGCACACCGCTGCCGAGATCGTCGCCTACGGCGAGAAGGTCGAGGTGCTGCAGCGGATCAAGCACCCGCTCGGCGACGTGATCGAGCTGGCGCCGGACCAGGCGGTGTTGCAGTCGTACTACCGCAACAACGTGGCACACCTGTTCACTGCAGCCTCGTGGGTCGCCTGCTGCTTCCAGAACAACCGGCGGATGAGCCGAAATGCCGTGGTGCGCCTGGGTCGGGCGATCTATCCGCTGCTGCAGGCCGAATTGTTCCTGCCCTGGACGGATGAGCAGTTCGGTGAGCGCATCGAACGCGTGATCGACCATCTTGTCGAGCGTGGCCTGTTCAAGATGGATGCCTCGAGCGGCTACCTGCAGCGCAACCCTGGCCAGACCGACGAAGTGTTCCAGCTGCGCGTCGTCGCGCACGGCCTGCAGCAGGCGTTCGAGCGGTATTACATCGCCATCTCGGTGCTGGTGAAGAATGGCCCGCAGACGGTGTCTGCAGGCGAGCTGGAGACGCTCTGCCACCTCACCGCGCAGCGACTCTCCCTGCTGTATTCCCAGGCCGCGCCCGAGTTCTTCGATCGCGCGCTGTTCCGCGGGTTCATCGCCAAGCTGCGTGAAATGCGCATCGTGTGGACCGCGGAGTCGGGCAAACTCGACTACGACAAGCGCCTGGACGTGTGGGCCAAGGACGCGAAGATCATCCTCTCCCGCGAGCTGCGCCATTCGATCATGAAGATCACGCCGGAGACCGCCAAGTCGGCGGCGCAGGAAGTCGTCGAGGCCTGAGCGGCGCCGAAGCGCGCCTGCCGCGGCTGCCAAGTCCGATCTCAGGCATCCAGGTCCGGGATCAGCATGCTTTCGTAGCGGGTGATGCGGTCCTTCAGGGCGAGCTTGCGCTTCTTCAGGCGCTTGAGCTGCAATTCGTCGGCGCCGGGCAGTTCAGCCAGCTGGGTAATCGCCAGGTCGAGGTCGCGGTGTTCCTCCCGCAACGTGGCCAGTCGGCGAACGATTTCGGACGATTCCAGCGGCTGCATGCCGGGTTTCCTGGGCGCGATGCTGGAGTGTAACCGACGCGGTGACCTCGTCCGTGCGGCGCGCGCGCGGGACCTGCGCAACCCGGAATTCGACGTGGCGTGCAGGCTTGGGTGCGCGGCTCGGGTTAGAATTCCGGCCCCGCAAGCGCCCGAGCCAAGCCGTGTCCGCCCGCCGTATCGCCCACGAACAGCAACGCCTCGCCAAGCGCCTGCGCCACCAGGTCGGCCGCGCGATTGCCGATTTCGGCATGATCGAGGAAGGCGACCGCGTGATGGTCTGCCTGTCCGGCGGCAAGGACAGCTACACCATGCTCGACGTGCTGCTGCAGCTGCAGAAGAAGGCGCCGGTGTCGTTCTCGATCACCGCGGTGAATCTCGACCAGAAGCAGCCGGGCTTCCCGGAGCAGGTACTGCCCGAGTGGCTGTCTGCGCAGGGCGTCGACTTTCACATCCTCGAGCAGGACACCTACTCGGTGGTCAAACGGGTGATTCCCGAGGGCAAGACGATGTGCTCGCTGTGTTCGCGGCTGCGCCGCGGCGCGCTGTACACGTTCGCGGCCGAGCAGGGCTTCACCAAGATTGCGCTGGGTCATCACCGGGATGATCTGGTCGCGACGTTCTTTCTGAACCTGTTCTTCCACGCCAAGCTGGCGAGCATGCCGCCCAAGCTGCTGTCCGACGACGGTCGCCATGTGCTGATCCGTCCACTGGCCTACGTGGCGGAAAGCGACATCGAGGCCTATGCCGAGGCGCGCGGGTTTCCGATCATCCCGTGCACGCTGTGCGGCTCGCAGGAAAACCTGCAGCGCAAGCAGGTGAAACGCATGCTCGAAGCCTGGGAGCGCGAGCATCCTGGCCGCATCGAGCACATCGCGCGCTCCCTCGGCGATGTGCGTGCCTCGCAGTTGGCCGATCGCGGCCTGTTCGATTTTCTCGCGCTGGGTGCGTGCGGCGAGGGGGCCCCGCCGGACGCCCACGCCTGGCTCGCCGGTCACGGCGCCGCGGTCGACGATGACGGGGGCGGTGACGGCCTGGGCGATGACGAAGAAGGCGAGGACGCCGGCACGCTGAGTGGCCGTCGAGCGCGGCCCGGCCTGGCCGAGTCTCTGCCGCTCGGACTTCGCTAGCTGTTCCCGCGACGCCGCAGTCTGCGGTCACGACCTTTTCACGGATTCATTGGACGAATCGATGTTCTTTCGCAACCTTACCCTGTTCCGCTTCCCCGCCAGCCTGCGCGATGCGCTGGCCGATCTTCAGCCGGCGCTCGCCGAGCATGTGCTCAAGCCGGTCGGTCCGCTGGAAATGTTCTCGCGTGGCTTCGTGTCGCCGTTCGGGCGCGATCACGAAGCGCTCAGCCACCGCGTCGACGACGCGGTGTGGATCGTGCTCGGCGGCGAGGACAAGATCCTTCCGTCGGCCGTCGTCAACGAGATGGCCGCGAAGAAAGCCGAAGAAATCGAGGAGCGCGAGGGTCGACCGCTGGGTGGCCGCGCACGCAAGCGGCTGAAGGAGGACACCCTGCACGAGCTGCTGCCGCGCGCGTTCAGCAAGCCATCCCGAACCGGACTGCATCTCGACCTGAACAGCGGCATCGCCGCGGTGGATACGTCGAGCCGGAAGACCGCTGAAGGTGTGCTCTCCGAGTTGCGCACTGCGCTGGGCAGCTTCCCGGCGGTGCCGGTCAACGCCGAGGTGGCGCCGCGCAGCGTGCTGTCGGGCTGGCTGGCCGGCGAACCGCTGCCGAAGGGTCTGAGCCTGGGCGACGAGTGCGAGCTGAAGGATCCGGTTGATCGCGGCGCCGTGGTCAAGGCACAGCGTCAGGAGCTGACGGCCGAGGAGATCGGCAATCACCTCGAAGCCGGCAAGCAGTGTTCACGCCTCGCCCTCGTGCTCGACGACCACGTGAGCTTCGTCCTCGGCGACGACTTGGTCGTGCGCAAGCTGAAGTTCCTCGAGGGTGCGGTGGACAGCCTGGAGCAGCGCGACGGCGGCGACATTGCCGCCGAGCTCGACGCCCGCTATGCCCTGATGGTCGGTGAGCTGCGCCGCCTGTTCGCGACCCTGGAGAAGGCGTTCAAGCTGAGCAAGGTCTGATCGGCTGATTGCCGCCGCGCTGGCTCCCGGCACGCCTGCTAAGCTGGCTGCGACACCGGGCCGGGCCGACGCGATGGCGCACCCCAATCTGTCGATCATCGATCGGCTGTATCGCAGCTTCCAGCACCTTGATGCCGCCGGCATGGCGGCCTGCTATGCAGACGACGCCGCGTTCGAGGACGAGGTCTTCAGCCTCTGCGGCAAACGCGAAGTCGTCGGCATGTGGACGATGCTGTGCGACAACGTGAGGGCCCGCGGGCTCGACGACTGGAAGCTGGGTTTCGAAGCGCAGGGGGCCGACGACGGCCACGGTCGCGCGCACTGGGTGGCGGACTATCGCTTCAGTGCCACGGGCAGGATGGTGCACAACGTCATCGATGCGGAGTTCGACTTTCGCGACGGCCTGATCGTGCACCAGCGCGATCGCTTCGACTTCTGGCGCTGGTCGCGCCAGGCGTTCGGGCCGGTTGGCCTGCTGCTCGGGTGGACACCGCTGCTGCGCAGCAAGGTGCGCGCGACCGCCGCGTCCAACCTGCGCCGGTTTCTCGATACGTGAGGGCAGGCGCGTTGGCCGGGACGGGGCGGCTGCGCGCCGACGTCGGCGCGTGCACGGTGGAACTGGCTCCCGGCGTGACCTGCGAGGTGCGCTTGCTGCGTGACACGCGGGCCCGTCGACTGCGGTTGCTGATCGACGACCGGGGGCCGCGCATGACCCTGCCGCCGACCGCGAGCATGGCCTCGGTCCAGCGTTTTCTGGCTGAACACCGAGCCTGGCTGCACGAGCAGTGGGATCGACTGCAACCGCACCGGGCGACCGCCGCAGTCGCCGGCGACACCGCGCACCTGCCGCTTCGTGGGGTCGAGGTGCCGGTGCGTTGGGAAGACGCGCGTCGCGCCGACGTGCGGCGCGAGGATGACGCGCTCTGCATCCGCCACGTTCCCGGCGCCTCGGACCGCGCCTGGCGGGCAGCGATGCTCGACTTCTATCGGGCCGAAGCGCGCGCCGACATCGGCCTGTGGTTGCCCGAACTGCTGCCCGGATTGCCGCGGCCGCCGACGCAATTCCGTCTGCGGCCTCTAGCTTCGCTGTGGGGCTCGCTCAACCGCGACGGCATCGTGTCGCTCGACCTCAGCCTGATCCTGGCGCCATCGCCAGCCTTTCGCTACGTGCTGGTGCACGAACTTTGTCACCTCATCGAGGCGAATCACTCGTCCCGATTCTGGCGCGCCGTCGCCGAACGCTGTCCGGACTACGCACATCAGCGACGCTGGCTCCACGAGGCCGGCCCCCGACTGAAGTCGGCGCTGCGTGCCGTGGTGGAGTCGTCCGCGGCGGACTGAGGCTGCGTGCCGAAGGAGCCGCCTCGCCGATGAGACGGCGGGATCGCCGCGCGCTCAGGACACGAAGGCGCGGATCGCCGCAGCCGCCGGGGCCGGGTCGTCCATGTGCAGATGGTGGCGACCGGGCAGCCGGCACAGCGTGCCCTGCCGCAGCCGTGCGAACCGTGCCTGCTGGCGTTCGATCGGGAAGAACGCGGGAATCTCCTCGCCGACGATGACCAGGGTGGGGCAGGCGATGGCATCGATCCATGCCTCGACGACGTCTTCGCCCAGACGAATCGGCGTGTCGAGCGTGAGCCGCGGGTCGCTGGCCCAGAGGAAGCCGCCCGGCACCGCGCGCAGCCCGCGCTGCATCAGCGCTTCGGCGCTCGAGGGTGCCATCCGGTTTGCGCTCAGGCGCGCGGCGACGGCATCGGCGACCGAGGCGAACAGGCGCAGCTGCTTGTCGCCCAGCCGGGCGCGGTCGAGCAGGGCGTTGCGCAGCGCCAGGGTGGCGCGGTCGGCGCCGCCCGAGATCGGCCCGAGCGCCTCCAGCAACACCAGACGTTTCACCCGATCGGGCAGCGCCGCGGCGAACGCGGTGGCCACCGCGCCGCCCAGTGAGTGGGCGAGGATGAAGTCCGGCGGATCGCCCAGCTGCTCGAGCGCCGCCAGCACGTCGCCGCAGTAGTCGACGAAGTGATAGAAGGTGCCGGCCGGCAGGTGGTCGCAGCGACCGTGGCCGGCGAATTCGAGTGCGGTGATCTCGACCTCGGGCATCTGCCCGGCCAGGGCGGCGAAACTCATGGCGTTGTCGAGCCAACCATGCAGCGCCAGGGCGCGCATGCCGGCCCCGGCGTTGAAGCGCAATGCCGACAGACTGACCCGGCCCTCGATCTGGATTTCCTGTGCGCTCATGCCTGTGGCCCCCGGTAGGCGTCGCGGGCGGCCTGGCGGGCGGGGATGTCCGGCTGCGCCATGGCCGGGTCCAGCCCCGGCCACCCGGCGCCGTGCCGTGACGCCAGCGCGGCAAGGAAGCCCGCGTGTGCCGGTTCATCGTTCAGCGCCGGGATGTAGTGCAGGTCACCCCCCTTCTCGGCGAACGCCTCGGCGTTCTGCATGGCGATTTCTTCCAGTGTCTCCAGACAGTCGACGGCAAAACCCGGGCACACCACGTCGACCTCCCGCGTGCCGCGGGCGGCGAGGGTCAGCAGGTGGGCGTCGGTATACGGCTGCAGCCAGGGTTCGCGGCCGACCCGTGACTGGAAACTCAGCGACCAGCTATTCGGGTCGAGATCCAACCGGTCGGCGATCAGCCGCGCCGAGGCATGGCACTGGCAGAAGTAGGGGTCGCCCGCGCGCAGGTAGCGCTGCGGCAGGCCATGGAACGAGAACAACAGATGACGCGCGCTGCCGCGCGCCGCGCGATCGCGGCGGATCGAGTCGGCGACCGCATCCAGCCAGGCCGGCTCGCGGTAGTAGTCGCCGATCCAGCGCAGTTCCGGCTGCCATCGCCAGCTCGCGAGTTCGGCGGTCACGGCGTCGAACACCGTGGCGGTCGTGGTGGCCGAATACTGTGGATACAGCGGCAGGACGAGCAGGCGCCTGAGGCCACGATCCTTCCATCCGCGCAGTACCTGGGCGATGGAAGGGGAGCCGTAGCGCATTGCCAGACCGACCTCGACGTCGGCCGAACGTCGTGCGAGGGCGGCACCCACGGCTTCGGTCAGCCGCTCGCTCCAGACCCGCAATGGCGAGCCCTGGTCGGTCCACACCTTGGCGTAGGCGCGCGCCGACCTCGGTGAGCGCAGCGGCAGGATGACCCCGTACAGGATCGCCAGCCAGATCGGCCTCGGCACCTCGACCACCCGAGGATCTGCAAGAAATTCAGCAAGATAGCGTCGAAGCGCGCGCGGGGTCGGCGCGTCCGGCGTGCCCAGATTGACCAGCAGCACGCCGGTCCGGTCCGGGGTGCCGTGCGCATCGCAGGATCGTCCTTGAAATGTCATGGTTTTCCTTGGGTTACGCGCTTCCGCAGCAGCCGCGGGGCTGCTATTCTGTGCCAAGCGCCTGCAAAGGTGCAGTGACGATTCGCCCCATAAGAGTATAAGGACGACCCGATGCGTCCCCTGAGCTGGACCCGATTTCTGATCGGGGCCATGACCTTGCTACCGCTGTGCGCCAGCGCGGACCCGATCGGGTACGCGTCGGGCTATTCCGATTTGTATCGGGTGGACATGGCGTCGGGGCAAGCTACCGTGGTGGGCGCAATCGGCTTCAACGATGTCGAAGGGTTGGCGTTCGCCCCTGACGGCACGCTGTTCGGCGTGGTGGATGCCACGGCAGGCACCGGTGGCGCCGCGACGGACTTCCTCATTCGCATCAACCCGTCCAGCGGGCAAGGCACCCTGGTGGGGCCATTGGGTCTCGCGGGCCAAGGTCCCGCCGGCAATCTGGACTACGGCTTGGCATTTACTTGCGACGGCAAGCTCTGGGCGTCTTCGGATACCACCGGGGAACTCTGGGAGGTGAATCGCTCCTCCGGCAGCGCGCACCGCGTCGGCGCCACCGGTCAGGCGATCTCCGGACTGGCGGCCTCGCCTGACGGACTCTTCGGCATCAGTGTGGGGGCGACGCCTTCGCTGTTCCGGATCGACACCACCGATGCAAGCGCGACGCTCGTTGGCCAGCTCAATGTGGGCGGGGTCGTGGACGATGCGGGTCTGGATTTTGCGTCTGACGGGCAGCTGTGGGCGGTGCTCGATCCCGAACCCGCCGCCGTCGGCCCAAGTCGCGCCGTACGCGTCAGCACTGAGCTGGGTCGCGCAAACCTGGCTTCGACGGTCAACGCAGCCGTGGGCATGGAGGCGCTGGCCTTTCCGAATGCTGACCTTTGCCAGACGACAGCGCCGGTGCTCGCTTCCGTAGAAGTGCCCGGCCCCCGTCCTTGGCAGCTGCTGCTGCTCGCCGTCGTGATCGGCATGCTGTCGGTGCCTGTGCTGCGGTCGCGGTCGGGCGCTTGAAGCGCCCGCGCGGCGGCGTTCCCGCGGCTGCGCGTTCTCCCTCGCATCGGTTAGCATCGGCGGCGCCGACCGCATGGCCGAGCCTGTTGTTCCGGCCGTGCGGGCAAGAGGCCAGCTGCGGTTCAACTGCGTTGACGCAGACTTCCGACCCATCCGACTCCTCGAGGAATGCCAGTCGATGAAAGTTTCGATGCGTGTGGGTGCGGCCCTGATGTTGCTTGGCCTGGTCCAGGCCTCGGGCGCGCTCGCCGGTGAAAAGGAAATCCAGAAAGCCCGCGACGCGGTGGTCGTGCTCGACGAAATCATGCGCGCGCCGGACCAGTCGGTGCCGGCGTCGCTGCTGCGCGACGCCTACGCGGTCGCCGTGATTCCGAACGTGGTCAAGGCGGGTTTCGTGGTCGGCGGTCGCGGTGGCAAGGGCCTGATCTCGGTGAAGACAGCCAACGGCACCTGGAGCAATCCGAGCTACCTCAAGCTGGCCGGGGCGAGCGTGGGCTTCCAGGCCGGCGTGCAGGCGACTGACGTGGTGCTGGTGTTTCGCAGCAAGAAGGGCGTCGACACCATCGTCAACGGCAAAGTGACCCTCGGCGGCGACATGTCGGTCGCGGCCGGTCCGGTCGGGCGCACCGCGCAGGCGTCGACCGACGGTCACTTCAAGGCGGAGATCTATTCCTACTCGCGCGCGCGTGGCCTGTTCGCCGGCGTCGCGCTCGATGGCGCGATCATCTCGATCGACCACCGTGCGAACCAGTCGATCTACGGCCGCAACACGACGCCGCGGGCGATCTTCGAGGGCCGCGTGAACATGCCGCCCGGCGAGATCGTCGATCTGCGCGATCGACTCGAGGAATACTCGGCGCGTTGATGCCTCGTGGCTGAAAGCCGCCGGCTGATCGCAGCGCAGACTGTGGGCGCGTACACGCCGGCGGGTGACGACAACGCGGTATTCATTCTGGCGGCGCATGCCCGTGACGTCGACTCCCGACATGGCACGCATGGCGCTTCTGTGTGCGGCCGGGCCGTGATGCCGCATGCATGGCGCAGTGACGCGCTATGCTTCACCTCATCGAATCCCGGGACAGCAAGACAATGGGTAGTTTGAGCATCTGGCATTGGCTGATCGTGCTTGCGGTAGTGGTGGTGGTGTTCGGCACCAAGAAACTGCGCAACGCCGGTGGCGACCTCGGCGCCGCGATCCGCAGCTTCAAGAAGGGCCTCAACGAAGGCGAGGACGAAACCGGCAAGCTCGAAGACGGGCAGGACAAGTCGGAATCGTCGCGCGCCTCCAAGCAGCAGGACTCGGTCAAACGCTGACCGGCGCGGTGCATGTTCGACATCGGATTCACCGAACTGCTGCTGGTGGGCGTCGTGGCGCTGATCGTGCTCGGCCCCGAGCGTTTGCCGCGTGCCGCGCGGATGGCGGGGCTGTGGATGCGCAAGGCACGGGCGAGTTGGTATTCCATGCGCAGCGAGTTCGAGCGCGAGCTCGCCGATGAAGACCTGCGGCGCAGCCTGAAACAGGGTGGCGAGCAGGCCAAGGCGCTCAAGCAGGAGATCGAGCAGTCGACGCGGGCGATCGGCGACGAACTGTCTGCCGCGCCGCGCGCGGCCGAAGAGGCGGTGCAATCGATTCGTCGTGACATCGAGGACGGCGCATCGCCCGACGGGAACACGCCTGGCAGCGAACGCGAGGAAGCCGCGGTCGCGACCAAGGAAGGCTCGGCCCCGTGAGCGCCGAAGACGCCCCGGAAGAGACCCTGATCAGTCATCTGGTCGAGCTGCGCGCACGATTGCTGCGCGCGGTGGTGGCGGTGCTGGTGGTCTTTCTTGCCTTGCTGCCCTTCGCCCAGCGGCTGTACACCGAGTTTGCCGAGCCGCTGCTGCGGGCCCTGCCCAAGGGCGCACAGATCATCGCGATCGACGTGGCCAGCCCGTTCTTCGCGCCGATCAAGCTCGCCTTTGTGGTGGCGATCCTGATCGCGATGCCGGCGGTGATCTACCAGGCCTGGGCATTCGTCGCCCCGGGCCTGTACCGCCACGAACAGCGTCTCGCCAGGCCGCTGCTGTTTTCCGCGGCGATCCTGTTCTACGCCGGGTGCGCGTTCGCCTGGTATCTGGTGCTGCCGACCGTGTTCAAGTTCCTCACCGCGGTCACCCCGGATGGCGTCGCGATGATGACCGACATCAGCCGCTATCTGGATTTCGTGCTGGTGATCTTCCTCGCGTTCGGATTCTGCTTCGAGGTGCCGGTCGCGGTGGTGATCCTGGTGCTGCTGGGATGGGTGGATGTGGCGCAGCTGCGTGAGGCGCGCGGCTACGTGATCGTCGGTGCGTTCGTGATCGCCGCCATCCTGACCCCGCCTGACGTCGTCTCGCAGCTGATGCTGGCGGTGCCGATGTGCCTGCTGTACGAGGCCGGCATCTTCACCGCGCGCTGGTTGCCGCGTCAGACCCGCTCGGCGGACCAGGCCTCGGGAGCCGGCTGAGCGTCGGCCGGATGAGCCGCGCTGACTGACTCCGCTCGGCTGTTCACGATCTCCTCGCGGCGCGCGTGCAGGCGCCAAAGAAAACGGGCGCCGAAGCGCCCGTCGTCGTGCATCGATGAAACGTATGGCTCAGTAGCGGTAGTGCTCGGGCTTGTACGGCCCTTCCACCGGCACGCCGATGTAGTCGGCCTGTTCCTGGGTGAGCTTCGTCAGCTTCACGCCGATCTGCTCGAGGTGCAGACGAGCGACTTCTTCGTCCAGCTTCTTCGGCAGACGGTAGACCGTCTTCTGGTAGCTGTCCTTGTTGGCCCACAGGTCGATCTGGGCCAGCGTCTGGTTGGAGAAGCTGTTCGACATCACGAAGCTCGGGTGACCGTGGGCGCAGCCCAGGTTCACCAGACGGCCTTCAGCCAGCAGGTACAGCGAGCGGCCGCTGTCCTTGAACGTGTAGCGGTCGACCTGCGGCTTGATGGTGTCACGCTCGGCACGACCCGCGGTGACTTCGGCGTTGAGCCTTTCGACCTGGATCTCGTTGTCGAAGTGGCCGATGTTGCAGACCAGCGTCTTGTCCTTCATCGCCTGCATGTGGTCGAGGCGGATGATGTCGCGGTTGCCGGTGGTGGTGACGAAGATGTCGGCCTCGTGAATGACGTCCTCGATGGTCTTCACCTCGAAGCCTTCCATGGCTGCCTGCAGCGCATTGATCGGGTCGATCTCGGTGACGATCACGCGGGCGCCCTGGTTGCGCAGCGAGTGTGCCGAACCCTTGCCGACGTCACCGTAGCCGCAGACCACCGCGGTCTTGCCGGCGATCATCAGGTCGGTAGCGCGCTTGATCGCGTCGACCAGCGATTCGCGGCAGCCGTAGAGGTTGTCGAACTTCGACTTGGTGACCGAATCGTTGACGTTGATCGCGGGCACCAGCAGCTTGCCGGCTTCCATCATCTGGTACAGGCGATGCACGCCGGTGGTGGTTTCTTCGGACACGCCGCGCCATTCGCTGGCGACGACCTTCCAGAAGCCCGGACGCTCGCTCTTGGTGCGCTTGAGCAGATTCTTGATCACCTGCTCCTCGTGGTTCGAGGACGGCGTGTCGACCCAGTTGTCGCCGTTCTCCATGTCCACGCCCTTGTGGATCAGCAGGGTCGCGTCACCGCCATCGTCGACGATCAGCTCCGGACCTTTCATGCCGGGGTGGGTCAGCATGTCGAGCGTGCAGTCCCAGTACTCCTCCAGCGACTCGCCCTTCCAGGCGAACACCGGGATGCCGGTCGCGGCGATCGCGGCGGCGGCGTCGTCCTGGGTCGAGAAGATGTTGCAGCTGGCCCAGCGCACGTTGGCGCCGAGTGCCGACAACGTCTCGATCAGCACCGCGGTTTCCTTGGTCATGTGCAGCGAGCCGGATACGCGCACGCCGGCCAGCGGCTTGAGCGGGGCGTACTTGGCGCGGATCTGCATCAGGCCGGGCATTTCTTCCTCGGCCATGCGGATGCGCTTGCGGCCGAGTTCGGCCAGCGACATGTCACGGACTTTGAAATCCTGCGTGGGCAGGTCTTTGACTACAGCGTTCATGGGCGTTTGCTCCAGTGGATTGAGCGGGCGCCGTTGCGTTGCGTTCCCGCGCCGAGCCTGAGCCGGGAGTCCGGCATGCAGCGCCCCTCGGCGGGGTGATCGTGGGCGGCCGGGGATTCAGGCACGCCGCGCGGGCGCCATTGTACCGGCATCGCCGACGGGCTGCCGCCCCCCGAACGGGTCATTTCGGATCAAATCGGAACGAATATTGAGCGGAAATTTAACTTTCTATCGCTTTTGTCACGAATTCGGGGTATTGTCCGCAACGCTGTTTGCCAGGGTCACAGTGAATCGTGTCCTGATGTTGTCGATCCACCGATCTGCGCCATCGATCGTTCTCGGTATTCCTAGCAACCAGTACTGATCCACGGGATGGTCCCGTGGTTCTCTCCATCGTTGCTTACAAAGGAGCATCAAGATGTCTGATCGTCAGACCGGTACCGTCAAGTGGTTCAACGACGCCAAGGGCTTCGGCTTCATCACGCCGGAAAGCGGCCCCGACCTGTTCGTGCACTTCCGTTCCATCCAGGGTTCGGGCTTCAAGACCCTGCAGGAAGGCCAGAAGGTGAGCTTCAAGGCCGTCCAGGGCCAGAAGGGCATGCAGGCTGACGAGGTGCAGGCGCTGTAAGCGTCCTGTTCACTCGAAGTCTCGAGAACGCCGGCCTCGCGCCGGCGTTTTCTTTTTTGGCCAGCGAAACGATGCATGTCGCCGCGCGCTCGCTGGCCGGTGACAGCCGGGATGCAGACAGGCCGAGCGCGGTGGCGCTACGATGACCGCCTGCAGCCGAGGTGCAAGCGATGCTCTGTCCGAAATGCCATGCCGCCATGGAACACGTGGTGATCGACAACACCCAGGTCGACCGGTGCACCGAGTGCCGCGGGCTGTGGTTCGATCTGGAAGAGCATGAAGAGCTGAAGGCGCATGCCGACGCGCTGGACACCGGCGACCCGGCGCTCGGCAGCCTGCAGAACGCGATCGATCGCATTCGCTGCCCGATCTGTCCGGGCGATCAGCTGATGATCCGCATGGTCGACCCCAAGCAGCCGCACATCTGGTTCGAAAGCTGTGGCGTCTGCCACGGCCGCTTCTACGACGCCGGCGAGTTCAAGGACTTCGCCGACTTCACGGTCGCGGAGTGGTTTCGCAGCCTGCGTTCCACGCCCCGACCCTGACGAATCTGCCCGGTCGGCAGGTATGGCCCTGTCGCCACCTGACCGCTGCGGGACGGATTCAGTTTCGTTGCCGGTCTGCAGCTCAGCCATAGCGGTCGAGTACCGCCTGCACGCTGGCCCGGTAGCCCGCGCCGAACAGGCAAAGATGATTGAGCAGGGGATACAGGTTCAGCAGCGGCGATGACGCGCGCCAGTCGGCGATGCCGCCCTGCGCTTCGTAAGCCGCGAACAACGATGGCGGCGGGGCAGCGAACAGGGTGAGCATGGCGAGATCGCCCGCCGCCCAGCCGTAGTGCACCGCGCCGGCATCGATCAGGGCCAGTTCGCCATTCGTGCACGCATGCAGATTGCCCAGCCAGAGATCGCCGTGAACGAGCACGGCGGGGGACTCGGGCAGCCAGTCGGCAAGGCGTGCGCACAACCGGTCGATGCGGCCGGTCTGGTTCGCGTCGAGCATTCCCAGATCGCGCGCGCGTCGGGTGAGCGGCTGCAGCCTGCGTTCGGCGAAGAAACGGAATCCATCCGCTTCAGGCCGATTGTCCTGCGGGGTGTCGCCGACGAACCCGTCGCAGCCGAAGCCGAACGCGCCACCGCGCCGGGCATGCAGCGCCGCCAGCGCCGCGCCCGCGCGCGCCCAGTCGTCGTCCGAGGGACGGCCTCGGCCCAGATCCTCGAGCGCGATCGCCCGGGCGGAGACGGCCACCACGCGCGGCGTGCGCAGGGCTCGAGCAGCGGATAGCGCGGCCAGTCCGGTCGCCTCCGCAGCAAAGAATCCGGGCGGAGCGTGGCGGCGGCGTTTCACCACGATGCGCGCACCCTCCCCGGTGATCATCGCGCTGATGCCGTCGCGACCTTGATCCCAGTCGGAGGGCAATGCGCGGTGCGAGGCGTCCATGAGGACCACCATAGCGCAGGGAGACGCGGCATCCGCGCTCAGCCTCCCGCACGACGCGGCGACGGGACAGGCGCATGCAACGGCATGTCTTCCGCGAGGGGCCTGCGTACCCGGCAAAGCACCCAAACGAGACGGCCGCCTTGCGGCGGCCGTCTGCGTCAGCGCGTGGGGCGAGGGGTCAGCCCTTGAGGCCGGCGTCCGCGCGCAGCGCGGCGGCGCGATCGGTTTTCTCCCATGAGAAAGCCGTCGCCTTGACCTTCTTGCCATTGGCGCCGATGTACTCGAAGTCGTACGGCGTGCGACCGAAGTGGCCGTAGGCGGCGGTCGGCTGATACATCGGGTGGATCAGGTCGAGCATCTTCAGGATGCCGTACGGACGCAGATCGAAGTGGCGGCGCACCAGCTTGACGATCTTGTCGTCGGCGATCTTGCCCGTGCCGAACGTGGTCACCGAGATCGAGGTCGGTTCGGCGACGCCGATCGCATAGCTGACCTGGATCTCGCAGCGATCAGCCAGGCCGGCCGCGACGATGTTCTTGGCCACGTAACGCGCCGCGTAGGCGGCGGAGCGATCGACCTTGGACGGATCCTTGCCCGAGAACGCGCCACCGCCGTGGCGTGCCCAGCCGCCGTAGGTGTCGACGATGATCTTGCGGCCGGTCAGACCGCAGTCGCCCACCGGGCCGCCGATCACGAACTTGCCGGTCGGGTTGATGTGGAACTTGGTGCCCTTGTGCAGCAGCTTGGCCGGCAGCACGGGCTTGATGATCTCCTCGCGCACCGCTTCCACCAGATCCTTCTGCTTCACACCCGGGTCGTGCTGGGTCGAGAGCACCACGGCGTCGATGGCGACCGCCTTGTCGTTCTCGTAGCGCAGGGTGACCTGCGACTTCGCATCCGGGCGCAGCCACGGCAGCGGCGACTTCTTTGCCTTGCGCACCTTGGCCTGGCGCTCGACCAGACGATGCGAGTAGTAGATCGCCGCCGGCATCGCTTCCTTGGTTTCATTGGTGGCGTAGCCGAACATCAGGCCCTGGTCGCCCGCACCCTGTTCTTCCGGCTTCTTGCGGTCGACGCCCTGGTTGATGTCGGGCGACTGCTTGCCGATCAGATTGAGCACGCCGCAGGTCTCGCCGTCGAAGCCGACGTGCGAGCTGTTGTAGCCGATGTCGAGAATGACCTGACGGGTCAGCGTCTCCAGGTCGACCCACGCCGTGGTGGTGACTTCGCCGGCCACGATGGCGACGCCGGTCTTCACCAGCGTCTCGCAGGCCACGCGCGCACGACCGTCCTGGGCGAGGATGGCATCGAGCACGGCGTCGGAGATCTGGTCGGCGACCTTGTCCGGATGACCTTCGGACACCGACTCGGAGGTGAAGAGGAAGTTGCTCATCGTGGCTTATATCCTTTGATTCGGATGAAAGGATGGATTTTTCGGGCGCGCATGATACAGCAAATCCGTGACCCCTGCCGGCCCGGAGGCGGGGCGTGGTGCGGGCGTTCAGTCGCGGTGGTCGTCGGCGAAGATCGCCACGCCGCGACGGCCGTCGCGGCGGATCCAGCCGCGGTACATGCCGGCCGTGTTGAAGGGCAGGGCGATGTTGCCGTCGCGGTCGATGGCGATCAGCCCGCCGTCGCCGCCCAGCTGCGCCACGGCGTCGAGCACCTCACGGCTGGCCTGTTCGATGGGCTGACCGGCGTAGCGCATGCGCGCGCACAGATCGTGGGCGACGGCGGCGCGAATGAAGAATTCGCCCCAGCCTGTGGCGGAGACGGCACATCGGTCGTCGGCGTAGGTTCCGGCGCCGATGATCGGCGAGTCGCCGACCCGGCCCCAGCGCTTGTTGGTCATGCCGCCGGTCGAAGTGGCCGCGGCCAGCCTGCCCTGCCGGTCGACCGCGACGGCGCCGACGGTGCCGAAATAGGTGCCCGGCATCGGTGCCAGGTCGGCGCCGGCACGCTCTTTCGCGCGCGCCGCCTCGAGCTGCTTCCAGCGCGCGTCGGTGCGGAAGTAGGACGGATCGACGAGGTCGATACCCTGACCGCGGGCGAACTGTTCGGCGCCGTCGCCGATCAGCATGACGTGCGGCGAGTGCTCCATCACCGCGCGCGCCAGGCGGATCGGGTTGCGCACGCGATGGACCGCCGCGATGGCGCCGGCCCGGCGCGTCGCGCCGTCCATGATCGAAGCGTCGAGTTCGTTGACGCCCTCGGCGTTGAACACCGCGCCGTGCCCGGCGTTGAACCAGGGCGAGTCCTCGAGGATCACCAGCGCGGCAGTTACCGCATCGAGCGCACTGCCGTCGGCTTTCAGCACCGACTCGCCGGCATCCAGCGCCGCATCGAGCGCGGCGCGCACGGCGGCTTCCTTGTCGGCGTCGAGATCGGTACGGCTCAGCGTGCCCGCGCCGCCGTGGATGGCGAACGCGAACTCAGCCGCGGCCACGGCGCCCGGAACCGGCAGCAGGCACAGGGCGAGCAAGGTGATACGCAGCAGGTTCATTCATCGACGGGCCGGGTGTGCGGGAAGTGGATGATCGCACGAGTGCCCTCGCCGGGTCGGCTGTGCAGGCTGACCGGCCAGCCGAATTTTCCACTGAGTCGCCGCACGATCGCCAGACCGATGCCCTGGCCGTCGCCACCGGCGCGACCGCGGAAGAACGGTTCGAATGCGCGTTCCAGTTCGTCCGCCTCCATGCCGCGGCCCGTATCGACCACTTCGACGCGGTCGGACTCGACCCGCACCATGACCTCGCCGCGCTCGGTGTAGCCGCAGGCATTGCGGATCAGATTGCTCAGCATCACCGCGAGCGCGCGCGGCGAACCATCCACGGCGATGAAGGTGCGATGTTCGACATCGAGCGTGACCGGTTTGTCCGCCAGCAGCGGGCGCAGCGATTCGACCTGTTCAGTGGCGATCTCATTGACCACGAAGGGCGCGCTCGGCAGGCCGCGGTCGCCCTCCCGCGCCATGATCAGAAAGGCCTCGATCAGTCCTTCCATGTCGCGCACGGCGCCGCGCACGCGGGCCAGGTTGCGGCAGGCGTCGGTTTCGAGCTGGCAGTCCTCGGCCATCAGGTCGCAGGCCGTACGCATGATCGTCAACGGCGTACGCAGTTCGTGGCTGGCATCGCGGGTGAACTGGCGCTCGCGTTCGACGAAGTGGCCGAGCCGTTCGCCCAGTTCCTGCAGCGCGTGGGCGACGATCTCGACCTCGCCGCCGAGATCGAGCGGCATCGAGTCGGCGGCGAGTTTCTGCGAGGCCGGATCCTTCGGGTCCCAGCGCTTCACCGCTTCGGCCAGCCAGATCAGCGGCGACACCGCGCGACGCGACACCCGATAGGTCACCCAGGCGACCACGTAAATGACGATCAGCACGACCGCGAGCGGGACGAAGCCGAAGAAGAACGCGAGACGTGCGACCTGCTCCTGCTTGAACTCGAGGTACAGTCGCCCGCCCGCTCCGTCCTCGACCAGCACGAGCGGTGCACCGACTGCCTTCGGCAGCGCGTGGTAGCCGAGGTCGAGTCCCTTGAGGTAATCGGGAATCCGCCCCTGCACTTCGCCTGTGCGCATCAGATAGCCGCGCATGTTGGCGGTGTCGGGCAACTCGGCATCGGGATGCTGTGCGAGTCGGTGCCAGAAATGTGCGGCCTCTTCAGTCAGGGCGCGCTGGATCAGCACGTCTTTCAATACGGCGGACGCGCCGTAGACGCCGAGCACGGTGGCGAAGCTGATTGCCGCCACTTGCAGGATGTAGGCGGCCCAGAGCTGCCGCCGGATGCCGGTCCGCGCGGCGGCCTTGGGCGGCTCGCTCATGCGCTCCGTTGCACCGATTCCTGGGCCGTGTCGGCGAGTCGGTAGCCGGCACTGTGCACGGTGTGCAGCAGCGGCCGTTCGAAGCTCTTGTCGATCGCCTTGCGCAGGTTGTAGAGATGGCTGCGCAACGTGTCCGAATCGGGCAGGCCGTCGCTCCAGATCTCACGTTCGATTTCGCGGCGCGACACGACGCGCGGCGACTCGCGCATCAGGATCGTGAGCAGTTTCAGGCCGATCGGCGACAGCGGAACGTCGCGGCCGGCGCGACGCACCTGCAGGGTCGCGGTGTCGAGGGTGAGATCGCCGACGCGCAGCACCGTGGTGCTCACTTGCCGGCGATCGCGCCGGATCAGCGCGCGGATGCGCGCCTCGAGCTCCTGGATGGCGAAGGGCTTGACCAGGTAGTCATCGCCCCCGGCTTCGAGTCCGCGCACCTTGTCGTCGAGGGTGTCGCGCGCCGTCAGCATCAGCACCGGGGTGGCGCGCTTGGCTTCCTGGCGGAGCCGCCGGCACACTTCCAGGCCGTCCAGGCGCGGCAGCATCAGGTCGAGCACGATCGCGTCGTACTCGTTCTCGCTGGCAAGCCTGAGGCCGTCCATGCCGTCGGCCGCGTAGTCGATTTCGTAGTTCCGCCGTTCAAGGTACTCCCCCACCATCTCGGCGATATTGCGGTTGTCCTCGATGACGAGGATCAATCCGGCGCTGTCGTCTGCTTGGCTCATTGCGACCATCCTGCGGCTGATTTTCACATATGTGAAGAATGGCCTGCCCGGCGTGATGCGGTCGTGAATCCGAACTCGCGCCCCGCGGCCCTGCACGATTCCGGGCCACCGACCCCCCGGCCGCCAAACGGGGGCCATTGATCGGTGGCCACAGACCCGATGGCAGATCAGCGCCACGTCCACGCGATGCCGGCACCGAATGTGCGCGGCCGCGCCGTCTCCAGGAATCGTCCGTTGGCCTCGTTGACGATGACCGAACCCGCGTAGGTGCGATCGAACACGTTCTCCACCGCCATGCTCATCCGCAGGTCGCCGAGCCTTGTCTGCACCGTCCGGCTGACACCGACGTCCACGCGCTGCCAGCCGGACGTGTGCTGCGTGTTCGCGTCGTCGACGGCGACGCCCGAGGCGAAATGCAGGCCGGCCCAGCACGACAGGTCTTCGCGCGACAGGGGCGACCACTGCGCACGCAGCGTGCCCCACTGGCGCGGTACGCCCGGCAGTCGGTGTCCCGCTTCCGGGCTGTCGCGAAACCGTGCATCGAGCAGGGTGTGGGCAAGGGTCATGGACCAGCCCTCGGCGGGCGCCCAGTCGATCTGCGTCTCGACGCCGCGCCGTCGTGTGCGTCCTGCGTTGCGGAAAACACTGCGCCCCCCGCTCGACTGCGCCACCACGATTTCGTCGCGCACCTGTTCGTGGAAGAGCGTGGCGGACCAGGACCATCCCGCCACGGCGTAGTCGGCCGCTAGCTCGTGCAGCCGACTTCGCGCAGGACGCAGGTCGAGGTTCAGCCCGCCTTCGCCGTCGGCGCGATAGGCCAACTCATTGCCAGTCGGGGACTCGAAGCCGCGGCCGATCGAGCCCCTGAACAACCAGTTTGCGTGCCTGAAGCTGAGGCCCGCCGCCGGCGACCAGGACGAGAAGCGGCGCCGCCCGCCGTCGTCCGGATTGCCCGGGGCGATGTAGGCGTCGTCCACCTCGAAGCGCAGCCGGGTGCCGCGGACGCCGGCAAATCCACGCCAGGATGCGCCGAGGTCGACATCGAGCGAGGCCATCGGGTCTAGGCTGCGCACCCTCAGCACTTCGTCACGGCGCAGGGCCCCGCGCACGCCGACCCGCCCGTCGAGGAAGTTCTCGAAGCCACGCCTGGCGTCGCGCTGCATTTCGCCGCGCACGCCGTAGGCGAGCTGCCAGCGCTCGCGGCGCAGCGTGCCGGTCCATTCGATGCCGCCGAAACCGCGTTCGAGATCAATGACACCACCGCCGCTGCGCGGGTTGCTCTGCGCGGCCATCGGCACCGCCAGGAACTGCTCGATCCGGCGTTGCCCTGTCCACGCAGACACGACGTGGCTGGCGTCGTCCTGCTGCCGAGCTGCCCGCGCTGCCGCCTGCCACTGGCTGCTGGACTTGCGCGTATCGAAAGCCAGCGCGTTCGGGCTGGCGGCGAACGGATCCTGCCGGAACTGCGCCATCGTCAGGCCGAGCGGATCATCGGCCTGCGGTGCGTCACTGGCGCTGAACTGCCAATCCAGCGTCAGCGACGGCGAAACGAGGTGTTCGCCATGCAGGCTCAGGCTGCGGCGCCGCGACGCGCTGTGCGGACGCGCGCCTTCACCGCGCCAGTCGCCGAACGCGAGTTGCATGGAGGACGCCGAGGCTTCACGCGACCACGGCCCGGCGACGAACAGACCGCGCTGACCTGCAGCGAAGTCCGCCTCCGCTTGCCAGGCGTCGAACACGCGCTGTTGCACGCGCAGCACGCCGCCCGAGGCATTGCCGTAGAGCAGGGCCGCCGGGCCGGCGATCAGTTCGACGCGGTCGTACAGCCAGGGCTCGAACGGCCCAAGCTGGCCCTGACCGTCGGCGGCGCTCGCGGGGACGCCATCCACCACCAGGCGCAGTCCGCGCAGACCAAAGTTCGCGCGGGCGCCATGACCGCGAATCGAGACCTGCGCCTCCTGGGCGAAGTTGCCGCGACTGCGCGCATGCACGCCGGCGAGTCGGTCCAACGCATCCGCGAGGTCTGCGGCCCCGGCCTCGCCGACCGGCACGTCGGCGACACGACGGGTGGCCGCACGCGGGGGTGCTCCCTGCAGCGTGGCAGCCACGTCGGTCGGATCGAGGCGCGCGACGCGCGGCACACCTGGGCCAGCCTCCGGCTTGGAGGGCGCGGTGTCAGCCCCCAAGTGCGACGGCGCTTCCGATATCTCCCACGCCATGGGCTGCGCCGAACCGGGTGGCACCGCCAACAGCAGGCCTGCCAGCGCGCAGCAGCCGGTTCCCCACGAGCGGGCGGGTCGCACGCTTGCTTCGTCAGCCCTCGATGACTTGCTTGAGCCGGTCGAGCGCCGCGCCCCAGGCGGCACGCATGCCGTCGGCGTCCTCGCGAGTCTGCAGTCGGTCGTGGGTGATCATCACCGTTGTCTTCGCTCCAGCCGGGGCGAATTTCACCTCGACTGGCGTGTCTTCGGCATGCCCCTTCTGTGTCCAGACCAGCTTGATCGTCTTGGCCGGATTGATCTTCTTGATCGTCGCGGCATTGCCGTCGCCGTTGCTCAGGCTGCCGCCGTCCTTGAAATCCAGATTGTGCTTGGCGCCGAACCAGCCGTCCAGCGCCTTGGCGGAGGTGAAGGCCGCGTAGCAGGTTGCCGGATCGGCCTTGATGCTCTTCGTGGCGCAGATGGTGTAGCCCTTCAGCCGGCCATCCTTCTCGCGCAATCCGTGTGCGGCCTCGTACAGGCCGGTGATCGTGCTCGACCACCACGGTGGAACCTTGTGTTCGTTGTGGAGCAGCTGACCGATCTCGCGACGGCCCTTCGCCGGGCCGCCGAACGCATCCAGCAGCGCAAACCACTCACCGAGGCTGCGGCCGGTGGCCTTCTTCGCGCTCTTCTCGTCATAGGCCTGCTCGGCATTCAGTTCGATCTTCATCGGCGCACTCCGGATCAGGAAAGAGGTTCAGGGCTTCGCGGCACGCAAGCGGATCAGGGCATGAACACCAGGATCAGGCCGATCAGGGTGAACTGCAGCGTGTGGTAGCCGCCGTTGATGAGAAACAGCTTCAGGCTCTTGCGCTCGAACAGATAGTTGATGCCGAAGCTCGAGGCGACCCAGCACAGGCCCGCGGAGAACCCGGCGCCGAGTCCCAGCGCCATCGGCGGGCGCGGTCCGAGAAACATCGCAAATACGAACGAGGCGACCAGCGCGAGCACGAAGCTCAGGCCGAAAATCAGCGCCATGTTGCCGCCGGCCAGCTGGGCGTCGCTGAGTCCGGCTTCACGCTGCCAGGCCTTGCCGAACAGCAGCGGCGAGTACCACAGGCCGCCGAGCAGAAAGCTGGCGACGGCGGCGGCGAGGACGGCCCAGATGTTGAACTCAGGCATGGGTGGCTCCTTCAACGGTGAGGGTGGGTGGGGGCAAGCGTGCGTCCGACGCATGCCGTGCGGCTTGGAAAAATGTCATCGGATCACGATGCTGCCGGCGTCGGGTTGTGCGTGGCGTACGAACTCGCCGGGCGCGAAACCGCTGAACGACTGGAAATCGCGGGTCAGGTGCGACTGGTCGTAGTAGCCGCAGTGCTGTGCGAGTTCGACCCAGGGCACCTGTTGGCGGCCGCGCAGCAGGCCCAGCGCGTCGTTGAACCGGCACAGGCGCGCGAGCGACTTCGGCGACAATCCAACCTGGCGGCGGAACAGGGTGGCGAGGTGATTGCGCGAGCAGCCGAGCTCGCGCTGGATGCTGTCGATCGAACGTTGGCCGTGCGATCGTGCAATCAGATGAAGGGCCCATGAGGTATCGGCGTGCAGCCTGCGATGCATCCTCGTGCGCAGCCAACGCTCGACGAAGTCGATGCGCGCCGCAGGCCCGTCGAGGTGGCAGAGCGACTCGTGCAAGGATGCGGTCTCGACACCCAGCACGTCCTCGAGGTCCAGCACCTGACCGGAAAGCGCGTGCGTATCGGGACGCAGCCAGGCGTGCAGCCCGCCGGGCTTGAAGGCCACGCCGAGCAGACACTGGCCGTGCGGTGCCGAGGTGTCGATCGGACGGTCGTGCGGACCGGACAGCCAGATCCGCCGAAACGCCCGGCGACCCCGTTCCGCCGCCGGGTCGAGAAGGTATTGCACCGGGCCGAGGTTGATCAGCAAGTGGCTGCAGCCGGTGGGCAGGATGCGATCGGCCAGATAGTTGACGCGACCCTCACCCAGCCAGAGCAGATCGACGCAGTGGCCCAGGTCGGCAGCAGGCGGGCGCATGAACACGCGCCAGCTGCCGAGCGCGCCGTGCTCTTCGTGCAGTATCAGGCCGCGCTGCTGCTCCTGACCCATGCCCTCTCCGCCCATCGCGGCCGGCGTCGGATGCCGGCCTTCGCTGCTAAAGGCTACACTGGCCCGGACAGACGAACATGGTTTCCAGCCGCCCGGTAGGCGGCGCACTCGACATTCGAACTCCAGGACGCATGAAAACCAAAGAAGAAATCGTCGGCAACTGGTTGCCCCGGTACACCGGCGTGGCCCTCGCCGACTTCGGCCAGCACGTTCTGCTTACCAACTTCGGTGGCTATCTCGATACCTTCTCCAAACTGACCGGCGCTCCCATCGTCGGCCGCGATCGACCGATGCCGAGCGCCACCATCGACGGCATCACCATGATCAACTTCGGCATGGGCAGTGCGAACGCCGCCACGGTGATGGACCTGCTTTCGGCCATCGACGTCAGGGCGGTGCTGTTCCTCGGCAAATGCGGCGGGCTCAAGCGCAAGAACGAGCTGGGCGATCTGATCCTGCCGATCGCGGCGATTCGCGGCGAAGGAACGTCGGACGACTACCTGCCGTCGGAAGTGCCCGCGCTGCCCGCGTTCTCGCTGCAACGCGCGGTGTCCACGATGATCCGCGACCTCGACTACGACTACTGGACCGGCACGGTGTTCACCACCAACCGACGGGTGTGGGAGCACGACGACGAGTTCAAGGACTACCTGCGGCGCACGCGCTGCATGGCGATCGACATGGAAACCGCGACGATCTTCGCGGTCGGTTTCGCCAACTCGATTCCCTCCGGCGCCCTGCTGCTCGTCTCGGATCAGCCGATGGTGCCCGAAGGGGTGAAGACCGAAGCCAGCGACGCCAAGATCACCAGCGAGTTCGTCGACCGTCATATCAACATCGGCATCGAGGCACTCAAGCTGATCCGCCGCAACGGCAAATCGGTCAAACACCTGCGTTTCGATACCTGAGGTCTTGAAAGCCGGGAACGCGTCGCCCGCGGATCTACCGCCGCACCGCGGGCGGTGCGCAGGTCAGTCGGACATCGTCGGGTTCGAGCGGATCGCAATCGCGGCGGAGCGGTGCCGCCTCGCGCGGCACAGGCCTCGTCCCGCCCGGTCGGGGCGGGAGCGGTGGAGGCATGCCGACGAGCGCGCGCCGGCTGCGGCGGTTACCAGATGTACTGGACCGAAATCACTTCCATGGCGTCGTCGCGCACGCGGACCTTGCAGTCGAAGGTCTGCTTCACTTCGCGCGGCAGGCCCGGATCGAAGGTAATGCTCGACGTCACGCGGAGCATGTCATCGCCTTCCGGCTTGACGTTCGCCCGCATGTCGGCCGCATCGATTTCGTAGGTCTTGTCGGTGAATTGCCTGGCAATTTCGGCCGAGCAGGATTCGACCGCGCGGTCTTCCTTGCTGCTGCAGCCGGCGAGCAGCACCGACACAAGGGCCAATCCGATCAGTGCACGCATTATCGTCCTCCTCCCGACGATTGCCTCAGGTGCCTCGAGGCTTGCTCCCTGGGTAAGCCGGCATCGGTCCATCCTGGACTCGCCGGCCCGTGCCGTGCGCAACCTCGTGCCGCGCCCGACGTGGTGAAGCAGGCGCTCGTGCGCCCTGACGCTCGTCTGCCCATCCCTGGGCGGTGCACCGCGCAACCCTGCGGTGCCTCGATGGCGGAACCCATGTCTTCCGCCGATGACTTCAGCAGCTTTCCGACCGGGCGGGCCGCTGCCGTGCTGTTCCGGTGCCCGAGTCGCTGGACACGAGTGGCGGCCGAGTTCGACTCGGCTCGTCCTCGCTGGTCCCGCTTCACACTCGACGCTTTCCGGAATTTCTCAGCCAAATCATACTCCTGACGCAGCAAGCTAATGCAAGTTTGAGCAAGCTTCACTGCGGTCGCCGCGCCGTCTCAGTACCGCGCCACCGAGGCATCGACATCGCGTGCGTAGGCTTCGATGCCACCTTCGATGTTGTACACCTCGCGAAAACCGAGGCTGCGGAAATGCTCGGCGGCGCGACGGCTGGATACGCCGTGATGACACAGAAACGCGATCGGTCGATCCTTCGGCAGCGCGGAAAGTCGCTCGAAGCTGGATTCGTCGAGCACGTCGTGCGCGAGCGGCAAGGCCGCGATGGCGCGCTCCTGCGCGCTGCGCGTGTCGACGATCAGCAGTTCGCGATCCGACTGCAGCGCAGCCAGCGCTGCGGGTTCGAGCGGGCGCACTTCCGGCGGACCGTTCGGATTGCGCACCGCGAGACCGGCGCCGCGCGCCGACTCGACCCAATCGATGACGATGCCCTGCGCGCGCGGAGCGCTGGCGAGGTCGAAATGAATGCGTACGCCGGCCGACTCGGCGACAACTTCGTGCCCTTCGATCGGGCCGAGCTGGAATTGCGCCTGGAATCGGGGGTCGATACTCATGTGCACGCCGACGTCGTCGCCCGCCTGTTCGGCTGCCTCGCGAATCATCCGTGCCGCTTGTTCGCTGATGGTGATCTGCGGCGGCGTGCGGTCGGGTTCGGGCAGCGCGAACAGCTGGTGTAGCTGGCCCTCGTTGAGCATCGATTCGATGATGTCGCTGCCGCCGACCAGCTCGCCTTGCACGTACAGCTGCGGAATGGTCGGCCAGCTGCCGAACTCCTTGATGCCCTCGCGGATCTCCGGATCGCTCAGCACGTCGACGCTGTGGTAGCGATCGATCAGGCCGTTGAGAATGCCCGATGCCTTGGCGGAAAAACCGCAGCGCGGCGCCTCGGGCGAGCCCTTCATGAAGAGCACGACCGGGTGTTCGGCGAGCAGGGATTCAATGCGTTGGCGAAGCTCAGGGGTCATGGCAGGTGGTGGGTCCAATTCAGTAGTCGTGGCAGAAGGATAGGCCTTCCCGCCGCAACCTGGGGTGAGTGTGCGTCATGGCAGGGCCGTGCGCGCACATCGTTGAACAGCTTTGACGTGCGGCCGGCGTCCGGTTCAGTGGCGGTTGCATCGAGCCGCGTGGGCCCATGCTTGAGGTTGGGTGGTGACGGTGCGCCGTGAATTCAAGCGCATCGACCGGCCAAGGGACGCGGCGACCACCTGCAGCGCCGGGGAGCGCGAGCCGAGCGCGCCGAGCGCGCCACGGCAATTCCGCACTCAGCGCGACGCGTCGACGAGCAGGGCGCGCAGCGTGGGCAAAGCAGCCTCGACCCAGGCGGCATACATCCTTGCCGAGGGGTGCAGGCCGTCGTCCACCAGCATCGCAGCATCGCGGCCCTGTGCGCGGTAGACCGCCGCAATGTCCACCAGCGCGACGCCGTGCTTCGCGCACAGCTCGGCCATGGCGGCGTTGTACGCATCCAGCTCGCCGGCGATCGCCGCTCGGTCGCGCCCCTCGGCAAACGGGGTGATGCCCCAGTCGGGGATGTTGAGCACGAACACCCGTCCGGGCGCGCCAGCGAGCGAGACGGCGCGGCCCAGCATGCGCTCGAACTCGGCGCGGAAGTCCGCAACCGGTCGGCCGCGGTACTGGTTGTTGACGCCGATCAGCAGCGAGACCAGATCCCAGCTGCCCAGCGGCTCGGCGGCGTCCATCGCGGCGGACAGCTCGTCGGTGGTCCAGCCGGTGGTGGCGATGATGCGTGGCGGCGCGATGTCGACGCCCTCCCGACGCAATGCCACCGCGAGCTGCTCGGGCCAGCGCCCCTCGGCAGCCACGCCCTCGCCGATGGTGTAGGAATCGCCGAGCGCCAGATAGCGCAGCGTGGCTGCTTCGGCCGCGGGAACATTCACCATAGCCACAAGCAGCCAACACAGATGCAGCAGGTGTCGCATGCGATCGTCTCCATGGATTCGGTCCGGTTTGTATCGGCCCGGCTTGAGTCGGCCATGCGTGGTTCTGCGATGTGTGGCCCGAGCCCGAGCGATGTGGCCGCGAGTCTCCGCGTCTCAGGCAACGTGACGATCCTGCATCGCCGGCGCCAGCCTGACCAGAGCCCGCTCGATGCGTTGGAAGACCTCGCGCATCTGCTCGGCTTCCGGCAGCAGGGTGACCCGGAAATGGTTGCGATACGGCACGTTGAAGCTGGAGCCCGGCACGATCAGCACGCCTTCCGACTCGAGCAGCTCCAGCGCGAAGCGGTGGTCGTCGAAGCCGGGCACCAAATCGAGATCGACGCCCGGAAACGCGTACAGCGCGCCCTGCGGGGCAACCAGCGACAGGAATCGACTGCGCTGGCAGGCTTCGATCACCGCGCGGCGGGACTCATACAGGCGACCGCCCGGCGCGGTCAGCGCCGAGATCGTGTCGATGCCATGGATCGCCGCCGGCACCGCCCATTGGCCGGGCACGTTGGCGCACAGGCGCAGGGCGCCAAGCAGGTCGAGTGCGTGGTGGTAGTCCTGGACGCGCGCGGCATCGCCGGAGAGCACGCCCCAGCCCACGCGGTAGCCGCAGGCCCGATGCACCTTGGACAGCCCGCCGAACGAGAGGCAGGGCAGGTCGCCGGCGACGCTGGCGAGCGGGTGGAAGCTGCCCTCGTCGTAGAGGATGCCGTCGTAGATTTCGTCGGCCAGCAGCAGCAAGCGATGCCGCTCGGCGATGCGCACCAGGGCCTCGAGCAGCGGCCGGTCGTAGCTGGCGCCGGAGGGGTTGTTCGGATTGATCAGCACCAGCGCACGAGTGTGCGGAGTGATCGACGCCTCGATCTGATCGGGGTCGGGCTGGAAGGCGTTCTCTGCCGTGCAGTCGTAGTACACCGGGGTGCCGCCATTGAGAATCGTGGCCGCACTCCAAAGCGGATAGTCCGGGCTGGGCAGCAGGACCTCGTCGCCGGGATTCAGCAAGGCGCGCAAGGCCAGGTCGATCAGCTCGCTGACGCCATTGCCCATGAAAACCCGCTGCGGACTGACTTCGCAGCCGCCGCGGCGGTTGTGCTGCGCGGAGACTGCCAGACGCGACTCCTCCAGGCCCTGCTGGTGGCAGTACGGATCGCTGGCCTCGAGGTGGGCGCTGATCGCCTCCTGAAGATGCGCCGGCGCGCGGAACCCGAACGCGCCCGGATTGCCGATGTTGAGCTTGATCAGCTTGCGCCCTTGCGACTCGAGCTCGCGGGCGCGGCGCGCCAGTTCGCCGCGGATTTCGTAGCGCACGTCCTGCAGGCGGTGGCTGGTCGGAATGCGGCTGCGGGGGGCGGGGCTGTCGTGCATGGAGGCGGCGCGGGGGAAGTTGGCGCCAGCCTAGCGCAGTTTTCGCTGCACTGCCGCAAAGTTGAGGCCGGTTTCGGGCGGCGCGATGACGCGGCCGGGGCAGCGCTCAGGCGACGCCCTGCGCCGCAGCGCCCCGCGGGTCGTGCGCGTCAGTGCCGGCGCAGCATCCAGGCGGCTGCCGAGGCCAAGCCGAGTTCGGTCGCCAGGGCAAACCACAGGAAGGGCGTGGCCACGCCGCCCAGCAGCATCCCGAGCGCACGCGCGCTGCCGATGCCGCCGTAGCTGGCCAGGCACAGCCACAGTCCGTTCCGCGCCTGGGCGGGGCGCACGGCGCTGGCGATCAGCAACGCGCCGATGCCCAGCTCGAGGCCGCCGTAGAACGCGCGCAGCTCGGCGGCCGCCAACGCACCCGAGAGCTCGATGCCGGCCGCGGCCAGGGTATGCAGCGGGGCGACCATGAAGGCGAGCCCGAATCCGACGAAGCCCAGCCCGGCGATCCAGAGCAGTACGCGCATGGCAACATCCGATCTGCAGGAGTGAGGCGAGAAGATAGCCGCTATCGCTGGTCGGCGCCTCACGGAGCGCTCACAATGCGCGCCATGGACAATCACCCGCATGCCTGACGGCCCCGTCATCGCCCCCGCGCTGCGCGCCTGCGGCTGGCGCGACGACCTGCCGGCGGCAGCCGCGCTCGATCAGACCAGTGGTCGCGTCGTGCGGGTGATCGAACAGCACCGATCCGGCTACCGGGTCACCGATGGCGAGACGGATTTCGCCGCGCAGGCGCCGGTGGCGTGGACACGCAAGAACATCGAGCCCGAAGCGCGCGCGGCGGTCGGTGACTGGGTGCTGCTCGACCCGTCCCACGATCGCATCGAGCGGTTGCTGCCGCGCACCGCGCTGCTGCGTCGGGCCGCTGCCGGCGAGCACTACCGAACGCAGCTGATCGCAGCCAACGTCGACACCGTGTTTGTCGTCAGCGGTCTCGACCTGGACTTCAATCCGCGCCGCCTCGAGCGCTACGTCATGCTCGCGCGCAGCGCCGGCAGCCAGCCGGTCATCATCCTCACCAAGCGTGACCTGAATCCGGAGTGGCAGGCGTGCTGCGACGAGCTTGCCTCACTTTGCGACGACGGCGTGCCGATCGTGGCGCTGAATGCGCGCGAGCTGGCTGCGCGCGACGTGCTCGCGCCGTGGACCGCGGCCGGGCAGACCATCGCCCTGCTGGGCAGCTCCGGTGCCGGCAAGTCGACCCTGACCAACGCGCTGTTGGGCATCGAACGGCAGAAAACCGGCGCGGTGCGCGAAACCGACAGCCGCGGCCGGCACACCACCACGCACCGCAGCCTGATCGTGCTGCCTGGAGGCGCCTGTCTGATCGACACGCCCGGGATGCGTGAGCTCAAGCTGGTCGGCGACGAAGCCGTCACCAGCGCAGGGTTCGCCGATGTCGAGGCGCTGGCCGAACAGTGCCGGTTCCGCGACTGCAAGCATGATCGCGAGCCGGGCTGCGCCGTGCAGCAGGCGCTGGAGGATGGCGAGCTCGATCCAGCGCGCTGGGCCCAGTACGGCAAGCTGCAGGACGAGCTGGTAACCGCGCGCGAAGCGCAGGAGGCGCTGCGCGCGCGCCGCGCCGACGAGAAGATGATGGGGCGTGCGCTCAACAAGCGCCTGAAGGAGAAGTACGGCCGCCGCTGAGCCCTGCGGCGCGCGGCGCTGAAGCCGCAGGTTGTGGAGGTGGAGATCGCTCCGGCCAGGCGGGCGGAGTGAGGGCTGTGGCGTGGATGGGCTGTCGGGCATCGGGAGAACGTCGATGGACAGGCATGTGCAGCACCACGCAGAGCTGGATGCGCAGCTCTGCGACGCGGTCAAACCGATCAAGCTGATGACCGACGTGAGCTGGCCGGCGCGCGTGCGCGACCAGTTCCTCGATCGTTGGCACGCCAAACAGCCCGAGCTGCCCGAGGTCAGCTATCCGAAGCGCGACCATGGCGAGGTGCACGCGGCACTGCGGCGCATTCACGACGCAGCCGACCCGCAGCATCCGCTCGGCGAATACATCCGCCGCACCGCGGTGAGCTATCAGGTTGCCGCCGACCTGCTGCAGTCGCTCGGCCAGCGCGACGTGTTCTGGCACTCGATGCGCCTGTTCGGCAAACCCGGCGACCGCCTGCCCGGCAGCGATCTGTCCAACATCGACGCCGCACGCCATTTCGTCGGACTCGCGTCGGACGTCGATACGGGCAGCGTGATCACCGAAGCCGAGTACGTTCTTTCGGCGGCCACCATGCAGCACGAGCTGCAGGACGCGCTCGACCGCTTCTTCATCCACCACACGGTGCGGGTGGAGATCGACCCCGAACTGACACCCAAGGCGGCGGCCGGGGCGACCCGCATCCGTCTGCGTGATCGCACCGGCTTCACCGAGTACGACCGCCAACAGCTGCTCGAGCACGAAGCCTTCGTGCACTCGCTGACCGCCTTGAACGGGCGCGAGCAGCCGGTGCTGAAGAGCCTCGGGCGCGCTCCGCCACGCATCACCGCCACCCAGGAAGGCCTGGCCACTTTTGCCGAGCTGATCACCGGCGCGATCGATCTGCAGCGACTGAAGCGGATATCCCTGCGCATCATCGCCATCGACGAGGCGTTGAACGGTGCCGATTTCATCGACGTGTTCCGCCTGTTTCTCGACGCGGGGCAGAACGAAGTGGAGAGCTTCACTTCGGCCATGCGTGTCTTTCGCGGCTGTCCGGTCGACGGCGGCACCGCCTTCACCAAGGATGCGGTGTACCTGCACGGCCTGCTCAGCGTGCACACCTTCTTCCGCTGGGCGCTCAAGCACCGCAAGCTCAATCTCACCCACCTGCTGTTCGCCGGCAAGATGGCCTTGCACGACGTGTTCACCCTCGAGCCGATGTTCGAGGAGGGCGTGATCGTCGAGCCGCTCTACCTGCCGCAATGGCTGCGGCGCACCAACGGCCTGGCCGGCATGCTCGCGTTCTCGCTGTTCGCCAACAAGATCAAGGTGGACCGCGTCGAGGCCGAGGATCTGGTGCTGGGGTTGTAGACGACGCCACCGGGCAGGCGGTTCGGCGCGGCGTTCCGACACGACTGGGAGATGCCGCGCCCGAGCATGGCGCTCAGGCGGCGAAGCGCACGCGATCCCGCCCGGACTGCTTGGCCTCGTACAGGGCTTCGTCGGCGCGCTCCTGCAGCGCTTCGAAGCGCTGCGCCTCGGGCGTGCCGTGGGCGATGCCGACGCTGATGGTGACCCGGCGGGATCCCAGCTCGGCGATTTGCGCGCAGCCCTCGCTGAAGCGCTTGCGGATGCGCTCGGCGATGAGCTGGGCGCCACCCGATTCGGCGTCGCCGAGCAGCACGCAGAACTCTTCACCGCCCCAGCGCGCGGCGATGTCGCCGCCGCGCAGGGTTTCGCGCAGCACCCGGCCCACCACGGCGAGCACCTGGTCGCCGGTGGCGTGGCCGAACGAATCGTTGACCTGTTTGAAGTGGTCGATGTCGAGCATCAGCACGTTGATGTCGCGATGGTGTCGATCTTCGCGCGCCCACAGCGGCGCCATGGCCAGATAGAAGCCGCGGCGGTTCAGCAGCCCGGTGAGCAGGTCCTCGTGCGCCGCCTGCTGCAGGCGTGCCACCACCCGGCTGGTGCCGAGCAGCATCAGCAGCGGGGCCGAAATCAGGATGCTGATCAGCGAACCGATCCAGGTGCTCATCGCTGCACCGCCGGACTGGCTGCCGACCACCGGGATCACCCCGCGCAGCCCGTTGATGATGTGCAGCACGATGACCGAGCACTCGAGCAGCAGGGTCAGCGCGGCAGCGCGCGCGACCATGTGCTCGGCGCTGCCGCGCTCACCGTGGCGCCACAGCACCAAGGCGGTAGTGAAGCGCAGCGCCAGCGCCGACAGCGCGGTGACCGCGATGCGGGTCGGTCGGTCGGGCCAGACGAAGGTGAGCGCCAGCGTCGCCGCGACCATCGCCGCGCCGGCCAGCAGCACGGCGCGCCGGTGTCCGGAGCGTCCGCAGAATTCGAGTACGCCGATCAGCCACAGCGTGTGGGCGATGAGTACCGGCACGTTGAAGGTGACCGCGCGCACGGTTGGCTCGTTCCACGACGGCACCAGCTGGGTGCCGAAGCTGAGCGCCAGCACCAACAGCGCCCAGGACCAGTAGCGGGCGCCCTGGTCTTCGAGATTGATGCGCGCCGCCCAGCCGATGATCAGCGCGCCGATCAGCGCGGCCATCGCCAGCGCGAACATGATGCTGGTGTCCTGCAGCTGCAAGGTTCCCCCTTCAGGACCTTGACGCTGCCATGTTAGCGGTATGTCGTGCCGCGATGTGAAGGTGCCCCGACCAGCCGGCCGGAGGCGGCCTCAGGACATCGACGCACCGCGCAGGGGACGCAACCCGCCGGGCTGGGACCGGTTGTGCGGCCTCAGCCGTTGCCCGGGCGCCGGCTCAGGCGGTGCACCGCATCCACCAGCACACCCACGTGCGCCGGGTCGACGTCCGGGCTGATGCCGTGACCGAGGTTGAACACGTGGCCATCGCCCGGTCCGAACGCCTCGAGCACCCGGGCGGCCTCGCGTTCGATTGCCGCGGGCGAGGCGTAGAGCACTGTCGGATCGAGATTGCCCTGCAATGCGACGCCCGGCCCGCAGCGTCGCCGGGCCTCGTCGAGGTCGATGGTCCAGTCGACGCCGACGGCCTCGGCGCCGGATGCGGCAAGTTCGGAGAGATAGGGGCGGTTGCCCTTGCCGAACAGCACCAGCGGGGCCTGGTCGTCGCCCTTACCGCGCGGCAGTGCGGCGGCAATCTGCTGCAGGTAGCGCAGCGAGAACTCGCGATACAGCGTCGGCGACAGCACGCCGCCCCAGGTGTCGAACACCTGCAGCGCCTGCGCGCCGGCCAGTCGCTGTGCGTCGAGGTAGGCGATGACGGCACGGGTGATGACTTCGAGCAGGCGATGCAGCTGATCCGGTTGCTCGTAGGCCATGGCCTTTATGCGGGCGAAGTTGTCGCTGCCGCCGCCTTCGATCATGTAACAGGCCAGCGTCCACGGGCTGCCGGAGAAACCGATCAGCGGCACCCGGCCATCCAGCGTGCGGCGGATCAGACGCACCGCATCCATGACGTAGCGCAGCTCGCCTTCCATGTCCGGAACGCCGAGGCGATCAATGTCGGCGGCGCTGCGCACCGGCCGCTCGAATTTCGGTCCCTCGCCCTCGGCAAAATAGAGGCCGAGGCCCATCGCGTCGGGCACGGTGAGGATGTCGGAGAACAGGATGGCCGCGTCCAGCTCGAAGCGATCCAGCGGCTGCATCGTGACTTCGCAGGCCAGCTCCGGGTTCTTCGCCAGGCCGAGGAAGCTGCCGGCACGCGCGCGGGTGGCGCGGTACTCGGGCAGGTAGCGGCCGGCCTGGCGCATGATCCAGATCGGCGTGCAGTCGACCGGCTGGCGGCGCAGCGCGCGCAGATAGCGGTCGTTCTTCGCGCCCGCGGTCGGCCGCTGCGTGGCGTCGTGGCTGTGCTCGGCCGCCGTGCGGGATTCGGTGTTCGTCAAGGCAGGTCTCTCGTCGTGTTCAGGCGCTGGGCCAGGTCGCGCCAAGGCGGGGCGCCGGGAAGGATCGGCGATTCTGCCTCAGCTGGCCAACTTTCGTGGCGCGCCGTGCGCTGCGTCAGCCCGGTTCGACGCGTCTGCGACTCGTCTGAGGAGCTCTGAACCCCGAGCCTCAAGTCCCGAGTCCCCGGTTCCCCTCACACCCGCCGCGGGTCGTCCGCACCCTGCGCGAACATCACCTGGAAGCCGCGCTTGAGCTGACTGTCGCGGGCCTTGGAGAGCGCCGACACGGCGTCCTGGCGGTCGAGGAAGACCTCTCGCTTGGCCGCAGTGCGCACGCCGGGCTGTCCCCATTCACGCAGCAGCACCCAGCCGCCGAGCAGGTCCTGTTCGAGGCTGAGCTGATAGAACCTGGGCGGCTCGCCGGCCACGGGCCGCTGCTGAAGAAAGATGCGCATGGCGCATTCTCGCCGATTCGCCAGGCGATGGGCAGGCCGAAGCAGCGCACCCGATGGCTTGGGCGCGGCAGGCACGACGCTTGGGCACGGTGCCCGCGGCGCAGCGGAGCACCCACGCACTCGCACCAGTTCGCGTCGACCCCGAGCCGGTGCGAGTCGGGCGTGCTTTCGGCCGATGCGTCGGGCAGGTGCGCGCGCTAGGCGTCGAACGCCTTCAAGACGTCGCCATCGCCGACGCCGTCCACGATGCGGGCTGCCCCGATGCCGTTCCAGAGAATCAGCCGCAGCGCGCCGGAGCGGTTCTTCTTGTCCAGGCGCATGGCGTCGAGCAGGGCGTGGCGATCGAGGTGGCCAGGCGTGTCGGTAGGCAAGCCGAGCCGGCGCAACAGTGAAACGAGGCGTTCGGTGTCGGCAGCCGGGGCGCGGCCGCTGCGGGCAGACAGGCGCGCCGCGCAGACCATGCCGATCGCCACTGCCTCGCCGTGCAGCACCAGCTCGTAGCCGCCGAGGGTCTCGATGGCGTGACCGAAGGTGTGACCGAAGTTGAGCAAGGCGCGATCGCCCTGTTCGGTTTCGTCACGGGCCACCACGTCTGCCTTGTGCCGGCAGCTGCGTTCGATCGCCTCGGCGAGGGCCGCGGCATCCCGGTGCAGCAGGCTTTCGGCATGCGCCTCGAGCCAGGCGAAGAACGCCGCGTCGAAGATCGCCCCGTACTTCACCACCTCGGCCAGGCCCGCGCGCAGTTCGCGGTCGGGCAGGGTCGAGAGGGTGTCGGTGTCGATGATCACCGCGCTGGGCTGATGGAACGCGCCGACGAGGTTCTTGCCCTCGGGCAGGTCGACCGCGGTCTTGCCACCCACCGAGGAGTCGACCATGGCCAGCAGCGTGGTCGGGACCTGCACGAAACGCACCCCGCGCATCCAGCAGGCCGCGGCAAAGCCGCCGAGGTCGCCGACCACGCCGCCGCCCAGGGCGATCAGGGTCACGTCGCGGCTGGCCCGCATGCCGGCGAACGCGTGCATGACCTCGGCGAAACGATCGAGGGTTTTCTCGCGCTCGCCCGGGGGAATCACCAGCTCAGCACTGCTCCGAGCGGACAGTCCGGGCCGAACGAACGACAGGTACAGCGGCGCGACGTTGGCGTCCGAAAGCACCAGGGCCTGGCTGCCGCGCACCGCATCGAAGAGCAGCTCGGGATGGCGGCTGAGCAGCGCTGGCCCGATGTGGATCGGGTAGCTGCGGTCGCCCAGTTCGACGCGCAGCGTACGCACGTCCATCCCGTTCATGCGGCAGCCTCGCCGCGTTGCCAGCGCTGATCGAGGATGTCGCCGAGCCGGTCGGCAGCCACCGCCACCTTGCGCTGGTCGGAGTCGAACACCAGATCGCAGACTGCGGCGTACAGCGGATCGCGATGATGGGCCAGGTCGCGTAGCTTCTGCCGCCGGTTTCCCTGCTGCAGCAGCGGTCGGCTGCGATCATGGCTGAGGCGCTCGAGCTGGCGTTCGACCGGCGTGCGCAGCCAGACGACGAAGCCGTGCTGCTGCAGCTGGGACCGGTTGCGCTCGCTGAGCACCGCGCCACCGCCGGTGGCGATGAGCTGGTCTCCGCCCGCACAGAGTTTCTCGATGGTCTGTTCCTCGCGGCGGCGGAATCCGGCTTCGCCTTCGATCTCGAAGATCGTCGACACGGTGGTGCCGGTACAGGATTCGATGGCCTGGTCCGAATCGACGAAGCGCAGCCCGAACCGTCGCGCCAGGCGCTTGCCGATGGTGGTCTTGCCCGAGCCCATGGGCCCGACCAGGACGAGATTGGACGCAGGATTCATCTCCGGATGCTAGCATTCCCGCCCGGTCGTCCCAGCCGTCTTTCCGATGCTCCGTTTCTTCCTGTTGTTTATCGGCCTTCTGGTCGCGCTGTTCACCTTCCGCATCAGCAATTTCGCCCGCGAAGCCATCACGCTGCCGTTCACCGGCGTGCTGGCCGACGTCAGCGCCTGGCTGATCATGCTGTTCGACGATCAAGTCTCTGCCGAGGGCGTGGTCATCCGCAGCCTGGAGAACGGCTTTGCCGTGGCGATCGCGCCCGGCTGCGACGGTATCGAGGCGGTCATCATCCTGCTCGCGGCAGTGCTGGCGTTTCCGGCGCCGTGGAAGCACAAGCTGGCCGGCATCGGGATCGGCTTCTTCGCCATCCAGGCGTTGAATCTCGTGCGCATCATCTCGCTGTTCTACATGGGTCAGTGGAGCCAGGTAGCGTTCGACTGGTTCCACCTGTACCTGTGGCAGGCGCTGATCGTGCTCGATGCACTGGCCGTGTGGCTGATCTGGCTGCGCTACCTGCCAAAGCCGGCGCCTCGCACCGCTCCAGCCTGACTGCTGCAACCCGAACGTGCGCACGGTCGTCGCCGGCTGGGGTGATCTGGGACGGCGACTGGGTCGGCGGCTGCAGGCGTCGGGCGAACAGGTCACCGGCATCCGACGCCGCGTCGATGCCGACGACGTGTCCAACGTCGTCAGCTGCGATCTTTCCACCGTAGCGTCCGGAGCGTTGCGCCACCTCGGCGCCGAGCGACTGGTGATCTGCCTTGCGCCCGACGCGCGCACCCCGGAGGGCTATCGGGCGGTCTACCGCGACGCGGCGCGGCGCGCGATCGACGCACTCGGCGCCCTGCAGCGCGTGGTGTTCGTATCGAGCACGGCGGTCTACAGCGAGTCGGTGGATGCGGACGGGTGGATCGACGAGCACAGCCCAGCGCGACCCGTACGCTGGAACGGCGAGGCCCTGCTCGACGCCGAGCAGGCACTGCGTGCCCACTGCCCGCCTCTGATCGTGGCGCGCGCGGCCGGACTGTACGGCCCCGGGCGCAACTTCCTGCTGCGGCGGGCTGCATCCGGAGAAGTCGGCGCGCTGCGCTGGACCAATCGGATCCATGTCGACGACGCCGCCGCGGCGCTGGCGCACGTGCTCGATCAGCAAGATCCTGCATCGCTGTACCTGCTGGCCGATGGCGCACCGGCCAGCGAGCGGCAGGTGCTTGCCGCGCTTCGCCAGGAGATGGGGCGGGGCGCGGTTCCGGCCGCGGACGGCGACGCGGCCATCGACGGGCGTCGGATCCGTCCGCGGCAACTCCAGGCTGAGGGATTCCGCTTCGCCTATCCGGATTTCCTGACGGGCTATCGTGCGCTGCTGCAGCAGGGCGCGGCCGTTGGGTTATAGTCCGCGCAGCCTTTCCGCCTGGAAACCCATGCCGCTTGGTCACCCCGCCCTGAAGATCTGTGTGCTCGGCGACGGCCGCAGCGGCCGCAGCGCGCTCGCTGCGGCGCTGGCGCCGGCGCGCACCCACCACCGCGGCGTTCGGGTGACGACCTGGATCGATCCGAATACCGGTGCAGAGTGCGAAGTCTGGGACCAGGACGGCTGTTGCCTGCTCGACAGTCTGGGTCAGTCGTACCTGGCCAGTGCCGACGGTTTCCTGGTGATGGTGGACGCGCGCGACCCGGAAGGTCTCGCCGCGGTGCCGGTGCTGCTCGATGCGGTGCAGGATCTGCACGGAGCGCGGCCCTCGCGCATCGTGCTCAATTTCCTCGCCGGCGAGACCGCGGAAACGCTCGATCCGCCGATTCATGGCGTGCCCGTCGTGCGACTCGACGCGCGCTGCGAACGCGAGGTGCGCGCGATGGTCTCCGAGCTGGTGCCGGAGATGATTGCGTTCCAGCGCGACCACGGCACGGACTGAGTCCAGCCGCAGCCCCTGCGTCGGCAGCGCCGCACGGGCTGTGTCGTGCAGTGAGGATCTTGCGAGTGAGGGGTGTCGGGCGCAGCCCGGACCTCGCCGACACGGAACAAAACCGAATACCCATCGCGGGAGCCGCGGCCCGAGCCGCGCCAGCCCGACAGCCGGAGCCCATCCATGACCGACCTGTTCGCCGAGGCCATGATCACCTTTCGCGATCTGCTCGACGCCGCCCGCGCGTCCGGAGACCCCGAACCGACGGCGATGACCCTCGCCACCCGCGGCGAGCAGGATCGTCTCGCCGCCCGCACCGTGCTGCTCAAAGCGCATGACGATCGCGGTTTCGTGTTCTACACCAACACCCGCAGTCGCAAGGGCGAGGACCTCGCGGCGCACCCCAGCGCAGCGTTGCTGTTCCATTGGAAGCACCTTCGCCACGGCGTGCAGGTGCGCATCGAGGGCGCGGTGCAGCCGGTCACCGACGACGAAGCTGACCGCTATTTCGCCTCGCGCCCGCGCATGAGCCAGATCGGCGCCTGGGCGTCCGACCAATCGCGCACGCTGGATCGGCGCGAAACCTTCGAGGCGAGAATTGCCGAGATCGAACAGCGCTTCGAAGGCCAGGATGTACCGCGCCCGCCGCACTGGTCGGGCTATCGGGTCGTCCCGCAATCGATCGAGTTCTGGTACGCCGCCGATTTCCGTCTGCATGAGCGCCAGCTCTACGAACGCCAGGAAGACGGCAGCTGGACCCGGCGCATGCTGTTTCCCTGACCCGGACGAGTGCCGATTCGCATGGCGTACGGACCACGCCGCATTGTCTGTCTGACCGAAGAGCCGACCGAGACGCTCTACCTGCTCGGCGAGCAGGCGCGGATCGTCGGCATCAGCGGCTTCACGGTGCGTCCGCCCGAGGCACGCCGCGACAAGCCCAAGGTCAGCGCCTTCGTCAGCGCGAAGATCGACAAGATCCTCGCCTTGCGTCCCGATTTCGCGGTCGGCTTTTCCGACATCCAGGCCGACATCGCGGCCGAGCTGATTCGCGCGGGTGTCGAGGTGTGGGTGGCCAACCACCGCTCGGTGGATGGCATTCTCGACTACATCCGACGCCTGGCGGCCCTCGTCGGCGCGGGGGAACGCGGTGTGGCGCTGGCCGATCGCCTGCGCCGGCGCCTGGATGCGCTGGCCGCGCAGTCGCTCGGCCAGCCACGGCCGCGGGTGTACTTCGAGGAGTGGGACGAACCGCTGATCAGCGGCATCCAGTGGGTCGCCGAGCTGGTTCGCATCGCCGGTGGCAACGACATCTTTCCGGAGCTGGCTGCCGAGCCGTTGGCGAAGCAGCGCATCCTTGCCGACGGCGCACGCGTCATCGAGCGATCGCCGGATATCGTGATCGGATCCTGGTGCGGCAAGAAGTTCCGCCCGGAGCACGTCGCTGCGCGCCCGGGCTGGGCGGCCGTGCCTGCCGTGCGCGACGGTGCGCTGCACGAGGTCAAGTCGCCGCTCATCCTGCAGCCCGGTCCCGCCGCACTCACCGATGGCGTCGATCGACTTCGGGAGATCATCGCCGCCTGGCAGCAACGCAGGGCCTGAGCCTCGGAATGGTCCGACGGGTGCGCTCCCCGATCGCGGACCTTCTCGTGATCCGGATCATGCGCCGCCGCTGCCCACCCGGCGCGGTGACGGTCATGCCTGCCGCATCACCTCAGCGGCGTGTGCGCGGGACGCGAGCTTGGGTGGAGCGGGCGAACGGTCTGCTGGGACGTCCCGCCCGGCGGCTGTGCGAACCAGACGCTCCCCGACACGAGCCTGTCGGCGGCGCGCCGTGTAGTGCGCGGCGCGGTCGCGTCAGGAGGCCATGAAGCCCAGGTTGGGGCTGGAGAAGCGGCCCAGATTCGGCACCACCAGACTCGAAATATCGCCGGCGCTGACGCCATACCAGGCCGCGAGCGTGGCCGCGTACTGATCCACCGACAGCGTCGGAATGATCTGGCCCCAGGCGGCGTCATCGGGGCCTTGCGCGGTGAGGTTGGGCATGGTGCCGTAGGCGCGCTGGCCGAGCACATCGCCGCCGACCACGAAATGGTGGCTGCCCCAGCCGTGATCGGTGCCGTCGCCGTTGATGCTCACGGTGCGGCCGAAGTCGCTGGCGGTGAACTGGGTCACGTCGTTCTGGATACCGAGCTCGACCGTGGCGTCATAGAACGCCCGCATGCTGGCGGACAGGTCGGGAAGGATTTCGTCGTGCCCGGCGAGCTGGGTGGCGTGGGTGTCGTAGCCACCCTGGGTGACGTAGTACAGCTGACGCGTCTGCCCCAGAGCCGTGCGTACCGAGATCAGTCGCGCCACCATCGCCAGCTGCCGACCCAGCCAGGAGTCGGGGAAGGTCGTGGTCAGCGTCGGCCCGGCGTTCAGCGCCGCCGACACCAGGGCGTAGTTGTCCAGCGCCTGGCCCATGACCTGGGCATGCTTGCGCAGGAACATGCTGTCGCCCTGCTGGCGGGCGATCTGCTGGATCGCAAGGAAGCTCGCGCGGCGGTCCGCGTTCCATTCGTCTTCGATGAAGAACAGAGACTGTCCGCCGTCCGAATCCATGAAGTAGGGCTGCACCGCGTTGCCGATCTGGAACGTATTTGCGCCGTCCATCGAGATGCAGGTCGACAACGGCGGATTCGCGTGACCCGCCATCACCGCATCCACCAGGCGGCCGCCCCAGCCGGTGCGCTCGGTGGAGTCGGTCCACGAGGTCTGCCAGGCGGTGGTCTGGTCGCTGTGCGAGAACAGCTGCGGCGGCACCGGCACCAGCTGGTTCTGGAACTCGTTCTTGGTGATCGGGTAGAGCAGCGGTCCGACATTGGCCACCACCGCGCACTGCCCGCTCTGGAACAGCTGCTGCAGCCCTTCCATGCCCGGATGCAGGGCGTAGCTGCAGCCGTCCGACCAGGGGACCGACGGGGTGAGCGGCAATAACGGGTCCGAACCGGGCAAGGCGAGCGCGCCCCGCGCGTCGGTGTAGGCCGTGCGCGCGCTGCCGCTGGTGGGAATCAGCGTGTTGAAGCTGTCGTTGCCGCCGCCCAGGAAGACGCAGACCAGCGCCTTGAAGTCGGCATGAGCCTTGCCGCCGGCCGCCGCGTTGATCGCGGCGTTGAGCACCTTCATCTGGCCGAACTGGCCGAACAGGGCGCCGCCGGCGGCGCAGGACAGCAGGCTACGGCGGATGAAGTCGCGTCGATGGATACGTGCAGTCATGGCGATTCCTCAGCGCAGCACCGCCGCGTACGGCGAAGTGATGGTCAGCACCAGGGCGTCCTGGACACGGTTGCGACGCCAGTTCGGATTCCACTGCGCCTCGATGTTTCGCACGTGCTCGATCAGCAGCATCTGTACTTCGATCGGGAGCTGGCCGTCGGCGAACAGCAGGTTGTAGCGATCGACCAGGGCAGGGGGATCGCTGGCCAGCGCTTCCTCGGGACGCAGGTCGACCTGCAGGTTGTCCGGATCGCCCGCGTCCGACTGCACGAAGTTCCAGTAGATCTGCGCGGCCCAGGCGTTGTTCGCGGCGATGATGTAGGTGTCGGTGGTGATCTGGAACTCGGGCGCGACGAGGCCGAGATCCTGGATCTCGCCCGGCGGCTGGTAGTCGGGCAGGAAGAAATTGAACACCGACGGACTGCGCAGCGGTGCCTGGGCGAAGCTGTTCTCCGGCTGCCACGGATAGAACCGGTCGTTGCCGCTGAAGGCATTGAGCGCGCGCAACAGGTGGATATGGCGGATCAGCGGCTCGCGCAGCTTGCCGCGCGTGGCGTGTGAGCGCCACGACGGGTCGCGGGCTTCGCTGTCGAGCAGGATCGCGCGGACCACTTCGGCGAGATCGCCGTACTCGCCGCTGCCGTTGTTGCGGAACACGTCGGCCACGCGCCCGACATACGCCGGCGAGGGATTGCTGCTGACCAGACGCTGGATCAAGCGCCGGGCAATGAACGGCGCCACGTTCGGATGATTGACCAGGATGTCGAGCGCATCGTCGAGGTCGGACTCGCCGGTGCCCAACGCGGGAATCTCCAGCGGAATCGCGCCCGGCACCATGCCGTTGTACGAGATCAGCGCCTTGTTTTCGGTGTCGTGTTGCCAGGCGACGACCTGCATCGGCGCACGCCAGCCGCTGGTGGGATTGGCGTCGCTCGATGCCGGGCCGCAGAACTCCCACTCCCAAGGGCGGTCCGGATGCGCGCCGGCGCACTCCATCCACTTCCAGCCGGTGAACACGCGCGCCAACGCGCTGATCACGTTCTGGTCGTAGGTGGGAATCGGCTGCACGCCGGCGGTGCCGGGATCGCCGTCGCGGATCGTGCCGTCGTCGTTCAGCATCACCAGGCCGATGGTGAACAGCTGCATGATCTCGCGGGCGTAGTTTTCGTCCGGCCGCAGGTTGCTGTCGGGATCGGCCTTCTGGTTGCCCAGCGACGACAGGTACAGGCCCATGACCGGGCTCACGCTCACCGCGCGCAACAGGTCGCGGTAGTTGCCGAAGACATGGTCGAGCAGCATGTCGTAGTACTGCGCCAGCGCGAACGGCGCGCCCTCGAGTCCGCCCGAGCGGTCGGAGACCACGAGAATCTCGGACAGCGCGAACGCCACGCGCTGGCGCAGCTGATCGGGTGCGTTCATGCCGCGGCGGAACCAGGATTCGATGCGTACGTTCTGGTAGACGTCCTCGCCGCTTGCTTCGATCTGGTCGACGAACGGAAGGTGGTAGCGCGGCGAGCGCGTGAGCTGCCAGTTGATCCAGCCCGGAATGCCGCGGTTGCGGACTTCGGCGATGTCTTCGGGTGTCGCCCCGAACGATGCCTGCGCGAGCAGGCGCGAGGCTTCCTGATCTTCGAGGCCGGCGCGCGGTTCAAAGTTCTGGGTGAAGATCAGCTGCTGCGCCTGTGCGGGAGCACCGCACGTCAGCCCGAGCATGGCCGAAGCCATGAGCAAACGGAACGTTATGTTCCGGTTAAACAATGAGTTCATCTGGAGTCCCCGCTCCCGACCGCGTACAGACTGCGCGTGGCGGGCGGATTATTCCGTGATCGCGTTCACGGCAGAAGCGCTTCGCGACTAAAGGTAGGTCCAGCTCGACCGCTGGTCCGCGAGGTGCGGCAGCGCGTTCCACGAAGCCATTCTCCAGCCGTCGGACTTCGCTTCGAGTTCCACCATGGCCGCATTGCGGATCTGCAGGTTGAGTTCGACGGCGCGATCGTCGGGAGCGGCCAGCGCCTCGGCGGCGAGTTGGGCCAGCACGCCGGCCGAGGTCACGAGCAGCGTGCTGCCGCCCTCGGATTGCGCATGCAGGCGGGCTCCGGCGCCGCGCGTTCGGCGCCGGAAGTCGGGCCAGGATTCCGCTGGCGGACCCAGCTGCCCGCTGGCCCAGGCGTGCAATGCGTCGGCCAGCAGGCGCGCCAATGCGGGGCCCGGTGCCGTGTCCGCAGCGCGTGGCGGGTGTCGCGCCAGGAATGCGGCGACGACGGACTGGTGGTCGAATTCGTTGAAGTCGGCATCCACTTCTTCGGCGGGCAGGCGTCCGCCTTCCAGGGCGAATCCTCGACTCAGCGCAGCGAGGCTCTGCTGGTGGCGCCGATGGCCGCCGCGCACCACGCGCGTGAAGTCGTGCCCGTGCCGGGCCAGCCAGCGGCCCGCCTGCTCGCACTGCTGCGCACCCAGCGGCGACAGCTGATCGTAGTCGTCGCTGCCGAAGCTGGCTTGTCCGTGCCGCAGTGCAATCAGACGCATGGGTCAGCGCGGTGCGAAGAAAGTCTGGCTGAAACGCACCGGGGTCGTGCGCGCGCTGTCTGCCGGCTGGACGTCGATCTCGAAGCGGATGGGCGCTTCCAGCTCGACGCGCGGATCGGCCAGGTAATAGATCGCATCGCCTTCCGTCACTTCGCGAAACCACAGCGTCTGGGTCTGCCCCACGTCGTTGCGGGCCATGCCTTCCACCCGCGCCCGCACGGCAACGTCGCCGTCGCCATGGAGCCTGCGCACCGCGATGTTCACCAGCGCACGCTGCGCCGAGCGGGTGATCTGGCGCTCGCGCGCGACCTCGGGCGGGATGTCCAGGCTCGATACCGCATTGAAGTGGATCACGAACTCCCCGGCAGTGACCATGCGCTCTGCCGAAGCCCCACTCGCGCATCCCAGCGTGAGCAGCGCCAGGATCAGACGGCCGGGCAGGGTGGAGCGGGTCGCGCTGGGAGTCATGTCAGGCTCATCATCACGGCAAGGTCGTTGAGCGGCTGAACCACCAGCACCCGGGCAAGCACCACGCCCAAAGTCGCCACCAGCGGCGAGAGGTCGAAGGGCCCGAGCGTGGGCAGCGTCCGCCGCAGCGGCCCGAACACGGGCTCGGTGAGCTGCAGCAGGATCGGCATCATCGGGTGACGCGGATCGGGATGAACAAAGCTCACGATCACCCGCGCGATGATCAGCCAGAAGTACAGCGTCAGCATCAGGTTGATCAGCGCGGCGGCGGCGAACAGCAGCGTCGCCAGCAGCGGCGGTGACCAGCCCGGTATCAGGGCCAGCAGCGGGGGTGGCCGATTGAACAGGGCGGTCTGCACCACGACCTGCACCACGCAGATCAGAAAGGTTACCAGCGCGCCGGCCGTGTCCAGGCGACCCCAGGGCGCGAGGAACTTGCGCAGCGGCATCAACAGCGGGTTCGTCGCGCGGTAGAAGAATTGACTGAGCGGATTGTGGAAGCTCGCGCGCACCAGCTGCAGCAGCACGCGCACCGCGAAGATGCCGATCAGGATGCCGAACAGCACTTCGCTGAGAATGAGCCCGGCTTCGGCGAGGTAGCCCATGCTCAATCCCCTGCGCTGGCCGAGAGTTCGGCGCCACGCCGCGCGGCAGCATCGACGGCGCGCCGCACGAGCTCGCGGAATCCACCCGCCTCGAAGGTTTCCACCGCCGCCTGGGTCGTACCCCCCGGCGAGGTGACCCGGGCCCGCAGCGTCGCCGCATCTTCGTCCGATTCGACCAGCATGCGAGCCGCGCCGAGCAGGGTCTGGTCGGCCAGCGTCCGGGCCGTGTCGCGCGGCAGTCCCAGGGCCTGTGCCGCCTCGGTCATCGCCTCGGCGAGCAGAAAAACGTAGGCCGGGCCGCTTCCCGACAGGGCCGTCACCGCGTCCATCAGTGCCTCGTCGGCGATCCAGGCGGTGGTACCGACCGCGGAAAGCAGCGTGTCGGCCCGGGTGCGATCGGTCTCCGAGCAACCGCCGCTGGCGAACAGGCCGGTGGCACCTGCGCGAAGCAGCGCCGGCGTATTCGGCATGCAGCGCACGATCCGGTCGTGCCCGCCGAGCCAGGCGGACAGTTGGTCCACCCGGATGCCGGCTGCGATCGACACCACGATGGTATGGCTCGGCAGGGCAGCGCGCAGGCCTTCGCACACGCCGCGCATGACCTGCGGCTTCACCGCGAGAATCAGGCAATCGGCGCCGCGCAAGGCGGCTTCGTTGTCGGCCGTGACCATGACGCCGAAGTCTGCTGCCAGGGCGGCGCGCGCAGCTTGCTGCGGTTCGGACACGCGAATTCGTGCTGACGCCACTCCACGTTGCAGCAAGCCGCCGATGAGTGCGCGGGCCATATTGCCGCCGCCGACGAAAGCCAGGGTCATCGGTGACAGAAGTGTGGGATCGGACGGCATGGGGCGCGCGGTTCGGTCAGGGCGGCCAACCTTAGCAGGACGGCGCGACGGCTGTCCGCCGCCGGATTGCCTGGACGACGGCGCGCTTGGGGGGCTCAATCCGTCGCGGGCTTGGGCGGTCGGGGCCCGAACAGGGCGGTGCCGATGCGCACTTCGGTCGACCCCTCGGCCACGGCGAGTTCGAAGTCGTCGCTCATCCCCATCGACAGGGTGTCTACCGCCGGGTGCGCGCCGCGCAGACGTTCGAACCAGGCGGCCATGCTGCGGAAGGCGCGGCGCAGTCGCTCGGCGTCGCCGGGCGCCGGAATCGCCATCAGGCCGCGCAGCCGGAGCCTGGGCTCCGCGGCAATGGAGGCGGCCAACGCTTCAATCTGTTCAGGCCGGCAGCCCGACTTGCTGGCCTCGTCGTCGATGTTGACCTGGACCAGCAGGTTCAGCGGCGGCGCGGAAGCGTCCCGGTACCTTGCCAGCAGCGGAACCAGCTTCGGACGGTCGACGGTCTCCACCCAGTCGAACGTGGCTGCGGCCTCGCGGCACTTGTTCGACTGCAGCGGCCCGATCAGGTGCCAGTCGAGCGCGAGATCGCGCAGGGCTGCCTGTTTGGGCACGGCCTCCTGGACGTAGTTCTCGCCGAACGCGCGCTGGCCGCAGGCCGCCAGCGCGCGCACCTCCTCGCTGCTGCGGGTCTTGCTCACGGCCAGCAGGTCGACCGGGCGACCCTCGGCGGCGGCTGCGATGCGGGCGAGAATCGTGTGGAGGCGGTCGTTCATTCGCTGCTTGAGGATCGTTCCCGGGGACGCCGCAGGCGGCGCACAAACGGCGCTATACTCGGGCGACAAGGCCGCATTACTGGGCGCTCAAGTCTATCGGACAGTTCGGGGGGCAGGCATGGATATCGCGGAACTGCTGGCTTTTTCGGTGAAGAACAAGGCGTCCGATCTGCATCTGTCGGCGGGCTTGCCGCCGATGATCCGGGTCGATGGCGACGTGCGTCGCATCAACATCCCGGCGCTGGAACACAAGCAGGTCCACTCGCTGGTGTACGACATCATGTCGGACAAGCAGCGCCGCGACTACGAAGAATTCCTCGAGTGCGACTTCAGCTTCGAGATTGCCGGGCTGGCGCGCTTCCGCGTCAACGCGTTCAACCAGAATCGTGGCGCCGGCGCCGTGTTCCGGACGATTCCCTCCGAAGTACTGTCGCTGGAAGACCTGGCCGCGCCGAAGATCTTCAAGGAGCTGATCGAGCAGCCGCAGGGCTTGATTCTGGTCACCGGGCCGACCGGCTCGGGCAAGTCGACCACGCTCGCGGCGATGATCGACCACGTGAACAAGTCCGAGTACGGGCACATCCTCACCGTCGAGGACCCGATCGAGTTCGTCCACACCTCGAACAAGTGCCTGATCAACCAGCGCGAAGTGCATCGCGACACCCACGGGTTCAATGAAGCGCTTCGATCGGCCCTGCGTGAAGACCCTGACTACATCCTCGTCGGCGAGCTGCGCGACCTCGAGACCATCCGCCTGGCGCTGACCGCGGCAGAAACCGGACATCTGGTATTCGGCACCCTGCACACCTCGTCCGCCGCGAAGACGATCGACCGCGTGATCGACGTGTTCCCGGCCGGCGAGAAGCCCATGGTGCGATCGATGCTGTCGGAGTCGCTGCGCGCGGTGATCTCGCAGACGCTGCTGAAGCGCGTCGGCGGTGGTCGAGTCGCCGCGCACGAAATCATGGTCGCGATCCCGGCGATTCGAAACCTGATCCGCGAGGACAAGGTCGCGCAGATGTACTCGTCGATCCAGACCGGCCAGAGCTACGGCATGCAGACCCTCGACCAGTGCCTGCTCGACCTCGTCAAGCGCGGCCAGATCGTGCGGCAGCAGGCGCGCGAGTACGCGAAGGACAAGCGCCTGTTTGATTGATCGTATGGCCGAAGATCGGGCCCCTGCCCGACTTCGGCGTGCAGGTCGAGACGCGTGATGCTCGACCCGCACCGCCGGCCCGGCGGCGCCTGGCCGGCGCCGGCACACCGTAGTGCCGGATGCATGGCCAGTACCCACCGGAGCGGCGTCTCATGAGCAACATCGACTTCACCTCCTTCCTCAAGCTGATGGCCCACAAGAAGGCCTCGGACATGTTCATCACCGCCGGCGTGCCACCGTCCATGAAGGTGGCCGGACGGGTCCAGCCGATCACGCAGAATCCGCTGACGCCGCAGCAGTCGCGCGACCTGGTGCTGAACGTGATGAACCCCTCGCAGCGCGAAGAGTTCGAGAAGACCCACGAGTGCAACTTCGCCATCGGCGTGTCGGGCGTGGGTCGCTTCCGCGTCTCGTGCTTCTACCAGCGCAACCAGGTCGGCATGGTGCTGCGCCGCATCGAAACCAAGATCCCGACCGTCGAAGAGCTGAACCTGCCGGCGGTGATCAAGTCGCTGGCGATGACCAAGCGCGGCGTCATCATCTTCGTCGGCGCGACCGGTACCGGTAAGTCGACCTCGCTGGCCGCGATGATCGGCTATCGCAACCAGAACAGCTCCGGCCACATCATCACGATCGAAGACCCGATCGAGTTCGTGCACAAGCACGAAGGCTGCATCGTCACCCAGCGCGAGGTCGGCATCGACACCGACTCCTGGGATGCCGCACTGAAGAACACCCTGCGCCAGGCGCCCGACGTCATCATGATCGGCGAGGTGCGAACCCGCGAGGGCATGGATCACGCGATCGCGTTCGCCGAAACCGGCCATCTGGTGCTCTGCACCCTGCATGCGAACAACGCCAACCAGGCGCTCGACCGCATCATCAACTTCTTCCCCGAGGACCGTCGCAACCAGCTGCTGATGGACCTCTCGCTGAACCTCAAAGGCATCGTGGCCCAGCAGCTCGTTCCGACGCCCGACGGCAAGTCACGTCGTTGCGCGATGGAAATCCTGCTCGGCACGCCGCTGATCCAGGACTACATCCGCGACGGCGAGGTGCACAAGATCAAGGAGGTGATGAAGGAGTCGACCAACCTCGGCATGCAGACCTTCGACCAGGCCCTGTTCGTGCTCTATCAGGCCGGTGAGATCAGCTACGAGGATGCGCTCCGCCACGCCGATTCGTCGAACGAAGTCCGCCTGCGCATCAAGCTCGCCCAGGGCGGCGACGCGCACACGCTGTCGCAGGGACTGGATGGTGTGGAATTGATGGAGTCGCGGTAGGAGCCGGGATTCGCGATTCGGAACCTAGGACTCGGGGCTCGGGACTCGGAATTCGAGTCCCTGGTCTCTACGCCGCCGCGACCAGCGCTTCGAGCACGGCCATTCGCACCGCTACACCGTTGCTGACCTGGTCGCGAATCACCGACTGCGGCCCGTCGGCGACCGCATCGGAGATCTCCACGCCGCGGTTCATCGGGCCGGGATGCATGACGATCGCATCGGGCCTGGCCAGTGCCAGTCGTTCCGGGGTGATGCCCCAGTCACGGAAGTAGGCTTCGAGCGAGGCGACCAGTCCGTCTTCCATGCGTTCGCGCTGCAAGCGCAGCGTCATCACGACGTCGGCGCCGCGCACCGCGGAGTCGGCATCCTCGCAGACCAGGCAGCCCGACAGTTCCGAGGCATCCGGCAGCAGGGCTGGCGGCGCGGCCACGCGAATTTCGCCGGTGTCGAGCGCACGCAGTGCGTGCAGGTCTGATCGCGCGACCCGCGAGTGACGCACGTCGCCGATGATCGCCACGCTCAGGCCCGAGAAGTCCCGCCCCTTGCGCTGCCGGATCGTCAGCATGTCGAGCAGGCCCTGGGTGGGATGCGCGCTGCGCCCATCGCCCGCGTTGATCAGGCGGGTGCCGTCGGCACAGACCTCGGCAAGTCCGGCGACCACACCGTCCACCGCATGCCGGACGACGAAGATCTCGCCGCCCATGGCTTCGAGCGTGTACAGGGTGTCGGCCAGGGTTTCGCCCTTGCGGGCGGATGACGAGGCCATGTCGAAGTTCAACACCGTAGCGCCGAGCCGCTTGGCGGCCAGCTCGAACGAGCTTCGCGTCCGTGTCGACGGTTCGAAGAACAGATTGACCACGGTGCGCCCGGTCAGCGGCTGGCGGGGCTGCTGTCCGCTCAGGGCGGTCTTGCGCCACCCGTCCGCGCGCCCGAGGAGGGATTCGATCCCGGTGCGCGGCAGGTCTTCGAGGCTGAGCAGGTGTTTCATCGTTCGGTCAGGGCGTCGGTTCGGGATACGGCATGCCGGCGTCGAGCCAGCGTTCGAGGATGACTTGCGCGGCACCGGCATCCTGATGCGCGGCGTGCTTGCGTCGTGCCGTGCCTTGGCGCCGACCGTGGGTGTGTCGAGCATCGGCCTCGCGCGAGCTGAATCGCTCATCCATCAGGGCGACCGGGAGGCCGCTCCAGTGGCGCAGCTGGCGGGCGAAGCGGCGCGCGATACGCGTGGCCTCCTGCTCGCCACCGTCGATATCGAGCGGATCGCCGACCACCAGCGCGGTCGGTCGCCATTCGGCGAGCAGCGCGCGCACCCGCTGCTCGGTGTTTTCCGCCTGTCGATCAATCGTGCCCAGCGGGCGCGCGCTGTGGCTCAGCGCATTGCCGATCGCTACCCCCAGCCAGCGGCTGCCGACGTCGAAGGCCAGGGCGCAGCCGCCGGGGTCGGTCCGGTCGCTCACGATCTCAGGCGTGCCCGGAATGACTGATCAGCAGGTTCAGGTCGACGCCGATCAGGCGCGCCGCGGCAAGCCAGCGATCGTCGAGATCGGTCTCGAACAGGATGTCCGGATCCACGCGCACGGTGATCCAGGCGTCCTGCTGCAGCTCGGTCTCCAGCTGTCCGGCCGTCCAGCCGGCGTAGCCCAGCGCCACCACGGCGCGCTCGGGACCCTCGCCATTGGCCATCGCCTTGAGCACGTCGCGGGAAGTCGTGAGGCACAGGTCGTCGGAGATGACGAAGGTCGAGTCCCAGTCCTGTCTTTCCGGTGAGTGCAGCACGAAGCCGCGTTCGACCTGCACTGGTCCGCCCGCAAGCACCGGCGTGTCCGCGAGCACGTCGTCATCCGTCTCGATGTCCATCTGGCGAAGAATCTCGCCCAGCCGGAAGTTGGACAGGCGGTTGATCACCAGGCCCATCGCGCCTTCCTCGTTGTGCTGGCAAAGCAGGGTGACGCCGCGCGAGAAGTTGGGATCGTTCAATGTTGGAACGGCAATCAGGAAATGATTGGCGAGCGAACGGTCGGCATCCATGCCTTCATTCTAGAGCGTATCGCCGCCGCCCGGGCATGCCGTGCATGACTCAGGTTGACGGGCTTCAGCTGGGCGACGGTTACAGGCGTGCGGTTGGAAGCAGCCTCAGGGGGCGATCAGCGATTGCGCATGATGCCGCCCGGCAGGAATTGCCAGGTGCGGGTGATGTGCAGCACGTCGATTTGCTCCTTGGTCTGCGGAATCGGCGCGAACGGCTCCGCCAGGCGCACCGTGCGCACCGCCGCGTCGTCGAGTACCGGGTAGCCGCTCGGCTGAATCACGTCGATGCTCTCGACCGTGCCGTCGCGGCGCACCGCCACGGTCAGCACCAGCTGCCCCTGCAGGTTGCGCGCGCGCGCCTCGGCCGGATAGTTCATGTTGCCGATCTTCTCGACCCGGGCGACCCAGGCGCGCATGTAGGTGGCGAATTCGTATTCCTTGGTGTTCGCCGAGACGAACTTGCGCTTGGGCCTCTTCGCGTAGGCCTGGGCCTGCCGCTCCAGCTCCGCGGCCAGCCGAGCCATTTCCATGCTGCGCTCGATCAGCTGCTGGCTGGTCGGAAGCGGGATGTCCTGGTGCTCGGTGCGCGGATCGTTCGAGGCGTCTGCCTCGAGGGCTGCCGCGCTGACCACCGATTGCGTGGGCGCGAACACCGGCTTGGGCGCACCTTCCTTCTGCGGGGTCGGGGTCACGCCTTCGGTCGGCTTGGGTACCGCAGCCGACGTGGGCGCGCGGGGGCGCTCGCGGGTTTCCTTGTCGCCGCCGCCCTGCTGGCTCGTTGCCGCGAGAAAGTCGGCCTGCTCGGGTGCCTTGTCGCTGCGCGTCTGGGTGAGAATCACCTCCAGCGTTGGCGTGATCGGTGCCGCGTCGTCCACGGTGAAGCCGACCCCCAGCAGCACCAGCCCGTGGACGAGCACGGAAAACAGAACCGTCGCGCGCAGCCGGTCGCCGGCGGTGATGCGAACCGCTGTCACCCGATGCGTGCCTCGATGCAATCGAACAGGGTGCTGGCGATCCGGGTGCCGCACTGCGCATCGATCTCGCGGATGCAGGTGGGGCTGGTGACGTTGATTTCGGTCAGCACGCTGCCAATGACGTCGAGGCCGACGAACCACATGCCGCGACGCACCAGCTCAGGGCCGACCTCCGCGGCGATCCAGCGGTCCCGATCGCTCAGTGGGCGCGCCTCACCACGGCCACCGGCGGCCAGGTTGCCGCGGAAATCGGTGCCCTGGGGGATGCGCGCCAGGCAATACGGCACCGGTTCGCCATTCACCAGCAGGATGCGCTTGTCGCCCTCGCTGATTTCGGGCTGGAACTTCTGCGCCAGGGCGGGCCCCTCGCCGCTGCCCAGCAGGGTCTCCAGGATGACCTTGAGGTTCGGGTCGTCGGCGCGGCTGCGGAAAATCGACCGGCCGCCCATGCCGTCAAGCGGCTTCAGAACGCAATCGCCACAATCTTTTACGAATGCCACCAGGTCATCCATGCGCGCGCTGACGAGGGTGGGCGGGCAGCACTGCGGAAAATGCAGGGCGAACAGCTTCTCGTTCATGTCGCGCAGACCCGTCGGGTCGTTGACGACGTGGGTCCCGAGCTCGGCCGCCCGGCTGAGGATATGGGTGTCGTGCAGATAGCTTGCGTCGACCGGCGGGTCCCGGCGCATCAGGATCACGTCGAAATCAGTGAGGGCGGTGGCCTCGAACGGATCGAGCTCGTGCCAGCCGGAGGGGTCGTCGCGCACGCGCAGCCGGGCGGAGCGCGCCTCGGGGACGCCGCCGCGCATGGCCAGGCTCCCCGGTTCCAGATAGCCGACGCGATGGCCCCGGTGCTGGGCCTCGAGCAGCATGGCGAAGGTCGAATCCTTCTTGATCTTGATGTGCTCGATGGGATCCATGAGCACGGCTACATCCAGCGCCATCCGCGACCTGCCTCTCTCAACCATGGGCCGATGGAGCGCCGGTGGGGCCGCCGCCTCGCGTGGCCCATCGCGAGGCGTTGCGTCCTTCGGCGCGCTTGCCGCCTTTCCCGGCACGGCAAAGCGAGCGCAGTGTACTGCGAGTGCGCCATTCGCGTGGCGGCACCTTGGTGTGGGCCTGCAGGCCGCAGGCGCAGCGGCCTTCCCCGCGCTCAGCCGCGGTCGGTCGAGCGGGCTCGCCACGCCGTCGACCTGCACTCGTCAGCCCCGCCGACAAACTTGCGGGTGAGCGCGCGCGAGGCTTTGCCGAGGTGCGTCTTCGTTATACTAGCAAAGGCACTGCGCGCGCTTGACAGCGCTTGTCAACGCTGGGATATAGCTTGTGAATCTCGCCGCGAACTCGTGGTTCGCGGGAAGTCTGGTAGGGGAAGCTGGATGGAAGAGTCGAGCGGCGCAGGAAACTTGACGGGACTCAAAGTCATGGTCATCGATGACTCGAAGACCATCCGACGCACGGCCGAGACGCTCCTGAAGAAGGAAGGCTGTGACGTGGTCACCGCGACCGACGGATTCGAGGCGCTGGCGAAGATCGCCGATCATCAGCCTCAGATCATTTTCGTCGACATCATGATGCCGCGACTCGACGGCTATCAGACGTGTTCCCTCATCAAGAACAACCAGATGTTCCGCTCCACGCCGGTGATCATGCTGTCTTCCAAGGACGGCCTGTTCGACAAGGCCAAGGGACGCATCGTCGGCTCGGAGGAGTACCTGACCAAGCCGTTCACCCGCGACGAGTTGCTGTCGGCCATCCGTCGCTACGTCGACAAGCGCTGAGTGGAGAGAGAGGGGGGGAATCCATGGCACGCATCCTGATCGTCGATGACTCGCCGACCGATACCAAGGTCTTCAGCAACGTGCTGGAGAAGAACGGTTTCGAAGTGATCACGGCCGGCAGCGCCGAAGAAGGCATCGAAACCTGCAAGCGCGAGCTGCCCGACCTGGTGATGATGGACGTCATCCTGCCCGGCATGAACGGGTTCCAGGCGACCCGCGCGCTTTCGAAAGACCCGACCACGCAGCACATCCCGGTGATCATCTGCAGCACCAAGAACATGGAGACCGACCGGGTCTGGGGCATGCGCCAGGGGGCGAAGGACTACCTGGTCAAGCCGCCTTCCGAGCGAGAGCTGATCTCGAGAATTCGCGCCCTGCTCCCCGGGGAGGGTGCCTGACAGTGAGCGATACCGCGCGTACGCCGTTCGAGGTTCTTGCCGACTACGAGCAGAAGAGCCTGGCGCACACGCCGGGAACGCCCGAACAGATCGACGCTGCCGGGCTGTGGCGCGGTGTCGCGTTCCGCATTGGCGACCGCCGCCTGGCATCGATGTTCGGCGAGGTCATCGAAATCATCACCTTGCCGGTGACCACGCCGGTGCCGGGGGGGCAGGCCTGGCTGCTGGGCGTCGCGAACATCCGCGGCACCCTGCTGCCGGTGGTCGACCTCAAGCTCTTCATGGAAGGCGAGCGCACCGTGCTGCACGAGACGCAGCGCGCGCTGGTCATTCGCCAGCCTGGCGGCAACGTGGCCGTGCTCATCGACGAGCTGCTCGGCCAGCGCCACTTCAACGACGATCACCGGTGCGAGCCGGGCGATCTCACCGCGGGTCGCTACAACGATTTCGTGACTCAGGCATACCACTTGAACGGGGTCACCTACGGCGTGTTCAACATGGCCGTACTGGCACGGGCAACCGAGTTCCGTCAGGCCGCGGCAGCCTGATGGAACCCATTTACATCTGCGACGAGGTTACAACATGAGTACTGCAGCGGGAGCAGTGGGTGGACGCGATCGGCGTCGCTGGTATTTCATCACCATCTTCGTTCTGGTGCTGGGCTTCATCGCCCTGTTCCTGAACTTCTTCCTGGCCAACAAGTTCGCGACCGAGGAAAGCAAGGCGCGTGACCTGGTCACCGAGATCCAGGTGTTCTCGCAGCAGATTTCCAAGTTCGCACAGGAAGCGTCGGTGGGTGGCCTGGACGCCTTCGACGAACTGCAGGCAACGCGCGAATCGATCCAGCGCAACATCAACACGCTGACCCGTGGCGATGCGGCGCAGGGCATTCCCTCGTACGCCGCCGATCCACTGGTCGGGCCCGAGCTGACCAAGCTGCAGCAAACCTGGCAGCCGCTCGACGACAACGCCCAGCAGATTCTCGAGCGCCGCGATCTCATCCTGAACCTCAACGACACCGCCGCCGCGTTCGCCTCCAGCGTCCCGCAGCTGCAGACCGAAATGGACGGTGCCGTGCAAGCGATGACCGAGGGTGGCGCGCCGAGCCAGCAAATCGCCATCGCCGTTCGCCAGAACCTGTTCGCCGATCGAATGCTGCGTCGCGTGACGATCATCCTGCAGGGCGGTATCAGCGCGATCTCGGCGGCCGACGCCCTCTCCCGCGAGGTGACGATCTACGGCCAGCTGCTGAACGCGCTGTACCAGGGTGCTCCCGACCTCAACATCCAGCGCGTCAGCATTTCCAGCGCGCGCGAGAAGCTCGCCGCCGTGGACGATATCTTCCAGGGCGTCCAGACCGACGTCGATTCGATTCTCTCGGCGTCCACCGAGCTGTTCACGGTGAAGGAAGCGTCTGACCAGATCTTCCTCGGATCAGCCGACCTGCTGGCGAACGCGCAGAACCTCAACGCCGCGTACACCAAGCTGCCGACCGAGCGGCCGTTCCCCAGCTTGCCGGTCGCCATCGCCGGTGCTGCGCTGGCCTTGATCGGTATCGTTGGCCTGCTGGTCGTGCTGTACAAAGACCAGACCCGGCGCTACCAGGTCACCCAGGAACTCAACCAGCGCAACCAGGAAGCCATTCTGCGACTGCTCGATGAAATGGGCTCGCTGGCAGAAGGTGACCTGACCGTCCGCGCGACGGTGACTGAAGACATCACCGGCGCGATCGCGGACTCGATCAACTTCGCGATCGAGGCGCTGCGTTCACTGGTAACCACCATTAACGAAACCGCCGTGCAGGTGGCCGCCGCCGCCCAGGAAACGCAGGCGACCGCGATGCACCTCGCGGAAGCCGCCGAACAGCAGGCGCAGCAGATCACCTCGGCCTCGGCCGCGATCAACGAAATCGCGGTCTCGATCGACGAAGTGTCGAAGAACTCCGCCGAGTCGGCCGACGTGGCGCAACGCTCGGTGCAAATCGCCGCCAAGGGCGCCGAGGTCGTGCGTCAGACGATTCAGGGCATGGACTCGATTCGCGATCAGATCCAGGAAACCTCGAAGCGAATCAAGCGACTGGGTGAGAGCTCGCAGGAAATTGGCTCGATCGTTGAACTGATTAACGACATCGCGGAACAGACCAACATTCTGGCGCTGAACGCCGCTATTCAGGCGGCGTCCGCCGGTGAGGCGGGCCGCGGGTTCGCGGTTGTGGCCGACGAAGTGCAGCGACTCGCAGAACGCGCCTCGAACGCCACGAAGCGAATCGAAACGCTGGTGCAGACGATTCAGGCCGATACCAACGAAGCGGTGTCTTCGATGGAACAGACGACCGCGGAAGTGGTCGCCGGTGCCCGACTCGCCGAAGACGCGGGCCTGGCCCTGGGCGAAATCGAAAAGGTGTCGAACGACCTCGCCGACCTGATTCAGAACATTTCCGAGGCAGCGCGCCAGCAGTCGGCAGCGGCGACCAACATCTCGGCCACGATGAACGTGATTCAGGAAATTACCTCGCAGACCTCGATGGGCGCGAGCCAGACGGCGGAATCGATCGGAAACCTGGCGCAGCTGGCCGCGGACCTGCGTCGTTCGGTGGCCGACTTCAAACTGCCGGGCTGAGTTCGGAAGAGCGGTAGAGCACAGGGGACGGATTCGACGGGATGGGCATGGCAGTCAAGAGCACGTCGCGGGGTGGGCAGTCGGCGCCACCTCCGATGGACGACCTTGAATTCACACGCTGGGTGCGCCTGCTCGAGGCGCGCACGGGCGTGACCGTGCCTCCGGAACGCAAGCCGTTTCTGGTCACCGGCCTGCGCCGGCGCATGCGCGAAACCGGCCACTCCGACTACGCCACCTACTACGAAGAGCTGCTGGACGGTGCGCGCGGTGCAGTGGAGTGGGCCGCACTCGTCGACCACCTGACCGTTCACGAGACGCACTTCTTCCGTCATCCGCCTTCGCTGGAGCTGATCCGCAAGGAGTGGTATCCGAAGTGGGCGGCAGCGGTCGGCGTCGAGCAGAGCGTGCATGCACTGTCGGTCGGCTGTTCCACCGGCGAGGAAGCGTACACGCTGGCCATGGTGCTTGATGCCGCGATTTCGGACGAAGGCAGTCAGCGACATTTCGGCATCACCGCCACCGACGTCAGCCAGCCGGCGCTGTCGATGGCGCGCGCCGCGCACTATCCGGTCTCGCGGCTCGAAGAAATTCCCGCGCCGCGCCGCGCGCGATCGGTCGAGATGCTCGAGGACGGCAATTTCCGCATCGTGGATCGACTGCGCAAGCGAGTCGGGTTTGCATGTGTCAATTTGCTGCATGCGTCACGGGCACCGCTGCGGCAGCTCGATCTTATTTACTGTCAGAACGTATTGATCTACTTCGCCCGCGAGCGGCGTGGAGAACTGCTCGACGGCCTGGCGCGACTGCTTCGCCCCCATGGAATGCTTGTGCTGGGTCCCGGTGAGGTCACCGGGTGGACGCATCCCCAGCTTGTCCGAATCGGAGGCCGCCAGACGCTGGCGTTCCTTCGTCAACCGAAAGAGACCCGGGCATGAGGCTGCAAGACGATCTCGACTTCACCACGCTCACCTGGGTCAAGGGCGAGCTCGACGAAACGCTGAAGCAGGCGCGTCACGCGCTCGAAGCGTACGTCGAAGATCCGACCGACGTCAGCCAGATGCGGTTTTGCGCGACCTACCTGCACCAGGTGCAGGGCACGTTGCGCATGGTCGAGCTGTACGGCGCGGCCATGGTCTCGGAAGAAATGGAGTCGCTGGCCACGACCCTGCTCGGCGAGAGCATCGGCGATCGCGAGGAGGCCTACTCGGTGCTCATGCGCGGCATCGTGCAGCTGCCGGACTACCTCGAGCGCCTGCAGTCGGGCCACAAGGACATCCCGGTCGTCCTGCTGCCGCTGCTCAACGATCTGCGTGCGGCGCGCGGCGAGAAGGGCCTCACCGAGAGCGCGCTGTTCGCGCCTGACCTGTCGCGGCCATTGCCGAGTTCGGCGTCCGGGCCCGAGGCTGCCCTGCCGCCGGCCGACATCAAGCGCATTGCCGAGCAGTTGCGCATCCAGTTCCAGCTGTCGCTGCTGAAGTGGCTGAAGAACGAAGACCCCGCGACCCACGTCGCCCGGCTTGCGCAGGTCTGCGACAAGCTGGTGACCGTCACCGCGCAGGAAGATGCGCGGCGGATGTTCTGGGTCGCCGCAGGTCTGCTGACCGCCCTGCGCGAGAACGCCTTCGCGCCGGAGCCGGCGCTCAAGCAAGCCATTGGTCGCGTCGAGCGCGAAATCAAGCGTCTGATCGATGCCGGCGAGAACAGTTTCCGGCTCGATCCGCCACGCGAACTGACCCGCACGCTGCTGTACTTTGCGGCGCACGCGCCGACGCAGCACGGCCGCATTGCCGAGCTGAGGCAGGCTTTCGACCTGGCCAGTCTGGTGCCCACCGAGGAAGAGATCCGCCACGCCCAGGGCTCCATTTCGGGTCACAACCGTGTGCTGCTCGACACCGTGTCGGCCGGCATCAAAGAGGACTTGCTCCGGGTCAAGGAAGCACTCGACATCTTCCTGCGCACCCAGAGCAGCGATGTCGGTTCATTGGCCGCCCAGGCCGAATCGCTGAATCGCGTGGCCGACACGCTGGGCATGCTCGGACTGGGCGTGCCGCGCGGCGTCGTGCTCGAACAGAAGACCGCCGTCGAGGCGGTGGCTTCGGGCGTGCGCGCACCGGATGAGTCGACGCTGCTGGATATCGCCGGGGCGTTGCTCTACGTCGAGTCCTCGCTCGACGACCAGGTGCAGCATCTGGGTGCCGGTGGCGGACAGCGCGACATGGCGCACGCCGATTCGCGCAAGGTGGTCGATGCGCTGGTCAAGGAAGCGCAGGCCAACTTCGCCCAGGCCAAGCAGTGCTTCGTCGCCTTCGTGGAGAGCAGCTGGGACCATGCCCAGCTCTCCGACGTGCCGCGTCTGCTGGAAGAAGTGGCGGGTGCGCTGCGCATTCTCGAACTGGATGAGCCCCCGCGCTACCTGGCGGCGGTAGGCCGCTTCACCGAGGCGGAATTGTTGCATCGGCATCGGGTGCCGAATGGCCAGCAGCTCGATACGCTGGCCGACGCGCTGGCGAGCCTGGAGTACTTCCTCGAGGCCCTGCGCGAGCATCGGGCCGGACGAGAGAAGATCCTCGACGTCGCCCGCCAGCGATTGGAGTCCTTGGGCTATTGGCCGATTCCCGAGGGCGACCTGCAAGACGTGCGTGACGCGATTCCGGCACCTGCGGCGCCGGCGCCGGTGAGCGAACCCCAAGTTGTCGAAGCCGCGCAGCCGCAGGCTTCCGAACCGCCAGTCGAGGCGCCGGAGGTGGTTGCGGCGCCGGTTCCGGCTACGCCTGCGGCGCCAGCGACGCCGACTCCTGCTCCCGCGCCGGCCGTGCCAGCGCCCAAGCCTGCCGCACCGGCACCAGTACCTGCTGCTGCGTCCGCAGGATTCGGCTTCGAAAGCGCGAGCGACGAGATCGACGAAGAGATTCGCGAAGTCTTCGTTGAGGAAGTGCAGGAGGAAATCAGCAACCTCGACGATCTGTTGCCGGCATGGATCAGCGATCCCAAGTCGGCTGAGGCGCTCAAGCCGATCCGCCGAGTCTTCCACACGTTGAAAGGTTCCGGCCGCCTGGTGGGTGCAGTCACCCTTGGCGAGTTCAGCTGGAAAGTCGAGAACATGCTGAACCGCGTACTCGACAACACCATCCAGCCTGAGGCTGCGGTCCAGGAGGTCATCAGCCAAGCCCATGCGGCGCTGCCGCAACTGTTGTCTGCGCTGAAAGGCGAAAGTGGCGTCAGCGCCAACCTCGAAGGCATCAAGGCGATCGCTGATCGCGTGGGCGCCGGCGAAGCCATCACCGTGGACGAAGTGCGCGAAGCCGCGGCGGCCATCGCGCCTGCAATTTCTGATGCCCGGGCAGATCAAGCCGAAGCCGAGCGCCTCGAAGCCGAACGCCTCGAAGCCGAACGCCTCGAAGCCGAACGCCTCGAAGCCGAACGCCTCGAAGCCGAACGCCTCGAAGCCGAACGCCTCGAAGCCGAAC
>JAGRJY010000134.1 GCA_020442465.1 Lysobacterales bacterium
GCCGAGGGGTGCATGGTGCCCGACATCCAGCGACTGCCGCTGGACACGATCGGCGCGTTTCACGAATAGGCGCTGCAGCTCGTGTGCGGACGCGACACGTTCTTTCGCACCTGGGAGGAAGTCTGGCGATTCTCCCAGCCGATCGATGTGCTGTTCCCCGAGCAGCCGCCCGCGCCGCAGTACAACCGAGCACCGACCCAGCAAGGCTGGATCATCGTGCCGGAGGACGATCACGGGCGCATTCACGGCGCCCGCTGGGGCCTGATTCCCCACTGGGCGAAGGCGGACAGCCTTCCCTATGCCACCTTCAATGCGCGCGTCGAGTCCGTGTCGAGCAAGCCTGCCTTTCGCGATGCTTTTCGCGGGCAGCGCTGCCTCGTGCCTTCCTCGGGCTACTACGAGTGGAAGGTGCTCGAGGACGGCAGCAAGCAGCCCTACTTCATCTTTCCCGAAGCGCCGCTGATGCACTTCGCCGGGCTGTTCAGCGAGCGCATCGACGCCGACGGGGCGCCGCGCTTCAGCTACACCATCCTCACCCAGCCGGCCAGCACTCGGCTGACTCCGGTGCACGACAGACAGCCGGTGATCCTGCGGCCCGACGAGTTCGCGGCCTGGATGACCGGCGATCGCGAACGCGCGACTGCGTTGATCGAAGCCGAACGCGTTCCCGACGTGCAGTTTCACCGCGTCAGCAAGGCCGTGGGTTCCTCGCGCTCCCAGGGCCCGCAGCTGATCGAGCCGCTGCGGAACGACGAGGAGGACGTACCGCCGGGCGCCAATCGTTCACTGTGGTGACGTCGGGGGCATCGGACCCCGCACTCCGTGGGCGAATCGCCCATCGATCGGTCACGGCGCGCCGGGTCTCACGCGGATGCGCAGTTCGCCGCGGCATCGCGCATTCCGACTGTCGGTCGGATCGCGCTGCCGAAAGCCGTGACGGCGTGTCGGCAGGGCGGATCACGACGTGTACTGTGCGCAGACCAGTGAAGGTATCGAATCGGGAATCAGGAGAGCGCCCCCCGTGCTGAGAAGGAATCATGTCGTCGCGATTGCAGGCGTGCTGGCTGCCCCGCTGCTGGCTTCGCCGTGCCAGGCCGCCTCCGGCTGCCAGAATCTCGGCGGTGCGCCGATCCACTTCGGCGTCGACTGGCAGACCGAGATCAAGCCGATCCTGCAGGACCACTGCACCGGCTGCCACAGCTTCGGCTCGTCGCCGGATTTCTCCGATGTCGGCATCGATGCGATCTTCAAGATCGTCAATACCTACGCGCAGCCGGGCAACCCGGCCGCCAGCCGCCTGTTCGTCAAGATCAACTGCAGCAGTCCCGACGGCGGTCAGCAGATGCCGCTGGGCGATCCGCCGCTGTCGATGCTCGAGCAGTCGCTGGTGTTCGACTGGATCGAGCAGGGTGCGCTCGGCGAGAGCCCGCCCGGGGCCATCGCGCGAAACTTCATCATGCGCGACAGCTTCGAGTCGCTGCGGAGACCGGTGACGCCCTGAGCGGTGGTGTCGGCGAAGGCTTGGTCGGCATGCAAGTCGAACTGGACCTGCTTCCGGCGTTGCCGCGCCACGTTCTCCTGCGGGGAGAAGGCATGCTGATGAAGCGGAGCGCCGATGGCCCTCGCGTCGCATCGATTCTCCCGGGGCAAGAAGACCGGACTCGACGCACCCGCATCAACCGAGGCGGTAGTCCCTGACACGGAATGTCCCCGCCGCGCGCCTGTAGCCCGTCGCCGACCCCACCCATAACGCGATGTTTCGCCCTTCAGCGTCGACATACCAGCTGCGGCAGCCGGTCCAGGCGGTGCCGCGGAAGCGCTGGTCGATCCTCTGCATGAAGGCGGATTGCGCCTCGGCCGTGGGCTCGACCTGCGAGGCATCGTGCCGGGCGCAATGATCCAGAGCGCCCAGCACGTGACGCACCTGGGTCTCGATCATGTACAGCACCGAGTTGTGTCCGAGCGCCGTGTTGGGGCCGAGCAGGAAGTACAGATTGGGCATGCCCACGGTCGTGATGCCGAGATGCGACACGGGGCGTTCCTTCCACAGGTCTGCCAGGCGCATGCCGTCGCGCCCGCGGATGTCGATCCGGTCGATCGCCGCGCGCGGGTCGAAGCCGCTGGCGCAGACGATCACGTCGAAGTCGAGCTCGCTGCCGCCGTCCAGCCGAACACCGGTGGGCGTGAAGGCGTCGAGGGAGTCGGTCACCAGCCTGCACTGCGGCTGCTGCAGAGCAGGGTAGTAGTCGCTCGCGAACAGCACGCGCTTGCAGCCGATCGGAAAGGCCGGAGCAAGACGGGCGCGCAGGGCCGGATCCGTCACCTGACGGCGCAGTTGCCGCCGCGCCAGCCAGCGCGCCCAGCCGGCGGTCCATGGCTTGCGCAGGCCGATCGAGAGCAGCTCAAGCCAGACGAACACCGCTGCGCGGAGCATCAGGCGCAGGGGCGGCACCATGGCCATGACCCGCCGGACCCATGCGGGAATGCCGACATCCGGGCGGGGCAGGATCCAGGTCGGCGTGCGCTGGAACACGTGCAGCGACTGCACGCGGTCGACGATGGCGGGCACGGTCTGTGCCGCGCTGGCGCCGGTGCCGATGACGGCAACGCGCTTTCCCCGCAGGTCCAGGTCGGCTGGCCACTGCGCGGTATGGATCAGGGTGCCGCGAAACGACTCGCGGCCGGACAGGTCGGGCCATTTGATGTGATGCAGACCGCCGAGTCCGAGTACGAGGTGTCGGGCGCGAGTGCGGCGTCCGTCCGCGGCCTGCAGCGTCCAGAGCCGCTCGGTGTCGTCCCAGTGTGCGGCGGCCAGCTCGAAGCCGAACTCGATCCGGTCGTCGGCGCGGAACGGCGCCGCGAGCGTGTCGAGATAGCGGCGGATTTCCGCCTGGCGCGGGAACAGGCGCGTCCAGTCTGCGTTTGGCGCATCGGAGAGCGAATACAGGTGCGAGGGCACATCGCAGGCCGCACCGGGGTAGCGGTTCTCGCGCCAGGTGCCGCCCGGCTCGGCCGACTTCTCGAAGATTCTGAACTGATGGTTGCCGCGTGCCGCCAGGGCGCGGGCCATCGCCAGCCCCGAAAAGCCGCAGCCGATGACGGCCACGTCCAGCGTCGGCTCAGTCACCGGGGGACGCCGGGCCTGAGGGCCGAACTCGGCATGCCGCACGATCGGCGCGGCACGCCTGCTGCCTCACTCGAGCTGGGCTTTGGCGAACTCGGCGTCGAGCTTCTCCATGGCGTCGCGCGGCTTCAGCTTCGCGGCCTTGTCGTACGCCTCGGCGGCATCGTCTTCGCGCTTGTCGCCGTAGAGCAGAATCAGGCCGTTGGCCAGTTCCACCTGGGCAATCGGTGACTTCGGGTCCAGCTTGATCGCCTTGTTGAGCATGTCTTCGCCGATCGACGCCTTGGCGCCGTAGGTGAGCCCGCCAATCATGGCCCCTACCTTGTTGATGATTTCGGCGTGGTAGATGCCCAGCGCCGAGTGCGCTTCGGCGTGCTTGGGCGCCAGCTTCAGGGTCTTGTCGAGCGAGGCCTTCACCTTGCCGGCGAGCCCCATCGACAAGGCCTTGGCAATGGAAATGCTCTGCGAATAGCGTCCCAGTGCGAAGGCGTGACGGTAGTGGCTGTTGGCCTGGTCGGGCAGGGCGGCGATGGCTTCCTCGGCAAGTCCGGCCAGGTCTTCCCAACGCTTCTCGGCTTCCTTCGGATTGTCCAGCAGATACACGGTGTGGATGCCGGCGGCCTTGATCGCCACCGACGTGCCCAGCGGTCCGAGTGCGGTCCCGGCCTCGTAGGCCGCTTGGAAGTCGCCTGCGTGGTAGGCGCGCCAGGCATCCTGCAATGCTTCGGCGATCTTGCCGGCGTCGGCGGCCTTGCCCAGCTTGCCGTGCTTCTTCAGCAGCGCGGCGACGTGGGCCTGATCCGGAAAGGGCTCGCAGTCCCCGGCATGCAGGCTGCTCCAACTTTTCTCCAGCTTGTCGCCGGCGTAGTCGAAACTCTTGTTCGCGTGCGGAAACTTCGCCCAAGCCTTCTTCGCCATGTGCCCCTCCCCCGAATGAATGTCGAGCTGCGATAGCTGCCGCCTCGCCAATCCAGACGCCAGCAACGTCCGGAGCTAGCCTACGACCCGGACTCGCGGATTGCACGAGAGCCGGCGCGTTCAGTCAAGCTCCGGCGGCGCGCAACTGCGCTCTTGGCGAGGCCTGTTGAGTCAAGGGGCCGGCTGCGCGCGGCGCGCGCAGCGGGGATGTGGAGGTGAAGCCCCGCCGATCGAAGCCACTGACCTGCCGGCCAGGCGCGCTGCGTCACTAGTGTGTTTGTTCTAGACGTGCCCCCTACGATACGCCACGTAAGCCAACAGGCGGTTGCGTTGCAGGCTGCCGCTGATCCACCCCGAAGCCAACGGGGTCCGACCGTTCATCAATGAGGAGTTTTCCCCATGGCAAAGCAGATCAAGGCTCGTCGCGTGGCCACCAAGCGCGTCAATGAATCCCGCGCCCGCGAGCTGTGGCTGGCCAGCCTCGGCGCTGTGGCCATGACCCAGAAGCAGGGTGTGAAGCTGTACGCGACGATGGTCGCCGAAGGCCGCGGCCTGCAGACCCGCGTGCAGAAGGCTGTCGACGAGGCGAACGCCCAGTTCAACGCCCGCATCGCCCAGGTCAACAAGCAGATCGCCGGCATCAAGGCGGAAGTGGAAGGACGTGTTCAGCCGTTGCGTCAGCGCGCCGAAGCGACCTACCTCGTCATCGCTGACGAAATCACCGTTCGCCTGCAGCCGCTGCTCAGCCGCCTCGGCGTGAAGGCGCCGGCCAAGCGCAAGCCCGCCGCCAAGGCCAAGAAGGCCGTGCGCCGTCCGGCCAAGAAGGCCGCCAAGCGCGCTCCGCGCAAGGCCGCGTAAGACCGGCCCCGAGCTGGTTCAAAGTCTCTCCCCTAGAGTCCTGTTCACAGGATCTTTCAACCCCGGCAGGCGACTGCCGGGGTTTTCTTTTTCGGTGCCTGCAGCGCCTGCGGTTCAGTGCGCAGGCGCC
>JAGRJY010000023.1 GCA_020442465.1 Lysobacterales bacterium
AGGCGCTGCATCTGTACCTGACGGCGCAGCTCCGCGGCGTCGGCCGGGCTGTCCAATCCGGCCATCAGCTCGACCTGCACCACCAGTCGTTCCGCGGCATCGTTGACGGCCGGGTCATCCGTCGCCGTAGCCTCTGCGCCGGCCGCAGTGGCGAGGCGCTCGCGTTGCTGCGCCGACCAGTCACCGCCCTGCAGTGCGTCGACGAAGGCGGCATGATCGGTTTCGCCCAGTGGCCAGCGTGCGACCCAGCCCACCAGTTCGTCGAGCTGGGCGACCCGCGCGGCGCGCCGTGCAGCCGCCGCCTTGTCGAGCACTGCGGTCAGCAGACGGTCGAGTTCACGCTCGAAGCCGGCCAGCGGGTCGTCGGCCTGCGCGGCGTGGCGTCCACCGTGCCCGCGTGGCGCCCGCGCGGAAGACCGATGATCGCCGCGCCGCCCGCTGTCCCGGCCATCCTCACGACCGCCCTCCCGACTGCCCTGGCGTCCGCCCGGCTCGTTCGCCTGTCGCTCGGCGCGGGCTGCCTCGACCAGCTGGCGCCAGCGCTGGCGCAGGCCCTCCACATGCGCGTCGGCATGCAGCAGGCGGCTGTCCTCGGCCTCGAGCAGGGCGCGTGCTTCGTCGAGGATCGCCTGCGCGGCGGCGCGGCGCTCCTCGGCGCTGGCGCGCCGCGCGTCGTCGGCATCCTTGCGCGCGTCGAACAGCGGGTCGACCAGCTCGCGCAGCTCACGCCACAGTGCATCCTCCATCGCGCGGGTGCCGCGCGGCAGCTGCTTCCACGCCTGTTGGGCATCCTTGGCGCGGCGCAACGCGTCGTCGCCGTGCAGCACGCCGAGATCTCGACGCAGATGGGCGAGCAGGCGACGCTTGTCGGCCTCGGACTGCTCGCGCAGCGCGTTCATGGCCGCGTCGATGCGCGCCCAGATCGCACGCAGGGCGTCGCCCAGTTCGCGCCGGCGCTGCGGCGTCACATTGCCCAGATTGCGCTGCGCCTGCGAGACCGCCTCACGCAGTTCGAGCAGGGCCTTGGCGTCCTGCGGCAGTTCGGCGCAGCGCTCGATCAGCGACTCGACCTCGCCGGCGTGCTCGGCGCGCAGCGCCTGGCGCTTCTCGAAGTACGGGCGCGCCGGCGCGATCGCGCGATGACACAGCGCGCGAAAGCGACGCACCAGTCCGTGCTGGGCATCGATCGGATCGTGCGCGTCGACCTCGGCCCACTCCTGCTGCAGGGCGCGCACGCGCTCGGCCAGCGCATCCGGATGCAATCCACCGCCGTGCAGTGCCTCGGCCTCTTCGCACAGGCGCACGCGCACCGCGTTCGACGACCAGCGCTGCCAGCGTTCGAGCTTCTCCAGGCGCGCGTAGAGCGCCCGATGCCGCCCACGCAGCGACTTCGGCGGCGCGCCTTCTGGCCACGTCTCGCGCGCCTGCTGCGCATGACCCGCTTCGAGCGCGGCCTCCACGGCGGCAAGTAGCCCGGCAAACTCGTGGGTCGCCCGCTCTTCCTCGGCCTGCTGGCGGGCACGATGCGCCTGGCGATGCGCGTCGTAGGCCGACCGGCTGCGCGGATCGCCGTGCGTGGCGGATCGCCAGGCACGCATCTGCGCGTCGAAGTCCTCGGCCTCGACGGGAGGCAGGGGCGGCAGGGGGGCTTCCGGCATCGGTGGCGACGCGGGCCCGGCTGCCAACGCTGCGGCGTCGGCGGCCTCGTTGATCCGCTCACCACCAACGGTTTCGCTGGCGTCTGAGGGCGACGAGTCCGGCGCATCCGCAGCGGCATCCTGAGCATTTTCCCGGGCGCGAACGGGCTCGCCCCGCGCGCCGGCGAGTGCTGCTGCTGCCATCGAGGCGGCGCCGTCGACGCGGCGTTGCAGCGGCTCGTCGAGCCGCCCGCGCAGGGCGTCCCAGTCCGCGGCGAGCTGCTGCAGGCGTGCTTCGCGATCCTCGGGCAGGGTGCGTCCCACCTCGGCAAACCCCTCGGCCAGCTGCAGCGCCTGACGACGCAACGCATCCGGGTCGCCCGCCGCGCGCTGGGTGGCTTCGTACTTGTCGCGCGCGGCGCGCGAGAGCCGTTTGTCGCGCTTGCGCACGGCTTCGGCGATACGCAGCAGTGCGTCGGCCTCGTCGATCGTATCGAGCAGACGCAGGCGCAATGCCGCGTCGCCGTCATCGATGCAGCGCTGCACGCGAAACGCCGCGCGATCCACGCGCTCGATCGCCAGCCAGCGCAGTTCGCTGCGTTCGGCCTCTTCGGCGATCCGCGCCAGCACGCTGGTGTCGAGCATCTGCCGCAGCGCGGTCTGCGCCGCCTCGAGATCGACGTCGCGGCGAACCACAAGCTGGACCAGGCGATCGCGCGCCGCCGCCGACACCGCGACCTCGAGTTCGCCGCGCATGCGGCGCTCCAGCAGGGTCAGATCGTCGACGCGCCGCAGGGCGGCGATGCGCACTTCGGGCTCCGGATCGCTCTGTGCGAGTTCCGGCAACAGGGTGAGCAGGTCGGGGGCATCGCCCTGGCGTACCGCAGCCAGGCGTCGGCTGACGTTCTTGCTTTCCCAGTCGGGCTTGCGGAAGGCGCGGATCAGGGACTTCATGCGTCCGGTTCGTCGTGTTCGGGGTCGCCAAGCCTGCGCGATCTGCGCGCGGTGTCAATCCCGGCACGGTGGCGCGGCGTGGTTCGGCGACCCGAAAGGCGGTGCTTCAATGGGGTGTCGCGGTGGCGTGCCGGGCCGGGCCGCAGCTAGACCGCGCCGGAGCCGCCGCTCGCGCGCGTCAGTCGCTGACCGCGCTGCGCACGCCGGTCGCGTGCGCGGTCGAGCATCTCGGTACGGGCCTCGGCATCGGCGCTGTGCCACTCGAGAATCTCGCCCAGACTGCGCCCGCAGCCCATGCAGATATCCTGGTCATCGAGGCAGCACTGACGCACGCAGGGCGCGGAGAGGCTGGGCTCGATCACGGCACCGCCACCATCGAGCCCGGAGCCCGCGCGCGACGACCGGGCCGGCCCGCGCGGGCCGACCCGGTCCGCCGATCTGGCCCTACAGCGCCTTGATCAGCAGGTCGCCGAACTCCGAGCACTTCACTTCCTTCGCGCCGTCCATCAGGCGGGCGAAGTCGTAGGTCACCGTCTTGTCGCCGATCACCTTGTCCATCGCGCCGATGATCGCGTCGGCGGCTTCGGTCCAACCCATGTAGCGCAGCATCATTTCGCCGGAGAGGATCACCGAGCCCGGGTTCACCTTGTCGAGGTCGGCGTACTTCGGCGCGGTGCCGTGGGTGGCCTCGAACACCGCATGACCGGTGGCGTAGTTGATGTTGCCGCCCGGCGCGATACCGATGCCGCCGACCTGCGCGGCCAGCGCATCCGACAGGTAGTCGCCGTTGAGGTTCAGCGTGGCGATGACGTCGAACTCGGCCGGACGGGTCAGCACCTGCTGCAGGGTGATGTCGGCAATCGCATCCTTGATGATGATCTTGCCGGCGGCGACCGCAGCGGCCTGTTCGTCGTTCGCGGCCTTCTCGCCGCTCGCCGCCTTGGTGCGCTCCCACTGGTCCCAGGTGTAGACCTTGTCGGCGTAGTCGCGCTCGGCCAGGGCGTAGCCCCAGTTGCGGAACGCGCCCTCGGTGAACTTCATGATGTTGCCCTTGTGCACCAGGGTCACCGACTTGCGGCCGTTGGCGATCGCGTATTCGATCGCGGCACCGATCAGGCGCTCGGAGCCATCACGCGACACCGGCTTGATGCCGATGCCCGATGTCTCGGGGAAGCGGATCTTGCCGAACTCCTTCGGAAAGTTCTCCTTGAGCAAGGCCAGGAACTTGTCATTGTTGGCTGTGCCCTGCTCGAACTCGATGCCGGCATAGATGTCTTCGCAGTTCTCGCGGAAGATCACCATGTCGACCGCACCGGGGTTCTTCACCGGGCTGGGCACCCCCTTGAACCAGCGCACCGGGCGCAGGCAGACGTAGAGGTCGAGCATCTGACGAAGCGCGACGTTAAGGGAGCGGATGCCGCCGCCGATCGGCGTGGTCAGCGGGCCTTTGATCGAGACGAGGTAGTCGCGACAGGCCTGGACCGTGGCCTCGGGCAGCCAGGTGCCGAACTGGTTGTTGGCTTTTTCGCCCGCGTAGATCTCCATCCAGTGGATCTTGCGCTGGCCGCCGTAGGCCTTCTCGACGGCGGCGTCGAGCACGCGCACCGAAGAACGCCAGATATCCCGGCCGGTGCCATCGCCCTCGATGAAGGGGATGATCGGGTTGTGCGGCACGGTGAGCTTGCCGCCATCGATGGTGATCTTGGCGCCGCCTGCCGGCGGAGTGAGAGTCGGTTCGGCCATGGAATCCTCCCTGGAAACGTGCGGGCGCAGACGCGCCGGAATGGGAAAGTCAGCGCGCCATTGTCCGCGTTTTGCTCGCGGGATTGAAGCGAAGCGCTAATCCGCCGCCGGTTTCGCCGGTTCGGCGGGGATCGTCGTGTTCTGGTCGTGAACCAGCAGCCAGCGGTCCCCCGACTTCTGGAATACCAGCAGCAGGAAGTGGTCGAGCGCGTAGGGCTTGCCGCCTCGATCGGCCTCGCGGTAGCGCACCCGCAGCAGCACGCTGCCCAGGTCGGTGCCCTCAATGCGACGCAGCACGTCGTAGTCGAAGGTCCAGCCCGGGGTCTCGAACCATTCCTTGAGCATGCCGCGATAGGCCACCGGGTCGTCGCTGTATCGACCCGAGGGCAGGATGAAATCGATCGTGCCATGGGCCGCGAGGGTCGACTCGAATCGCTCGAAGTCGCGCTGCTGGATCGCGTCGAGATGGCGCGACACGGTGCAGCCGAAGTCGCAGGCATGGGCGGCTGCCCCGGGCGCAAGCCCGATCAGCAGAGCGGCTATCGCAACGATTCGATGCATGACGCGCCTCCGGCGGGATGACTCGGGATCATCGCGGAAGCGGACACACGCCGCCACCCTTGACGCTGCGCAACACGAAGCTCGAGTTCACGTCGGCGACGTCGCCCGGCCGCAACACCTCGTCGAGCAGGAAGCGCGAAAAGTGTTCGAGGTCTTCGACCACGACGTGCAGCAGGTAGTCCATGTCACCGGTGAGCGCGTGACAGGCGACGACCTCCTCCCAACCCTCGACGCGGGCAACGAAGCGCTCGACGCTGGCCGAATCGTGCCGGCTGAGCTGCAGGCGCACGAAGGCCTGCAGGTCGTAGCCGAGCTGCCTGGGTTCGAGTACGGCGCGATAGCCGGCGATCACGCCACCCTCCTCCAGCCGCTGCACGCGTCGCAGGCACGCCGAAGGCGACAGATGCACCCGCTCGGCGAGCTGCACGTTGCTGATGCGACCCTCGCGCTGCAGCACGTCGAGCAGGGCGATATCGGTGGCGTCGAGGTCCATGGGGACGGCTCCCGGTCAAGGTTTGCCGAACATTGTGCTGCATTATTGACAACAAGGGATATTTTCTTGCGCGTATGACCTAATGTGGACCAACAAACGCAAGCTCATTTCAGGCTGTGCGCAATAAAATACCTCCATGACTTGGGAGGGTATGCCATGGCCGTCGCTGCACGCGTCGAACACCAGATGACCGACAAGGGCTATGTGCCGGTCTACACGACCCGCATCGTCGAGCAGCCCTGGGACGACTACTCCGCCACCGATCACGAGGTCTGGGCGCAGCTGTTCCGCCGCCAACGCGACATCCTGGTCGGCCGGGCGTGCGACGAGTTTCTGACCGCGCAGGACGCGATGGGCATGACCGCGGAGCGCATCCCGCGCTTCACCGAGCTCAACGAGATGCTCCAGCGCACCACCGGCTGGACCCTGATCGGCGTCGAGGGCCTGTTGCCCGAACTCGACTTCTTCGACCACCTGGCCAACCGTCGCTTCCCGGTGACCTGGTGGATCCGTCGCCCGGATCAGATCGACTACATCAGCGAACCGGACCTGTTCCACGACCTGTTCGGCCATGTGCCGCTGCTGATGAATCCGGTGTTCGCCGACTACATGCAGGCCTACGGCGCAGGCGGCGTGAAGGCGCATGCACTCGGACCGGACGCGCTGGTCAATCTGACCCGCCTGTACTGGTACACCGTCGAGTTCGGCCTGATCCGGCAGCACGACGGCCTGCGCATCTTCGGCGCCGGCATCCTGAGCTCCAAGGGCGAGTCGATTCACTGCCTGGAGAGCGCGGCCCCGAACCGTATCGGCTTCGACCTCAAGCGCATCATGCGCACGCGCTATCGCATCGACACGTTCCAGAAGACCTACTTCGTGATCGAGAACTTCGAGCAGCTGTTCGATGCGACCCGCCCCGACTTCGCCCCCTACTACACCGAGCTGGCCGAACAGCCGGCTCTGCCGGCATCCAGCGTGCTCGACAGCGACAAGGTGTATCAGCGCGGCAACGGCGAGGGCTGGCTGAGCGACGGCGACGTCTGAGTTTTCAGCGTCTTCCGCTGCCGCGGCAGGCGGCTACTCGCGCTCCACCCACAGTTCCGCCGCGTCGTCATCACCGTGCAGATGCATGGCAATGGGCCGACAGCAGACCGGGCAATCTTCGGTGTAGTCCGCGTCGCCGGCACTGGCGTCGATCAGCGCCTCGAAGCGCTCACCGCACCAGGGGCATCGGACGAACTGGCTGTCGAGCGGCAGCATGGGATGACCTCACTCAATCCGGCAGGAACGACGCCATCACGTCGTTGAGGAAGCGCGCGCCCAGCTCGGTGGTGCGCAGGCGATCGTCCTCGCGCTGCATCCAGCCCCGCGCTTCGGCCGCGCGCAGCGTGGGCTCGATGGCGTCGGCGCTCAACCCGGTGCGCTGACTGAAGAGATCCAGCGCGAAGCCGTCGTTCAGCCGCAGCGCGTTGAGCATGAACTCGAATGGCAGCCGATCGGCGGGCAGATCCTCGTCGCCACCGATGGCGTCGGCGGTGCCCGCCTGGGCGAGGTATTCGATCGGATGCTTCTTCTTCCAGCGCCGCAGGATGCGCTCTTGCGCCGGCAGGGTGAGTTTGCCGTGCGCACCAGCGCCGATGCCCAGATAGTCGCCGAAGCGCCAGTAGTTGAGGTTGTGCGCGCACTGCCGGCCGGCACGCGCGTAGGCTGACACCTCGTACTGGGCAAATCCCGACTCAGCCAGGAGGGCCTGGCAGCGCTCCTGCATGTCCCAGGCGAGATCGTCTTCCGGGATGCCCGCCGGCGGCCTGGCGTGAAACAGGGTGTTGGGTTCGAGCGTCAGCTGGTAGTGGCTGATGTGCGTCGGCGCCAGCGCAACCGCGCGCTCGATGTCGCGCTCGGCCATGGCGAGATCCTGCCCCGGCAAGGCGTACATCAGATCGAGATTGAGGTTGTCGAGACCGGCATCCTGGGCCAGCTTCACGGCGCGTTCGGCCTGGCTGCTGTCGTGGATGCGGCCAAGCCGCGCCAGGCAACCGTCGTCGAAGCTCTGCACGCCGAAGCTGATCCGGTTCACCCCGGCGGCGCAGTAGCCCTCGAATCGATCGAATTCGGCGGTGCCGGGGTTGGTCTCCAGGGTCACTTCGAGACCGGGGCGCAGGGTCAGTCGCGCAGCGACGCCGTCGAGGATGGTGCCGATGCTGGCCGCACTGAACAGCGAGGGCGTGCCGCCGCCGAAGAAGATCGACGTCACCGGCCGTCCCCACACCAGCGGCAGGTCGTGCTCGAGATCGCGCAGCAAGGCGGCGACGTACTCCGCCTGCGGCAGCGCACCCTTCTGCCCGTGCGAATTGAAATCGCAGTACGGACACTTCTTCACGCACCAGGGCACGTGGATGTACAGCGCCAGCGGCGGCAGGGTTTGCATGCGCGCATTGTAGGCGGGCGGCGCCGGCCCGCCGTTGACGTTTTCCCGCCACGGCGGCGTGGCTTCGTTCGAACGCACCCACGGCTGCAGGGACGGCGCGGCGGCCGCGCGGGCCTGACCGGAACTTGTCGGCGGGCGCTGGGTCGCAGTTCGCAATGGGCACGACTTTCTACGATCCCTATGCCGCGGTCATGCACGCCGAATGGCGCGAACGTGCGCGGCGCTGGCGTGCGCGACCGGGCGAGAGCGTGTTCCATCTGGCAGGTCTGCTCGCGCTGCTCGGTGCTGGCGTCGCGATGGCGCTGCGCGCGGGACCGCCGCTGCTGGATTCGGCCGCCGCGCTGTGGGCGCGCTACCCGGAGGCCGCGGCTCTGGCGTTTCTGGGCGCGGCGGCGAGTTCGGGCTGGCAAGCCAGCCGGCGCGCGATCCAAATCTGGACCACTGACTGGCTGGCGGCGCAGCCCACCCAGCCTGCCGTGCATCGACGCCGGCTGCGCGGGATCTGGCTGCGGCAGGGTTTGGCCTGGGCGTTGCCCGGTGCGGCCGTACTGGCCTGGGCCGATGCCGAAACGGGGCCCCGGATCGCGCTTCCTGTCGGTCTGCTCCTGGCCGCGGGCGTCGGCGGTCGCTGGGCGCAGCGACCGCCACGCGCAGCCAGCCAGCGCACGCGGCGGGTCACGCCGTTCGCCAGTCGCGGGCGCGGCACGATGTCGACCTGGCAGCTGGCCGAAGCGGGGGCGACGCTGGCGCCGGCGCGACTGGCCCCGCTGTTGCTGGTCCTGCTGCTGATGCCGCGCGGCCCGTGGACGATGATCCTGCCGGCCCTGCTGCTGGTGATCGGCCTCTCGCTGGCGCACGCGTGGCAGCGCAGCGTCGCGGTGATTCCGCGGGCCGAAGCCTGGCTGCAGACCCAGCCGGTGCGCGCCGGACGCTGGCTGCGCGACGCCGCCGCTCTGCCCACCTTGCTCGGCGCCGCGCTGGCAGGCTTGACCGCGGCCGTGATCTGGAAACTCTCCGGCGGCTATTTCGCCGCCCTGACGGGCATCGGCGTGCTCGCCCTGCTTGCCCTGATCTGGGCGGTCACGGTGCGCTGGCGGCGTACGCCCCGGCACATCGGCATGCATGTCGCGGCGCAGGGGATGTTGCTCGCCCTGGTAGCGCAAAGCCTGCCGATCGCCGCCCCGGCACTGTGGGCGATCCAGATGGTGTGGCTGGTCAGGAAAGGATGGCGATGAATCTCGATGCACCACGCCTCCAGGTCGCGG
>JAGRJY010000024.1 GCA_020442465.1 Lysobacterales bacterium
CCACGCGATCATCCGGCGCCGGATCCTGCGTGCCCACGCCGTGTCCGCCGCCGTGGCCATGGCCATGACCGGTGTCGCTGGCCTCGGCGCGCTGCACGGCATTCGGATCCAGTTCGAATTCGGCCAGTGCGGCGCCGGTGTTGATGACGTCGCCCGGACCACCGTGCAGCTTGGTCACCTTGCCGGTGTAGGGCGAGGGCACGTCGACCACGGCCTTGGCGGTTTCCATCGACACCAGCGGGCCGTCGAGTTCGACGCTATCGCCTACCTTAACGTGCCACTCGACGATTTCGGCGTCGGGAAGGCCTTCGCCGAGATCCGGCAGCAGGAATGTCTTGTTGCTCATCTCAGCTCACCTCGAGCGTGTGCTTGGCCGCCTCGACGATGCGGGCGACGCTGGGCAGGTACTTCATTTCCAGGCGGAACAGCGGGATCGGCGTGTCGTAGCCGGTGACGCGCTGGACCGGCGCGACCAGGTCGAACATGGCGTGTTCGGCCAGGCGCGCGGCGATTTCGGCGCCGAAGCCATTGGTGTACGGCGCCTCGTGGACGATCACGCAGCGGCCGGTCTTCTTCACCGACTCGTGGATGGTGTCGAAGTCCAGTGGTTTCAGCGTGGCGACGTCGATCACTTCCGCCGAGATGCCGCCCTTCGCCAGCGCGTCGGCGGCTTCCAGCGTTTCCTTCACCTGCGAGCCCCAGGTCACCAGCGTCACGTCGTCGCCATCGCGCAGCACGAAGCACATGTCCAGTGGCAGCGCCTCGCCGTCGTCAGGCACTTCCTCCTTGTACTGGCGATAGATGCGCTTGGGCTCCATGAAAATCACCGGATCGGGATCGCGGATCGCCGCCAGCAGCAGGCCGTAGGCGCGCGCCGGCGAGGAGGGCAGCACCACGCGCAGGCCGGGAATGTTGGTGAAGATCGCTTCATTGGCTTCGCTGTGGTGCTCCGGTGCGCGGATGCCGCCGCCCCAGGGCACGCGCAGCACCATCGGGCACTGCAGGCGACCGCGGGTGCGATGGCGGAAGCGTGCAGCGTGACAGACGATCTGGTCGACCATCGGATAGACGAAGCCGTCGAACTGCACCTCGGCCACCGGGCGCATGCCCTGCGAGGCGAGACCGACCGTCAAACCAGCAATCGTGGTTTCGTCCAGCGGTGTGTCGAGTACGCGTTCCGGGCCGAACTGCTTCTGCAGGCCGTCGGTAGCGCGGAACACGCCGCCATTCACGCCGACATCCTCGCCCAGCACCAGCACGCTCTCGTCACGGCGCAGCTCGTGCGCCATGGCCTGGGTCAGGGCCTCGATCAGGGTGATCGTATTGGAATCGTTGGCGGCCATTACTTCGCCTCCCGCGCCAGCGCGGCAGCGCGCTGCTGCTCAAGATCGACAGGGAGTTCGGCGTAGAGATAGTCGAACATCGACTCCACCGGCTGCGGCTTGCTTTCCAGGTAGGCGTTAACCTCAGCGTCGACGCGGGTCGCGCATTCGACCAGCCAGGCCTTCTCGGTGGCTTCGTCCCAGTGGCCGTTGTCGGACAGGTATTGGCGCAGACGGATGAATGGTTCGCGCTCCCAGGCGTCCTTCACCTGCTCGTCCGGACGATAGCGGCGCGCGTCATCGGCGGTGGTGTGGTCGGACAGGCGATAGGTCATGAATTCGATGCAGCTCGCACCTTCGCCGTTGCGCGCTCGCTCGGTGGCGCGGCGCATGCCTTCGAGCACCGCGATCATGTCGTTGCCGTCGACCTGCAGGCAGTAGAGGCCACCCGCAATGCCCTTCTGTGCCAGCGTCTGCGCGCCGGTCTGCGCGTGGCGCGGCACCGAGATCGCCCAGCCGTTGTTCACGATGCACTGGATGAACGGCAGCGTGTAGGCGCCAGCGGAGTTGATCGCGGCGTAGGTGTCGGTCTTCGACGAACCGCCATCGC
>JAGRJY010000135.1 GCA_020442465.1 Lysobacterales bacterium
CCCGCGCTGGTGGCGAACCAGTACAGCGTGCTCGACAGCTCGGCCACGGCGTTTGCCAAGCACTTCTACCGCGCGCTGGCCACCGGGCAGACCCTGGCAGACGCCGCGCGCGAGTCGCGCATCGCGGGGAACTATGCGCTGCAGGGCGAGGCCATCGACTGGGCCATTCCGGTGGTGTACGCACGCGACCCGCAGCTGCGTTTCTGCACGCCGGCGTCTTCGCGCAGTGCGGTGCCGCGTCGCGCCCGTGCGCCGAGCAAGCCCGTTGCGGTGGCGGTGTGGGACGTCGATCACGCGTTTCCCGCGCTGGCCGACACGCTGGAACGGCTGGACGCCGCGCAGCCGGTGTTCGGTTTCCGTCTCGCCGATGTCTCCGCGCCGGTGAGCGCCTGGGATGTCGACAACCGTGCACCCGACGGCGGTCCCTACCTGTGGGCCGAGCGCGTGGCCGGTCGGCTGGCCCGCCTGCCGATGGAACTACAAGTTCAGGTCGTGGTGTGCGTGACCCGACACTGGCTGCGCGACGACGACACCCTGAACATCTACGCGTGGTGGCCCGAGCCGGAACGGCCCGGGGTGCTGATCCTGTCCTCCGCCGGGCTCGACGAGCTACCCGCCGAGGGTGCGCTGACCGATGCGTTCTTCGCCAACGTGATCGCCGCCTCCCTGGGCGGCTACTTCGGCGGCCTGGGCACGCACGCGCGTGGTCCGAAGTCCTGCCCGCTGTGGCGCAATCCCGCACGCGATCTCGCGCCGCTGCAAAAGCCGCAGACGTTCGACGCGCGGTGCCGCGAGGCGTTGCGTCAGGCCCGGCCAGATCTGGTCGAGGCGCTGGACGCGCTGGCGCAGGCCGTTGGCGGCGAGAGTCGGGGATGAATCCCCGCCTGCATGCTCGCTCACGCTCGCTTCCCCTGTAGGGGGGAGTGCATTCCCGAACCGCGGTGGCGAAGACGCGCGTTCGTTCGCAGGCATCGATGCTGCGGTCGGGGATGAATCCCCTCCTACAGGAGCGCCCATCCGCCGCATCGCTTCTTTCGGTTCGCAGACATCGATGCCGCGCTCAGGGATGAATTCCTTGCCACCAACGCCCCGACGTCCGCGACCCTTGTAGGAGGGAATTCATTCCCGACCCGGGGTGGCGAAGACGCGTTCGTTCGCAGACATCGATGCTGCGGTCGGGGATGTATCCCCTGCTACGGGAGCGCCTCTTCCCCCGCATCGCTGCGTTCAGGCCATCGCGTTGTGCGTGACACGGGGGCGGCCTGACGGGCTACGTGCTTCTCCCGTGCCGTTCCCACGTCCGCCCAGTCAGTACTTCACCGAGCAACCGTACGGCTGCCCCAGCGCGGGGTCGACCACCGCGCCCTTGGCCAGCGCCCCGAGGGCGGCCGCCACATACTGCTTGGCATCGGCAATATCGTCCGGATCGGCGCTGGGAATGCTGTCGATCGCGCCGTTGTAGCGCAGCACGCCCGCGCCATCGATGACGAACATGTGCGGCGTGGTGCGCGCCCCGTAGGCGTGCCCCATCATGCCGTCGTGGTCGAGCAGCACCGCGGTCTGCGCCGCCTTCCATTCGGCCATGATCGCATTCGCGGCGTCGCCGTCGAGATGGCCCTGCTTGCCCTTCGCCGACGAATTCACGGTCAGCCAGACGATGCCGGCGTCGCGCGCATCGGTCTGCTGCTTCTGCATGTTGCCCGCGCCGTAGTGCTTCTTCACGAATGGACATTCGGGATTGAACCACTCGAGCACCACGGTCTTGCCGGCGTAGTCGGACAGGCTGTGACGTTTGCCGTGGGCGTCGGTCAGCGAGAATGCCGGGGCTGCCTTGCCGACGATCGGATTGGCGGCGGCGGGCGCGGTGCCGGCCGACAGGGTCATGGCCGCTGCCAGGGCGATCCAGGTTTTCATGGTGCTTCTCCATCATCGGTGGGCGGTGCGAACGCGAGTCGCAGTTCGATCGCGGGCTGATCGGGATGCTCGCCGCGCAGCAGCAGCGAGGGCGTGTCGGGCCAGCGCGTGTAGAAACTGCTGCGGCGGGCGGTGAACGTCGCGCTGCGGTCGTCGTCGATGCGCACGTCGATCGGCGCGTGCTCGAGCCACTGCTGCTGGCGCGGAAACACCTGGTAGTGCGCACCGGGCGTCAGGGCGTCGGGCAGGGCCTGAAAGCGGAACGTCAGCCTATCTTCCCGCACGTTCACACTGCCCCGATCCACCACGGCAAGGCGCGGCAGCGCGGCCATGCGGCGCGCCAGCGCTTCCGCGGCTGGGTCCGGCTGTTCCTGCGAAGCGACCTCCATCCGCACGGCGACGCGGGCCTTCTCGGCCACGCAGATGTCCGCGCAGGCTAACCAGCGCGCGTCGCCGGCGAGTTCGACCTGCGTGCCGACTGGGGCGTCGTCCGGCACGCGGATCGCCATCGGCAGCCACACCGCACCGGCATAGCCGTAGTTGGCGAGACCATCGACTTCAAACCGTTCCGGCACCGGCCATTGAATGTCGTCGGCGTGCCAGCCTGCGGGCAACG
>JAGRJY010000025.1 GCA_020442465.1 Lysobacterales bacterium
CACAAGCGCGTCGCCTCGCGATTCGCCAACGCCCTGCGCAGCCGCATGCTGCGCGATGCGACGCCCGACACCGGCTGCGGGATCAAGCTGTTCGAGCGCGACTGCTTCCTCGACCTGCCCTGGTTCGACCACGTGCACCGGTTCCTGCCCGCGCTGGTGCAACGCGCCGGCTGGAAAACCGTCAGCGTGCCGGTGGCGCATCGCCCGCGGCAGAGCGGTCAGTCGAAGTACACCAACCTGCACCGCGCCCTGGTCGGCATTGCCGACCTGTTCGGTGTGTCCTGGCTGATCCGCCGCGGCAAGGTGGTGCGCGCGGAAGAGCGGTAGCCGGTCCGGTCGCGGCGCCACGCCGCGGCGGGCGCGCACCATCCTCTCGGCTCGAGAGCCATGGTCCCGCCGTGGCGGCATTCCTGGGCATTCCGCCCGTACCCACTCGGGCGACCGGATTCGCGCAGGCAGTCGTCGGGTGAATCCGGTGCACACCAAAGCCGGGTAGTTCCAGAACGCAACCCGGCCGCTGGGGATGGCTCGCCCGGCTCGGCGACGTGTCGCCGCGCGCGTCGCGCGCGGGTCGAGCCGGGGCGTACCTGCGCGACGTGCGCGGCGACACGCGGCTGGCCTCGATGAACGGCGGCCGTCGTCTCCCAGATTCCTGCTCGATTCCTCCCATCTGGCTGCGAACGCGGCAGCTATGGTCGACATCGATTCCACCCCCAGATCGAGCACCGTCATGACCATCAAGACCCCGAAGACGCCGCGCCATCCCTACCCGGTCCGACCGGATCGTCGCCGCTGGCTGGGCATGCTCGGCGGTGCCGGCGCCATGGGCGCGGCGGCGGCCCTGGCACCCGTGCTTCCTCCCGCCTTCAAGGCCAGCGCCGCCACCCTGCTGGTGAACAACCAGCGCGGCCTCAGCGGCACTTGGTACGACCCGGCGACCAGCGGACAGGGCCTGGTTATCGAAGCGCTGCCCGACCTGCTCGGCGCCGGGGTCGGCTTCGTGTTCGGTGGCTGGTTCACGTTCTCGACCGAGGGTGGTGCCACCCCGGCCTCGCAGTGCTGGTACACCCTCACCGGCGAGTTGCGCGACGGCGTCGACGCCGAGCTGGTGATCTACCGCAACCTCGGCGGCCGGTTCGACGCCACGCCGATCACGTTTTCCGCAGGGTTCGGCAGCGCCACGCTTTCCTTCGCCGATTGCGATACTGCGACCCTGACCTATCGTTTCGACGACGGACGCACCGGCACGATCGCCCTGCAGCGCCTGCTGCCGAATGCGGTCTGCGGCACGAGCGGGTCGAGTGCCGACGTCGACTTCGCCTACTCCGGCGCCTGGTACGACCCGGACACCTCCGGTCAGGGCCTGCTCGTCGAACTGAATCCGGGTGCACTCTCGGCCGGCCTGTGCTGGTACACCTATCGGGGCGACGGCGCGCAGAGCGCGGCCGATCCCGGGCAACGCTGGTACACCGGTCAGGCCGTGTTCGCGCCGGGCGATCGCAGCATGGCGTTCACCCTGTATGCGAGTACGGGTGGCCAGTTCGACGCCCCGACTGCGGTCACCCACACCGAAGTGGGCGTCGCCGAACTGAGCTTCACCAGCTGTTCCAGCGCCGTGCTGACCTACCGTTTCGAGACCGGCGAGCTCGCCGGCCGCGCCGGCAGCATTCGCCTCGTGCGCGGCGCCCCGGCGCCCGGCGACTGCGCGTTCGGCACCTCGTGCGCGCTGATTCCCAGCGAAACCGAAGGGCCGTATCCGCTGTCGAGCGTGCTCGCCGACAGCACGATCGTGCGCAGCGACATCACCGCCGGAAAGACCGGCGTTCCGCTCACCCTGGTGCTGCGGCTGGTCAACGCGAACGGCGGCTGCGCGCCGATCGCCAATGCAGCGGTGTACGCATGGCACTGCGACAAGGACGGTGTCTACTCGGGCTATGCCAACCAGACCGGCGGCGTGGATGCACGCGGACAGACCTTCCTGCGCGGCGTGCAGGTTTCGGGCAGCGATGGTCAGGTGGTGTTTTCGACGATCTATCCCGGCTGGTACGCCGGACGCATCACCCACATCCACTTCCAGGTCTATCTGCAGAACGCGCTCGGCGCGCGCGCGACCGTCACCTCGCAGATCGCATTTCCACCCGACGTGACCACGGCGGTGTACAACTCCGCGCTGTACGCAGGGCGGGGACAGAACACCTCGGTGACCAGTTTCGCGTCGGACAACGTGTTCCGCGACGGCGTCAGCTACCAGCTCGCCAACGTGGCCGGCACCACCAGCAGTGGCTACGTGGCGACCTTGATCGTCGGCATCGGGGCTTGAGTGCGCGCGCCCTGGGCCAGGCGAAGGATCTCGATCCCGGATTCCACCTGGCCCTGCTGATGCTCGACGAGCTGGTGGGCCGCCAAGCTTCCCCCGCCGGTCGCGTTGGCGGCATGATCGCGCGGACGGGAGCGCGAGGGAGACTGCGGCGGATGAACCTGTGGCTGCGACTGTTCCTGGCCTGCGGGCTGCTGAGCACGCTGTCGCTCGGCGGACTGGCCTGGTGGCAGCAGCGCGGCTTCGCCGACGGGTTCGTCGCCTATCTCGACAGCGTGGCGCATGATCGCGCCGTGTTGGTGGCCGATCGCCTCGCCGATCTGTACGTCGCCGAGCAGGGTTGGGATCGCCTGCGCACTGACCCTATGCGCTTCGGCGGTCTGCTCGAAGGACGGCCGGAAGGCAGGCCACCGCAGCCGCCCGCGCCCACCGTGCCGCGCATGCCGCCGCCGGTGCCAGCCACCGATGACTTCGGCCGACCCGCTCCCGGACCGGCGGCCGACAGTGCGCTGTTCACCCGGCTGCGCCTGGTGGATGCCGAGGGTCGCTATGTCGCCGGCAGTCGCCGCAGCACGCAGCCGCTCGAACCGGTGCCGGTGCGGGTCGACGATGAAACAGTCGGTTATGTGGAGGTGGCGGCGCTGCCGGCCGCAGGTGGCAGCCTCGAGCAGGTCTTCGCCTCAGGCCAGCGTCAGGCCACCTGGACCGCCGTGCTGGTGGCGATCGGTGTCGCCCTGCTGCTTGGCTTGCTGCTGGCGCGACGCATCGTGCGCCCACTGCGCGACCTGTCGGCAGGCACGCAGGCGCTGGCCGCCGGCGACTACGCGCAACGCATCGACGTGCCGGCCGGCGACGAGATCGGCGCGCTGGCGCGTGATTTCAACCACCTCGCCCACAGCCTCGCCGAAGCGCGTGAAGCGCGGCGGCGCTGGGGTCAGGACATCGCCCACGAACTGCGCACACCGATTGCCGTGCTGCAGGCGGAGCTGCAGACGCTGATCGACGGGGTACGACCGCTGGATCGAACGGCGCTGGTCTCGCTCGATGCCGAATGCACGCGCCTGGCCACCCTGGTCGGCGACCTCAAGTCCCTGGAGCTGGCCGAGGCCGGCGCGCTGGAGTACCGCTTCGCGCAGGAAGACTTCGGTGAACTGGTGGACGAGCGCGTCGCCAGCCATCGCAGTGGCTTGCAGGCGGCCGGCCTGGCGGTGGCCTGGCATGCGCCTTCCGGTTCGGTGCAGCTGTCGCTGGATCGCCAGCGCATGGCCCAGCTGATCGACAACCTTCTGCTCAACGCGCGGCTGTATACCGACGCGCCGGGCGAGGTCGCGGTGTCGCTGCGCGCCGACGACGATGCCGTGCAGCTGGTTGTCGAGGACAGCGCGCCAGGAGTCACCGATCATGACTTGCCGCGCCTGTTCGACCGCCTGTTCCGTGCCGACCCCGCACGCGAACGCGGACGCGGCGGCAGCGGATTGGGTCTGGCGATTTGCGAGGCGATTGCCCGCGCCCATGGCGGCAGCATCGCCGCAAGCCATGCCGCACTCGGCGGCTTGCGCGTGAGCGTCTCGCTGCCGCGAGGCGCCGGATGAGCACGGCATCGCACGTTCTCGTGGTCGAGGACGAACCCAAGCTCGCCGCCGCACTGCGGGACTACTTGCTCGCAGCGGGCTTCCACGTCAGCGTCCTGCACCGCGGCGACGCGGTGTTGCCGTGGCTCGATGCGCACCGAACCGACGCCGTCCTGCTCGACCTGATGCTGCCAGGCATGGATGGGCTCGAAATCTGCCGCAGCATTCGCCGCGATCGCGACCTGCCGATCCTGATGCTGACCGCACGCAGCGAAGACATCGATCGCCTGCTCGGCCTCGAGCTCGGCGCCGACGACTACCTGTGCAAGCCCTACAACCTGCGCGAGGTGGTGCTCCGGGTACGTGCGGTGCTGCGCCGGGCGACCGCGCAGCCGGGTGCACACCCGGCGCTGCCCTTCACGCTCGATGCCGACCGCTTCGTGGTTCGCCGCGACAGCCGAAGCGTCGAACTGACCGCCACCGAATGCCGACTGCTCGCCAAACTGTGTGAACGTCCCGGGCGCATCCTGTCGCGCGCCCAGCTGGTCACTGCGGTGTACGGCGACGATCATGACGTCTCCGAGCGCGCGATCGACAGCCATGTGAAGAACCTGCGGCGCAAGCTCGAGTCGCTTGAGCTCGCGGTGATCGACGCCGTGTACGGCGCAGGCTTCCGCCTCGACGTGTAGCGCGAACGTCTCGCGCGTCGCCGGCGAAGCTCAGCGCCGCTTGCCGCAGTCCGCGCTGGCCGGGCAGCCGTGGCAGCCGGGGTGTGGCTGCCGGACGGCCAAAACAGGCTGTTCCACTGACGCGCCGCGCAGGAGGCGAAGCCGTCCTCGCCAGGCACGGGCAGGCACCAGCTGCTTCACGCTGAAGCCGGCCGCCGTCGCGACGATGGCCGCGACGACGAGCTGTTCGAGCACGGGCTGCATGTCCATCATCCTGCTCCGAGCATCAGCG
>JAGRJY010000002.1 GCA_020442465.1 Lysobacterales bacterium
CGCGGAGGCGGAGCCTGCCCCCGGCGCCGCCGAATCCGCCACTGCGGGCGGCGCTGCAAAACCCGCAGTCAGCGACCAATCGGTCGCCGTGCTGCCCTTCGTCAACATGAGCAACGATCCGGACCAGGAGTATTTCTCCGACGGTATTTCGGAGGAGCTGCTCAATCGCCTGGCGAAGATCCCCGATCTGCAGGTTGCGGCGCGCACCTCCGCCTTCCAGTTCAAGGGCAAGAACCAGGACATCGGCGACATCGGTCGCCAGCTGCGTGTGGCCCATGTGCTCGAAGGCTCGGTGCGCAAGGCCGGCATCCGGCTGCGCATCACCGCCCAGCTGATCGACAGCCGCAGCGGCTACCACCTGTGGTCGGAGACCTACGATCGCGACGCCACCGACGTGTTCCGGGTGCAGGATGAGATCGCCGAGGAAATTGCACGCGCGCTCAAGTCCAAACTCGGCGTGGAAAGCGGCGCGGCAAGCCGGGCCGGGCGCGCGGATCCCGAAGCTTTCGACGACTACCTGCTTGGTCGCAGTTTTGTTGCCAAGCGCTGGGTCGAGAACCTGTCGAAGGCGATCGAAGCGTTTGATCGCGCCATCGCCCGCGATCCCGGCTTCGCCGCCGCGTATTCGGGGCGTGCGTTCGCCCAGCTGCTGATGCCGATGTGGGACAGCGGCGAATCGGCCCGCTTCCTGCGCGCGGCCAGGGCATCCGCGGATCAGGCTCTGGCGATCGATCCGGACGACCCCCAGGCGCTGATGGTGCGCGGCATGGCCGCGTTCTTCAGCTATCGCTCCAGCGAGGCGCGCGTCGATCTCGAGCGCGCCCTGACGCTTGCCCCGAACAGCGTCGACATCCTCAACCTGTACGGCGACTTCCTCTACAACGCCGGCGATCTCGGCAGGGCCGAGCGGATGAAGCACGAGGCGATGCTGCGCGACCCGCTGGCCCTCGTGCATCCGCTGAACCTGGCCGACATCATGATTGCGCAGGGGCGCAACGACGAAGCACTGGTGTTCGCCGAGCAGGCGCAGCGTCTGGGTGCTGCCGGCTTCGCGCTCGACCGCCTCGCTACGGCCTACGCCCATCTCGGAAGAGCGGAAGACGCCGCGTCGGTGGTGGAGCAAGCCTGCTCCCTGGACGCGCCCAAGGATCGCAGTTGCTCGTTGGGTCGCGCGCTCGTGCTGGTCGCCCAAGGCCAGCGCGCGCAGGCGGCGCAGCTGTTTGCTGACGCCATCGAGCGAAAGATGGGAACCGGACTGCCCGAGGACGAGGGCAATATCCATTTCTCGCCCTGGGGCTTCGTCGAGGCCGGCGACATCGCCTCGGCGACCCGCTTCCAACAGCGCTGCATCGACCACGGATGCTGGTTCGTGACGGCGGCCCTGATCGGCACGCAACACGGCACCGCGCTGCCCGAGGAGATCAGCGACGATCCCGAATGGCTGGCGGTCTGGGCCGACCCCCGCATTGCCGACGTGATGCAGGACTTCCGTCGCAGTCTGCTCGCCTGGCGGGCGGAGTCGCGCTGACATGTCCTTCGTCGCCGAACTCAAGCGTCGCAACGTGTTTCGCATGGCCGGGCTGTACGTCGTTGGCGCCTGGCTGCTGATCCAGATCGCCGAAACCCTGCTGCCGATCTTCCACACGCCCGACTGGGTGCTGCAGTCGATGATCGTGCTGATCGCCCTGGGTTTCGTTCCCGCGCTGGTGTTTTCCTGGCTGTACGAGCTGACCCCGGAAGGCCTGAAGCGCGATACCGAGGTCGACCCCGCCGTGTCGATGGCGCCGCATACGGCGAAACGACTGGATCAGTTGACCCTGGTCGGCGTGCTGCTGGTGCTGGTCGTGGTCGGCGCCGACCGGATGTGGCCGGGGGAGAGAACGCGGTCAGGGTCCCTGCCCGACGATCCCGCGACGACGGACGAAGGTACGCGGGCGGAAGCGAACGCTGACCCCGTTTCTCCCGACCCCACTTCTCCCGCTGCGAACGGGGACGCGGACGCGAGGTCGATCGCCGTGCTGCCGTTTGCCAACCTCAGCAGTGACCCCGAGCAGGAGTACTTCTCCGACGGCATGACCGAAGAGCTGCTGAATGTGCTGGCGAAGATTCCCGGGCTCAAGGTCGCCGCTCGCACGTCGGTGTTCCAGTTCAAGGGCCAGGGCGGCGACGTGCGCGAGATCGGCGGCAAGCTCGGTGTGAGCCACGTGATCGAGGGCAGCGTGCGCCGGGACGGACAGCAGATTCGTGTCACCGCGCAGCTGATCCGGGTTGCCGACGGGTTTCACGTCTGGTCCGAGACCTACGACCGCAAGCTCGAAGGCATCTTTGCGCTGCAGGATGATCTCGCCCATCGTGTCGGTGAAGCGCTGAAGGCCTCGTTCGGCATGACGGCGACGGCGGCGCCACGCGTCGCGATCGAACCGCAGGCCTACGACGAATACCTCAAGGGCCGCGCGCTGCTGCGCAGCCGCCGGGACATTCCCTCGGCGATTGCGCACTTTCAGTCTGCCGTCGCGCAGGCGCCCACATTCGCCGCAGGCTGGTCGTCGCTTTCGCTCAGCTACGACGTGGGCTACTGGTACATCAAGGATCTGTCCGCATTCGAGCTGGCCGATCTCGTGGTCAAGCAGGCTGATGCAGCCGAACGCGCGTTCGCGCTTGATGCCGAATCCGCCGCCGCCCACCACGCGCTCGGCAATGTGGGGCGCAAGCAGTTCCGCTACGCCGATGCCGAACGCCACCTGTTGCGCGCCATGCAGATCGACCCGGGCTACCCGGACGTGCGCGAAGACTACGCCGAGCTGCTCTATTCGGTAGGTCGCACCGAGGAGTCGAGATTGGCGGCGCAGCAACTGGTGCAGCTCGATCCCTATTTCGGCATCGGCTGGGTGCGCGTGATGGACACCGCCGTGCATTTCGACCGTCGCGACGAGGTCGAGCGCGCCATCGAACAGATCCGCACACTGATGCCGGGCAATTCACTGGCCAAGTTCGGATTGATCACCTACGCGGTCACCTGGGGTCGCACGGATGAGGCGCGTACACAGCTTGCCGACGCCGCCCGGCGCTGGCCCGAAGACGCCCGCTTCGCGCAGACCCTGATCGGCTGGGCGCTGGAAGGACAGTCGCTGGACGACGAACGCCTGGATGAAGCCCTGGATCAGGCGACGCCCGGCGATGCCCTGTGCTATCTGGTTGCCCGCCCGGATCTCGCGCGCTTCAACGCCGAGGTCGAGCGAAGGGGGGCCACGATCCAGGGCTTCTATTTCTCTTACCTCAACGACAGCAAGAGGCACGGCCACGCCCTGCTGCGCGAGCCGCTGGCCAGGCAGGCCCTGCAGCGCTACGGCTTCGTCGACTACTGGCGCGAGAAGGGCTGGCCACCGGTGTGTCGTCCGCTCGGCGACACCGACTTCGAATGCGGCATCGACGTGGCGACGAAGTGATGACTTTCTTCGCCGAACTCCGCCGCCGCAATGTGATCCGGGTCGCCGGGCTGTACATCGTGACAGCGTGGTTGCTGGTGCAGATCGCCGACGTACTGCTGCCGGTGTTCGAGGCGCCAGTCTGGGTGATGAAGGTGATGGTCGGCCTGCTCGCGCTGGGCTTTCTGCCGGCGCTGATCTTCAGCTGGGTGTTCGAGCTGACCCCGGAAGGATTGAAGCGCGAAGTCGACATCGACCGCTCGCAGAGCATCGTCGACCGCACCGCGCGCAAACTCGATGTTGCGGTGATTCTACTGCTGCTCGCGGTCGGGGCGATGGTGTGGTTCAGGCCGTCGCCAATGGGGTCAGAGTCGACTTTCGCAGATGGCAGAGAGCCGCCCAAGCCCGTGCAAGAAGCGAAAGTCGACTCTGACCCCCAAGCCGCGAGCATCGCGGTGCTGCCCTTCGCCGACCTCTCCCAGGCGGGCGACCAGAGCTATTTCTCCGACGGCATGTCGGAGGAGATTCTCAACGTGCTGGTGAAGGTGAAGGGGCTCGAAGTCGCCTCGCGAACTTCCTCATTCGCATTCAAGGGCGAACAGAGTCTGGGCATTCCGGTGATCGCGAAGCAGCTCGGTGTGCGCCATGTGCTCGAAGGCAGCGTGCGGCGAGCCGGCGGCACGATCCGCATCACCGCCCAGCTGATCGATGCCGATGTCGATCGGCATTTGTGGTCGGAGACCTTCGATCGTCCGCTCACCGCAGAGAACGTATTCGCGATCCAGGACGAGATCGCGCAGGCCATCGTCGAGGCCCTCGTCGCGGCGCTGCCCGCTGATGCGGTGCGCGCTTCAGCTCAGGACACGACCAGCAACCTCACCGCCTACGACAACTACTTGCGCGCCCGTGCCCTGGTGCGCTCGCGCCGAGAACTGCGGCTCGCTGATACGTTGCTGGGGACGTCGTTGCAGCAGGACCCGAACTACGCCGCCGCCTGGGCCCTGCGATCGGGCCTGCAGATTCTGATCGGTGAGTACACCGACGCGCCGCTCAGCATCGAGGAGCAGGAGCAGCGCGGTATCGAGTACGCCGACCGCGCCCTCGCGCTGGCGCCGGACAACGCGCAGGCGCTGGCGGCCAAGGCGCAGATCCGATCGCGCGCGGTGTCGAGTCTGCGTGCGAAGCACGACCTTGCCGAAATATTCCGCGACTTCGAGCGCTCGCTGGAGATCGATCCCGACAACCCCGACACGCTCAACTGGGTTGGCCTCGCCTGGGGCCAGGTCGGACAGCTCGACAAGGCGCTGGAAGCGTTCCAGCGCTGCGTGGCAGTCGACCCGCAGGCGTCGGCCTGCAGCGAGAACGAGTACGACGCGCTGTACGGCCTGGATCGCCACGATGAAGCCTGGCAGCGCTATCTCGCCGCGTTCGATCGCGGCGCCGTCACCGACACCTACACCAACTTCGGCTTGCTGGCGCGCCAGGGTCAGCGCGCGGCGTTCACCTACGCCAGCAACCAGGCGCGCTACCTGCCGCGATGGCATCGGCACGATGCGCTGTACGAGGCGTTCCGTCACCTCGATGCCGACCACAGCGCGTTGTTGAGCGAGGTGCGGGACTTCGCCGATCGCGAGCACATCGACCTGCACAACGGCTATCGGGCACTGCTGCTGGTGCCGCTGGGCGCACACGACCTGGTGCCCTTCCTGCCGCTGGTCTGGGGCGAGGACAATCGCCGCTACCGGCAATCGCGCGAGTTCAAGCGCTATGTTCGCGAGAGCGGCGTGCTCGACTACTGGCGCGAGGTCGGCTTCCCGCCGACCTGTCAGCCGGTCGAACAGGATGACTTTCGCTGTGACTGACCCCGGCGCCTGTCGAGAAGGAGCAAGAGCGTGAGTTTCTTCGCCGAACTCCGCCGACGAAACGTGATCCGCGTCGCCGGGCTGTACGTCGTCACCGCCTGGTTGCTCGTGCAGATCGCCGACACCCTGCTGCCGATCTTCGGCACCCCCGACTGGGTGCTGCGCACGCTGGTGACCATGCTGGCCCTCGGCTTCGTGCCTGCGCTGGTGTTTTCCTGGGTATTCGAACTCACGCCCGAGGGCTTGAAGCGCGAAGAGGAGGTGGACCGCCGCTTCAGCACGACCCAGCTCACCGCACGCAAGCTCGACATCGCCACGCTCATGATTGCCCTGTTGGCGATCGTGCTGCTGTTGATCGACTGGATGCGACCCGTAGCGAAGGTGGGGCCGGAATCGGTCGTCGATGCAGACGCCGGCCGAACTCCGGCAAGCTCGAACGGCGGCGCGGATGCGACGGCCGAAGCCGGCTCCGCACCTGAAGCGGCGAGTTCCGACCCCGGATCGATCGCCGTGCTGCCGTTCGTGAACATGAGTGCCGACGCCGAGAATGAATACTTCTCCGACGGCATTTCCGAGGAGTTGCTGAATGTGCTGGTCAAGGTCGACGGCCTCAGCGTCGCCTCGCGCACCTCGTCGTTCGCCTACAAGGGTCGCGAGCAGAGCGCGGCCAGCATCGGTGCCGAGCTCAAGGTCGCGCATGTGCTCGAAGGCAGCGTGCGCAAGTCCGGTCAGCGCGTGCGCATCACCGCGCAGCTCATCGACGCGCGCAGCGATCGGCACCTGTGGTCGGAAACCTACGATCGCGAGCTGGACGACATCTTCGCGATCCAGCAGGAAATCGCCGAGGCCATCGTCGCCGCGTTGCGCGACACGCTCGGCGAGCAAGGTTCTGTTGCCGCCGTGGCCGTGCAGGCCGACACCGACAATCTCGACGCCTACCAGCTGTACCTGAAGGCGCGCGAACTGTTTCTCGCCCGCACCCGCCTGGACGAATCGGTGCGCCTGTTCGAGCGATCGGTGGAGCTGGATCCGCAGTTTGCCCGCGGCTGGGAAGGTCTGGCTGCCGTGTGCGCGGTGATCATCGACTGGATCAATTCCTATCCCGACATCGATCGCGACGCGCTGGCTGCACGCGCCGAGCTGGCCGCCGAGCGTGCGCTCGCGCTCGACCCGGAACTGTCGATGCCGTGGGCCGCCCGGGCGTTGCTCGCCGGCTACCGACGACCGGCCGACTACACCGCGGTGATCGACCAGCTCGGTCACGCGATCGACGCCGACCCGCGCAACGCCACGGCATTCCTGTGGCGCGGCATCAACTGGATCACCCTCGGCTTCCTGGCGCGGGGGCAGGAAGACTTTGACCACTGTCTCGCGATCGATCCGGCCTACGCCAACTGCGAGCGCTGGAAAGCGCTGGTGTTGCTGTTCCAGGGTGAGACCGACGCGGCGCTGGGGCTGTTTCAGCAAGGCATGGCCCGGGGCTTCAACAGCAACCGCGGGCAGAGTTTTGTCGAGCCGCTGATTCGCCGCGGCAACGTGTTCGCGGCGATCCTGCTGATGCGCGAGATCGGCTGGCCGGTCGAGATCCAGCAGGCGGTGATCGCCAGGATCGCCGAGGGCAGGACGACGCCGGGTATCGAAGCCAAGGTTCGCAGCCACGATGTTTCGGAGCGCTGGAAATTCGAGCTCGGCCTGCTGCTTCGCGACTACGAACTGGCGGCCGCGGACGTTTCGCCGAACTCGAGCTACGTGGAGCACTGGGACCAGGCCTACGAGGGCTTGCGCGCCACCCCCGCGTTCAAGCACATACTCGAACAGTTCAACGTGCCCGCCTACTGGCGCGCGCACGGCTTTCCGCCGCAGTGCCGTGCGCTCGATGCGCAGGACTTCGTCTGCAAATGATCGGGAAACACCCCAGCATGCTGCGTTGGCGCTGAGGCGTTTCCTGCGCGCCGCTGCCGACGCGTCGCGGGCGGCTCGCTCCACAAGGTCGGCGCACTGGCCCGGATGGGCAGGAGGACCGCATGAACCCGTTGAAGCCACTCAGCCGCCGAAGCGTGATCCGGTCAGGCCTCGGTGCGGCCGCGCTCGCAGCCACGCCAGTCCTGCACGCTGCCTTGCCGACGCCGCAGCAGACCGAAGGGCCGTTCTTTCCGGTCGTGGACCAGGCCGACAAGGATCTCGACATGACTCTGGTCCAAGGCCACGCCGAGCACGCCTCGGGCGACGTGGTCGAGATCGAGGTGCGCGTGCTGGACGTCGATGGCAAGCCCATCGCCGATGCGTTGGTCGATGTCTGGCAGGCCAACGCGCACGGCCGCTATGCGCACGAGCGCGACCCCAACCCGGCGCCGTTGGATCCGCACTTCCAGGGCTGGGCGAGAGTGACCACCGACGCCAGCGGCAGCTTTCGTGTGCGCACGATCAAGCCCGGCGTCTACGCCGTCGAAGACGACTGGACGCGTCCGCCGCACATCCACTACAAGGTCGCCCGGCGGGGCTTTCACGAACTGACGACCCAGATGTACTTCGCCGGCGAGCCGCTCAACGACGTCGACGCGATCCTCAAGGCCGTGCCCGAAGCAGAGCGCGCGGGACTCATCGTGGCCTTCGCACCGACCGGCGACGCCGGCACACCGCGCGGCCGCTTCGACATCACCTTGAAGGCGGTGTGAGCACGGCGACGAATCGCTACCCCTGACTTCCTGGAGGATCCATGGCACGCACGGCCCTGACCTTTCGTTTTCTCGCCGAACCCCAGCACGTCAATTTTGGCGGCAAGGTGCACGGTGGTTCGGTGATGAAGTGGATGGACGAGGCGGCCTACGCCTGCGCCGCCGGCTTCAGCGGTTGCTATTGCGTGACCGTGTCGGTGAGTGGCATCCGCTTCGTCGCGCCCATTCACATCGGCGAGATCGTCGAGGTGCACGCCCGCGTGCTGCTCACCGGCCATACCAGCCTGACCATCGGGCTGGAGGTGCGCGCGACCGAAGTGCGCACCGAGCAGCGGCGCATCGCTACCCGTTGCCTGATGACCTTCGTTGCGGTCGATGACGCCGGCCAGCCCACCGCGGTTCCCGAGCTCGCGCTGAACACCGACGACGATCATCGCTGGGCCGACTACGCGCGTGCGGTGCGCCAGGCCAATGTCGACATGGATCAGCTGCTGCCGCCGGGGTGAGTGACACCTGTAAATCAGAAATCAGGAGAAATCAGGGGTCAGAGTCGACTTTCGTCATCGACCCGAGTCGGGCCCGAGGCGTGACGACGAAAGTCGACTCTGACCTCAATGCCCGCCAATGCCCGACGATCGACTCAGGAGTCGTTGGACGAATGCACCGGATACACCGCCGTGATGGGGCAGCCTTCGGTCGACGCCCGGGTGCTGAGCACCCCGCCGGCGATCATTTCTGCCGGGAGACCGCGCTGCACCTTGGCGTGGTCGCCGGGATGGCCGCAGATGGCGCCGCCGGTAACCGAGTGAAAAGTCACCGACTGACTCAGTTCCAGTTCCGGGCAGCTGCGGCCGAGCTCGACGCGGTACAGATCGTTGCCGCCCGAGCGCCTGGCGGAGGTGTCAACCAGCATGTCCTTGCCGTCCGTCCGCCACCCGCGCACCCAACGCGGGTCGAAGCAGTACGCGGTCGAGCTGAGGAATCGTCCGCGGTCAGGTGCCTTCGCCTGCACCTCGACCTGGGCCAGGCTCGGCGTGCCATCCAGGCTCCGACCGCGATCGGCCTCGCGGATCTCGGCCGCGAAAGCCTTGGCGGACAGCGGCTCCACGTTCTCGATGGCGCAGCGCAGTGCGCCAACCTGGACGAAC
>JAGRJY010000026.1 GCA_020442465.1 Lysobacterales bacterium
GACGCCCAAGGCACCGCCGGTGGGCGGCACGACCGTGCAGCCGGCGGTGGCCACGTCCGGTTGGGCGCTGGAACATGTCGATGGCGCGATTCCGCTGCCCGGCGGCAAGAATGAAATGCTGGTCGGCCGCCCGGACCCCGCGACGGGTGCGGTACCCGAGGTCAACCTGCTCAATCTGGACACGGCGCGCACGATCAGCAGACGCCACGCCCGTCTGTTCGTGCAGGGTGCCGGGTTGTCGCTGCGCGAGGAACCGGGGGTCGGCAACGGCACCTGGGTCAACGGTGAGCGCCTGCAGGCCGGGCAACAGATCGCGCTGAAGGCGGGCGATTCGTTGCGCTTTGGTGCCGTTGAATTGCACCTCGTGCAGATCTGAGGAGACCGACATGTCCTCGCTTCCCGAAGACCTGGCCGCGATCGACGTCTCCCCGCTGGAGAAGCTGGGCAAGCTGAGCGCCGAAATCGGCGTGCTGCAGGATCGCCTCGCCGCGATGGAGGAGCGCAAGAGCTCGGTCGCCGAGGCCGTGTTCACCAAGGTGCGGGCGGACTACCTTGAGCGGCAGAAGCAGCTGGAACAGGAAGCCGCGCCGCTGAAACAGGCCGCACGCGACGAGTTCGCCAAGCTGTCGACCCTACTAAAGCAGTCCGAGGCCGATCACGAGTCGGTGCGCCTGGAGCGCGAGGAAGTCGAGTTCCGCCACACCCTGGGCGAGTTCGATGACAAGGAATTCAAGAAGCAGCTCAACGCGATCGACGCCACGCTGAAGGAGCGTGCCACCGCGCTCGAGCAGGCTCAGGAGCTGAAGAAGCGTTTTGTCGACGCGTTCGGTTCCGAGGAAGCGCTGGGTCAGGCCCAGGCAGCCGAACCGGCTGCGCCCGAGCCAGAGCCAGCGCCGGCGCCGGCCGAGCAGGCGGTGCCGCAGTCGATGGTCACCGGCGAGATGCCGGCCATCGCCCCGGCCGATCCCGCCTCCCCCTACGACACGCTGCCGCCACCGGTGCCGGGTCCGGCAATGGAGACCATTCCGCCGCCGTCGAATCCGGCGATCGCCAGCACCCGCAAGCTGAATCCGATCACCGATGCCCAGCTCGCCGCTGCCGCGACGCCGCCGCCGCCCTCGAAGGCCGACGCCGGTTCCACCCAGACCATGCGGGTGCTGAAAGGCAATGCCGCGGCTGCGCCGCGCCCGGATCAGACCGTCATCATCCGCGGCGCGCGGCTGGTGCCGCAGAACGCCGCCGCCGGCAAGATCACCCACTCGATCGGTCTCAAGCCCGCATCGATCGGCAGTTCGGAAGACTGCGATGTGCGTGTCGCCGGCGCGAGTGCGCAGCACGCCGAGATTCGCGTCTCGATGGCCGGCTATACGCTGAGCGATCTGGGCGGAGGCGTGCGCATCAATGGCGTCGCCGTCGAACAGCATCTGCTGAGACACGAAGACGCGCTGGACATCGGTCCGGCGAAATTCGTGTTCAAGGAAGGCTGACATGACCGTCGAACTGCAGAAGGAGCGCCACAGCGGCGTGCTCGTCGTGTCGGTCGAAGGCCGACTCGACGCGGAAGGGTCGGCCGACTTCGAGCTGTTCACCCAGGAAGCGGTCAGCTCCGGCGAGCGCCACCTGATTCTCGACTTCAGCAAGCTGGGCTACATCAGCAATGCAGGACTGCGCGCGCTCGCGTCGCTGGCGAAGTCGCTGAACACGCCTTCGACCAGCCTGCGCGTGGCGGGCGTTCAGCCCGGTGTCGCGCAAACGCTGGATGCGGCGGGCGTCGCCATCCTCATCGACGCGCGGCCGAGTCTCGAGGCTGCGCTGGCGAATCATCCGGCTGCCCGCGGCGACGACCTCTCCAAGCATCTCGGCCGCCTGTTGGGCATCAACGACCCCGGCCCGATTGAAGTCAGCCCCGATCAGGCCAAGCTCGCCGAACTTGCCTTCGAACTGCTGGCCGGCAAGCAACACCAGCATCGCGCGGCACGCGCCATGGCCCAGGGCACCCAGGTGCTGCAGCGGGTCGCGGTGCCCGCCGCCAGTGCACCGGCGCCGGTGCGGCCGAAGCAGGCTCCGGCCAAGAAGGTCGGATTCTGGCAGCGGCTGTTTGGAAAGCGATCATGAGTCTGGCGGTCTGGTGCGTGCTGGCGGCAGGCTTGATGCCGTTCCTGTTCACCGGCATCGCGAAGACGCTGGGGCGGCGCTATGACAATCGGCAGCCACGAGCCTGGCAGACCGGTCTGGAAGGCGCTCCGGCGCGCGCGCATGCAGCGCACCTCAATGCGTTCGAAGCGTTTCCGCTGTTCGCCGCCGGCGTCTTCTTTGCCCAGCAGATCGGTGCCGCGCAGGACCGCGTCGACCAGCTTGCCCTGGCATTTGTGCTGCTGCGCCTGGGTTACGGCGCCTGCTACATCGCCGGCTGGTCGACGATGCGCTCACTGGTGTGGCTGGCCGCCCTGGTTTGTTCGGTGGCGCTGTTCTTCGCTTCACCCGCGGGCGGCTAGACCTTCGGACGAAACGTCGGGAGGCCGCGACCCAGCCCCCAAAAACAACAAGGCCCGCTTGCGCGGGCCTCGTCGCAAGACCGGGAAGCGGGCCGATTACTTGGCGCGTGACTTCGCGGCCGGAGCCTTGCTCAGGCCTTCGTTCGCGGTCTCGACCTGAGCCTTCACCAGATTGCTGATGGCTTCGTTGGTCTTGACGGTGCGGGTCAGTGCTTCCTGGCCCAGAGCGTAGAACTGCTCACCGGATTCCTTCACCAGGGCGACGCCCTTCGGCCACATGGCCTTGACGCCGTCGAAGTCGCGCACTTCGGCCGCTTCGCCGAGGAAGGCGAAGGTCGCATTGACGCGGGTCTCGACGGTCTTGAGCTGCAGGCTGGCGACCTGCTCGAAATTCTGCAGGGCGAGTGCCTGCGCCTTCAGGGCGGATTCGGCGAGCTGCTTGCTGAAATCGAACACGGGCTGGTTGATGGTATCGAACATGCTGCTTCCCCTCCTCGGGATGGGTTTGATGACGGGGATACGCTAGCACCCCTTATGTTGCAGTGCAACATAAGAGTTATTTCACTTGTATTTCAATGCGTTGCGTGAGCGCGCAGCGGCCTTCACGGGCCGCGGTAGCGACATCCCGAGGTGCAGGTCTCGTGCACGAGGATTTCCGAGAGCAGCGGAAGTTGCGGTTTCAGCCGATCCCAGATCCACCGGGCCAACACTTCCGAAGTCGGGTTCTCGAGTCCCTCGATGTCATTGAGGTAGTGATGATCGAGCTGATCGTAGAGCGGCTGGAACGCTCGCTTGATGTCGGCAAAGTCCATCACCCAGCCGGTGTGCGGATCGACTTCGCCCTCGACGTGCACCTCGATGCGAAAGGAATGCCCGTGCAGGCGCGCGCACTTGTGCCCGTCCGGTACATGCGGCAGCCGGTGCGCCGCTTCGAGGGTGAATGCCTTGAACAGGTCCATGCCGATCAGTCGATGGCGTAGCCGAACTCATCCTTGAACCGGCTGCAGAAACCGTCGTGGTTGAAGCGCTGGTTCTGCGGTCCGAGGTGGGAAATCTTCAGCGCCCCCATCAGCGACGCGATTCGCCCGGTGGTCGGGTAGTCGAGCCCCTTCATGAAGCCGTAGATCAGGCCAGCACGGTAGGCGTCGCCGCAGCCCGTCGGGTCGATGACGTCGAGCGGCTTGGCGCAGGGAATGTCGATGTCGCCCTCGTTGCGGGTGTGTATGACCGACCCCTTGGGCCCGCGGGTGACAATGTAGGCCTGCACGCGCTCGGCGATGTCCCGCTGCGACAGGCCGGTGCGCTCCTGCAGCAGGTTCGACTCATAGTCGTTGACGGTGACGTAGGTCGCCTGTTCGATCATCTGCTTGAGCTCGTCGCCGTTGAACAGCGGCATGGCCTGGCCCGGATCGAAGATGAACGGGATGCCCAGTTCGGCAAATTCCCGCGAGTTCTGCAGCATGGCGTCGTAGCCGTCCGGGCCGACGATGCCGAACTCGACACCCTGCACGTCGCGCACGTGGTTCTCGTGCGAGCGCATCATCGCGCCGGGGTGGAAGGCAGTGATCTGATTGTCGTCCAGGTCGGTGGTGATGAACGCCTGGGCGGTGTAGGTCTGCGGCAGCTCCTTCACGTGCGCGAGGCTGATGCCGCACGCCTGAAAGTGCTCGCGATAGGCGTCGAAATCTTCGCCGACCGTGGCCATCGGGATCGGCGTGCCGCCGAGCAGCTTGAGGTTGTAGGCGATGTTGCCCGCGCAGCCTCCGAATTCGCGGCGCATGTTGGGCACCAGGAAGCTGACGTTAAGGATGTGCACCTTGTCCGGCAGGATGTGGTTCCGGAACCGATCCTGGAACACCATGATCGTGTCGTAGGCCAGCGAACCACAAATCAGTGCAGACATCCCCTCTCCCGGTACGGCCGGCCTGGATGCGGCCGAGCTGCGTATCGTACCGGGCAGCGTGACGATGCGCAGCCGCGCCGTTGCCGGGGCTGTACGGAAGCCGAATCTGCGAGCCCGTGCATTGGCGGCATCTCCGCGCGAATGCTAGGCTTTGCCCCTTTTCTTCAGCCCCTTTTCCGGCAGTAGGCGGTCCATGTTCAAAAGTCTGCGCGGCCTGTTCTCGAACGATCTGTCGATCGATCTCGGAACGGCAAACACCCTCATCTACGTCCGTGGCCAGGGCATCGTTCTGAATGAGCCCTCGGTGGTAGCCATCCGACAGGATCGCGGCCCCGGCTCGCCGAAGTCGGTGGCGGCGGTCGGGACCGAGGCGAAGCGGATGCTCGGGCGTACGCCGGGCAACATCGCCACCATCCGGCCCATGAAGGACGGCGTGATCGCCGACTTCACCACCACCGAGGAAATGCTCAAGCACTTCATCCGCAAGGTGCATCGCGCACGCATCCTGCGCCCGAGCCCGCGCGTGCTGATCTGCGTGCCCTGCGGCTCGACCTCGGTCGAACGCCGCGCGATCAAGGAGTCGGCCGAAGAGGCGGGCGCCCGCGAGGTGTTTCTCATCGAAGAGCCGATGGCGGCAGCGATCGGCGCCGGCATCCCGATCCACGAGGCGCGCGGTTCGATGGTGCTCGACATCGGCGGCGGTACCTCCGAGGTGGCGGTGCTTTCGCTCAACGGCATCGTCTATTCGCAGTCGGTGCGCATCGGTGGCGACCGGTTCGACGAGTCGATCATCAACTACGTGCGGCGCAATCACGGCACCCTGATCGGCGAGACCACGGCCGAGCGGATCAAGATCGAGGCCGGCTGCGCGTTTCCGCAGGCCGAAGTGCGCGAGATCGAGGTGTCGGGCCGCAACCTGGCCGAAGGCGTGCCGCGCAACTTCGCGATCAATTCGAACGAGGTGCTGGAAGCGCTGCACGAACCGCTGTCGGGCATCGTCAGCGCGGTTCGCGCCGCCCTCGAACAGACGCCCCCCGAGTTGTGCGCCGACGTCTACGAGCGCGGCATCGTGCTGACCGGTGGCGGCGCGCTGCTGCGTGACCTGGACAAGCTGATCTCCGAAGAAACCGGCTTGCACGTGCACGTGGCCGACGACCCGCTGACCTGCGTCGCGCGCGGCGGCGGTCGGGCCCTCGAACTGATCGACATGCACGGCAACGACTTCTTCTCGCCGGAGTGATCGGCCGCCGCGGCCGGGAGGTGCGGTTGTGATGGCACGCGGCGCCGCGACGACTCCCCTGTTCTCGGAGAACGGTCGCGGTGCCTTCCGGCTGCTGATCTATTTGTTCATGGCCTGCGTGGTCATGGTGGTCGACCATCGCAACGGTCACCTCGCCGAACTGCGCCGATGGACCAGCCTGCTCAACGAGCCGCTGTTCCGGATTGCCGAGTTTCCCGCCGTGGTGGTGCGATTCCTGCACGATGCGGCGCGGGATCGCGGCGCGCTGCTCGACGAGCGCGACGCCTTGCGCGACGACCTGCTCGTGGCTCAAGCCCAGCTGGCCCGGTTGTCCTCGGTGCGCGACGAGAACCAGCGTCTGCGTGCCCTGATGGGCGGCACCCGCAATCTGCAGCTCCAGGTGCGCCTGGCGGTGCTGTCCGACGTGGATCTCGATCCATTCCGGCATCGGGTCTGGATCGACACCGGATCGTCCGACGGCGTGCGCGAGGGCATGGCTGTGATCGACGCCGGCGGGGTGTTCGGGCAGACCGTCGAAGTGTCGCCGCGCCGGTCGATGGTGATGCTGATCTCGGACCCGGCGCACGCCATCCCGGTGCAGGTGCAGCGCACCGGCATTCGCACCATCGCCTACGGCACCGGCGACGTCGACCGGCTCAACATTCCCAACATCCCGCAGAGCGCCGACATCCGCTCCGGCGATCACATCGTCACCTCCGGTCTGGGTGGACGTTTTCCCGCGGGGCTGCCGGTGGCCGAGATCACCTCCATCCGCTCCGACGATACCCGCCTGTTCCTGGTCGCCGAGGCCCGGCCTTCAGCGCTGCTCAACCGTAGCCGCGAGGTGTTGCTGGTCTGGCAGGCGCAGTCTGATCCCGATATCGGCCCGCCCCGGTCCTTGATGGGGCCTACGCCTGGGGAGGCGGCGCCATGAGTCGGGCACGGGGTGAACCGTGGATGCTGGTCGGCGCTGTCGTGCTCGGCCTGCTGGCGGGCATGGTGCCGTTACCGGCGAGCATCGAGGCCGTCCGCCCCTACTGGATCGCCCTGGTGGTCATCTACTGGGCGCTCGAGTCGCCCGAGCAGCTTGGCCTCGGCCTGGCCTTCCTGATCGGCCTGTGGGCCGACGTGCTGTTCGGCAGCCTGCTTGCCGAACAGTCGATGCGACTGTGCATCCTGGTGTTTCTGGTGCAGCGGTTTCGCGCCCGGCTGCGATTCTTCCCGGTCACCCAGCAAACTCTCGCCGTGCTGGCGCTGCTGCTCAATGATCGTGTGGTGGCGCTGGCACTGCGCGTGGCGGCGGGCGAGGGAACGCCGCCATGGCTGTTCTGGCTGGCGCCGTTCGTCGGCGCTGCGGTCTGGCCATTGCTCTACCTGCTGCTCGATCGATGGCGCATGCGCAGCCGGTTCCGCCATGGCTAGGCCGGTCGCCAGACTCTTCGGTGCGCGATGATGCGGCTGCGCCGTCGCGCCAGATTGAAGAACAGCGGCGAGGAGGTCGTGCAGTTTCGCCTGCGTGCGTTCATCGGCCTTGCGGGTGTCGCGCTGCTGTTCGGCGTCCTGGCTACGCGCTACAGCTGGCTCCAGGTGGTTCGACACGAGGAGTTTCGCGCACGGTCGGAAGCCAATCGGGTCAAGCTGCGACCCATCGTGCCGGCGCGCGGGCTGATCTACGATCGTCGCGGCGTGCTGCTTGCCGACAACGTGCCTGCGTATCGGCTCGAGGTCATCCCGGAACAGGCCGGCGAGCTTGCCGGTTTGCTCGATCGCCTCGCCGAAGTGGTACCGCTGAGCGTCGAAGAGCGGGAACGCTTCAACGAACTGGCGCGCGCGCAGCGACGGTTCGCCGCGGTACCGCTCAAGCTGCGTCTGACCGAGTCCCAGGTCGCGGCCTTCGCCGTCAACCGGCACCGCTTCCCGGGCGTCGAAGTGACGCCTTATCTGACCCGGCGCTATCTACAGGGGGCGCTGTTCGCGCACGTGCTGGGCTACGTCGGGCGCATCGACGCCAAGGACGCTGAACAGCTCGATCCCGCGCGCTACGCCGGCACCACCCACATCGGCAAGACCGGCATCGAACGACAATACGAAGAACGGCTGCACGGTGCGGTGGGCTTCGAGCAGATCGAAGTGAACGCCGAGGGCCGCGTCCTGCGCACGCTGCAGTATGCGCCGGCGGGCTCCGGCGAGCACCTGTTCCTGAGCATCGATGCCGAACTGCAGGCTGCCACGGTCGCGGCGTTCGAAGACAAGCAGGGCGCCGCCGTCGCGATCGATCCGCGCACTGGCGACGTGCTCGCCCTGGTCAGCCTGCCCAGCTACGACCCCAATCCCTTCGTCAACGGCATCAGCCACGCCGCCTACGGGGCGCTGCAGACCGAATCGCGGCCGCTGTTCAACCGCGCATTGCAGGGCGGCTACGAGCCGGGCTCGACGATCAAGCCGTTCGTCGGCCTCGCCGCGCTGGAACTCGGTGTTCGGAAATCCTCCGACACGGTGTTCTCGAGTGGCGCGTTCAAGCTGCCGGGCCAGGACCGCGAGTACCGCGACTGGCGCAAGGGCGGCCACGGGACGGTGAATCTGCGCGAGGCCCTGGCCCAGTCGGTCAACACCTACTTCTTCCAGACCGCGGTGGATCTCGGCATCGACAGGCTCAGCACCTTCATGGCGCGATTCGGTTTCGGCGAGAAAACCGGCATCGACCTGCCCGGCGAAGCGATCGGCGTCTTGCCCACCCGCGCGTGGAAACGCGCCATGCGCAACGAGCCCTGGTATCCGGGCGAAACCGTGATCGCCGGTATCGGCCAGGGCTTCTGGGTTGCGACGCCGATCCAGCTCGCCCACGCCACCGCCGCGCTGGGTCACGACGGCATACCGCTGACTCCGCGCATCCTGGTCGCCACCCAGAAGGGATTCGACGAAGAGATCGAGCAGGTTCCGCCGGTGCGGCCCGGTGGTGCCGTCTCCGTCCATCCGGAGAATCTGGCGGCGGTGATCGAAGGCATGGTGGCGGTGATGCACTCCCCCTCGGGCACGGCACGCGCCGCGGCGCTCGACTCACCCTATCTGATCGCCGGCAAAACCGGCACCGCGCAGCGAGTGAGCCGACGTGGCGATGAAGCGATTCCGCTCGACGATCTGCCCTACCACTTGCGACACCGAGCCTTGTTCGTCGCCCTGGCGCCGGCCGAGGCACCGACCATCGCGTTGGCCATCGTGGTTGAGTCAGGCGGCTCGGGATCACGTTCGGCGGCGCCGATCGCCCGGCGCATCCTTGATGCCTGGCTGCTGCGAGGAGAAGGCAGGTGAGTCTGCAGAGCCTGCTCGGCGTGGTTCGGCACTTCGCCACCCCACGCATGGATCCGGCGCTGGCGGTCGCGGTCGGGCTGGTGCTGGTGATCAGTCTCGCCAACCTGCACAGCGCCGCGCAGGGCAACGTCGGCATGGTGCAGGCGCAGGGTGCGAGACTGTTGCTCGGGGTCGCGGCGATGTGGGTGATCTCGCGCATCCCGCCGGTGCAGCTGCGTGTGTGGACGCCCTGGTTCTTTCTTGCCGGACTGTTCCTGCTCGCCTTGGTGCCGGCCTTCGGCACCGGTCGCAGCGGCCGCCACTGGCTGAATCTCGGCGTGGTCTACGTGCAGCCGGCCGAGTTCCTCAAGCTTGCGGTGCCGATGGCGCTCGCCGCCTTCCTGCACGACCGCTCGCTGCCGCCGCGCTGGTACGAGTTGTTGGTTTGCGCGGCACTAATCGGCGCGCCCACCGGGTTGATCCTGCTGCAGCCCGACCTGGGTACCGCACTGCTGGTGGCCTCGAGCGGAGCGTTCGTCGTGTTCCTGGCCGGCATCCAGTGGTGGCGCATGCTGGCGATTGGTGGCCTGGTGCTTTCCGTCGCGCCGCTGGGCTGGCTGTTTCTGCGCGAATATCAGCGCGACCGTTTGCGCACCTTCCTCGATCCGGAAGCGGACCCGCTGGGTGCCGGGTGGAACATCATCCAGTCGAAAATTGCGGTGGGTTCCGGCGGGCTGTGGGGCAAGGGCTGGGGGCAGGGCACGCAGTCGCGCCTGGAGTTCCTTCCCGAGCACACCACCGACTTCATTCTCGCCGTGTTCGCCGAGGAGTTCGGCCTGGTCGGCGTACTGCTGCTGCTGGCCCTGTTCCTGTTCATCATCGGGCGCTGCCTGTGGATTGCCGCCGGCGCGCGCGACACCTACTCGCGACTGGTAGCCGGCGCGATCGCGCTTAGCCTGTCGGTCTACGTGGTGGTAAACGGCGGCATGGTGTCGGGCTTGTTGCCCGTGGTTGGCGTGCCGATGCCGCTGCTCAGCTACGGCGGCACTTCCGCGGTCACCCTGCTCGCCGGCATCGGGCTGGTCATGTCCGTGCATGCGCACCGCAAGCTCATGCGATGAGGCAGGGGTGAGGGGCCGGGTGAAGAGCAAGCGGGGCGCCCGACCTCGTATCAACGTGCTCCACCCGCTGCTCAACGCCTATCCGCCAATTCTGCCCCTCAGCCCCCCAATCCCAGACGCTTGCGCTCCATCCGGCGCAGGAACTCTTCCATGATCCGCCGGTACAGGTCGTCGCCGAGGTAGGCATCTTCGATGCCGGCATCGATGTTGGGGTTGTCGTTGACCTCGATGATGGCGATGCGCTTTTCGGACACCTTGAGGTCGACGCCGTACAGGCCGTTGCCGATCGCCGCACTGGCGCGCAGCGCAAGCTTGACCACCTCGGCAGGCGCATCGCGCACCGGCAGGGTCTTGAACGCGCCGCTGCGTGCCTGGCCCTTGGCGGCGTGGTTGTAGATCTGCCAGTGTCCACGCGACATGAAGTACTGGCAGGCAAACAGGGCCTGGTTGTTGAGCACGCCGATGCGCCAGTCGAACTCGGTGTACATGTACTCCTGGGCGATCAGCAGGGCGGTGTGCTGGAACAGCTCCTCGGCGGCCGAAACGAGTCGTGACGGGTCTTCGGCCTTGACGATGCCGCGCGAAAAGCTTCCGTCGGGAATCTTCAGCACCACCGGGAATCCGAGCAGGTCCGGCAGTCGCGCGAGCTTGCCCGGATCGTCGCGAATCAGGATTTCCGAGCGCGGCACCGGCAGCTTGCGCGACTTCAGCAAGTCGTTGAGATAGATCTTGTTGGTGCAGCGCAGGATCGACACCGGGTCGTCGATGACCACCATGTCCTCGCGCTCGGCGCGGTGGGCGAATCGGTAGGTGTGGTTGTTCAGCGCGGTGGTCTCGCGGATGAACAGGCCGTCGTACTCGGCGAGGCGGGCGAAGTCGTCGCGCTCGATCGGGTCGACCTCGATGCCGAGCTCCTTGCCTGCCTCGATGAACGACTTCAGTGCCTTCTTGTTCGACGGCGGCATCTGCTCGGCGGGGTCGTGCAGCATCGCCAGGTCGTAGCGGAACTTGCGGCGTGCGCGCGGTTTGCGCCAGATCTTGCGGCTGAATGCGTCGAGCGCCCCGGCGAAGGCGTCCTCCTGGTCGTCGGTCAGGGTGTGCAGGCCGGCCGGCCTGATCGAGGCGATCTGCCACACCTTCTGCCGCTCGAACTCGATCTTCAGGATCGGGCAGGGAAACGTCTCGAACACCTGCCGGGCGAGATCCTCCAGCGGCGCGTAGCTGGTGTGGCCGAAATAGACCAGGATGCTGAAGTCGGTGGCGTCGCGGCTGTGTTCGGGCAGGAAACGGCTCAGCTTCTGGTTCAGGTCCTCGATGTCGATGCCGTACAGCGACTTGCGGCGCAGGTCATTGATTGCCCGCACCGAGGGGATGATCCGATGGCCGCGTGCCTCGGCGAGCAGGGAGACGTAGTGCCCCAGCCCGAGATACTTGAAGCTGCGGCAGAGGTTGATGACCTGGGTTCGGTCTTCCTCGCCTTCCACCGACCGCTTGAGATAATCGAGTGCACTGACCACGTTCTCCGACGGGTAGTAGGAACCCCAGTCGGAGGGCTTCTCGACGACGATGATGAGACGGCTCATGGCGACACGCAGCGCAGGGACGCCACAGTCTGAGGCAAGCGACCCGGGTTCGCACAGGGGGGCGCCGGCCTGGCGCATCCGTCGTGCCCTGCCGACGGATCTCGATGCTTTGTTGTGCCTGGAGGCCGGTTTTCCCGGCGACCGGTTGAGTCGCCGCCAGCTGCGCCGTCACCTGGTCTCGGCGCGCGCCGACCTCGGCGTGCTGGGCCGGCGCGGCCACCCGCTGCAGGGCTACGTGCTGGTACTCAGCCATCGCCAGCGGCGCGACGTCCGCCTGTACTCGATCGTGGTCGACCCGGCACTGCGCGGCCAGGGCGCCGGTCGCGCCCTGCTGGACTGGGCGCTGCGGCGATCGCGGCAGCGCGGCGCCGCGGGACTGCGTCTGGAGGTGCGGGTGGACAATCCGGCAGCCCGTGCGCTGTATGCCGCGCGAGGTTTCCGCGAGATCGGTGGCCGGACCGGCTACTACGAGGACGGTGCCGACGCGGTCTGCCTGCGCCGCCCGTTCGTCTGACCGATGCCGGGCGTGGCGGCGCGGATGGCGGCGCCGACCGCCTGCCGGGACTTCTGGCGCTGTCCCCCGTCCGCCGGCTCTGCGATCATCCGGGCTCTTCGAAGCTCAGGCGATGAACGGGAGAGTGCCGGGTGAACAGACACGTTCTGATGGGGTGCGCAGTCATGATGGGGTGTGCGGGTGCGGCGATGGCCAAGGATGCGGTGGAGGATCCCTACCTCTGGCTCGAGAACGTCGAGGATGCCAAGGCGTTGGACTGGGTGCGCGCCCGCAACGCCGAGTCGGCGAAAGCGCTCGAGGACGCCGTCGGCTTCGCCGATCTCGAGCGCGACCTGAAAGCCATCCTCGACTCCGACGCGAAGATTCCCTACGTCGGCAAGCAGGGCGGATTCTTCTACAACTTCTGGAAAGACCGCGAACACGAGCGCGGCGTCTGGCGCCGCACCACGCTCGCCGAATACCGTAAGGACAAGCCGGCCTGGGAGGTGCTGATCGACCTCGACGCGCTGAACGAAGCCGAGGGCGAGAACTGGGTGTGGCACGGCGCCGACTGCCTCAAGCCCGCGTACAGCCGCTGCCTGATCTCGCTGTCGCGCGGCGGTGCCGACGCCGACGTGACCCGCGAGTTCGACATCGACACGCGATCCTGGATCAAGGACGGCTTCTATCGGCCCGAGGCCAAGGGCGGACTGGGCTGGATCGACCTCGACAACGTCTACGTCTACACCGACTTCGGGCCGGGTTCGCAGACCACGTCCGGTTATCCACGCGTGGTCAAGCAATGGAAGCGCGGCACCCCGCTGTCCGAGGCGGTGACCGTCTACGAGGGCAAGCCCGAAGACATCTACATCTATGCCGGGCACGACGACACCACCGGCTTCGAGCGCGACTTCGTCGGCCGCGGCATCACCTTCTACACCAACGAACTGTTCCTGCGCGGCCAGGACGGCAAGCTCACCCGCATCGACGCGCCGGACAGCGCGAACAAGTCGACGTTCCGCGAGTGGCTGATGATCGAGCTGCGCGAGCCGTGGACGGTGGGCGGCAAGACCTATCCGGGCGGCGCCCTGATCGCCACCAAGCTGGATGCTTTCCTGGCCGGCGAGCGCAGCTTCGACGTGCTGTTCGAGCCGACCGAGACGACTTCCTACGTCGGCATCAGTCCGACCAGGAATCACTTCATCCTCAACATGCTCGACGACGTCAAGAACCGCCTGTTCGTGCTGACCTACCAGGACGGCAAGTGGACGCGTGAGCCGCTGAAGGGTGCGCCGCAGTTCGGCACCGTGAGCGCATCGGCGATCGACGACGAGGACTCGGACGACTACTTCCTTACCGTCAGCGACTATCTGACGCCGACGACGCTGATGCTGGGTTCGATCGGCAGCAACCCCGAGCCGATCAGGAGCATGCCGGCGTTCTACGACGCGGCCGGCTTCGAGATCACCCAGCACTTCGCCACCAGCAAGGACGGCACCCGGGTGCCGTATTTCCAGGTCGCGCAGAAGGGCCTCGAACTCGACGGCACGCATCCGACCCTGCTGTATGGCTACGGCGGGTTCGAAGTCTCGTTGACGCCGAACTATGCGCCGAATGCCGGGCGTGGCTGGCTCAGCGTGGGTGGCGTGTTCGTGGTGGCCAACATCCGCGGCGGCGGCGAGTACGGTCCGCGCTGGCATCAGGCCGCGCTCAAGGCCAATCGCCTGCGCGCCTACGAGGACTTCGCCGCGGTCGCCGAAGATCTGGTCAAGCGCGGTGTGACCCGGCCCGAGCGGCTCGGCATCCAGGGCGGTTCCAATGGTGGCCTGCTGGTCGGCAACATGTTCACCCTGTACCCGAACCACTTCGCCGCCGCGGTGTGCCAGGTGCCCCTGCTCGACATGAAGCGCTACAACAAGCTGCTGGCCGGCGCTTCGTGGATGGCCGAATACGGCGATCCCGACAAGCCCGAGGAATGGGATTTCATCAGGACGTTCTCGCCGTACCACAACGTCAAGGCAGGGGTGAAATACCCTGCGGTGCTGTTCACCACCTCGACCCGCGACGACCGCGTGCACCCTGGTCACGCGCGCAAGATGATGGCGCGTATGCAGGAGCAGGAGCACGACGTGCTGTACTACGAGAACATCGAGGGCGGACACGGCGGCGCGGCGAACAACCAGCAGCTGGCGCACATGCAGGCGCTGGCCTACACCTTCCTGCGCAAGCAGCTGTTCCCGAAGGACTGATCCGCGCGCAGTGCCTGCAGCCGCCCTGCCGCGGCGGCTGCAGGCGATCCGACGCGCCGCGATCGGCCCTATACTGCGTGCATGCGTAGATCCCGACTCCTGATTCGAATGAGCCTGCTGCTGGCGGTGCTGCTGCTGGCAGGCTGCGGCAACAAGGGCGACCTGGTGCGTCCGGGCACGCCGGCGAAAGCGGCCGCACCGGCCACGCGCTGAGCACGGACTTGCGTTGGCCGTTCGAGAAGTGGGAGGGCGCCGGCAACGATTTCGTGCTGCTGGACGCCCGCCACCGGGCGTTTGTCGGCAGCCCTGAGGCGCTGCGCCGACTCGGCGACCGCCACTTCGGCGTCGGCTGCGACCAGCTGCTGGTGATTGGTCCGCCGCGATCCGACGCAGCGCGACTCTCGTTCGGCATCTGGAACACCGACGGCAGTCGCGCGCGACAGTGCGGCAACGGCGCGCGCTGTGTCGCCGCGTGGGCGATCGGGCGCGACCTGCTTGACGCCGACGGGGGAGTGTTCGACAGCCCCAGTGGTTCATTGCGGGTGTCTGCCCGCGATGGCGCGATCGCGGTCGACATGGGCGCGCCGCGCTTCCAGGCCGATGTCATTCCCTTCATCGAAGGGGGCGGCTCGATGATCGAGCATGATGGTCGAGCCTACCCGTTCACCGCGGTCTCGATGGGCAACCCGCACGCGGTGATCTTCGTCGACGACGTGCTCGCCGCACCGGTCGAGTCGCTCGGTGCGGCGCTACAGCGCGACGCGCGGTTTCCGGCGCAGTGCAACGTCGAGTTCGTGGCGCCGCTCGGTACCGATCGGTTCGCCGTACGCGTGTTCGAACGCGGCGTCGGCGAGACGCTGGCCTGCGGCAGCGGTGCCTGCGCCGTGGCGGCGGTGGCCTGGCGCGCAGGTCGGTCCGCGGGTGACACGATCGAACTCGCGCTGCCTGGCGGTACCCTGTGCGTGCGGCGCGATGTCGACGACCCAGCCCGCCTGTGGCTCAGCGGGCCAGCGACGCATGTCTTTGATGGAGAAATCGAACTATGAGTGAGTCGGCCACCAGTGCCCCGAGCGCCCTCGAGGTCGCCAGCTACCTGCGCCGGCATCCGCGCTTCCTGAGCCAGTTTCCCGATCTGGCACTGAGCCTCAACGTGCCGCGCGACGAAGGCTCGGCCACGTCGCTGGCCAGCTACCAGCTGGAAGTGCTGCGCGACAAGAATCGCGAGCTGAACCGACGTCTGCAGGAGCTCTTTGCGCACGCCCAGGAGAACGAACGCCTGGCGGTGCGCACGCATCAGTTGACCCTGGGCCTGATGCGCGCGGATTCGGCCGCCGACACGCTGCGACGGATGACGGCGTCGCTGTCCGAAGATTTTGCCGGCGACCGCGTCAGCATCGTGCTGCGGCAACCCGTAGCCGGCCTGGAGCACGCGGAATGGTTGAGCATCCGCGGCGCGGACGACGCCGGCTGGGAAGACTTTGCCGACCTGCTCGCCAGCGCCGAACCCACCTGCGGGCGCGTGCAGTCCGACCGACTGGCGTTCCTGTTCCAAGCCCATGCCGCTACCCTGCAGTCGGTGGCGATCCTGCCCCTGGTCGATCGCGGCCTGCTCGCGGTGGGGAGCTGCGACGGCAATCGCTTCTTCCCCGGCATGGGCACCCTGTTCCTGCGCATGATGGCGGAAGCGCTGGGGGTGGCCCTGGCGCGGTTCGACGTCGCCACCGATTGAAAGCCATGGCGGTCGACGGACACGGCGATGCGGTGGAATTCGATGCCGCCATCGTTGCGTTCCTCGATCAACTGGCCAACCAGCGTCGTGCCTCGGCGCACACGCTCAAGGCCTATCGACGGGAACTGTCGGCCCTGCAGCAGCGTGCCGACGCGCACGACGGGCTTGCCGCCATCAGCCCGGATCAGCTGCGAACCTGGCTGGCCGATGCGCATCGACGCGGCCTGGCGCCGCGCAGCGTGGCACGCCGCCTCGCCGCCTGGCGCAGCCTGTTTGCCTGGATGGTGGCACGCAGGCTGATCAAGGCGAATCCCGCAGCGGGATTGCGCCCGCCGAAGGCGCCGCGTCGGCTGCCGCAGGTGCTCGATGTCGACGAAGCGCAACAGCTGGTGGAGGTCGAGGACGACGATTCGCGCGGCCGCCGCGATCGCGCGATGCTGGAGTTGTTCTATTCCTCCGGATTGCGGCTGTCCGAGCTGTGCGGTCTGCACTGGCGTGACGTCGATCTGCGGGATCGCCTGGCGCGAGTCCGCGGCAAGGGCGACAAGGTGCGCGTGGTGCCGATCGGCGGCGCCGCCTGTGAGGCCTTGCAGCGGCTCGCCGAAGACGGCTGCGCGCCGGCCCAGCCGGTGTTCACCGGTCGCGGCGGAAAAGCCATTGCGGCGCGCACGGTGCAGCAGCGCCTGCGCGTGCTGGCGCAACGGCAAGGCGTGTGGAAGCGCGTGCATCCGCACTTGCTGCGGCACTCCTGTGCGAGCCACCTGCTCGAATCCTCGGGCGAGATCCGTGCCGTGCAGGAGCTGCTCGGCCATGCCGACATCGGCACCACCCAGGTCTATACGCACCTCGACTTCCAGCATCTCGCCAAGGTCTATGACGGCGCGCATCCGCGGGCGAAGCGGCGCAAGGATTGATCCGGGCGCGGGCGCGTGATCGTCTCGCGCCCTGGTGCTCGAAGCGTGTCGTCGTGAACCCGCGCTGCGGGTACGCCGTCCGACGCCCGGCCCGCTTCCGGCGCTGCCGCGCCACCTTCTCCCACGGGGAGAAGGAAAAGCAGCGGTTTGGGCGAGTGGTCCTGCCGCGCGCAACCTTCGGCAGGACACCCGGTGTCGCGAAAGTGCCGGGAAGAACGAAACCGGTACATGGATGTAACTGCGACGAAGGCGCGAAGCACCGAGGCGGAAAACGTGGTGCGACTCTGCCGCGGCGGGCATCAAATCAAGAGAGTCTCGCGCAACCCGCGGCAGGATGCCCGGTGTCGCGCCTAGACCTGCGTCGTGATCTGCGGCGCCTGGCCGTCGTGCACGGCGACCTTGCCCGGCCCCTGTTCCTTGGCGAACTTGAGCGCTGCCGAGGCCAGCCTGACCGCCTGCGCCGACCCGGCTTCCATGTCCACGGCGGACACACCGAACGTCACCGTGAACGGAGGCACCGAGCTGCTGCCGGAAATGGCGTGCTCGAGCAGCATGCGCAGCCGCTGGCACACGGTGCCGGCAATCAGCGCGGTGGTGCGCGGCATGACCAGCAGAAACTCCTCGCCATCCCAGCGCCCGACATGGTCGTACGGTCGCAAGGCTCGCTGCAGGGTGGTGGCCAGCGTGCGCAGCACGTTGTCGCCGATGTCCTGGCCGTAGGCGTCGTTGATTTCGCCGAGGTTGTCGATGTCGACCAGGACGATGCTGAGCGCTTCTTCGCTGCGCCGGGCACGCGACACCTCGGCGTCGAGCTGCAGCTGCAGGAAGACGCGGTTCGACAAACCGGTGAGCCGGTCGGCGCGCGCGTGCTCGTCGCGACTTTCCGAACTGCTCTCGAGGCGGCGCTCGAGTTCGGCGATCATCCGCGCGGCAACGTCGCCCACGGCCCAGGTCAGGCAGCCGGCTGCCACCACGTGGAGGATCACCGCGCCGCTGTCGGCGCGATCGCGCGCACCGAAGAAATCCAGCACCACGCCGGTGAGGATGAGAAAGATGAGCACGCCGGCGAGCTTCTTGCGGCCATGCGTGCCCTCGGGCTGGAACAGCAGCACCGAGGCGAGGCAGGGCAGCAGGATCAGATAGCCCAGACTGGCGTAGCCGAAGGTGAGATAGGTGCTGATGGCATACAGCATGCACAGCCCGAGCAGCAGCGGCAGGGCGCGCAGGCCGCCGCCGTCGCCGCGGCGCGCGAGCAGCGCCAGCCCGATGCCGAGGGCTGCGTAACCCAGAAAGGCGACCGAGTCGTTCTGCGTCAGTCCGAGATAAGCCGCGGCCAGCCAGACCGTGGCGGCTGAGCCCGCAGCCAGCCACTGCTGCAGGATGCGCAGGTGCTGGCCCCGGCCCGGGCCGCGATGCTCCATCGCACTGTCTTGCATCCCGTTTCTCCCCTGGCAGCCGTCGAACCGCGCTTCCTGTGCGTTCACCCCACCACGAGCGCTGCATGCGATCGCACCCGCGAACCACTGCGCAGCATCCAGCCCTGCGCCTGCCGCGCCAATCGATCGTCCGGCATGCGCATCCGCCTGCCTGACGGATTGCCTGCGCACGCCGGTTCGACCGGCGGGGTCAAGCATAGCGAATCTGGCCCGTGCAAGTCCGCCGGGCTTGGGAATCGTCGCCGGCGGCCCCAGCTAGGTTCTGCAGTCGGCGTCGCGCCGGTGCCGCCGTCCGGGCTCGGCGGGGGGCGATGCCGGCGCGGAACATCCGGTTCCGCCGTCGCGCGTGGCCGGTCGGCGCTGCGCCCGGTCTTGCGGGCGGCCGACGCCGTTGCACGCGTGTCGCCGTCGCTACCGAGCGGTCACAGCGTGCGCGATTCATCCGTCCCGGGCAGCAACCAGGCAGGCAATCCAGCATGAGCGAGACATTCCACGCGACGACCATCGTCAGCGTTCGCCGCGGCGACCAGGTGGTCGTCGGTGGGGACGGGCAGGTCAGTCTTGGCAACACGGTGGTGAAATCCAACGCGCGCAAGGTGCGGCGGCTCGGTGGCGGTCGCGTGCTGGCGGGTTTCGCCGGTGCCACGGCGGATGCCTTCACCCTGTTCGAATTGTTCGACGCCAAACTGGAGAAGTACGGCCAGCTGGTGCGCGCCGCGGTCGAGCTGGCCAAGGAGTGGCGCACGGATCGTCGCCTGGGTCGTCTGGAAGCGATGCTTGCCGTCGCGGACCGGGAGGCGTCGCTGATCATTACCGGCAACGGCGACGTGCTCGAGCCCGAAGACGGACTGATCGCCATCGGCTCCGGCGGGCCCTACGCACTGGCCGCTGCCAAAGCGCTGCTTCGGCACACCGAGATGGACGCACGCAGCATCGCCGAGGAGGCGCTCAGCGTTGCCGGTGACATATGCATCTATACCAACCATCAGCGTGTCCTGGAGGTGCTGTGAGCGACCTGACCCCGCGCGAGATCGTCGACGAACTCGATCGCCACATCGTCGGCCAGCATGACGCCAAACGCGCCGTCGCCATTGCCCTGCGCAACCGCTGGCGGCGCGCCAGGCTCGAACCCGAGCTGCGCCAGGAAGTCACCCCGAAAAACATTCTGATGATCGGTCCGACCGGCGTCGGCAAGACCGAGATCGCGCGCCGCCTGGCGGCGCTGGCCAATGCACCGTTCACCAAGGTCGAAGCCACCCGTTTCACCGAGGTCGGCTACGTCGGCAAGGATGTCGAGCAGATCATCCGGGATCTGGTCGACGCTGCGGTGAAGATGTACCGCGAGCAGGCCAAGGCGCGCGTGCGCAGTCAGGCCGAAGAGCGGGCCGAAGAGCGCATCCTCGACGCGCTGCTGCCGCGTCGAAAGGGCCATCAGTTCGGCTTCGAGTCGGGGCCGGAAGGCGAGCTGCCCGACACCGAGACCCGCAACAAGCTGCGTCGGCAGCTGCGCGCGGGCGAGCTGGACCAGCGTGAGATCGAGGTCGAGCTGCACGTGCAGATCGGCGTCGACATCATGGCCCCGCCCGGCATGGAAGAAATGGGCCAGCAGCTGCGCCAGCTGTTCTCGCAGGTGTCGGGTCAGAACAGCCAGAAGCGCACGCTGAAGATCGCCGCGGCGCGGCCGCAGCTGATCGAGGAAGAGGCCGGTCGCCTGCTCAACGAGGACGAGATCCGCATGCAGGCAGTCGAGGCCTGCGAGCAGCACGGCATCGTCTTCATCGACGAGATCGACAAGGTCGCGAAACGATCGGAGGGCATCGGCGCCGACGTGTCGCGCGAAGGCGTGCAGCGCGACTTGCTGCCGCTGGTGGAAGGCTCGGCGGTCAGCACCAAGTACGGCGTCGTGCGCACCGACCACATCCTGTTCATCGCGTCCGGTGCGTTCCATCTGGCCAAGCCCAGCGATCTGATTCCCGAGCTGCAGGGCCGGTTTCCGATTCGCGTGGAACTCTCCTCGCTCGGGCGCGACGATTTCGTGCGCATCCTGAAGGAGCCGCGCCACGCGCTAACCACGCAGTACCCGGCCCTGCTGGCCACCGAGGGCGTGAGCCTTCGTTTCACCGATGATGCCGTCGAGTGCCTGGCCGACATGGCCTGCACGCTGAACGAGCGCAGCGAAAACATCGGTGCCCGCCGCCTGCACACGGTGATGGAGCGCCTGCTCGAGAAAATCAGCTACGAGGCACCCGATCGCAGCGGAGAATCGCTCACCGTCGACCGCGCCTACGTCGAGTCGCAGCTGTCCACGCTGGCGGCGGACGAGGACCTCAGTCGCTACATCCTCTGAGACTGCGCGTTTGCATTGTGAGGCGATCCGGCGTCGCTTGACGGGATCATGCCGCCCACCCTCCGCCGAGCGCGGGCGCATTACCGGCGTTCCGGCGAGTCGAGGCGGGACAAGCGTTCGGGCTTCAGCTTGGACGGGCGCGATCATGCTTCCACACCCCCACGCCCCCGCCGTGCGCGGGGCGCGCCGCCACCCCGGGCTCGCGGAGCGATGGACGAACCGGTTCCGGCTGCGGGCTTCGGCCTGCGGTGGTCTAGGATGTGCGGCTTGGGCGGGTCAGGCGCAATGCTTCGGCGCCGCATGGTGGCCGTCGAGATGCTTGGGAGTTCTTGATGCGGTGGATGGTTGTGTGGGTTGCGCTACTGGGCTGCGTCGCCGCGTTGGCCGACACACCGGCTCAGCCGGACCAGGCCAAGCTGGCGAAACCAGAGCCCGAACCCGCGGCGGCGGGCATGCTGGCGCTGACGCCACAGCAGCGGGTGCGGCGTTTCGTCGAGGCGAGCAATGCGCACGATGTCGACGCCATGGTGGCGGCGGTCAACGCCGACTTTCGCTGGCTGCAGGTGGAGGGGGCGCAGGTCGTGACCGAAGTGGTCGGCGCGGAGCAGCTGCGCAGCTGGCTGGAAGGCTATTTCCACAGCACGCCGAGCGCGCGCAGCGAGGTTGGTGCCATGCTGTGGGACGGCGGCTTTCTCACCGCCGTCGAGACGGCATCCTGGGAGGACGGCGATGGGCGACGGCAGAGCCAGCGGTCCACGTCGCTGTACCGGTTCGACGCGACCGGGCGCATCGAAGCGGTGTGGTACTTCCCGGCGCAGCCGACCGAGCAGGCGGTGTCACAGTGAGCGGTCCGGTGGTCACCGCGATCACCCTGCACCAGGCTTCCCGGCGACTGGAGGTGGGCTTCGATACCGGTGAGGTGTTCTTCCTGCCCTGCGAGTACCTGCGGGTGAACAGCCCGTCTGCCGAGGTGCAGGGACATGGCCCCGACCAGCGCGTGCTGGTCTACGGCAAGCGCGACGTGAACATCGTCGGCATCGACCAGGTCGGACACTACGGCGTGCTGCTGCGATTCGACGACGGGCACGATACCGGTATATTCAGTTGGCAGACCCTGTACCAGCTCGGCCGCGAGCAGGCCGAGAACTGGGATCACTATCTCGCCGAACTCGACGCTGCTGGTCGCTCCCGCTAGGCCCGCCGCCGAGCTTGCCCGTCCGATGCCGTGACGGGTCAGGGCGCGGCGCGAAGCATCTCGATGTGGGGTATGCCGTCCTCGAGGTAGGGCTCCGAATCGACTACGAATCCGTGTGCGGCGTAGTAGCGTTCGAGGTGCGCCTGTGCGCCGATGCGAATCGCGCTGCCCGGCCAGCGCTGCAGCAGGGCCTCGATGCCCCGACGCACGAGCTCGTGGCCGAGGCCGCTGCCGCGTGCGTCCGGCGCGGTGACCACGCGCCCCAGGCTGGGTTCGGTGAAGCTGACGGTTGGGGGCACCACGCGCAGGTAGGCGCCGATCCGCGCACCGCCTTCGTGGTCGCAGACGGCAAAGACATGCAATGCGTCGGCATGCAGGTCCTTGCCGTCGAGGTCGAGGTAGGCGCAGGCCTGTTCGACGACGAAGACCTCCGCGCGCAGCGCCAGCAGGGCATAGGCGGTGGTCACCTCGAGCTCGCTCCAGCGGCGCACCGACCAGCTCCAGGCAGGGGAACGAGCATTCATGTTGCGCACACCACCTGGTTGCGTCCGCCGTCCTTGGCGCGGTAAAGCGCATCGTCGGCGCGCTGGATGAGGGTTTCCGCCGCCGGGTCGCCGGGCTTGCGCCACTCGGCGACACCGACGCTGATGGTGGTCGGCGCGAGGTCGCGGGAGACGGCGTCGCGCACGCGGTCGGCCAGAAAGCGGGCACGCCCGAGATCGCAATCCTGGGCGATGAGGGCGAACTCCTCGCCGCCGTAGCGGGCGACGATGGTGTCTTCGCGTACCTGTCTCAACAGGGTCTGTGCCAGCTTGCGCAACAGGTCATCGCCGGCCAGATGTCCGTGTTCGTCGTTGTACTGCTTGAACAGGTCGACGTCGCACAGCAGCAGGCATAGTGGGTGGTCGAGCTTTTCAGCCCGGTGCAGCGCCGCGTCGAGCGCGCGGTCGAACAGTCGGCGGTTGCCGACGCCGGTCAGCCCGTCGCTCTCGGCGAGGTCCTGCAGGCGTCGATTGGCGACTTCGAGATCCAGCGTGCGCGTGCGCACGAGGGCTTCGAGGGCAATATTGTCGGCGGCGAGCGCGCGCGCCTGACGCCGCGCCCGGCGCGACGCCCAGGCCACCCCGGCGCCGAACACGGCCAGCCCGGCGAGCAGCCGGATATCCAATCGTTGGTGCCAGGCCGGCTCGATCTCGAATCCATAGTTGGCCCGCGCGATGCGTCCGCCGCGGGCGCGCCGCGCCTCGGCTTCGAACTGGTAGGTTCCGGGCGGCAGGGCACCCGTGAGCAGCGAGGGCACGGTGCTCCAGTCGGGGAACGCGTGGCCCAGCTCGCGGATGCGCATGCGGTATTCGGCGGGCGGGCCACGCTGGAAATCGCGCAGGGCGACGTCGAATCGCAGGCTGTTCGTCGAGGCGGGAGCGATCGCGTCACCCGCCAGCGGAAGCAGGCCCTGGCGTTCCTCGGCGCCGCTCCAGGTGACTGCGGCGATTCGCAGCTGCGCCGGCGTGGGCGCGTCGGGTTCCGGGCGCTGCAGATGGACCACCGCATCGCTGCCGGCCAGCCAGGCGCCGCCTTCGTCGTCCGGCAGCAGGTCGTTGAGGCCGCCGGCATCGTGCGCCGCCGAGGTCAGCTCGATCCAGCCGCGACCAGGGCGGAAGTGGAACACGCTGTCCAGATCGAACGCCCATCGCGCGCCCCCGACGCCGTCCACGATCACCGGCACCTCATCCTCGTCGAGCAATGCCGCGAGGCCGTCCAGCTGGGTGGCGACCGCACGCTCGCCCTGCAGCGCGTAGATACGGCCGGCGGCGCTGGCCAGCGTGTGCTCGCCGACCTTGCCGACCCATGCAGGACCGGTGACGCCGTCGGGCAAGGGCAGTCGCGTGCTGCGCAGGGACACTTCCGACTCACCGGCCTCCACCACCCAGACGCCGTCGCGGTCCGATCCGGCGAGCACGCGGCCGTCGTCCAATTCGACCAGGCTGCGGATGTCGAACGCGCCATCGTCGCTGCGCGCGGACAGCCGCAGTCCGACCGCATCGTGTTTCAGCAGCGCAACGCCATGTTCAGTGCCCACCCAGACCCGGTCGGGTTGCGCGCGCGCGCGCAGCAGCCGACGCGGATACAGGTCGTCGGGCCCGACCAGCTGGCTGCCCGAGGCATCGATCCAGCGCAGCCCGAACGACTCGGCGAGCAACATGCCGTCGTCCAGCCGGAGCAGATCCCAGGCTTCACCCTGCGACCAGCCCGTCGATACCGCGCCCGCCGCGATGTCGTCGAGCTGAAGCCTGAAGTCACCGGCGGTGCCGAGCACGTGCAGGGTGCCTGCCTGGCGAACGAGGCGGCCGAACTGTCCCAGCAGTCCGTCGGCGGGGCCGAATCGTTCGCCTTCCGGTGGCCAGTGCAGGAACGTCACCCCGCTGCGGTCGACCACGCCGATGCGACCGTGCCGGTCCACCGACAGGTCGGAGAGGAACTGGTTACCGAGCACGATCGGGCGCACGCTCGCGTTGTAGGGGTCGATCATGCGCAGCACGCCGTCGTCGCCGGGAAAGGCCGCCACGCCGCCGATGAGCCGTGCGTGTTCCAGGTGTCTGACGATCTCGGGATCGAGTCCGAGTGCCACGAAGCTGCCGCCGTCGAGCAGGCGTCCGACTCGGCCCTCGGTGTCGAGCAGCAGCAGCGAACCGTCGGCCAGCCGCTGCAGCGTGTTGATGCGGCCGGCGGCGAACTGCCCGCCGCCCGCGACCGGCTCGAACTCGCCATCGCGCAGCAGCCTCAGACCGCTGCCGCGAAACTGCACATACAGGCCGTCGGCGACGGCGAGGATGTCGCCGAAGCGACCGTCGTGGTGCCAGTGCCCGCGCAGTTGGCCTGCATGGTCGAACCAGAGCAGGTCGCGCAGGGTCTGCATGAAGATGCCGTCGTCGTTCTCGGCCATCATCCAGATGTCGCTGAGTCCGGCGCCATCGCCGCGGCAAGGTTCCCCGCAGTCGAGCGCCACGAAGCGGTCGCCGCCATCCAGCCTGGATGCCAGATAACCCGGCACGTTGAACGCGCCGACCCAGATGCGGCCGGCACGATCGGTATGCAGGCTGCGTACCGGTCCCGGGTCGGGCACCGGGACGTCGCGCCAGTGCGCGCCGTCGAAGCGCATGAGCTTGCCGTTGTCGCCGAAATAGAGCGCGCCGTCGGCCGATTCGGTCATCGCGTAGAAGTCCGAGCGCAAGGCATCCGGAGCTTCGATCCGGGTCAGCAGGGGTTCGGCGGCCTGCGCGTGACTGCCCAGCAGACCTCCCCACAGCAGCAAGCCGAGCCAGGGCGAGGGCAGGAGAGGGCGCATGCCTCATGCTAACCCGGAAGGCCGTGCAGGGCGCACGTACGCATCTGCTTGCCGGCGGGCACGCAGAATGATGGGATAATCAGCCGATGAGCCAGCCCGACGACGCCAGCACGAACGATTCCACCACCCACTTCGGCTATCGCCAGGTGCCGGTGGCGCAGAAGCAGAAGCTGGTCGGTGAAGTGTTCACCTCGGTGGCGCGCAACTACGACCGCATGAACGATCTCATGAGCGGAGGCGTGCACCGGCTGTGGAAGCGCTACTTCGTCGCCACCTCCGGCGTGCGTCGCGGCGACCAGGTGCTCGACCTTGCCGGCGGCACCGGTGACATCGCCCGCCTGCTGCGGCCTCGGCTTGGTGATCGGGGGCGGGTCGTGCTCGGCGACATCAACGCTTCGATGCTGCGGGTGGGACGCGACCGTCTGCTCGACCAGGGCATGGCGGACGGTGTCGAGTACCTGCAGTTGAATGCCGAGCAGCTGCCGTTCGCCGATGCGCAGTTCGACCTGGTCACCATCGCTTTCGGACTGCGCAACGTCACCGACAAGCCCCGCGCGCTGCGCGAGATGCATCGTGTGCTCAAGCCCGGCGGCCGCTGTCTGGTGCTGGAGTTCTCGGCGGTACAGTCCGACCTGCTGCGTCCGCTGTACGACTTCCACAGCTTCCAGGTGCTGCCGCGTCTGGGCCGGATCATCGCCGGCGATGCGGACAGCTATCGCTATCTGGCCGAGTCGATCCGCAAGCACCCTGCGCAGGACGACCTGCGTACGATGATGGAACAGGCGGGATTCGCCCGCTGCGACTACCGCAACCTGACCGGGGGAATCGTCGCCATCCACTCCGGATACGTCGCATGAAGGATCGTCGCGTGGGATCGCGCGACCGTCGCCAGGTGCCGGAGGAAGACGCGACGCTGCGTCCGCCGATGCCGCCGCTGCCGCCGCCCCGCGAGGTGCGGTCGAAGGCGCACTCCCTGTCGTCGACGAGCCTCTCCGGCCTCGACGCGATGACGGCGACGGATCGACTCAAGGGCATCGACCCCAAGGAGGCCGCAGAACTCCTCGCCGCGATGCCGGTCGGGCGCGCGTCGACCATCCTCGCGGCGATGCCGGCGCCGTTGCGCGATGCCATCATCGTGCACGCGCCGCCCGGCACCGACTGGTCGGATGCGCAGAGTTACCCATCGGGCAGCGTGGGCCGCTTGCTGGAAGACCCGCCGGCGGTGTTCCTGACCGGCACCAGCGTGCACGACGCGATCGAGGAACTGCGCGGCGTCATCGAGCGCCGCATGGTGGTCTATCTGTTCGTGGTCGACGAGCGCGAACGCCTGCTCGGCGTCGTCGCGTTCCGCGAATTGCTGTATGCGCCGCCGGGGTCGAAGCTCGACGAGATCATGATCATCAATCCGTTCGCGCTGCGGCCGCGGCTGATGCTGGTCGACGCCATGCGCGAGGTGGTGACCAAGCACTTCCCGGTCTATCCGGTGTGCGAGGACGATGGTCACCTGATCGGGCAGGTGCGCGGACAGGTGCTGTTCGAGCAGCAGGCATTCGAGATCTCCGCGCAGGCCGGCGCGATGGTCGGTGTCGAGCGCGAAGAGCGCCTGGCTACGCCGTGGGCGCGCAGCTTCCGCTTCCGTCATCCCTGGCTGCAGATCAACCTGCTCAGCGTGTTCGTGGCGGCCGGCGTGGTCGGGGTGTTCCAGGATGCCGTCGACAAGCTCGTCGTGCTGGCGCTGTTCATTCCGGTGCTGTGCGGACAGAGCGGCAATCTGGGCGCGCAGTCGCTTGCCGTGGTGCTGCGTGGCATGACCCTGGGCGAACTGCGCGCCGTGTCGCTGAGCAAGCTGCTGATCAAGGAAGGTTGGCTCGGCACGCTGAACGGCCTGATCACCGGCGCCGTCGCGGCGCTCGCGATGTTCGTGCTCGCACTCGACCAGCCGGGCGGCGATGCCTTGATGCTGGCGCTCGCCACCCTGATCGCGATGACGGTGAGCTGTGCGCTGTCGGGCGTGGCCGGCGCGATGATTCCGGTGGCATTGCGCCGGTTTGGTGCCGATCCGGCCACCGCGTCGTCGATCCTGCTGACCACCGCCACCGATGTCTTGAGCATGGGTTGCTTCCTCGGTTTGGCCAGCTGGCTGGCGCTCTGACCGGGCGGCGATCGTGCGATGCAGCATGAATAGCGACAGCGAACCCGCGTACGATCCACCCACCATCGATCCACCGCGGTGCCCCGGTCGGGCCACCGCAACAAGAGAATCGGGGAGGGAGAGACCCGCTTCGGCAGCGTCGAAGCGGGTTTTCTTTTGCCGATGATTTCTTCCGCCACCAGCCTGCCCGCAGACCTGGCCGACTGGGCCGACGGGCGCATCGCCCAGCTCGAAGAGCACGGCCTGGTCGTGGTGGAACGCGAAGTGTTGCGGCGCGTGCTCTGCCTCAGCGACTACGCGTTCGAGCAACTGCGTCGGCATCCGGAGTGGTCGGCATCCCTGAGTCAGGCGCCGGAGACGCTGGGGCTCGACCCGGCGTTGCCGGAAAGCTGGAGCGCCGCGCTGCGCCGATTCCGTCATCGCCACAGCGTGGCCATCGTTGCCCGCGAAGCCGAAGGCGGTGGCCTCGATGCGACGCTGCGGCACAGTTCGTGGCTGGCCGACCACTGCTGCCTGCGCGCACTCGAAGCGGTGCATGGCCAGATGCGCCAGGCTCATGGTCCCGCTGGTGCCGTCGAAGGTGAGGGGCTGCCGCTGTGCGTGTTCGGCCTCGGCAAGCTCGGCGGCGGCGAGCTGAACTTCAGTTCCGACATCGATCTGGTGTTCGCGTATGCGGAGTCCGGGGACACCGCCGGGCCGCGCGTGCTCGATCACGAAACCTACTTCCAGCGCATCGGCCAGCGCCTGATCCAGCTGCTGGGCGAGGTGACTGCCGAGGGCTTCGGCTTTCGCGTCGACATGCGCCTGCGTCCGTTCGGACAGTCGGGCCGGCTGGTGCCCAGCTTCAACGCCATGGAGCAGTACTACCAGCGCGAAGGACGCGACTGGGAGCGCTATGCGTGGATCAAGGCGCGCGCGCTCGATCCACGCGCGGGCGGCGATCTGCTGGAGACCCTGCGTCCGTTCATCTACCGGCGCTATCTCGACTACACCGCGATCGACGGCTTGCGCGCGATGAAGGCGATGATCGAGGCGGAAGTGCAGCGCCGCGATCTGCAGGACCACCTCAAGCTGGGCCCGGGCGGTATCCGCGAAGTGGAATTCATGGTTCAGCTGCAGCAGCTGATTCGCGGCGGGCGCGAAGCGTCGTTGCGCACTTCGGGCACGCTGCCCGCGATGTACGCCCTGGCCGAGGCCGGCTACCTCGAGGCGACGATGGCGCGGCGGCTCGAGCAGGCGTATCGCCTGCTGCGGATGGTCGAGAACCGCATCCAGATGCTGCGCGACGAGCAGGTCCATGACCTGCCCGAAGACGATTTCCTGCGCAGACGGCTGGCCGCCGGCCTGGGCTACCCGGAGTGGCCGGCGCTGGCCGAAGCGCTGGAGTCGGCGCGCGCCCTGGTGCGCGCCGAGTTTGCCAAGGTGTTCGAGTCGCGCCGTGGTGCACGCGATGCCGGACAGGCCGCCATGGCGCAGCTGTGGGACGCCGCCTGTACCGCCGCACAGGCCGCGCAGCCGATGGTGGCCGAGGTGCCGGAAGCCGTCACCGAGGCGATGCGGCGCGACCTCACCCAGCTCGCCCAGGCCGCGGCGCGCGCCGGATTGTCGGCGGCGGCGCGTGCGCGCCTCGACCGGCTGGTGCCCGCGTTGTTCACCCGTGCGCTGCAGGTCGACGATGCCGAGCTGCTGATCGGGCGTGCCGTGCGCCTTCTGCTCGCTACCTTGCGCCGACCGTCGTATCTCGCCCTGCTCGACGAGCAGCCTGCCGCCCTGCAGCGTCTGGTCGACGTGTTCGCCGCCAGTGGCTTGCTCGCCGACCAGGTGGTCGAACACCCGCTGCTGCTCGACGACCTGCTCGATGCGCGGGTGGATCTCACCGGGCGCAATCTCGAAGCCATGGCCGCTGCGGACGCGGCGCGCGGACACGATCCCGAACAGGTCCTGCTCGAACTCAACGAGCTGCGGCGCAGCGTCGGTTTTCGCCTTGCGCTCGGCTACTTCCTCGGTCGCAACGCTGCCGCCGACACCGCCGCGCAGCTGGCCGATCTGGCCGAGGCCGTGCTGCGCAATACGCTCGCGCTGGCCGTGCGCAGCATGGTGCCGGTGCATGGCAGCCTGCCCGGGCATGCGGCGGACGCCGGCATCGCGGTGGTGGGCTACGGCAGCCTGGGCGGCCGCGAGCTCGGCTTCGCCTCCGATCTCGACCTGGTGTTCCTGACCGACTCGGCCACCGCGGAGCTGGTCAGTGACGGTACCCGCCCGCTGGACGCGCCGCGCTACCAGCAGCGCCTGATGCAGAAGATGCTCGCCCTGATGAGCACGCTGACACCGGCCGGGCGTCTCTACGAGGCCGACCTTCGTCTGCGCCCCGATGGCGCCAAGGGACTGCTGCTGTGCAGCCTGCAGAGCTTCGCCGACTACCAGCATGCGCGGGCCTGGTCGTGGGAGCACCAGGCGCTGGTGCGGGCGCGCCCCGTGGCGGGTTCGGAGACGCTGTGCCGGGACTACGACGCGGTACGCCGTGAGGTGCTGAGCCTGCCCCGGGCACGCACCCAGGTGTGCCATGACGTGGCCGGCATGCGTGCGCGCATGCGTGCCGAACTCGATCGTGGGCGCGGTGAGCGCTTCGATCTCAAGCAGGGCGTCGGCGGTCTGGTCGATCTCGAGTTCCTGCTCCAGGCCATGGTGCTCAGCGATGCGCAGCGCCTCCCCGGATGGCTCGATGCCAGCGATACGCCGGGTCTGCTCGCCTGCCTGCGGCAAAGCGGCCTGCTGCCCGACGCCGCAGTGGCCGACCTGCAGTCTGCACATGCGACCCTGCTTGATCGCGCCCTGCGCTGCACGTTGCATCCGCAGCCTCGCGTGGTACAGCGGGACGCGGACATCGACGCGGCGCGACGCGCGATTCGTGCGGCCTGGCTGGCGTTCGGGATGGAAGGCGCCGAGGACGAGGCGCGTTGAGGCGAGGTCCCGCGGGGCGGCCTGGCGGCACCGTCATCCGCGTTCGCATAGAATCGCGGCCCTCCCTGACTTCGCGCTGTGCAGGCCTTTCATGATCGAACCGATGCTGTGGTTTGTTGCCGGCCTGGTCATGCTGCTGCTTGGCGCGGACTCCTTCCTCAAGGGGGCTTCGGGACTGGCCTTGCACTTCGGCATCAGTCCGTTCGTGGTGGGATTGACCATCGTCGGCTTCGGCACCTCGGCGCCCGAGCTGGCGGTGAATCTGCTCGCTGCGTACCGCGACAGCTACGGTCTTGCCCTGGGCAACGTGGTGGGCAGCAATGTGGCCAACGTCGGCCTGATTCTCGGCACCTGCGCACTGGCCAGCCCGCTGGCGGTGCAGATGCGCCTGCTGCGCGTCGAGGGTCCCATCCTCATCGCCGCGAGCATCGTGCTGTGGCTGCTGTGCGTGGACGGGACGATCGGTAGCGTCGACGCGGTCATCCTGCTCGGCGGATTCGTCGCGTTGATGGCCTACGTCGCGCGCAACGCCAAGCTGGAAACGTCCGAGGTCAAGGAAGAACTCGCCGAATTCGCCCAGACCCGCACCGAGCTGGGGCGCAATGTCGTGCGCCTGCTGATCGGCCTTGCCTTGCTGGTCTTCGGCGCCCAGCAGATGGTCGACGCGGCGCTGCAGCTGGCGCGCATGTGGGGCTGGAGCGACGTGCTCATCGGCCTGACCGTCGTCGCGATCGGCACGTCACTGCCCGAGCTGGCGTCTTCGCTGATGGCGGTGTATCGCGGGCAGAACGACATTGCCGTCGGCAACGTGGTCGGATCGAACCTGTTCAACATCCTGCTGATCCTCGGCGCCACCGCGGCATTTCATCCGCTGCCGGTCGAGCGCAGCATGATCACCTTCGATTTGCCGGTGATGGTCTCGTTCATGATCGTGGCCTACCTGTTCATGCATCGACACGGCAAGATCACCCGGCGCGAAGGCGCCGTGCTGCTGGCCGGCTGGATTGGCTTCAACCTCTGGCAGATCGTGGCTTGAGCGGTTGGCGGTGCGCGCTCGAGACGACAGGTCGCGGGGCCGCGGGGCTGACGGCGGGCCGGACAGCCGGCCTGATCGCGGCGCAGAACGCGAGCCGGCGTCGGGCGCGAGCACTTCCTCCTGAATCCTTCATCTGCTTTGCGTAGAATGCGCGATCCTTCCTGCCGGTGATCCGCGTGCTGCGCAGCCTGGTTCTGACGTCCTTCCTGTTTGCCTTCTGGCTGATTCTCTCCGGCATCTACACGCCGTTCCTCGTCCTGTCGGGACTGGGCGCGTCGGTGGCGGTGACCTGGTTCTGCCGGCGACTGGGCACGCTCGACGAAGAGTCGATGCCCCTGCACGTGCTGCGCGCGGCGCCCGGCTACTGGCTGTGGCTGGCTGGCGAGATCGTGCGTTCGGCGCTCGACGTCAGCCGGATCGTGCTGCATCCGCGTCTGCCCATCTCGCCGACCCTGGTGCGCTTCCGGCCGAGCCAGCGGAGCGAGCTGGGCATGGTGATTCACGCCAATTCGATCACCCTGACGCCCGGCACGCTGACGATCGAATGCGAGCCGGACGAGTTCCTCGTCCACGCGCTCACCAGCGAAGGCGCGTTCGGAGTGACCGACAGCGTGATGGACGCGCGCGCGCGGGCCATGGAGGGCAAGGCCTGATGTTCTGGGTCGCCGCCGCGCTGCTGTCGCTGGCGACTGCGCTGGTGCTGGTGCGCGCCGCCCGCGGGCCGTCGGTGTTCGATCGACTCCTCGCGGCGAACAGCATCGGGACGTTGGCGATGCTGCTCCTGCTGGTGCTGGGGTTTCTCGGCGACAGGCCCGAATTCGTCGATCTCGCCCTGGTCTACGGCTTGTTGAATGCGATCGGCACGGTGGCGGTGCTGCGCTACCTGCGTCGCGGCGAAACCGACGAGCCGGTGGGGCCCTGAGATGCTGACGATCGTCGTCGATGCGCTGAGCTGGATCCTGATCGTCGCGGGCGGTGGCTTCTGCATCGTGGGCGCGATCGGCATGCTGCGCATGCCCGACTGTTTCACCCGCATGCATGCCGCCAGCCTGATCGATACCCTCGGTGCGGCCCTGCTGCTGCTTGGTCTGATGCTGCAGGCCGGGCTCAGCCTCAACATGCTCAAGATCGGCATGGTCGGCCTGCTGCTGTTCTTCGCCAGCCCGACCGCCACCCATGCGCTGGCCAAGGCGGCCATCACCCGTGGCGTGCGGCCTCTGCTTGCCGACCATTCCCTCAACGGCGGGGAGGACGCGTCATCGAAGCGATCCTGATCAACCTGCTGCTGGTCATGATGGTGGTGTCGGTGTTCGCGATGGTGCGCAGCCGCAACCTGTTCGCCGTGGTCGTGCTGAGCGGGATCTACAGCTTCCTGATGGCGACCGTGCTGGTGGCCATGGACGCGGTGGACGTGGCGATGACCGAAGCGGCGGTCGGCGCGGGCCTGTCGACGGTGCTGATGCTGGGCGCGCTGCTGTTGTGCCGTTCCGAGGAAAGCCGCCCCTCGCATCGCCCGTGGCTGCCGCTGGGCCTGTCCCTGGCAGTCGGCGGCCTGGTCGTCTACGGCACCTACGACCTCGCCGACTACGTCGACCAGCAGGCGCCGATCCACCAGCATGTGGTGCCGCGCTATCTCGAACGCATGCCGCAGGAGATCGATATTCCCAACGTCGTGACCGCGGTGCTGTCCAGCTATCGCGGCTACGACACCATGGGCGAGACGCTGGTGGTGTTCACCGCCGGCGTCGCGGTGTTTGCGCTGCTGCGGCGGCGCCGGAAGGTGAAATCGTGAAGCACGACATGATCCTGCGCGTGGTCAGCAAGCTGCTGGTCCCCTTCATCATGCTGTTCGCGGTGTACGTGCAGTTTCACGGTGACTTCAGCCCGGGCGGCGGATTCCAGGCCGGGGTGATCATGGCCGCCGCGCTGGTGTTCCACGCGCTGATCTTCGGGGTACCGGAGCTCAAGCGCGCGCTGCCGGAGGCCTGGGTCGAGCGGATGATGGCCGTCGGCGTGCTGCTGTACATGCTGGTCGGCGTGGCCGGTGTTCTGCTCGGCGGCAATTTCCTCGACTACAACGTGCTCGCACACGATGCGATCCACGGCCAGCATCGCGGCATCTTCTGGATCGAGATCGGCGTCGCGATCACCGTGTGCGGCGTGATGCTGAAGTTCTTCTACGTGTTCTCCGAGCGCGGGAAGATCGACGGATGACCCTCTCGCCGGAAGTCGCCACCCGGGCGGCGCAACTCACCTACGTGTTGATGATCGTGCTGATGATGGCCGGTCTGTACATCCTCGCCAGCCGCGACAACCTGGTGAAGAAGCTCGTCGGTCTGGGCATTTTCCAGTCCTCGGTATACCTGCTCTACATCGCGCCGGGCACGCTGCTCGGCGGCACCGCGCCGATTCTCGATGCGCGCTTCTCGGTCTATTCGAACCCGCTGCCGCACGTGCTCATCCTCACCGCCATCGTGGTGGGCGTCGCGACCCTGGCGCTGGGCCTGGCCCTGGTGGTGCGCATCCGCGAACGCTACGGCACGATCGACGAGGACGACATCGTCGACGCCGACAACGCCGAGGATGCGCGCGAGGGCGACGCGCCGTCGGCGGAGGGCGACGCATGACCGGCTGGATGAGCCACGCGCCCGTGCTGCAGGTGGTGCTGCCCCTGCTTGCCGCGCCGATCATCGTGCTGTTGCGCGGCAGCAAGCGATCATTCTGGGTCTGCGCGCTGGCGATGCTGGGCGCGTTCGTGTGCGCGGCCAGCGTGCTCGGGCAGGCCTTTTCAGGCGGCGACGCGGTCTATGCGATGGGCAGCTGGCCTGCACCCTGGGGCATCGAGTACCGCATCGACCGTCTGGGGGCGATGTTTCTGATTCTGGTCTCGGCGGTCGCGCTGGCTGTCATGCCCTATGCGCGCGCCAGCATTGCCGACGAGCTCGATCCCGACCAGCACTACCTGTTCTACGCGCTGTGGTGTCTGTGCGTGGGCGGGCTGATGGGCATCGCCGCGACCGGCGACGCCTTCAACGTGTTCGTGTTCCTGGAGATCTCCTCGCTGGCGACCTATGCGCTGATCGCGCTGGGGCGCGACCGGCGCGCCCTGTTCGCCGCCTACCAGTACCTGATCATGGGTACCGTCGGCGCGACCTTCATCGTCATCGGCATCGGCGTGCTCTACATGCTCACCGGCACGCTGAACCTCGCCGACATGGCCGAGCGGCTGGCCGGCCACGAGCAGACCCGCGGCGCGCTGGCAGCGTTCGCCTTCCTCTCGGTCGGCATCGCCCTCAAGCTGGCGCTGTTCCCGCTGCACCTGTGGCTGCCGAACGCCTACACGCATGCGCCTTCCGCGGTGGCCAGCCTGCTTTCGGCCACCGCCACCAAGGTCGCGGTCTACCTGATGATCCGCTTCTACTACTCGGTGTTCGGCATCGACGAGGTCTTCGCCGTTCAGCCGGTCGGCCAGGTGCTGATCCTGCTCGCCGTGCTCGGCATGTTCGTGGCGTCGTACACCGCGATCCGCCAGCACGATCTGCGGCAGATGTTTGCGTATTCGAGCGTGGCCCAGGTCGGCTACATCGTGCTGGGGCTCGGTCTGGGCACCCAGGCTGGCCTGACTGCCTCGCTGGCGCACGTGATCAACCATGCGGTGAGCAAGGGCGCACTGTTCATGCTGCTGGGGCTGATGGTGTGGCGTCTCGGTGGCGCAGGCCTGGATCGGGCGCGTGGCATGGCGCGCACGATGCCGTGGACCAGTTTCGGCATCGTCGTCTGCGGCCTGTCGCTGATCGGCGTACCCGGTACCGCCGGCTTCACCAGCAAATGGGCCTTGATGACCGCGTGCCTGGAGGCCGGCCAGCCGGTGCTGCTTGCGCTGACCGTGCTCTCCTCGGTGTTGGCGATGATCTACGTCTGGCAGTTCGTCCGCGTCGCCTACTTCGAAGACCCGGGTGACGGCGCCGACGCCGGTGCTGGCCGCCTGTCGCTCTGGCGCAGCGCCCCCACCGTGCTGATGGTCGCTGCAGTGCTGGCGCTCGGCTGGTACACCGCACCTTCGCTCGGATTCGCCGCCGAAGCCGCCGCGCGCCTGATGAGCGGGGCCGCTCCATGATCGAGCCGATGTACCTGCTGTGGCCGATGGCGCTGCCTGTGCTGGCGGCGGGTGCCATGGCGCTGCTGGGACGGTGGCCGAACGCACGTGATGCGGTCGCCCTGCTCGCAGGCGTGATGGTGTTCGGCATCGTGCTCGCGGGCTTCGAGCCGGTGCTGCATGGCGCACGCCCCGAGCTGCAGCTCTGGCAGATCGCTCCGGGGTTGACGATCAAGTTCGTCCTCGAGCCGCTCGGCATGCTGTTCCTGCTGCTTGCCTCGCTGCTTTGGCCGATCGCGACCGTCTATTCCATCGGTTACATGCGCGGCAACAGCGAGTCGAACCAGACCCGCTTCTTCGCCTTCTTCGCACTGTCGCTGGCCGCCACCTTCGGCATCGCCTTGGCGGGCAACCTGCTCACCCTGTTCGTGTTCTACGAGCTGCTGACCCTGCTGACCTTCCCGCTGGTCACCCACGCCGGCAACTCGGCGGCGCGAGCCGGCGGGCGCACCTACCTCGGCATCCTGATGGGCTCGTCGGTATTGCTGTTCCTGCCGGCGATCGTGTGGATCCACTTCGCTGCCGGGCACACCGATTTCGTCGCTGGCGGAATCCTCGCCGGGCACGTCTCCGAGACGGGCGCTGCACTGCTGCTTCTGCTCTGCGTACTCGGCGTCGGCAAGGCCGCGGTGATGCCGATGCATCGCTGGCTGCCGGCGGCGATGGTAGCGCCGACGCCGGTGTCGGCGCTGCTGCACGCGGTCGCCGTGGTCAAGGCCGGCGTATTCACCGTGACCAAGCTGGTGATCTACACCTTCGGCACCGAGTTCCTCGCCAGCATCCCTGCCGAACGCCTGATGGTCTACCTGGCCGGTTTCACCGTCATCGCCGCCTCCGCCGTGGCGTTGCGCCAGGACAACATCAAGCGTTTGCTTGCCTATTCGACGATCGGCCAGCTTTCCTACATCGTGCTTGCTGCGCTGGTGCTGACGCCGCTGTCGGAAATCGGTGCGGCGGTGCACATCGTGGCCCACGGCTTCGGCAAGATCACCCTGTTCTTCGTCGCCGGTGCGATCTATGTCACCGCGAAGAAAACCGAGGTGTCGCAGCTCGACGGCATCGGCCACCGCATGCCGTGGACCATGACCGCGTTCGCGGTGGGTGCGCTGAGCATGATCGGGGTGCCGCCCACCGCGGGCTTCGTGTCGAAGTGGTACATGATCGCCGGCGCCTTCCAGAATGACCTGTACTTCGTGCTTGGCGTGCTGGTGATCTCCACCGCGCTGAATGCCGCGTATTTCCTGCCCATCATCCACCGCGCCTTCCTGCGTCCGGAGAACGTGCCGCCCAAGCGCGAGCATGGCGAGGCGGCCTGGCCGATGGCCGCGGCGCTGGTGACCACCGCGACGCTGACGATTGCCCTGTTCGTGTTCAACGGCACCCTGGTGGCGCTGGAGAAATCCCTGGTGAATCTGCCATGAGCGTGCACGACCGAACTCAGACCGAAGCGCCCACGCCCTGGCTGAGCCGGCCGCAGTCGATCCGTGTGCTGTGGATCGGGTTCGCGGTGGTGTTGGCACTGACCGTGCTGGCGCAGCTGTTCGTCCACCTGCACGCGCACTTCGCCCTGGAAGCGCTGTTCGGCTTCAACGCGCTGTACGGATTTCTTTCCTGCGTCGGCATGGTCGTGTTCGCCAAGGGCTTGGGCTTCCTGATCAAGCGCAGCGACGACTACTACGGCACCGACGAGACGGACGCCACCGGCACGCCGGACGGCGCAGGTGAAGGCGATGATTGAGCTCGCCTTTCCACCGGCCTTCATCCTCATCCTCGGCGCGGTGCTGATCGGCCTCGCGCGCCCCGGGCTGCGCCCGGCGATCGTGCTGCTGGCGCCGGTCGTGACCCTGTGGGCGATCTGGCGACTGCCCGACGGCGTGCTCTTGACCACCCAGTTTCTCGGCTACGACATCGAATTGGTGGAAGCCAGCGCACTGCGCCGGTTGTTCGCCACCATATTCACCATCATGGCGTTTGCCGGCGGCCTGTACGGGCTGAAGCAGTCGAAGTGGTACGAGCTCGCGGCCGGGTATGCCTACGCCGCCGGCGCAGTGGGCGTCAGCTTCGCCGGCGATTTGATCACCTTGTTCCTGTTCTGGGAATTCATGGCGATCTTTTCCACCGTGGTGGTGTGGTGTGGCGGCACCGAAGCCGCCCGCCGGGCCGGCGTGCGCTACGCGATCATGCATCTGATCGGCGGTGTCGTGCTCAAGATCGGCATTGAAGGGATCATGGTGCACACCGGATCGATCGAGATCGAAGCGCTCAACTTGGCCAGCTGGGACGCCTGGATCGTGCTCGCCGGCGTGCTGATCAACGCCGCGGCGCCGCCGGTCAGCGCCTGGCTGGCCGATGCCTATCCCGAGGGCAGCCCGTTCGGCACCGTGTTCCTCTCGGCCTTCACCACCAAGACCGCGGTGCTGGCGCTGATCCTGCTGTTCCCCGGCGCCAAGGTGCTGATCTGGATCGGCCTGTTCATGGTGTTCTACGGCATCGTCTACGCGCTGCTCGAGAACGACATGCGGCGCATCCTCGCCTACTCGATCGTCAACCAGGTCGGCTTCATGGTGACCGGTATCGGCATCGGCACCGAGATGGCGCTCAACGGCGCGGCAGCGCACGCCTTCGCCCACATCATCTACAAGGCGCTGCTGCTGATGAGCGCGGGTGCGGTGCTGTTCCAGACCGGTCGGCGCAAGTGCAGCGAGCTCGGCGGTCTGTACCAGTCGATGCCGGTCACCGCGGTGTGCGGCATCATCGGCGCGCTGGCGATCTCCGCGTTTCCCTACACCAGCGGTTTCATCAGCAAATCGATGATCTCGCAGGCTGCCGCCGACGAGCATCTGGCGCTCGTCTGGTATCTGCTGACTGCGGCGTCGGCCGGGGTGTTCCTGCATGCCGGCATCAAGTTTCCGTGGTTCGTGTTCTTCCAGAAGGACTCCGGTCTGCGTCCGCCCGATCCGCCGTGGAACATGCAGGCAGCGATGATCCTGTTCGCCGTCGCCTGCATCGGACTCGGTTGCTTTCCGCAGCTGCTCTACGGGCTGCTGCCCTTCGCCGTGGACTACGAGCCGTACACGCTGGCCCACGTGGTCAGCCAGTCGCAGCTGCTGCTGTTCTCCGGCCTGGCGTTCTTCCTCCTGCTGCCGATGCTGAAGCGCACGCCGACCATCACCCTGGATGTCGACTGGCTTTGGCGCGTCGCGGCGCCGCGTCTGTGGGCCCTGCTCGTACGTGCCTGGGCCGCAGCCATGGGCGCATTGTCCTCGGTGCTGCAGCAGGCAATCGAACAGCTCGCCCATGCCCGATTCGCGGAGGCGGGGCACCGCAAGGTGCTGGCCCGGGCGTGGCCGACCGGCAGCATGGCCCTGTGGGTGCTGGTGGTACTGCTCGGTTTCCTCACCCTGCACTGGTTCTGAGGCAAGCTCGCTCGAGGCATCGCCGCGGCGCAATGGATCGACGACAACGCCCAGTCAGGTAGATGGAACGGATGGTTGTGCCCGCTTGCCGGGCGGTGGTGCACGACGGAGCGATCAGCCCAGGACGAACCAGCACACCACGGTGATCACCGCGATGCCGAACAGGTCGGCTGCCAGGCCATGGCGCATCATCGTTCGCCCGCAGACCTCGCCGGTACCGAAGGCGATCGCGTTGGGTGCGGTGGCCACCGGCAGCATGAATCCGCAGCTGGCGGCGAGCACGGCCGGCACCATCAGCAGGGCGGGATCGACTTCGGCGGCCTGGGCCGCGGCCGCCAGCAGGGGCATCAACAGCACCGCCGCGGCGGTATTGCTGGCGACCTCCGACAGCGCCGTCACCAGCGCCACGATGATCGCGATCTGCAGCAGCAAGGGCAGCTCGACCACGCCGCGCAGGCGATGCGCCACCCAGTCGGACAGGCCGGATGATTCGAAGGCCGTGGCGAGGGCGATGCCGCCGCCGAACAGGATGAGTGCGCCCCAGGGAATGCGCTCTGCGTCCTGCCAGCGCAGCAGCGGTCGTCCCGGATCACCGGACGGCGTGAGCGCCATCGCGATCACGCCGAGCAGGGCCACGCTGGCGTCGTTGGCCGTGCCCAGCCCGAGCCAGGTCTTCCAGCCGCCGAACGGCTCGCTACGGGTCACCCAGGCGAGGGCGACGAGGGCGAACACGCCCAGCACACGGCGTTCCGCCGGACGCCATGGCCCCAGGGCAGGCAGCCTGGCAGGCGGCGAGTCGGCGAGCCCGCGGCCCAGCCACCACGCGATGGCAGGCACCAGCAGCAGCACCGTCGGCAGGCCGAAACGCATCCAGTCGGAAAAGCCGAGCGCGGTGCCGCTGGTCTGCGTGTACACCTGCATGAACACCAGGTTCGGTGGCGAGCCGATCGGAGTGCCCAGGCCGCCGACGCTCGCCGCGTAGGCGATGGCGAGGATCAGCGGCGCCGCGAGACGGCGCTCGGGGTAGTCCTTGACGATGGCCATGGCGACCGGAACCAGCATCAGCGTGGTGGCGGTGTTGGAAATCCACATCGAAATCGCCGCGGCGGCAAAGGCGAATCCGTAGACCAGGCGCTGCCCGCTGTTGCCGCCAAACAGGCTCACCATGCCGAGGGCGAGGCGACGGTGCGCGCCGTTGGCTTCGAGTGCCGCGGCCAGCATGAAGCCGCCCGCCAGCAGCAGGATCAGCGGATTGCCGTAGGCCTCGGCCACTTCCTTCGGCGTGAGGACGCCGAGCAGGGGCAGCAGCGCCAGCGGGATCAACGATGTGATGGCGTGCGGTGCCGCGTCGAGCATCCACCAGGCTGCGCACCAGGCGGTCAGCCCGGCGGTGAGGCAAGCGGCTGCGGGCAGTCCACCGGCGGCAGCCAGCCAGGCGCCGATCGCCATGACCACCGGGCCGGCCAGCAGCGGGATCGGGCGCAGTCGGTATTCGGGCTGGGCGTGCATGGCGCGACCATAGCGCAAGCGACGTGCAGACGTCCCCCGGGAACGGAAACGGCGCAGACGGGCCATTCGGCGCCGCAGGACGCCGCGATTCCGCGCTGCGCACCGGGGCGCATGATCAAACTGACTGTTAAAGCCGAGACGGCCGCCCGGAGCGTGGGAACGATTGCGCGTGTAACGATGCGGCCCTGATGCTGCAACGCAGCAAATTCGGAACATCGCAAACGTTGTTAAAGAAGCGTTGCATTCGTGCAAATGCGATACCTATGATAGGCCCCGGTTCCATTTCCGCTTTCCGCCAGAAGGAAACGATCATGCAGGCTCGATTGACCCTGTCCTTGGTGCTGTCCTCGCTGCTCGTCGCGGCGTGCAGCAGTTCAAGCAACAGCCCACGCGCGGCAGACACACCACCGGCCAACAACAACAACGGAACGCCGGTCACCAGCGTCATTTCGGCCTGCTTCGACCCCGCGGTGGGTCTCGCCGTCGGACAGCCGTGTCGTGGTCTGTTCCCGCTGCCCAACAATCTGGCGCTCTCGGGAACCACCGACCTCACGCTGAACATCAAGCCTGACGGTGCCGGTGCCAACTTCGGCGATCCGCAGACAGCGCTCAGCACGCTCGACGGCTGGAGCACCGTATCGCCGATGAGCATGTCGTTCAGCACCTCGCCCGCGACCAACACCCTGGTGCCCGGACAGACCATCCGTGTGTTCGAGGTGGGCCTGAGCGGACCGGGTGGCGGCGTGACCAGCGTCGTGCGCGAGCTCGCCGCCGGTGCCGAGTTCGTCGTCGCGAAAGCCGCCTCGGACACCACCGGTCGCACGGTGGCCATCGTTCCGACCTCGCCGCTGAAGCAGTTGACCTCCTACCTGGTGCTGGTCACCAACGGCATCACCGACGCCACCGGCAACGACGTCACGCCGGATCAGACCTACTTCCTGACCAAGCGCACGTCGCCGCTGTGCGTGAACGGGCAGAGCACCGAGCCGCTGCTGCCGGCTTCCAGCGCCTGCGCGCTCGAGCCGCTGCGTCAGCTGACCAATTCGCACCTTGGTGCAGCGATCGCCGTGGGCATCGACCCGGACGACGTGGTGGTGTCCTGGGTCGCCACCACGCAGAGCATCTCGCCGGTGCTGCAGGCCGTGCGCAGCCGGGTGACCGCCGCGCCGACGGTGATCGCGCCGACCGGGCTGAACACCAGTGCAGCGGGTCTGCCGCCGGTGGCCGACATCTACGTCGGCTTCATTGCCCTGCCGTACTACCTGGTGCCGCCGTCGGCATCGAACCCGACCGGCCCGCTGACCGGCTTCTGGCGCGCCGCGCCGGGTGCCTACGTGCCGCCGTTCAACCAGTTCGGCCTAAATCCGACCTCGACCAACATCACCGCGTTCAATCCGTTCCCGGTGGCCAACGCGACCGTGCAGGTGCCGGTGCTCATGACCGTGCCCAACGCGAACAGCCAGCGCACCAAGCCGGCCTCCGGTTGGCCGCTGGTGATCTTCCAGCACGGCATCACCCGCAACCGCACCGACATGCTCGCCATCTCGGCCACGCTGGCCAACCAAGGGTTCGCGGTGGTTGCGATCGACCAGCCGCTGCATGGTGTGTCGCCCGGCAACTCGGACTTTGCCACCGTCGCGCCGTTCTACGTGAGTGCCGGCAATCCGCTGACGGCGCCGCTGTTCGCCGCCGGGGTGCGCGAGCGCACCTTCGACGTCGACTACGTCAGCAACACCACCGGCGCACCGGGTCCTGACGGCACGCCGGATGCTTCGGGCACCCATACGATCAACCTGACCTCACTGCTGACCTCGCGCGACAACCTGCGTCAGGCAGTCGCCGACCTGTTTGTCCTCGCGGTGTCGGCTCCGGGTATGGACATCGACGGAAACGGCGCTGGTGACTTCGACGGCTCGCGTCTGAGCTTTGTCGGCCAGTCGCTGGGTTCGATCGTCGGCACGTCCTTCCTGGCCATCGAGCCCACCGTCAACGTCGCCACCCTGTCGGTGCCCGGCGGCGGCATCGCCGGTCTGCTCAATGGTTCGCCGACCTTCGGGCCGCGCATCCGCGCCGGCTTGGCGGCCGCAGGCGTGCAGGCGGGCACGCCGACCTTCGATCAGTTCCTGGGTGCTGCCCAGCAGGCGCTGGACTCGGTGGATCCCATCAACTATGGCTTCGCTTCCGCGACCAACGCCATCCTGCTGCACGAGGTGGTAGGCAGTGCTGAAAACGACCTCCTGCCCGATCAGGTGATTCCGAACTCGGTCGCGGGCTTCCCGCTGTCGGGCACCGAGCCGCTGATCCGCGCGCTCGGATTGCCGTCGATCACCGGTACGGTGCAGAACGCGAACGGCGTCCGCGGAGCGGTCCGGTTCCTCGCTGGCGAACATGGCTCGCTGCTCAGCCCCAGCGCCTCGCTGCAGGTGACCGGAGAGATGCAGTTCGAGATGGCCAGCATGGCGGTCTCGAACGGCGCCCAGGTCGTCGTCCAGAACCCGACCGTGATCCGTACCCAGTAAGCCAAGACCGAGGACCCGACAATGAACCCAATGATTCAGATGTCCCGCAAGGTCTCGACGGCTGGCATGCGTTCGCCGCTTGCCCTGGCGATCGTGCTCGGGCTGGCCGCACCGATGGCCCAGGCCTACGAGTTCGAGATCGGCGAGGCGCACGGCACGATCGACACCACGGTCTCCTACGGCGCCTCGTTCCGCATGGAAGACCAGGACGATGACCTGCTCGCCAAGGCATTCTTCGATCCCACTCTGGTGGCGCAGATTGCCGCGCTGCAGGCCAACGGCCGCTACCTGGATGCTCAGGCGCTGCAGGTGGCCGCGCGCGGCCGCTTCTCGGCCAATCGCGACGACGGCAACCTGAAGTACGACAAGGGCGACGTGATCTCGAATGCGTTCAAGATCACCTCGGAAGCCTCGTTGAACTGGAATGACAGCGGTGCGTTCGTCCGCGCCACCTACTTCTACGACTTCGAGAATGCCGACCGCAGCGACCTGACCGACGAGGCGCAGGATCTGATCGGCGAGCGCTTCCGCCTGCTGGACGCGTTCGTCTTCCACAACTTCACCTACGGAGACAGCGGCGTCGGCACCTTCCGACTCGGTCGCCAGGTGATCAGCTGGGGCGAAAGCACGTTCATCCAGAACGGCATCAACGTCATCAATGCGGTCGACCTGTCGGCCTTGCGCGTGGCCGGCGCCGAACTGAAGGAAGCCTTCCTGCCGCTGGATGCCGCATGGCTGTCGCTCAGTCTGAGCGAGAACCTGTCGCTGGAAGCGACCTACCTCCTCGAGTGGGAGGAGATCGAGATCGATGCGTCGGGTACCTACTTCAGCTCGAACGACTTCGCCTCGCCGGGCGGCACCTACGTGATGCTCGGCTTCGGCACGGTGCCGCAGCCGGTCTACGACCCGTCGCTGTACTACGCCACCTGCTTCAACGGTGCGGCCGGGTTTGCCAACAGCGATCGGTTCGGCGAATTGTCGGCGGCCTATGGTCAGTCCACCGCGTTGCAGCTGATCGGCGCGGGCTGCTCGGGGTCGTTCCCGCGCAACCCGAACAACAACGCCCGCGACAACGGCCAGTACGGCGTGGCGCTGCGCTACTTCGCCGACGAGCTGAACGACACCGAGTTCGGCTTCTTCTACCTGCGCTACCACAGCCGCGTGCCCGTCCTGTCGGGCATCTCGGTCACCAGCTCGAGTTCCAACTCCGGTCGCAACTTCGTCGAGTATCCGGAAGACATCAACCTCTTCGGCGTGAGCTGGAACACCACCATCCCGGGCGGTTGGGCCTGGCAGGGCGAGATGAGCTACCGCGACAACATGCCGCTGCAGATCGACGACGTCGAGCTGCTGTTCGCCGGCCTGTCGCCGCTGAATGCGTTGATTCCCGCGCCCGGGCTCGAGTTCCGCAGCCAGCTCGGCACCTATGGCCCGGGTGAGTACATCCGCGGCTGGGAGCGGCACGAGGTCAGCCAGCTGCAGTCGACCTTCACCAAGCTGTACGGTCCGGGCAACTTCCTCGGCGCCGAGCAGATCGCGGTGGTGGCGGAAATCGGCGGCACCAAGGTGTGGGACCTGCCCGACCAGAGCACCCTGCGCTACGAGTGCGAAGGCACCGACACCGGCGGCGGCTTCGACATCTCCAGCGGCGCCCTGCGCAACCCCTCCACGCTCAACGACGGCTTCTGTACCTCGTTCAGCTGGGGCTATCGCATGGCCGCGCGCGCCGACTACAACAACGTGTTCGGCAGTCCGATCAACCTGTCGCCGCGCATGGCGTTCAATCACGACGTGAACGGCTCCACGCCGGGACCGGGCGGCAACTTCGTCGAAGGGCGCAAGTCGCTGACCGTCGGCGTCGAAGCCCTGTACCTCAACAAGTGGTCGTTCGACCTGTCCTACACGTCGTTCTTCGGCGGCGGCGATTTCAACCAGGTCTCCGATCGCGACTTCGCTGCGTTCGCGGTGAAGTACGCGTTCTGATCGGACCCGCGCTTCGACGCCCGAGCGGACGTCGAAGCGTGGCATGCATTCGGGAGTGGGTGAGTAGCGGAACCGGAAGATCAGCAGGCGACCCAGGCCGTCCCGCCGCGAGAGGCTGGGGCCGGGGCCGTTTCCACAGGTCCCAGCCGTGGACTCCGGTCAGGAGTCCGGGCCACGGGTCCCAGCAGCGGGTCGGCAGCGGATCGGAAGGCCGGGTCACAATGCGGTTCACATCAGGGAGAGTTTGATGCGAGTTCATCACATGAAATGGCTGGGGCTGGCGACTGCGCTGGCGATGTCCGGAACCGCATGGGCGGCCGTCAGCGCCGATCAGGCCAACAGGCTCGGTCGCGACCTCACGCCGGTCGGCGGCGAGAAAGCAGGCAATGCTGCGAAGACGATTCCCGAGTGGACCGGGGGCATCACCGCGCCGCCGGCGAACTACAAGCCGAACATGCATCATCCCGATCCGTTCGCTGGCGACAAGGCCACGCTGACGATTACGCCGGCCAACTACAAGCAGTACGCCGACTACCTCAGCGAAGGCCAGAAGGGCATGTTCGCGAAGTACTCGACGTTCAAGATGAACGTGTACCCGACGCGCCGCTCGGCGTCGTTCCCGAGCCGCACCTACGAGTACACCAAGAAGAATGCGACGACGGCGAAGCTCGAGAGCAACGGCGACGGCGTGATCGACGCCGCCGAGGGCATTCCGTTCCCGATTCCGCAGAACGGCTACGAGGCGGTGTGGAATCACAAGCTGAAGTTCAAGGGTGTCTCGTCGGCGCGCTATGCGAACCAGGCCGCGCCGACCGCGAGCGGCCAGTTCAACCTGGTGCGCATCCGCGAGGAGCTGCTGGGCCTGTACTACAAGCCCGGCAACACCATCGCCGACACCAACAACATCCTCCTGTATTTCTACCAGGTGGTGGAAAGCCCCGCCCGTCTGGCTGGCCAGGTGCTGCTGGTGCATGAATCGCTGAACCAGATCAAGCAGCCGCGTCAGGCCTGGATCTACAACCCGGGCCAGCGTCGCGTGCGTCGTGCGCCGAACGTCGCCTACGACAACCCCGGCACGGCGTCGGACGGACTGCGCACCAATGACATGACCGACATGTTCAACGGCGCGATGGACCGTTTTGACTGGGAGCTCAAGGGCAAGAAGGAAATGTACGTGCCGTACAACTCCTACAAGGTCCATCAGGGCAACCTGAAGCCGGAGGACATCATCCGCCCCGGTCACGTCAATCCTGACCTGCTGCGCTACGAGCTGCATCGCGTCTGGGTCGTCGACGCCAAGCTCAAGGCCGGCAAGCGGCACATCAATTCGCGTCGTACCTTCTACATCGACGAGGACTCCTGGCAGATTCTGATCATCGATCACTACGACGGTCAGGGCCGCATGTGGCGCTACTCCGAGGCGCCGTCGATCAACTACTACCAGGTGCCGGTGTTCTGGTCGACGCTGGAAACGCACCACGACCTGAAGTCGGGTCGCTACATCGTGACCGGCCTCGACAACCAGGAGAAGCCGTACGACTACGCGTTCCAGACCACACCGGAACAGTTCTCGCCGCAGGCGCTGCGCACCCGCGGCGTTCGCTGACGGCTGCGTCCTGCACGCGAAGTAGTCTCCAGCCAGCCGCGACATCGTTCGCGGCTGGTTGCGTTTTGGGGTCGGCTGTTCCGCCATGCACGCCGAAGTGCGGGGTGCCGCGGGGCTGATCAGCGACGGGTCGCGGGCAGGCGACCGCGTAGCGGTGCGACACGCCGAGCCGGTTTGACGCCGGTCCGGAGATTCACCCATTCGCGGCGGGATGTGCGTTGTTCCGCAGGCTGTTAGTCTCACAGGTGCGCAGGATCGCACCGCGCGGTCACAGATACCGGGGAGGGAACCGATGACTGCTTGGACGAAGCGTTGGTTGGGTGCGGCACTCGCCGCAGGCATGGCAGGAACGGGACTGTCCGCGCTGGCGTCGGACGCGGCGGTCACCGCTGAAGTGATGCCGCTGGTGACCACGCGCTCGGTGATGCTGGACATCACCGAGGCCGCATCGCGCGGCGTGATGGTCGGTGAACGGGGTCACGTGTTCGTGTCCGAATCGCGTACCGACTGGCGACAGGTCGAGGGCGTACCGACGCGTGTGACGCTGACCGCGGTGGATGCGGTCGGCGACACGGTCTGGGCCGTCGGCCACGACGGCACGATCATCAAGTCGACCGACGGTGGCCTGTCCTGGGCGCTGAAGCGCCAGGACGCCGGGTCCCGAGCCGGTGAACCGATCGCCGACGAAGCCGCGGATGCGTCGATGGAATGGGATCCGCAGGCCGGGGCGCCCTTGCTCGACGTTGCGTTTTTCGACGAGCAGAACGGTTTTGCCATCGGCGCGTTCAGTCTGATGCTGCATTCGGTGGACGGCGGTGAGACCTGGGAGAAGGTCGACGTCAATCCGCAGGCGGAGGTCGACGAACCGGCCGACGATGAACCGGCTGCGGAGGGTGACGGCTGGACCTTCGACGAATCGGATCTCGAACTGCAGGAAGAAGACGACCCGCATCTGAATGCCATCGTGCGCACACCGTCCGGTTTGATGATGGTGGTGGGCGAACGCGGCTCGGCCTATCGCTCGCGGGATCGAGGTGCCACCTGGGAACGCCTCCAGCTGCCGTACGCGGGATCGATGTTCGGCGTCATCGCGCTCGGCTCCGAACACCTCGTTGCGTTCGGCCTGCGCGGCCACGTGCTGGAGACCCAGGACGGCGGCACGAGCTGGAACGAGCTCGACACCGGCACCGAGCTCAGCCTTATGGGCGGAGCCGCGCTGGATCAGGGCGGCTTCGTCATCGTTGGCGCCAACGGCATCGTGCTCAGGCGTGAGAACGCCGGTGCAGCGATCGAGGTCGGCACGTTCGTCAATGGCAACCAGGAAACGCCGATCCTTGCCTCGGTACTGCCGCGCGGTTCGCAGACCTTCATCGTCTGCGGCGAAAAAGGCGTCGGCGAATACCGCATGACGCCCTGATGCCGCTCCGGACCACGACTTAAGGAAGCCAAGCCATGCACGGATCGAGTCAACCCGGACCCGTCACCCGATTCTTCGAGCGCATCATCTTCGGTGCGCGGCCGCTGGTGCTGATGGTGCTGGTCGCCATCACCGGTGCGATGATCGCCTACGCCAGCGAGCTGCGCGTCGATGCGGGGTTCAAGAAGCAGATTCCCCTGCAGCACGAGTACATGAAGACCTTCATCGAATACGAGAAGGACTTCGGCGGTGCAAACCGGGTGCTGATCGCCCTGGTCGCCCGCGACGGCGACATGTTCGACGCCAATTTCTTCAAGTCGCTCGAGGGACTGACCCGCGACGTCATGGCGATCGAGGAAACCGACGACGCGCGGGTGCGCTCGCTGTTCACACCGAACGTGCGGTTTGTCGAGGTGGTGGAAGATGGTTTCGCCGGCGGCAACGTCATTCCCGACACCTTCACCCCCAGCATCGAGGGTTTCGAGCCCAGCCAGGATCAGTTCGACACCATCCGCGCCAACATCGTCAAGGCCAACATCATCGGTCGGCTCGTGGCCAAGGACTGGTCCGGCGCAATGGTGTCGGCCGAGCTGATCCCGGAGGATTCCGGTCGCAAGCTCGACTACCAGAAGGTCGCCGCCGAACTCGAGGCGCTGCGCGCCAAGTACGAGAACGAAGACACCCAGGTACTGATCATCGGCTTCGCCAAGATGGTCGGTGACATCTCCGACGGCGCCCGCTCGGTGATCACCTTCTTCTTCATCACCGTGGCCATCACCTGGTTCCTGCTGTTCATCTACTCCACCTCGATCAAGCTGGCCTCGCTGACCGTGTTTGCGGCCCTCGTTGCGGTGGTGTGGATGCTCGGTGCGCTGAGGTTGATGGGCTTCGGCATCGATCCGATGAACATGCTGACGCCATTCCTGATATTCGCGATCGCGGTCAGTCATGGCGAGCAGATGATCAACCGATTCCGCGGCGAGATTTTCTTCGGTGGACTGGAAGACGGCACACCCGACGAATTGCGCAAACGCCACGGTGTCGGCTCGCGCGAGGCCGCGCGGCGTGCGCTGCGCCTGCTGGCGGTGCCGGGGTCGGTGGCGCTGATCACCAGCTGCCTCGGATTCGCGGCGATCATGATCATCGACATCCGCATGGTCCGCGAGCTCGCAGTCACCGCGACCGTGGGCGTCGGCCTCACCCTGATCACCAATCTCGTGCTGCTACCGGTGCTGCTCAGCTACACCAAGCTGCGCAACATGGAGAAGAAGCGCGAATACCGTCTCCGCCAGCTGACCGGTTTCGACAAGATCTGGGCGTTTCTCTCGCGCATCACCATCCCCGGCGTCGCCGCGGTGGTGATTGCGGTCGGCGCTGCCACCTGGTGGTTTGCCGAGCAGCGTGGCGACCAGGTGATGATCGGTGATGCCCAGGCCGGCGTGGCCGAGCTGTGGCCGGAGGCGCGCTACAACCAGGACGCGCTCGAGATCACCAGCCGTTTTGCGCTGGGCGTGGACATCCTCAACATCGTGGTCGAAGGCCGGCCGGATGCCTGCACGCTGAGCGATCACGTGATGAGCACCACCGATCGCTTCGCCTGGCATCTCGAGAACGTCGAGGGCGTGCAGCAGGTGATCACCCTGCCGCAGGTCGCCAAGGCCGTGTACGCAGGCTGGAACGACGGATCGATCAAGTGGCGCGTGCTGCCACACGACATGGACAGCCTGCGCCTCGCGACCCAGGGCTTCGAGACCGACTCGGGTCTGCTCAACGCGGATTGCTCGGCGATGCCGGTCATCGTGTTCCTGGCCGACCATCGGGCGGAGACCATCGACCGCGTTATCGATGCGGTGAAGGACTTCCGCGCCAAGAACGACGCCTGGCACGAGGGCGTCAACCTGCGCCTGCAGCTGGCCGATGAGGCCGCGAAAGCCGCGGAGAACGGCGAGGAATACACCACCAAGCAGATCAACCTGCGCCTGGCCACCGGCAACGTGGGCGTCATGGCCGCGATCAACGAGACCGTGCGCGAAGTCGAAGACACCATGCTGCTGATGCTCTACGCCGCGGTGTTCGTGATGTGCCTGATTTCCTTCCACAATCCGCTGGCCGCCACGGCCGTCATGCTGCCGCTGTTCCTGGTGACCGAGCTGGGGCACTCGCTGATGGTGCAGCTGGGGATCGGCATGAAGGTCAACACCCTGACCGTCGTGGCGCTCGGCGTCGGCATGGGCGTCGACTACGCGATCTACATCTTCGCCCGCATGCGCGAGGCGATGAAAGAAGGCCACACGCTCGGTGAGTCGTACTTCATCGCACTGAAGACCACCGGCATCGCGATCTTCTATACCGCCCTGACCCTGGCGGTCGGCGTGGCGACCTGGATTTTCTCCGCGCTGAAGTTCCAGGCCGACATGGGCCTGATGCTGACCTTCATGTTCGTGGTCAACATGATCGCGGCGATCGTGTTCCTGCCCGCGCTCTGCCGCTGGCTGCTGCGTCCGTTCGAGAAGGACACCTGGCACGCGTAGCGGCACGGCTGCACAGCCGGATCGAAAGAGAAGGGGCCTGCGGGCCCCTTTTTCTTGGCCCCGTCAGCATGCGCAGCTTGGGCGAGCGCGCGCCGGCGCGGAGAGGGCACCGGGCAGGGTGCAGAGGTCGTCGCCGGTCGAACCTCTCGGTCCGGGTCGTGGAGCGGATAGGGGCAGCGGCCCGATCAGAGCAGGATGGTCGGTCGGTGCAAGGGCACAGGAGGCCGACTGCGGGACTCGATCCGGGCGAAACGCTCTCGGCTCGCGCAAGTGCTCAGTCGAGATCGAGCCCGAAGAAGTGGCGGATGCGCGACAACAGGGCATCCTGCTGCACTGAGGCGGCGGCCGATGCGTTGCCGTTCTGGGTGGCGGCGACCAGCGCGCCGCGCCGGCTGCTCATCACCTGCGACATCTCTTCGGCGATATCGGGGCGTGCGCGCAGCACGTTGCCGAACGCGCGCTTGTCGAGGCGGAAGCACTCGACGTCGGTGCGGGCGATGACCGTGGCGCTGCGCGGTTCGCCGGTCATCATGCCCATCTCGCCGAACACCGAGCCGGGTTTGAGCGTGGCGATGAACTGGCGGCCACGGTCGGTTTCGCGCCAGACATCCGCTTCCCCTTCGATGACGATGTACAGCCAGTGCGCCACCGCGCCCTGCTTGGTGATGGTGTCGCCGCTGACGAAGGGTGCGGGGACGAGCGCCTCGGCGATCGACTCGAGTTCCTGCTTTTCCAGCCCGCCGAACAACTCGACCTCCCTGAGCGCCTCACGCCTGCGCTGCAGTTCGACCTCGTGCAGGCTCTGATGGCGTGCGTCGTTCTCCTTGATGACCAGCCGTTCCTCGCGCGGCACGGCCAGGTCCATCCCGTTGCGGGCCAGCGCGGCCAGCGCATGCTGGCGCACCAGCGAATCGGTGGGGTCGTCCGGGCGCGGGTCGGCCATCCAGTAGCGCAGCGCATAGCGTGCATAGCCGAAGCCGACCTCCATCAGCACCGCCGTCGGCGGCGGGTCGTCGAGGACGTTCTTGATCTCGGCCAGCCGCACACTGTCTTCAAGCGCCTGACAGACCCGCGCCGGGGAGGCGCGCTGGTCGACATAGAACCACACCCAGCGCCGCCAGCGCGTCTGCGTGTCCTGGCGCGAACCGATCACGGTGAAGCGGTTCTTGACCAGCCAGCCGTTCGGAATCACCACGGTTTCGCGGTTGCGCGTTTCAATCGCGGTGTGTCGCCAGCGCACGTCGACGACCTGGCCCGAGATGTCGTCGATCTTCACCCAGTCGCCGATGCGCAGCGAGTTGTCGAGCTGCAGCACCACGCCGCCGAGAATATTGCCCAGGGTGTCCTGCATCGAGAACGCGAGCACGGCGGTAATGACTGCCGAGGTGGTCAGCAGGCTGCCCAGGTCGAGGCCGATGCCGTGCAGCCAGAACAGCAACCAGGCCGCACCCAGCGCAGTCGTGACCAGGTCTTCGACGATGCGCGCGAAGCTCAGCTTCAGCGCAGGCAGGGTGTGCTGGAACAGCAGGATGCAGGCGAGCCGGATCACCAGCGCGCCGATGCCGACGGTAGCCGCGTGGCCGAACAGAGCGCTGGCGCGCTGTTCGCCGAATCGCTGCAGCAGCAAGGACAGCCCCTCCGCCGCGACGAGCAGCAGCCAGATCACCAGCAGGTTGCGCACCCCGGCGCGATCGCGCGGATTGAGTGCCAGCAGCAGGATGCACAGACCCAGCGCGGCCGCGAACGCGATCCACAGTTCGCTGGACATCAGGGCGAATTCCACCGCAGCTCCTCCCCGGCGACGAAAGCACCATTATGCGGATTCGTCGACCGCCTGCCGACGGCACGGCGCGGGGCCGATGGAGCGGTGCGCTGCGGCGGATGGCCCGTTTCGGGCCGAGCAGCAGCAGGATCGAGATGGCTGGGGTAGGGCGGACGACGGTTCGACGCGAAGGGCGCTATGGTCCGAGCGAGGCGTTCGTCCTGCGATGTCGGGTTGGCTGCGCTGACGCGGATGCGCCGAGGACCGGTGCGCTAGTCCGACGCAGTCTGCAGGGCACGCTGCCGGGCGCGTCCGCGCAGTGCGACGATCAGCACGCCGCCCAGCACCATGGCGCCGCCGACCAGCAGACGCGGGCCGAGGCGATCACCCCAGAACAGGACGCCGAGCACGATCGCGATCAAAGGCGCGATCAGCAAGTAAGGTGTCAGCTGGGACACCGGATGACGCTGCACCAGCCAGAAGAACAGGCTGTGGCCGAGCACCGAGGCGATCAGCGCGGAGTACGCCACGCCGGCCCAGGTGGCGGGCGCCAGTCCCTGCAGCAGCCGCGCGGGATCGCCTTCCAGCAGCGCGCTGGCGACCAGCAGCAGGGGAATGCCGAACGCCGCGCTCCAGGCCTGCAGCGACAGCGGATGCAGATCGCGCATGCCGCGCATGAGAACGGTGCCCAGGGCGAGGAAGAAAGCCGATACCAGCATCAGCAGCACGGCCTGCGGCGCGTCCAGCACTTCGGGGTCGAATCCCAGCACCAGAACGCCGACGAAGCTGACCACCACGCCGGCGGTGGTGCGCCAGCCGATGCGTTCGCCGAGCAGCACCACCGCCAGCACGGTGGTCATCGGCACGTAGCTCTGCATCACGATCGCCGGCGAGGCGAGATCGCCGGCCAGACGCAGCGCCCAGAAACTCAAGCCGAAGTGCAGTGCGCCATTGCACAGACAGATCGCCAGCAGGCGCCCCCATTGCCGTGAGGGCGGCGGGCGCAGCCAGGGCAGCAGGATCACCCCCACCAGCGCGAGCCGCGCCGCGGTGAACAGGAAGGCCGGCAGCTCGCGCAAGGCCAGCGCCGACATCAGGAAATTGCCGCCCCAGGCGAAGCAGATCAGCAGCACCAGAACCAGGTGCCGCGTCGGCAGCGCGTGCATCAGCGCGGGATTTCGCGCGGCGTCACGCCGGCTGCTGGCCGGTCAGCCGCAGCAGCGCTTCGGCGTAACGCGCACGCGTGCCGTCGATGACCCGGTCAGGAATGCGCGGGCCGGGCGCGGTCTTGTCCCAGTCCAGGGTTTCCAGATAGTCGCGAACGAACTGCTTGTCGTAGCTCGGCGGGCTGATGCCCTCGCGGTAGCTGTCCAGCGGCCAGAAGCGCGACGAATCCGGCGTCAGCATCTCGTCCATGACCCGCAGGGTGCCGTCTTCATCAAGTCCGAATTCAAGCTTGGTATCGGCGATGATGATGCCGCGCTCGAGTGCGAACTCGGCGGCGAAGCGGTAGATACGCAGCGTGGCTTCACGCACCTGCTCCGCCAGCTCGGCGCCGATCGCCGCCACCACTGCATCGAACGGCACGTTCTCGTCGTGATCGCCGACTGCCGCCTTGGTGCTCGGGGTGAAGATCGGCTCGGGCAGACGCGCCGCCTGCTGCAGGCCCGCCGGCAGGGCTATGCCGCACAGCATGCCGTTGCGCTGATAGTCCTTCCAGCCGGAGCCGATCAGGTAGCCGCGCGCGATCGCTTCCACCGGCAATGGCTTGAGCCGACGGGTCACCACCGAACGATGCCGGTACAGCGCCGCATCGGTGCCGGCGGGCAACACCGACTCGACGTCCACGCCGGTCAGGTGGTTCGGCATAAGGTGCTCGGTGCGCGCGAACCAGAAGTTCGACATCTGGCACAGCATTTCGCCCTTGCCGGGGATCGGGTCGGGCAGCACCACGTCGAAGGCGGACAGCCGGTCGGTGGCGACCATCAGCAGGCGGTGGTCCGGTAGCGCATAGACGTCGCGCACCTTGCCCTGGTGGATGCGCTCGAGGCCGCGCAATTCGGAGCTGTGCAGGGTGGTAGGCATGGCGGATCGGTGCATCGCGACGGCTTCGGGGCCGCATAGTGTAGGGCCTTGATGCGTCGGCGGCGCCGGACGGCGCTGTGGCGTTGACGCTCGGCGGGCCCCACACGATGATGGGAAAGCTCCGATCGCGGCCAGGGCTGCGCGTCCGGAGCGCAGGAGACCGGATGTCGGTGGTGCAGGGGGCTTCTCGATGAGCATGCCAACGCTCAGGTGCTGGTGCGTGGTGCTGTGCCTGACGGCGGCGTCCTGGCCGCCTGCGCGCGCACAGGTATTCGAGAGCGTGTCGGCGCAGGCGGGGTTCCAGCCCGGATTTCTGGCCAACATTGCCGCCGGCGGCATCGCGGTGGCCGACTTCGACGGCAACGGCTGGCCGGATATTTTCGTGACCGGCTATCTGCAGCCGAATCGGATGTACTTCAATCAGGGCGATGGCACCTTCGTCGAGATGGCCGAAGTGAACGCCGCCGTCGCCGGCAGCTATTGCAGCGTCACCGCCGCCGCCGACTACGACAACGATGGCTGGACCGACCTCTATGTCGGCTGCCGCCAGGGCGGCAACCTGCTGCTGCACAATCTCGGCGGCGCCGGATTCGCCCGGGTCACGCCGCCGGAGCTGGACCACATGCCCCCCAGCAGCAATGGTCCGCGCACCGACGCAGTGGCCTGGGGCGATCTCACCGGCAACGGCTATCCGGATCTCTACATCGGCATCTATCCGAACTCCAGCACGCCGGACATCGACGATGTGAACAATCTGGATCGCATCGTGCTCAATCACGGCGATGGCACATGGAGCGTGGCAACGGCCACCTACGATGCCGTGGCGCGGGCCAAGTTTGCGCGCACCGCGCTGGCGGCGATCATTCGCGACTTCTCCGGTGACGGACGCGCCGACTTGCTGGTGATCAACGACAAGCTGCAGGGCAATACCCTGTGGCGCAACGACGGTCCGGGTTGCGGCGGCTGGTGCTTCACCGATATCGCCGAAAGCAGTGGCGTGCTTCGACCGGTGTTCGGCATGGGCGTGGCGGTGGGCGACGTCGATCGCGACGGGCTGTGGGACATGTATGTCAGCAGCATCGACGAGCAAGTGCTGTTCCGCGGCGTCGCCCAGCAGCCGGATCGATTCGTCGAGGAATCCTCGACGCCGTTGGACCACTACGGTGTGGGGTGGAGCACGGTGTTCAGTGATCTCGACAACGACGGTTGGGAAGATGCCTTCCTCGCCATTGCCAGTGCCGGGTTCTCGACCACCAGCAATCGCGACCAGGTGTTCCGCAATCGCGGCGACGGCACCTTCGATGTGGTCAGCGAGGGGAGCGGTCTGGCCGAGCTGCGCCCGACCCAGCCTGCGGCGCGCATCGACTACGACCTGGATGGGCGCACCGATCTGGTGCTGGGGCACTGGAACCAGGGCTATGCGCTGTACCGCAACGTCACGCCCGCGGCCGGGCACTGGATCGGTTTCGCCCTTGAGGGCAGTGGTGCCATGACCCGCGGCGCGCTGGGTGCGCGGGTGGTGGTGCGAAGTGGCACGGGCGGATGCCAGATGCGCGAGCTGCGCGCTGGCGAGGCGCGCGGCTCCAGCCACCAGCCCGTCCTGCACTTCGGTCTCGGCACGCGGACCCAGGCGCAGGCAACCGTGTACTGGCCGGATGGCCGGGTGCAAAGGCTCGGCATGCTGGCTGCGGACAGTTACCATGCGCTCTCCCCGGATACCCTGACCCCGAGCGTGCACGGTGACGGTTTCGAGCCGCCGACCTGCGCCACGATGACCCCCTGATGCTTCCTGCCCTGTCGTTTCCCCGCTCCGCCTCCGTGCTGGGCGGCGTCCTGATGCTCGCCATGCTTGCTCCGGCTCCCGCGCATGCCGCCGTGCAGCTGCCGCCGGCTTCCCGGTCCACCGCGAAAGCGGCCGCTGCCTGCGGCACCCACGCGTCGGTCGCACGCGACTGGAACGAACAGGTGCTCGCGGCGATCCGGCTCGATGCACCGCGTCCGACGGTGCACGCGCGCAATCTGTTCCATCTGTCGGTGGCGATGTACGACGCGTGGGCGGCCTACGATGCGACGGCGACCGCGCATCTGCACGCCGAATCGGCAGTCGCCCCGGGCAGCGTGGCCGCGGCGCGCGATGAAGCCATCAGCTATGCGGCGTATCGCCTGTTGGCGTACCGGTTCCAGGTCTCGCCCGCTGCCGCGTTGTCGCTGCAGGCGTTCACCGACTGCATGACCGCGCTCGGCTACGACCCGATGTTCACCGCTACGGTCGGTCCAGCCCCCGCGGCGCTCGGCAATCGCGTGGCGGCGACCATCATTGCCCACGGCTTGCAGGACGGTTCCAACGAGCAGGGCAGTTACCTCGATGGCGGCGTCTACTTTCCGGTCAACGCGCCGATGCTGGTCGACCTTCCCGGCACCGGCGGCGTGGTCGACGTGAATGCCTGGCAGCCCCTGATTCCCCCCGGATCGCCGGGCGTGCAGGCGTTCCTCACCCCGCACTGGCGGTTCGTCACCCCATTCGCGATGGTCCGGCCGGTGCCCGACCTGCCCTATCTTGACCCGGGCCCACCGCCGCGACTCGGCGGACTCGGCGACGCGCAGCTGAAGGAAGCCGTGGTCGAACTGATTCGGCTCAGCGGACAGCTCGATCCCGACGATGGGGTGATGGTCGACATTTCACCGGCACAGCTGGGCGACAACACGCTCGGAGCCAACGATGGCCATGGCCATGCGACCAACCCTGCCACCGGCCAGCCGTATGCGGCCAACACGGTGCTGCGCGGCGACTACGGGCGGGTGCTCGCCGAATTCTGGGCCGATGGACCGCAGTCGACCACGCCGCCCGGCCACTGGAACGAGGTGGCCAACGCGGTGACCGACGCGCTTGGCAGCAACCTGTGCTTGCGCGGCAGCGGCCCGGTGCTCGATCCGCTGGAATGGGACGTCAAGCTGTACCTGGCCCTCAACGGCGGCAATCATGACGCGGCCATCGCGACCTGGGAGACCAAACGCAACTACGACGCCTCGCGTCCGATCACCCTGATCCGCGAAATGGCCAGCCTTGGCCAGAGCAGCGATCCGATGCTGGCGTCCTATCATCCTCAGGGCCTGCCGCTGGTGGATGGTCTGATCGAACTGATCACCCCGGCATCGAGCGCCGCCGGTCAGCGGCACGAGCACCTCGCCGCTTTCGTGGGCGAGATCGCAATCTTCTCTTGGCTCGGTCATCCCGCGATGCCTGCCACCGAGCATGGCGGCACCGGCTGGATTCGCGGCGTCACCTGGATTCCCTACCAGCAGCGCAGCTTCGTCTCGCCGCCGTTCGCCGGCTACACCTCGGGACACAGCGGCTTCTCGCGCTCGTCGGCAGAGGTACTCACCGCGTTCACCGGCTCGGCGTTCTTCCCTGGCGGTTTGGGGGAGTATCTGGTCGAAGCCGGTGTGCCCGGGTTCCATCTGCGCTTCGAGTACGGTCCCAGCCAGCCCGTGCGCCTGCAGTGGGCAACCTACTACGACGCTTCGGATGAAGCCGGTCGGTCGCGCATCCACGGCGGCATCCATCCCAGCTACGACGATTTGCCGGGACGGCTGACCGGACACGACGCCGGCCTGACCGCGGTGGCGCGCGCGTTCGCCCTGTTCGGCACGGCCCCAGCCCAGGCAGTGTCGCCGCAGTCGATTCCGGCCGGTCGGCCATCGCTGTGGCTCGGTCTGATGATGCTGATGCTGGGCTTTGCGGCATGGCGGCTGCGTGCGCGCTAGTCCGGCGATGCTGCCGTCTGCGAGGCTGAGGCGCTCGGCCGCCGCGCTGTGCCTGGGCTTCTCGGCCCTGGTGATGACCGGCGTAGCGATTGCTTCCGCAGCCGATGGCGGTGCGCCGGGCCAGCCCGGTCGCCTCGGCATGTGCGAGGCCTGCCACGGTGCCGACGGCCGGTCGCGCGCGGCCGGCACGCCGCATCTGGCTGGCCAGGACGAGGCCTACCTGCGCGATGCGCTGCGGCAGTACCGGGACGGCCGGCGCGCCCATGCGGCGATGCGCGCGATCATCCAGGCGGTGCCCGAGGCCGAGTTGGCCGGTCTCGCGGCCTGGTATGCGGCGCAGCCCGCCGGCAGCAAGAGCGAATGATGAACCACTACGGAAAGATCCTTGGCGCCATCGTTGGCTGGATGATCCTCAAGCATCCGCTCGGTGTGGTGCTGGGGCTTGTGCTCGGCCACGCGCTGGACGCCGGATGGCTGCGCGGTCCGCAGCAGCCGGGGACGCCCGCGCCGCCCGGCCCCGAGCAATACGACCTGCTCGGCGTGGCGCCCGAAGCCAGCGACGACGAGCTGCATGCGGCCTACCGCCGGCGCATCTCCGAATACCACCCGGACAAGGTGCAGAACGCCGCCAAGGAGATCCGCGATCTCGCCGAGAAACGGGCGCGGGCCATCAACCAGGCCTACGAGTCCATTCTCAAGCTGCGCAAGGCGCAACGACCGCACGACTGAGCGCACCACGGTTCTATCGCGACGCCCCTGCCGCTACCCTGTGCACTCCCCGGATCGGATCCAGCCGATGTCTTCCTGCGTGATCGCACCCTCGATTCTCTCGGCCAACTTCGCCCGTCTCGGTGAGGAGGTGGACGCCGTACTCGCCGCCGGCGCCGACTGGGTCCACTTCGACGTGATGGACAACCACTACGTGCCGAACCTGACCATTGGCCCGCTGGTCTGCGAGGCACTGCGCAAGCACGGCGTGACCGCGCCGATCGACGTGCACCTGATGGTGCGACCGGTCGATCGCATCGTGCCCGACTTCGCCGCCGCCGGCGCCAGCGTGATCAGCTTCCATCCCGAAGCCAGCGAGCACGTGCACCGCACCATCCAGCTGATTCGCAAGCACGGCTGTCAGGCCGGTCTGGTGCTGAATCCGGCCACGCCGATCGAGGTGCTCGACTATGTGCTCGAAGACCTCGATCTGGTGCTGCTGATGTCGGTGAATCCGGGATTCGGTGGACAGAGTTTCATCCGCTCTGCGTTGACCAAGCTGCGCCGCGTGCGCGAGATGATCGATCGCAGCGGCAGATCGATCCGGCTCGAGATCGACGGTGGCGTGAAGGTCGACAACATCGGCGTAATCGCCGCCGCCGGCGCCGACACCTTCGTGGCCGGCTCGGCGATCTTCAACGCGCCGGACTACCAGGATGTGATCGCGCGCATGCGCGCCGAGGTGGCCCGCTGCACCCTGTGCTGAGCTGAGCGCGCCACCAGGGCCGGCCGATCGCCGGTCTCGCTGACGTCGGCCCTGATCTCATCAGTCTCGTTGTATTCAGCCTTGTCGTCGGCGGCCGCGATCCTGTCCGTGCCGGATGAGTCCGTGCCGATCGGTACCGCGGTCACCACATAACGCTCCGGTCCACCGGCCTGCCAGGCATCGAACGGCCAGCAGGTGACCAGGGTCAGCTGCTCGCCCGCAGCGTCGAGCACGATCCGGGTGTCGCGACTGTCGACCACGCGTGTTTCGCTGACCCGATAGCCGCGCACACCGTGGCGGTCCTCGACGCGCAGCACATCGCCGCGGCGCAGGCCCTGCAGCCACGCGAAGTGGGTGTCTCGGTGGCCGCTGATCACGCTGTGACCTCCTTGGCCGGGCGCCGAACTCGCCGGCGCCCAGCCCGGCCCGAAAGCCAGGGTGCGGCCGTCGTCACCGGCCAGCACGATCTGATTCACATCCAGGCGCGCCATTTCGATGCGCGCCACGGGAAAGGTGTCCGCCCAGGGCCAGGGCTTCGGCGCCACGGCGCCGGCGCGGGCAGCAGCCCAGGCGTCGCGCAGCAGCCACTGCGCCAGCTCGGCCTTGAGCGGGATCCACGCACCGTGCAGTCCGAGCCCGAACCCGACGACGAGCAGGGCCATGGCCATCGTCCGTCGTCGGGTTTGGCGCTTGAACAGCATGTTCAGGCGGCCCGGGGCAGGGTCGGCATGCCGGACGCCGATACCGACGCGGACACCTCGCGCGTACGCGCCGCCTCGTCGGCGTCGAGCAGGGCCTCGGGATCATGGAATCCCATGCGGCGCAGGCAGCGGATCATGGCTTCGCGGCGTTGGCGCGTCTCGCCCGGGGCATGGTCGGGGCCGCGCCCCGGCAGGGTGTTCTTCTCGACGGTCAGGATCATCATCGTGCTCCTTGCGGTGGGGAAGGTCTTGCTTCAGTCGAACGACGGCGCGCGGCGAAACAGGGCGAAGCCGAGCAGCAGCACGGCCAGTGCGCTGCCGAGGTGCAGGCGGGCACTGGTCGCGCCCTGGGCCAGGTTCAGCGTCTGCGCCGGCTCGGCGTTCGGTACCTGGTCGGCGAGCAGGCTCTCGCCCTCGGGCCGCGCCGGGGTACGCTCCACCGCGACCAGGCTGGTGAAGCGGCTGGTGATGCCGTGGGCCATCGAGGTGCGGATGATCTCCTCGCGGATCAGCGCCGGGTCACCGCCTTCGCGCTCGCTGGACTCGAGCTCGCGGATGCGCGCCTTGGCCCAGAGCCGGCCGATGCCGACGGGTTGCTGGCGCGCGCCCACCTTCAGCGCCACGCCGCTCTGCCAGCCCTGCTTGGCCAGCACGCCACGCGCCTGCACCTGGCCCTGCAGGGCATCGAGACGTGCGACCACCAGCAGCGGCTCACCGGCGTACAGATCGGGAATGCGGCTGGGGTAGAACTCGGCGGCGCCCGGCCAGCGCAGGTCGATGTCGCTGAGCATCGGGCGATCGATGCGCGTCATCAGCGCACCCATGCGCTCGGACACCTGGTTGAGGTCGCGGATCAGTTCGAAGCTGCCGCGTCCCTGCTCGGCGGCGCGGCGCACGAAGTACTCGTTCGGTGCGCTGCCGATGCCGACCGCGAAGACCCGCGCATCGCCGCGCTGTTTCTCGATCTGCGCCAGCAGCCCGAGTTCGTCGCCGACCGCCGCGTCGGTGACCAGTACCACCTGGCGCAGCAGGCCGGGCTCGACAGTGCCCTGCAGGGCCTGCTGCAGCGCCGGCGACAGTTCGGTGCCGCCGTCGGCGCGCAGTTGGGACAGACGCGTACGTGTCTCGTCCAGCGCGGCGTCGGTCGGCGCGGGCGACTCGGCAAACCAGCGCGTCGCAGTGTGGTTGAAGCTCACCACGTTGAAGCGGTCTTCCGGACGCAGCGTCGCGAGCGCGGCGTCCACCGCCGCCTTGGCCTGCTCCATCGACGTGCCGAGCATGGAGCCCGAATGGTCGAGCACCAGGATCAGCTCGCGCGGCAGCGGGTTGCCGGCCTGGGTCGGCGGCACCAGCATCACCATCGCGTACGCGGCATCCTCGCCGTGCTCGGCGAATACCGCCTGCATCGGTGCGGCGCTCGGTTGCGGCTTCCAGCGCAGTTCGAAATCGTGATCGGCCTCGACCACGAAGTCGCGGAGGTGGACGAAGTAGGCACCATCGCGCTGCTCGACGTCGATCGCGTGGGTCGCGCTGCTCAGCTCTGCGAGCGCCATGCCGGGATGAATCTCGGCGAAGATCGCCACGCTGGGCGGCAGCGGTGCAGCGTCCACCGCGAGCGTGGCGGCGGGGTCCAGCGACACGGTTTGGCGCAGAGGGTCCCGCGTCGCCTGTGTGTTGGGCGGCGGGGTGAAGGTCAGCGGCAGCGCCAGCGAGAACACACCCTCGCGATAGTCGACCTGCTGCCAGTAGGCGATCTCGACTTCGATCGCTTCACCCGGGCCGATGTTCGTCAGTGCGGTCTTGAACACGTTGCCGCGCTGCTGTTCGACCAGGGCGGCGCGCCGGCCGGTCGCAGCGGCCTGGGCAAAGGTCGCGCGGGCCTGCTGCTTTTCCTGGATTTCGCCCTCGATCAGCCGGTCGCCGATACGGATGCTCAGGCCCCCGACCGCGGCGTCGCCGGGCAGCGGAAGCAGGTAGCGACCTTCGCGCCAGTCCTGCGAGGCATTCTCGTAGCGCTGCACGATGCGCACTTCGGCAAGCAGGCCCTCGACCTGCATCGTCACCGTGGTGTCGAGCGCCAGGCCCGGCATCCAGGCGCCATCGCCGCTGCGGTATTCGAGGCCGGCGCAGTCGGCGCGGGCGGAGGCGATCAGGCAGAGCACGGCGCCGAAGGCGGCGAGGCGGCGTCGCCAGTGACGCGCGAACATGCGCGGCTTGCGGGTTTCGCGGGGGCTGGGTGTGGGGGCGCTGCGGCGGTCCATGGGCAACTCCTTGTCAGGGCGTTGCCAGTTCACAACCCGATTGCGCAAGCGTCGGGTGCGCCTGCGGGCGGGGGGGCGACGAAATGTGGCGGAAATCTGATCGATGCGCTGCGGCCGTTGTGTGCCCGCCGTCGTCTGCCTATGCTGATTCCATGAGCCGAACCGTCGCCATCGTCGAAGACGAACCCGATCTGCGCGCCAATTACCTGCAGGCGCTGCAGCGCTATGGCTATGTCGTGGCCGGTTACGCCGATCGAGCGTCGGCGATGAATGCGTTCGCCCTGCGCCTGCCCGACCTGGTGCTGATCGACGTCGGCCTCGGCGACGAGCCCGAAGGCGGATTCGAACTGTGCCGGCACTTGCGCGCGCGCTCGTCGAGCTTGCCGATCCTGTTCCTGACCGCGCGCGACTCCGACCTCGACGTCATCTCGGGGCTGCGCCTGGGCGCCGACGACTACCTCAGCAAGACCGTGAGCATGGCGCAGCTGACCGCGCGCGTCGCGGCCCTGTTCCGTCGTCTCGAAGCGCTGCAGCAGCCTGCCGCGAAGGAATCGGTGGTGAGCCTGCGGGCCTTGCGCCTGGAGGTCGAGCGCATGCGGGTGACCTGGCAGGAGCAGGAAGTGCCGCTGACCCTGACCGAGTTCTGGATGGTGCATGCGCTCGTGCGGCATCCGGGCCACGTGCGTTCGCGCGACCAGTTGATGCGCGAGTCCGAGATCGTCGTCGACGACGCCACCATCACCAGCCACATCAAGCGCATCCGGCGAAAGTTCGAAGCAATCGACGCTGCGTTCGACGAGATCGACACGGTGCACGGGGCCGGCTACCGGTGGCGGCCGTAGCACACGCCGTCGCGCCATCGGCGCGCGATCGCTCCGTCTCGCGATGGGCGCCGTACTGCTGCACTGACACGGCCTGCCCACGCCGCCTTGCCGAGCGTGAGCCGCCGCGGCGCCGCGGCGGCATGCGGAGGGTTCGAGGGCATGGCCGGGCACCGACCTGCCGACTTTGCGGCTCTACGCGTTGGCTCGGGCTTGGCATGGCGCCGAGCCGTGCGCTGGGCCGCTGAACATGTCCTTGCGCTGGAAACTGCTGCTGATCTCGCTGAGCCTGCTGGTGCTGCCGTGGTCGGGCTGGCGTCTGCTGCAGCTGATGGAATCGCAGCTGCGCGCGGGTCAGGCGGAAACCCTCGCGGCCTCCACCGAAGCGGTGGCGCGGGCGATGGTGCGGCTGCGTGGTGCCCTGCCGCCCGACGGGCCGCGCTGGACCATCCAGCGCCTGGCCCGCACGCCACGCATCGACGGTCGCGCGGACGACTGGGCAGGCGTGCGGATGGAGCCGCTGGGCAGCGCGGATGACACATTCGCCGTGCGCGCCGCCGTGGCCGGCACCCTGGACGAGACTTATCTGCTGGTGTCGGTGCGCGATACGACGCCGGTGCGTGCCAACGTCGAGTGGCCCGGTGCGCCGGGCGCCGACCACGTCCAGCTCGGCTTCCACGGCACCAACGGCAGCCAGGTGCTGCGCATCGCCAATGCCCGCGAGGGAGACCTCAAGCTGATGGCGCTCGACGGCGAGCCTTCCCCGTTTCGTCTCGTCGGCCACTGGCGCGATACCGAGGATGGCTACACGATCGAGCTGATGCTTCCGCGCGGCTGGCCGATTGCTCGGGTGGGCCTGCTGGTTCAGGACGGTCGGCCGGATGCGCCGCCGCGCAGCGTGCGTACCGACGCCGCGGACGGCAGCGGCAACTGGCCGCTGTGGGCGATCCAGGACCGCATCGGCGAGCGCCTGCGCAGTCTGATTCCCGACGGCGTGCGTGCGCGGCTGGTGGATGACCAGGGCTGGGTCTACGCCGACGAAGGGGCCTTGCCCTTGCCGGACGAAGACATCGGCATGCCGTGGTGGAAGCGTCAGCTGTGGGTCGCCCTGGCCCACGCCGATGCTCCGTACTCGCAGGATGCCGCGCTGGCCGATCGCGTCGACGCGTCGGTGTCGTCGGCAGCGACGAACGACGCCGCGGCGCGGCGCTGGCAGCGCGATCCGCACGCGCCGCGATTGCTGCTGAGCGTATTCCGTCCGCTCGACGCCGAACGCCCCACGCGCGCGCTGCTGTGGCTGCAGAGCGAGCAGCAGTCGCTGTTGCACGCCGACGAGGCGCTGACGGGGCTGCTCGGCACCACGCTGATCACGGTGGCCGTCGTGGTGCTGGCACTGCTGTTCTTCGCCAGCCGACTCTCCGCTCGCATCACCCGTCTGCGCGACGCCGTCGACGGTGCGCTGGGGCGCGAGGGTGACGTGCGCACGTTCGCGCCGATCGACGATCGCGACGAGATCGGCGACCTGTCTCGCAGTTTCTCGCGCCTGATGCAGGAAGTGGCCGCACATCAGGCCTATCTGCGCAGTCTTGCCGGCAAGCTCTCGCACGAGCTCAACACGCCGATCGCCGTGGTGCGCGGGGCGCTCGACAACCTCGATGCGCGCGCGCTGCCTGCCGAAGACCGCGCCGGACTGGAGCGCGCGCGGGCCGGCGGCGATCGTCTCGCGCACATCGTGCGCAGCATGAGCGAGGCCAGTCGCATCGAGCAGGCGATCGCTCAAGCCGATGCCGAAGACTTCGACGTCGCGGCGCTGCTGCGGCAGTGCCAGCCCGGCTACGCGCAATTGCTGGCGCCGCGGCAGCTCGACCTCGAACTCGGGTCGGCGCCGGCCACCCTGCATGGCTCGCCGGAACTCGTGGTTCAGGCGCTCGACAAGCTGATCGACAACGCGCGCGGCTATACGCCCGAGCACGGCTGGGTGCGGATCAGCCTGGCGCGCGGCACCGATGGATTGCAGCTGGCGGTGGCGAACAGCGACTCGCGACTGCCGGCGTCGATTCGCGATCGCCTGTTCGAGTCGCTGGTCAGCGATCCAGGCGGTCGCCGCGGCAGCGGCGTGCATCTCGGCCTCGGCCTGCACGTCGTGCGCCTGGTCGCCGAGCTGCACGGTGGCCGGGCGGACGCGAACGAATTGCCCGACGGCGTCGGCGTCGAGTTCGTCCTGCGCCTGCGCGGGATGCCGCGCCGCTCGGGCGGTCACAGGCGTTGAGCCTGCGCGTCGTGGAGGGCGATCGATGAACGGCGCGGAGAACGGATGCAGATGATGGCGCGTGGTGTCCTGCGTGCAGCGAGCGCGCTGGTGCTGATGCTCGCGGTCGGCGTCGTGCCGATGGCGGTGGCGGGCCCCGCGCCGCAGTCCCTGGTGTCGCCGCGTCCGACTTCCTGGGTGCTCGATCAGGCGGGCCTGCTGTCGGTCGAGTCCGAGCAGAACATCGACGCCATGATCGACCATGCGCGTCGCAGCCAGCCGGTCGAGCTGGCGGTGGTGACGGTGACCGACGCCGGCACCGACGACACGCGCCGTTTCGCGTTCGAACTGTTCAATCACTGGGGCATCGGCGATGCGCAGCGGCAGGATGGCGTGCTGGTGTTTCTGGCCCACCGGCAGCGTGCCGCCGAGATCGTGTTCGGCCGCGGCATCGACACCGCCCAGGGTAGTGCAATCAGCCAGCGGGTGATGGATCGTGCACTGATTCCGCGGCTGCGCGAGGGCGATTTCGAAGGCGGCCTGCAGGCGGCGGTCGATGCGCTGCTGCACGAACTGCAGGGCGTCACTCCGACCGCGCTGGAAGCGCCGTCCGCAGCGCAGCTCGCGGCGGCCGGGAGCGGCCAGCTTGCCGTGGAGACAGAGGATGCCGTCGCAGGCAGCGCTGGCGCGCAGACTGCCAGCCCCGGCGATTCGACGCCGGTTCGTCCCCGCCACGACGGTGTGGCGAATCGGCGGGTGTCGAGCGGACAGGAGGCAAACGGTGTGTCATCCCTCAATCGACCCGCGGGCTGGTTCGGCGGTGGGGCGCTGGGCTTGCTCGGCCTGTTCGTCCTGCGCGGGTGGTGGCGGCTGCGCGGGCGCCGATGCCCGCGCTGCCATGCGTCGATGCAGCGGCTGTCGGAGGCGCTGGACGATGCACACCTGCAGCCGGCACAGCGACTCGAAGAGCAGCTCGGCAGCGTCGACTACGACGTCTGGGCCTGCACCGCATGCAGTTTCGTCGACACTCGCCGCTACGGCGCCTGGTTCACCCGCTACGCGCGGTGTTCGGCGTGCGAGTCGGTCACCCTGGAACGCGAGCAGACGGTTCTGCGTGCGGCCACCTACGACCATGGCGGACGCGTCCGCGTGGACGAGCGCTGCAGACATTGCGATCACCGCCACAGCGTCGAACGCAGCACGCCGCGCAAGACCCGACCGAGCAGCGGGGGCGGCGGAAGCGGCGGCAGCCGGTCCGGCAGCAGCTCGCGCGGACGCAGCGGTGGGTTTTCCGGCGGTCGGTCGTCGGGCGGCGGCGCGAGCGGTCGCTGGTAGGTCGCGTCGCGGTCGAAGCCGGGCGTGCAGCCTGCAGGATGGCCCGGATCGTGTCGGCGTCGGGCACTGCGTCTGCACCGTCGAAGAAGTATTGCCGGAGCGGTTCGCGCGGGTCGCCCTGAACCGTTCGTGCGGGCAACAAGGCAGGCAGGACGCGCACCGGCTATGCATCGCGTGGATCCACCGCGCGTGCGCGTTGGAGATGCGATTTGGCGCTGCTTGGTGCATCGCCCGACTTGACACTGCGGTGTCGGCTGCGCACCCTCGGGGCATGTTCAACGCAGGGCCGAGGCGGTGAGCGCGATCTTCGACGAGATGGGTTGGGGCGGCGACACCCGTGCGCCCTACGCGCTGGTCGATGCCTGGCTGAAGTCGATTCCGGCCGATCAGCTCACGGCCAAGCGCGCCGAGGCCGAAGTGTTGTTCCGCCGCATCGGCATCACGTTCGCGGTGTATACCGAGGGCGGCGATCCCGAGCGACTGATTCCCTTCGATCTGGTGCCGCGGGTGCTCGCCCAGGCGGAGTGGCAGCGCCTCAGTCGTGGCCTGATGCAGCGCGTGCGCGCCTTGAATGCCTTCATCCACGACGTGTACCACGGCCAGGAAATTCTCCGCGCCGGCCGCGTGCCGCGCGATCTGGTCCTGCACAACGCACAGTTCCGCCCTGAGATGGTCGGCCAGGACCTGCCGTTCGACATCTATACCCACATCGCCGGCATCGATCTGGTACGCACCGGGCCGGACGACTACTACGTGCTGGAAGACAACTGCCGCACGCCTTCGGGGGTCTCCTACATGCTGGAGAATCGCGAGGTCATGCTGCGGCTGTTTCCCGAGCTGTTCCGCCGCGCGCGCGTGTCGCCGGTCGCGCACTATCCCGATGAGCTGCTGGAGACCCTGCGCTCGGTCGCGCCCCGCCACTGCGAGGGCGAGCCGACTGTCGCCCTGCTGACGCCGGGCATTTACAACAGCGCCTACTACGAGCACGCCTTTCTCGCCGACGAGATGGGCATCGCCCTGGTCGAAGGCCACGACCTGATGGTGAAGGACGACATCTGCTACATGCGCACGACGCGGGGCCTGCAGCGTCTCGACGTGCTGTACCGGCGCATCGACGACGACTATCTCGATCCACTGGTGTTCCGGCCGGAGTCGATGCTCGGTGTGCCGGGTATCCACTACGCCGCCTGCGCGGGCAATCTGACCCTGTGCAATGCGGTGGGTGCAGGTATCGCCGACGACAAGGCGATCTACATCCACGTGCCGGAGATGATCCGTTTCTATCTCGGCGAGGAACCGCTGCTGCAGAACGTGCCGACCTGGGACTGCAAAAAGCCCGACGAGCTCGCGCACGTGCTCGATCACCTCGATGAGCTGGTGGTCAAGGCGGTGCATGGTTCCGGCGGCTACGGGATGCTGGTCGGTCCGACGTCCACCCGGGACGAGATCGCCGAGTTCGAGAAGGTGCTCAGGGCCAAGCCGCACGAGTACATCGCGCAGCCGACTCTTGCGCTCTCGACCGTGCCCTGCTTCGTCGAATCGGGGCTGGCGCCGCGCCACGTCGACCTTCGCCCCTTCGTGCTCAGTGGCGCATCCATGCAGGTGGTGCCCGGCGGGCTGACCCGCGTCGCCATGCGCGAGGGTTCGCTGGTGGTGAATTCGTCGCAGGGCGGCGGCACCAAGGACACCTGGGTGCTGGAGTCCTGATGCTCGCCCGGATCGCCGAGAACCTGTTCTGGTTGTCGCGCTACATGGAGCGCGCCGACTACGTCGCGCGCCTGCTGCAGGCGGCCGGGCACATGAGTGCCGTGCGTCCGGAGAGCGATTCGGTCACCGAATGGGAATCGGCGATCGTCGCGGCCGGCGCCAAGGAGAGTTTCTTCGCCAGCTCCAGCGTGAGCGAAGAATCGGTCGTCCACCATCTCGCCTTCGACCCGCAGAACTCCTCCTCTATCGTCAGCTGCATCGAGACCGCGCGTCGCAACGCGCGAGCGGTGCGCACGGCGCTGAACACCGAGGCTTGGGAAGCGGTCAACGGCGCCTGGCTGGAGCTGCACCAGTTTCCGCGCGAGCTGTCGCAGGACGAACGCATCCGCTTCCTCGAGTGGGTCAAGGCGCGGATCGGCCTGTTCCAGGGCGTGTTCGCCAACACCACGCTGCGGATGGACAGCTTCCATTTCTTCCGCATCGGCCAATTCCTCGAGCGCGCCGACAACACCGCGCGCCTGCTCGACGTGAAATACCACGTGCGCCTGCCGCGAGTCGAAGACGTCGGTGGCGTGATCGACTACTACCAGTGGCTGGCCGTGCTGCGCGTGGTCGCCGCGCGACGCGCCTACCGGGTGCTGTTCAAGGGCCATGTCGAGCCGGCCCAGGTGGCGGAACTGCTGGTGTTGCGTCCGGAGTTCCCGCGTTCGCTGCGTTTCAGCTACCAGCGCATCGTCGATCATCTGGAACTGATCGAGGACCAGGATCCGCATCGCGTCGCCGAGGCCAAGCGACTCGCCCACGGGCTGCTGGTGCGGCTGACCTACTCCAGCATCGACGAGGTGATCAGCGGCGGGTTGCACGAGTTCCTGTCCGACATCGTCGAACGCACCACCGAACTGGGTGGCGCGATCGCCCGCGCCCACCACTTCTGAGGGCCGCATGCGCCTGAACATCCGCCACCACACGGCCTACCGTTACGAGATTCCGGCCACCCGCATCGTGCAGGCGATGCGGGTGTGGCCGCGCAGCAATGCGATGCAGACCGTCGAACGCTGGGCGGTTCGGGTCGGCGGCAAGCTGCTCAAGCCGCGCTGCGAAGACGGCTTCGGCAATGCCGAGGCCACGTTCTCCGCGGAGGGGCCGGTCGAATCGCTCGAAGTGGAAGTCGCCGGCACGGTGCGCACCCACGACACCGCCGGCGTGCTCGGCACCACCGACGAGTGGCTGCCGCCCGACTATTTCCTGGTGCCTTCTCCGCTTACCGTGGTCGATGCCGGGCTGCGCGAATTCGCCGCCGACCAACCGGCCGGCGAAACGCTGCCACGGCTGCATGCGCTGATGCTGCGGATTCGCGAGCGGGTCGAGTTCCGCACCGATGAAACCCATGCCGAAACCCGCGCCCACGAGGCCTTCGCGCAGGGATCCGGCGTGTGCCAGGACCACGCCCACATCATGATCGCGGCGTGTCGCGCGCTCGGCCTGCCGGCGCGCTACGTCGCCGGCTACCTGTGGGTGCACGACGACGACCTGTCGCCAGCCAGCCATGCCTGGTGCGAGGTGTTCGTCGCTGACCTGGGCTGGGTCGGCTTCGATGTCGCCAACCGGATCTCGCCGAACGAGCACTACGTGCGCGTGGCGGTCGGCCGCGACGCCCGCGACGCCGCACCGATTCGCGGCATCCGCCAGGGCGGCGCGGTGGAATCGCTGGACGTGACCGTGCAGGTGCAGGTGGCGCAGCAGCAGTAGTGGTGCGCAACACGGGGCATCCTGCCGCCGGTTGCGCGAACACAGCCGCAGCCGAGCTGCGCCACGTTTTCCGCTTTGCGCTTCGCGCTCGCGCCGGTACATCCATGTACCGGGTCCGCTTCGTCGAAAGGTGCAGGCTGTTGGGCGTCGCGGGGTCGCATCCGGGGGCGGCTCTTCTCCCCTCTCCCTCGGGAGAGGTGTCGGGGGAGAGGGTCGGGTTTTGCCCTCCGTTTGGACAGTTGAGCGCTTCGTCGACGCGCAGTCCGACACCCGGCCCTCTACCGCCGCTGCCGCGGCACCTTCTCCCACAGGGAGAAGGCAAGCAGGTGCTGCGGTGGTGCGGGTGCTCTCGCTCCCCTTTCCCCGCGGGCGAGGGGACGGGGAGCGGGTCGGATGTTGCCTTTCGTTTGGACAGGTGAGCGCTTCGTCGGTGCGCAGTTCGACACCCGGCCCTCTTCCGCCGCTGCCGCGGCACCTTCTCCCACGGGGAGAAGGGAAGCAGACGATGTCGCGATGCTGGTTCCCACAGGAAGAAGAAAAGCAGACGTCGCCGCTTTCACTCCCCTCTCCCCCCGGGAGAGGGGTCGGGGGAGCGGGTCGGGTCTTGCACCCATGCATGGGCTTGCCGCCTCGAATCCACCCGCGCACGCGGCGACCTGCTCGCGTCGTCGCGCCACCTGCTGCTACGCTCTGCGGCGCTCTCTCACAGCGGTGCACCCCGATGATCCTTCCTGGCGCGAGCCTGTCATGACCTACTGCGTTGGTCTGTTCCTGCAGGAGGGTCTCGTGCTGCTTTCCGACACCCGCACCAACGCGGGGGTCGACAACATTTCCTGCTTTTCCAAGCAGCATCTGTTCCATCGCGAGGGCGAGCGCGCGATCGTCGCGATGACAGCAGGCAATCTCGCCGTCTCGCAGGCGGTGATCAACCTGATCCAGGACGGCCTGAAGCACCCGGAGACCGGCAAGGAGGAGACCATCTTCACGGTGCCGTCGATGTTCGCCGCCGCCTCGCTGGTCGGCGAGGCCGTGCGTCAGGCCTACCGTGTCCACGGCCGGGCGATGAAGGAGCAGGGCATCAACTTCGATGTGTCGATCCTGCTCGGGGGTCAGCTCGCCGATCGCACGATGCGTCTGTTCGAGGTCTATGCCGCCGGCAACTTCATCGCCGCCACCGAAGACACGCCGTATCTGCAGATTGGCGAGCACAAGTACGGCAAGCCCATCCTCGATCGCGCGGTCAGCGTCGACACGTCGCTGTCGGAGGGGGTCACGCTCGCGCTGCTGTCGATGGATTCCACGCTGCGGTCGAACCTGAGCGTGGGCATGCCGCTCGATCTCACCGTGTACCGGCGCGACAGCCTGCACCTGAACGACCACTGGCGCTTCGAGGAAGGCAACGGCTACTTCCAGACCATTCGCGAGCGCTGGTCCGAAGCGCTGCGCGGTGCGCTGCGCGAGATGCCGGCGCCGCCGTTCTTTTCCTGATGATTCGCTGCATCGAAATCAAGTCCGCTCCATGATCACAGCAGAACGTTTCGCCGAGCTTGCCGCCGCCGGCTTCAACCGGATACCGGTCGTGCGCGAGGTGCTCTCCGACCTCGATACGCCGCTCTCGGTCTATCTCAAGTTCGCCGACGCGCCGAACGCCTATCTGCTCGAATCGGTCGAGGGCGGCGAGAACTGGGGACGCCACTCGATCATCGGCCTGCCCTGCCGCACCAGCTACGCGTTTCGCGGACACGAGCTCGAGATGTCGGTGCACGGCGAAGTGGTGGAGCGCCGCCACGTCGACGATCCGCTCGGTGAAGTCGAACGCCTGCGCGCGAGCTTCCGGGTGCCCCAGGTCGACGGCCTTCCCGCGTTCACGGGAGGACTGGTGGGCTGGTTCGGCTTCGAGTGCATCGGCTACGTCGAAGAGCGGCTGCAGGGGGGCGACAAGCCCGATCACCTGGGCACGCCCGACATCCAGCTGCTGCTGAGCGAAGAAGTGGCGGTGTTCGACAATCTCAAGGGCCGCCTGTACCTGATCGTGCATGCCGACCCGGCCGAACCGCAGGCCTTTGCCCGCGCCCAGCGTCGCCTCGACGCGCTGACCCACCGTCTGCGCCACGCCGGTGCAAGCTACCCCGATGTGCTCGATCCGTCCCTGCTGAACGAGGAAGACTTCGTTTCCGGCTTCACGCGCGAGGGGTTCATGGCTGCGGTCGAGCGCAGCAAGGAGTACATCCGCGCCGGCGATGTGTTCCAGGTCGTGCTCAGCCAGCGCATGTCGGTGCCGTTCCGTGCCCGTCCGGTCGATGTCTATCGCGCGCTGCGCGCGCTGAATCCGTCGCCCTACATGTACTTCCTCGACCTGGGCCGCACCCAGGTGGTCGGCTCGTCGCCCGAGATCCTGGTGCGCCTGCAGCACGGCGTGGTCACGGTGCGGCCGATCGCCGGCACCCGGCCGCGTGGCGCCACGCACGAAGAAGATCTCGCGCTCGAAGCCGAACTGCTGGCCGATCCGAAGGAGCGCGCCGAGCACCTGATGCTGATCGACCTTGGCCGCAACGATGTCGGCCGCGTCGCCGAGGCCGGTTCGGTGGAAGTCGGTGAACAGTTCGTCATCGAGCGCTACAGCCACGTCATGCACATCGTCAGCGAAGTCACCGGCAAGCTGCTGCCCGGACTGTCCTACGCGGACGTGCTGCGCGCCACCTTCCCGGCCGGCACCGTCAGCGGCGCGCCGAAGATTCGTGCGCTCGAGGTCATCCGCGAGCTGGAGCCGGTGAAGCGCAATGTCTACGCCGGCGCCATCGGCTACATCGGCTGGCACGGCGACGCCGACACCGCGATCGCGATCCGCACCGCGGTGATCCAGGACGGTCGCCTGCACGTCCAGGCCGGTGCAGGCATCGTCTACGACTCCGACCCGCAGAAGGAGTGGGACGAGACCATGAACAAGGGACGCGCGCTGTTCCGCGCCGTGGCGCAGGCGGCCGGGGGACTGTGATTCGGCCGTGGCTGCAGCGCGTGGTCGCGCGCCAGCATCGATGATTCCGCTCGCCGACCGCTTTCGCGGCGCACTGCTGGGGCTGGCCTGTGGCGATGCGGTCGGCACCACCGTCGAGTTCAAACCGCGCGGCAGCTTTCCACCGGTCGAAGGCGTGACCGGCGGTGGGCCCTTTTCACTCCGGGCCGGCCAGTGGACTGACGACACGTCCATGGCGCTGTGTCTGGCAGAGAGCCTGCTGGCGAAGCGGGGATTCGATGCTGCCGATCAGATGGCGCGCTACCTGAACTGGTGGCGATGGGGATACCTGAGTTCAACCGGCGAGTGCTTCGACATCGGAAACACGGTGCGCGGTGCGCTGGAGCGGTTCGAGATGACCGGTCAGCCATACTCGGGTTCGGATCATCCGCGCACCGCGGGCAACGGCTCGCTGATGCGCCTGGCACCCGTGGTGATGCACTACTACCCGAATCGGGGTTTGGTCGATCGATTCTCGGTCGAGAGCTCGCGTACGACGCACGGCGCCCAGGATGCGGTGGAGAGCTGTCGCGTGATGGCTGAAGTCCTGTGTCGGTGCCTGGATGGGCTGGAGAAGGCTGAAATCGTGGCGCCAGTCGATCTGCAGCTGCATTCCTCCGCCGTGCGAGCGGTGGCGACTGGCAGCTATCGGATCAAGCGAGCGGATGAAGTCCGCGGCAGCGGCTACGCAGTGGCTGCCCTCGAAGCCGCCCTCTGGTGTTTCGATCGCACAGCAGATTTCGAGGCCTGCATCCTCGCGGCGGCCAATCTGGGCGAGGACGCGGACACCACGGCTGCAATCGCGGGGCAGATTGCCGGGGCGTTCTACGGTGCCGCCGGCATTCCGCCGGCGTGGCTCGACCTGCTGCATGAGCGCGCGATGATCGAAAGCCTGGCCGACCGACTTTTGGCCGCGCGTCCAACGGACTGAGGACGCCGGTCGAATTCGCCCATCAGCGACGCGTCAGTGTGCGCTTCCGCTCCGCCGTGTAGTGCCACCACGGATGCGGTGGGGCGCCTTCCATGAAGCGCACGGCGGCGATGTAGGTGTCGCAGACACAGGGATCCTGCGGCGCACCGGCGCGGGCGCTGCTGAGCTTGTACAGCTCATAGGGATCACGACCGATCAGCTGTCGCGGCTCATGGATGCCAATGCCGCGCATGTCGGCGGCGACGGCCGGGCCGACGTTGGGGATCTGCTCCAGATGTTTCGCTTCGAGGTGCGTGCGCGCCTTGCTCATGATCATTCCTCGCGGCTGGGTCTGTCTGTCGGGTCGCGCGCCGACTCAGGACGACGTGGTGTCGGCGACTTGCCGCCAGGCGAGCGACTCGCCTGCCGCCAGTGGAACAAGCTGTTGACCCTCCGCGTATGGCAGCGAGCCAGGAATCGCATGCGTCTCGCGGCGCAGGGTGAGGGTGCCGGTGTTGCGCGGCAGGCGGTAGAAGTCGGCGCCGAAGAAGCTGGCGAAGCCTTCCAGCTTGTCGAGCGCATCGGCACGTTCGAACGCGGTGGCGTACAGCTCCATAGCATGCAATGCGGTGTAGCAGCCGGCGCAGCCGCAGTCGGCCTCCTTGGTGTGGCGCGCATGTGGCGCCGAGTCGGTGCCGAGGAAGTAGCGCGGATTGCCCGAGGTCGCTGCTGCAATCAAGGCTTCGCGATGGATCTCGCGCTTCAGCACCGGCAGGCAATACCAGTGCGGGCGGATGCCGCCGGTGAACAGCGCATTGCGGTTGTAGAGCAGGTGGTGGGCAGTGATCGTCGCGCCGACGTCGCCTTCGGCATCGCGGACGTAGTGGGCGGCGTCACGCGTGGTGATGTGCTCGAAGATCACGCGCAGGGCGGGAAAATCGCGGCGCAAGGGAATCATCACGCGATCGATGAAGGCCTTCTCGCGATCGAACACATCGATCGATGGATCGGTCTCCTCGCCATGCACGCACAGCGGCATGCCGACATCCTGCATGGCCTCCAGCGCGCCATGGCAGCGCGCGAGGTCGGTGACGCCGGCATCCGAGTTCGTCGTCGCCCCGGCGGGGTAGAGTTTCACCGCGTGCACGAAGCCGCTGTCTTGCGCGCGGCGGATCTCGTCGGCCGCGGTGTTGTCGGTGAGGTAGAGCGTCATCAGCGGCTCGAACCCGGATCCTGGCGGCCGCGCATCGAGAATGCGCTGGCGATAGGCCGCGGCCAGGTCGGTGGTCGTCACCGGCGGGCGCAGGTTCGGCATGATGATCGCGCGGGCGAACTGGCGCGCCGTGTCCGGCAGCACAGCACGCAGGGCATCGCCGTCGCGCAGGTGCAGGTGCCAGTCGTCGGGGCGGGTGAGGGTCAGCGTGTCGGTCATCCCGGCATTCCTGATTCGATCGGCACAGGGTAGCGTCCCGGCCGCCCGCTGTCCGCGTTGCGGGGCATCGTGCGACTTGCCCGGCGGGCCCGGGCAGGGTATACCGTCGGCGGCTCGTTCGAGTCATTGGTTAAGTTGTCGATCCGATAGGGGAAGTCATGATCCACCGTGTGTGCGCGGCGATCGCGCTGATGATCGTGTATGCGGCTGCCGCCCGTCCGGCTGGCGCCGAGGAAGCAAGCGATGCCACCAACGGCGCCAAGGACGCCGCGTCGGCGCTGCAGGCGATGGAGATCGGCATTCCGCGCGATGGCCCGGCGATACGGGCGCCCCGGCTGACCCAGGCCGACATCCTCAGCGGCGCCTTTTCGCTCAAGGATCTGCGCCGTCGCGGGCTGGAAATGTTCACCACGTCGTTCAACAGGTACGACGGCTATGGCGACGGCACGGTCGGGCCCGATCCGGCGGAATTCGGCCAGCGGCCCACCGTCAACGGCACTTGGCTGCGGCTGAACGGGCTCGACAGCCAGACCTGCCAGGAATGCCACGCCTTCGTCAGCCTGGCGACGGTGCCGCCGACCCTGGGTATCGCCGGCGTCGCCGGCATCGCCAACACGGCCATGCCGTTCGTGACCCGCATCGACGTCGCCGATGAAGACGGCAGCCTGCGCGCTGAGGTCAATGGCCGCCTGATCAATCCGCCGTTTCTGTACGGCGCCGGCGGCGTCGAGCAGCTGGGCAAGGAGATGACCCGCGATCTGCAGGCGCTCAAGGCCCAGGCACAGTCGCAGCCCGGCACGCCGGTGCAGCTGGTCAGCAAGAGCGTTCAGTTCGGCAGCCTGAGCTACAGCGCGGCCGGCGGATTCGATACTTCCCTGGTGCAGGGCGTCGACGCCGACCTGGTCGTTCGTCCGTTCGGCCGCAAGGGCGAGTTCGCCACGGTGCGTGCGTTCGACGTCGGTGCGCTGCAGTTCCACATGGGCATGCAGGCGCAGGAGATGGTCGGTGTCGGCGTCGACGACGACGAGGACGGCGTGGTCGACGAGGTGCTGGTGGGTGAGCTGTCGGCCATGCACATCTTCGGCACCACGCTGGAACGACCGGTTCAGGTGATGGCCAACCATGCGACGGTGCGCGCCGGACGCCAGGTGTTCGACGCGACCGGATGCGGCGGCTGCCATGTTCCCGAGCTGTACACCGAGAGCCGGATGCTGCCCATCGCGTTCCCGGAAGTGGAGACGGACCCGGACGCGAACGTGTTCTACACGATCGATCTCGCCGCCAGGGCGCCCGGCTTCGCGCGCCGTGGCGCCGGCGTGTCGGTGCCGCTGCACTCGGACCTCAAACGCCACGACATGGGGCCGGACCTGGCCGAGACCACCGGTTCGGGTCTGGATCCGTTCTTCATCACGCCGCGCCTGTGGGGCATTGCCGACACCGCGCCCTACCTGCACGACGGTCGTGCGCTGACCTTGCGTGAAGCGATCGAAGCGCACGGTGGTGAGGGGCTCGAAGCGGCAGAACGATTCATCCTGTTGAGCGACACGCAGCAGAACCAGCTGCTGGTCTACCTCGACTCGCTGCGCACGCCAGATCGCCCGGCCAAGGGCATCGACACGCCGCAGCGGCGCTACTGATCCCGTCCCAGCGGCTGATCAAGGCTCGTCGATCCGCGAGCGCGGTGCGGACGAGGACTGGGACGCAGGCACGACGCCGCCACAGCGCGGCGTCCCGTCGCGTGCATCCCATCCTTGCAGGTGTGCGTCCGATTGCTGTGCCACCCCTCGCCGCGTAGTCTGGCTGAGGGCCCGGCCGGTTGCACGGCATGAGCGCAGTTCATGGGATCGTCGGAGCATGCTTGCTGTGCGCGGCTGTGGCCGTGACGGCCGGCGAGCGCCTGCGCATCTGCGAAGAGGTGTCCGAGTGGGCGCCGTTTTCCTTCGTGGAGTCCGCGTCCCCGGGGACGGATGCAACGGCGCCGCTGGCGGGTTTCAGCCTCGATGTGCTGCGTGCCATGCAGCTGCCGTACGAGGACATCGAGGTGCAGGCCCTGCCCTGGCTGCGCTGTCTTGCCGAAGTCGAGCAAGGGACGCGCTACCAGCTCAGCCTGAGCGCGTCGATCAAGCCCGGTCGGGAAGCACGATTCCTGTTCTCGCGCCCCTACTACACCACCCGTTTGCACTACTTCTATCGCGTCGACCGCCATCCTGACCTCGCGGAGATCGAGGCGGCCGCGCAGCTCGGGCGCTGGCGCGTCTGCGGCATTCACGGACATGCCTACGCCGGGCTCGACCTCGACCGGTCGCGCATCAACCAGGGCGTGCGCACCGTCACCGACCTCTTCCGCCTGCTGCACCTGGGCCGCTGCGACGTGGTGCTCAGTCAGATCGAGATCGTCCGCGGCCATGCCCTCACGGGTCGCGGCGTCCTGCTGGCGCCCGACGTCGCGCACGCGCTCGTGCCCGGTGTGCCGGTCGAGCGCTACCACATGCTGGTGTCGCGGCGCTGGCCGCAGGGCGAAACCTTGCGCGCGCAGATCGACACCGCTCTGGAGCGTCTGCAGCGCAGCGGGGAGCTCGCGCGCATTCGCGCACGCTGGGGTCTGGAAGACGACGCGTGGGCGGCGGAGTAAGCAGGGCCATGGGTCGCGCCGGGTCAACGAGCGGCGCGCAGGATTCGGCGGGTAAGACGGATTGTCTGCGCTTCGGGCTGAAGGTGTTCGTGCGTCCGGGCCGTGAACGAACACGCCCGGGCTGGCCCGGGCGTGTGGGTGGTGCGATGACCTTGTATCGGGCTATTCGAAGCCGTTCGCGAACACGTAATTGGCATCCGGACCATTGCCGGCGATGGCGACGGTCAGGCGCAGCACCGGCAGCGGAGGCGGCGATTCGACCGGCGCGCCCTGTGCGGTCAGGGTGATGGCGCCGAACAGCGTGTCCGGCTGCGGGCCGTTCGGGCTGACGGTGAAGGTGACAGTCTCGTCTCCGCCGTTGGTCACGGAGAAGGTGGGCGCGCTGAACTGCACGTTGATGTCCGGATCGCCCTCGTAGCCGAGCAGCCAGACCTGGCCGCCGGGGATGGTGCCAGTAAAGGTGCGGCTGAAAACGCAGGTGGGCGTGCACGCGAGGTTGCGTAGGGAAGGAATGTTCAGGTTGCGCACGCTGATCGAACCACCGGTCGGGTTCGCGGCGAGGAAGTTCGCAAAGCTCTCGTCCATCACCAGGCCGGCTTCGATGGCGAGGTCAGGGCGGACCAGGCCGTGGCCGACCTGGTCGGGGTTCCAGGGCGTGATTCGATCCTCTTCGGTGCCTTCCGGCGACGCACTGAGCTGCAGCGCAGACGTTGTCGCTGTGGCGGACCAGTCCGGACGCAGCGCCCGCAGCAGCACCGCTGCGCCGCCGACAATCGCCGCACTCAATGACGTTCCGCTGGTCTGAATGTAGCCCGTGCTCAGGATGATCAGAGGGTACGGGACAATGAGTGAGTGGCCAGGGGCAGTGAGATCAGGCTTGCTGAGGTCGACGAGCGGATCGGGCAGCGGGCCTCGCCGCGAATAGAAGGACAAGACGTTACCCTGCCTGACGGCGCTGACCATGTCGACGAAGGTGTCGCCAGGCAGGTTGGCCTCGATCAGGGCGCGGAAGGCCGGTCCAAGGTTCGAACCTACGGTATAGGCCGGCAGGCTGGTTTCGTCCGGAAAGCCAAACGCTGATCCACTCGGCTCTCCATAGAAGACCACCACCTCTGCGCCGGCTGCTTGGGCGTTCAGACTCTTCTCGGTGAAGCTGCACGCCATGCTGGACTGGTGATATGCGACGAGCGCGATGGCGCCGTCGAAATGGCCGTCAGGAAATCCGCCCGAAGCTGTACACCCGAACAGGTTGTTTGGATCAATCCGGATCGGGTAGCTTCCAGAGTTCCCGAAGGGCCCGTTTTCGAAGGGGTTCAGTACGACAGACTGGAGCTCTGGCGGTGGAACCCCGGGTCCGATTGCGGAAAGGCTGCCGAACTGCACTGCCTCATCGTGCGACGAAGCGGCAGTGCTGAGCATCCACGGTGCGCGATGGCCGGCTGTCACGCTGGCAGCGCTCTTGTTGCCCGCGGGACCAACCACCACCACACCCGCGTCGACCAGATCCAGCAATGCGCGATCAACGTCTGTCCACGGCGTTTCGCCCCCCTCGAGGCCGAACAGAACCACATCAACATCGCCGTCGACGAGTACGTTGTCGACTGCGGCGACCATCGCAGAGAGCACGCACCCTTGACCCGGCACTGAACAAACGTCGTAGCTGCGCAGAGTGGCGCAGGGCGCAACACCCGAAATGGACGTGTAGGGGGCGGGGAGGGAGAGGTACTGATCGGCGGTGGTCGACACGTAGTTGCCGACCGCGGCGCCGGCCGTGGAGGTGCCATGCCGCAGCTCGTCGCCAGGATTCGGGCCGTTGCAGATGCCCGCCTCGGCCGTGGTGCAGTCCCGAGCACTGCGCACTTTCGGCACAACAGCACTGAACCCGCAGCCCAGGTCATTCGCAAAGCTTCGGTGCGTCGTGTCGATGCCGCTGTCGAGCAGACCGAGTACCTTGCCGCGACCGAATGACGTGGCCGGTGGAGGTGGCGAAAGCGCCCACACGTTGTCCGCACCGATGAAAGTTGGCGCCCGGTAGGTGGCAGGCCAGTAGGCCACGTCGGGCTGCACCGATTCCGCGCCGAGCAGCGCCGCGACCCGGGACGCTTCGGCCGCCGAAAGCTCCAGCGCGACACCGCTTCGCGCGTAGAGATACTCGTGCGTCAATCTGGGGGTGCGTTCGATGACCGCTTCAATGCGTTTCAGCCACGCGGCTTGTGTGGATCGCAGATGCGCAACGTACGCCTGGCTCGCAGCACTATGCGCATCAAAGCGTTGACCCTCTTCGGGCATCGAACGCGCGAGGCCGGATGTCGAGCCGTCGTAGTGGGCTGCGCCGGACTCGGCAAAGCGGACCAGGTAGGTTCTGCGCGCATCTTTGGACACTGGAGTGTCCACGGCGAATACGGGCCGTTGCCAGATGAGCAGGGTGCAGGCAACGAGCAAGAGCCAACATGACGCGCTGTTCGGGTTTGTCATCGGCGAATTCTTGTTCGAATGGGGTGCTGCCGCGGCGAACGTGCGCGATGCGACGATGGGCGCAAATCAGACGCACGTCGCCGGCCGTAGATGTGCGGAAGTCCAGTCGCGTTGGAGGCAGCTCAATGGGTGTTGGCGGCCGCTTTGCCAGTGTCGCACGTCCGGTGGCGGAGCCGGCACCCCGAAGTTGACTCCGGGTATCCCAGAGGCGATCTCAGTGCAGGACACAGATCGGGGCAGACTCAGTCGTAGCTCAACGCCCGGCTGCGTCCCCAGAACACCCGATACGAGAAGATCGTGTAGCCGACGATGGCGGGCAGGGTGATGCCTGCGCCGATCAGCATGATCCACAGCGATTCGGGTGCGGCGGCGGCCTGCCAGAGGGTCAGTCGGTCGATCACCAGATAGGGGAACAGGCTGTAGGCCAGGCCGGCGAAGGCCAGCACGAACAGCCCGACGGCGCAGGCGAAGGGCTGCCAGTCGCCGCCGCCGAGACCCCGACGCAATTGACGCAGTCGGCGCTCGGCGTAGAAGAAGACGCCTGCGGAGAGCAGTGGAATCGGCATCAGCGCGAACAGCTGCGGCAGGGCGAACCACTTGGCGAAGATGCGCGCGCTCACCAACGGGGTGACCAGCGACACCGCGGCGATACCCGCGCCGGTCAACCACAGCGCGCGCCAGGCCCAACGCAGCGCGCGCTCGCGCAGTGCGCCTTCGGTCTTCATCACCAGCCAGGTCGCGCCGAGCAGGGTGTAGCCCGACGCCAAACCGATCGCGATCAGCGCCGCAAACACGAGGCCCGATGCGTCGCTGGCGAAGCCGACGATGTAGCTGCCGAGCATCCAGCCCTGGGCCAGTGCGGCGAGCAATGAGCCAACGAAGAAGGCGGTGTTCCACAGCGGCTTGTGCTCGTCGTGGGCCTTGACCCGGAAGTCGAACGCCACGCCACGCACGATCAGCGCGATCAGCATCAGGGTCACCGGCAGATACAGTGCGCCGAGGATGATGCCGTGGGCGGCCGGGAAGGCGACCAGCAACAGGCCGACGCCGAGCACCAGCCAGGTTTCGTTGGCGTCCCAGAACGGCCCGATCGAGGCGACCATCGCGTCGCGCTCGTCGGCGCTCGCCGTGCGCATGAGGATGCCGACGCCCAGGTCGTAGCCGTCGAGCACGACGTACACCAGCATGGCCAGCGCCATCAGCGCGGTGAAGATCAACGGCAGCCAGGCATCCATCTCAGGCTCCTTCGAGCGCGGCGTCGTCGACCGCGCGGGTCTTGGCCAGCTCGGGTTTGCCGGCCATGTGGAACAGCACGGTGACGTACGCCACGAGCAGCAGCACGTACAGGCCGAGATAGGCGGTGAGGCTCAGGCCGATCCATGGTGCTGGCACGCTGGAGGCGGCGTCCGCGGTACGCAGCACGCCATACACCAGGAACGGCTGGCGACCGATCTCGGTGACGTACCAGCCGGCGAGCGTCGCGACCCAGCCGGAGAAGGTCATGCCGATCCACACACGCAGTTGCAGCGGCGAGGGTTCGCGGCGGCGCAGCAGGGTCCACGCCCCCCAGCCGGCGACGGCCAGCATCAGCATGCCGACGCCGACCATGACGCGAAACCCGTAGA